>CAWJQG010000017.1:0-110870 GCA_963844925.1 uncultured Actinomycetota bacterium | reverse complement strand
GCTCGTGCCGATCCTCCTCAGCCGCGGCGAGTCCCTCTGGGACGGCCTGGAGGGCCTGGAGGAGCGCTGCGCCATCGAGTCGGTGGGCTCCCCCAGCGGCGTCACCCACGTCACTTTCACCCTTGGTTACCCCGCTCAGGCCCGCCCCTCGAACAAGCGGCGCTTCGCGGCGGCGGCGAGCATCGTGAACCTAGTGATCAGGCGGTGCGGATCCGGGCGGCCACGGCGCGCCGGGCGCGGCGGGTGGTGCCTCGTGCTGCGAATAGCGCCTGCTCCCACTGGCGATGTCGGCCAGGGCTCGGGCGAGGTCGCCGACCTGCTATGGGGTCTCGACGGCGCAGGCGAATAGTCACGTGAGCCTCTTGGTGGGGAGGTTCCGGAACTCGAGCCAAACCAAACGCCAACCGCCCCGGATTCCGCCAGACCTTAGCTGGGATACCTCACACTTTCGAACTGGTCTGACCTGCGGGAACCCGACCCAGCGCGACTGCCGTAAACGAAACCGACGTGCATGGCGTGCAGGCAATCACTGGTGCGGTTGCGTCGCCGGGGCTTGCGGAGCAGGCGTAACGAACGGCGGATAGCGCTCGCGCATTCGCACAGCGAACAACTCGTCCACGTCCGCCTGCATCGCGCTGCGGAAGTCGGCGCGAAGATCTTCCAGCGTGGGCGCTATTCCCGCTGCTGCCGCGGCGAGCACGAGGGTCAGGGACTTAGACCAGCAGCGCCTGCCCCCGGTCCCTGGAACGCCTCAGGGCGTGCGCCCAACACCGGCCAAGATCGTCGCGACGCGCTCCGGCCGCGCGGCATCCGGCTGCTCAGGGCGCCACGCCGCCGCGTCAACGACGCCGGGAGGTATGACTTCCAACCCGCTGAACAGCGCGTTGATCCCCTCGCGCGACTGTCGGTAGATCGCCGGGCCCGCTTGGGCGTTGTAGGTGTCGGCGAAATCGCCGTCGGGCGCCGGACTGCCGTCGAAGCCGACAGAGATGATCAAGTATGAGCCAGGCACCATGGCGCCGGTGAACGCCGCGACCGTCCGCCTCGCGGTGTCGGGCGGAACGAAATGCAGCACGCATCCCAGGACCACGCACGCTGGCTCAGCCAGTTCAAGCCCCGCGCCGAGAATCTCCTCATCGGCGAGCACGGCGCCAGGATCAGACAAGTCCCCATGGGTGGCCACGACCCGTTTGCCGCCATCGACAAGCAGCGCCTGTGAATGCCGCACGGCCACGGGGTCACAGTCGACGTAGGCCACCATCGCGTCCGGCTCGACGGCCCGCGCGGCCTCGTGGGTGGCCAGCCAGAACGGGCTGGCACCTGGCGCGCGCAGCGGGGGAAGTAGGCAGCCCGGAGCCCACATCGACGAACTGCCTGACTCCCTGGCCTGCCACGTAGCCGACGGCGCGCGTCAGGAACTTCTTATTCTCAAGGGCCAGGTCGGCGACATCGGGACGGCTGGCTCTGACCGCCTCGGCCGCCTCGCGATCAACCCCGAAGTTGTCTTTGCCGCCGAGCCAGTAGTAATACATACGGGCAGTATTCGGTCTTGTCACATCAAAGGCCGCCCGCAGGACCCAGTGTGCCATAGCCGTCGCGCAGATGCCGCCGGCCATAGGGACGTCACGGCCTGCCGCGCCCGGGTTCTGCTCATTCGGACGCCTGGGGGTCGTGACCAGTCGCTAGCGAGGTGGCTGAGTACGCGCCTAGCTTCCGCTCAATCTCGGCCAGCCGTGCAATGACTGGATTTCGGCGATACAGGCGCGAGCCGGGCCCGGCCTAGCCGGACGCTGCGAGGTATCCTGGCGTCCAAGCAACCGAGTGTGGTCGCCGCACGAAAGCGGGAGCCATGTTGGAAGCCAATGGCGGCCTCCTTCGGGCTACATTGATCCTGTTGGAGCGTTCGATATCTGCATTTGAACTGGCACCTAGCCGCAGTCAGCCACACCCGGCGACAGTTAGGACCGCGTTCGCATCGAGGTTCAGGGATCCTGCTGAGCCAGGTGTCAGGTCTCGTCGGCACGGGGCATGAGGATCGCCTGCAGACGCACTGCGGCTGCTTGTATAGCAACCGAGTGTCGCAGGTGGCCAGCCGTGTCGGCTTGCCGGTCATCTCGGCCACCGACAGGTCCTGGTCGATGATCTCGGCGTCGCTAAGTCTCGGGCGAGAAACCTGAGTTGGGCCAAATTAAAGCACCCGAGTGCTAGCGATGCGGTCTCATGGCTGGCGCGGGTCTCCTGATTTCTGGCTACGCGGACATTGTGGAGAGGCGATCTTGTGAGGGTGGCGTGGCGGAACTGGTAGACGGTTCCCGCCTTGCGGAGGATCTGGCGGTTGCAGGCGTCTTCCAGAAGTGGCAGGAAGTGCCATCTGCCATGGCCGCGGCATGCGAGGAGGAGTTCGGTCAGCTTGACGAGGGGAACCTGGCCGAAGGCGAGCCATGCGATAAGCGCCGCGGCCGGGCCCAGGCAGGCTCCCGCGACGGGGCTGGTGGTGGTCAGCCCGGCAGTGAGCCCGATGGCCAGGCCGATGACGAGGGCGAGGTTCAGAGTGGTGCGGCGATCCGACCCGTAGGTGGCAGCCGGGGTCGCTGACGGTGACCGGGCGATCGGGGTGCCCACAAGGTGAGCATTCCGATAGCCAGGCCGAACAGGAGCCCCCGGCCACCCCGGGGGCGAGTTCTCGGACGATGAGGCCGACTCCAGGACCCGGGATTGCTGAGCCAGACGCTGATCCAGCCCACTAGGCCGAACCCGAGCATGCCGCCGAGCCCGAAGCCGAGGACCGGGCCGGACTTCGGCGGGCCGCGTGGACCGAAGGGCGAGGGTGTGCGGTTCGCCGGTGAGCTTGCCGATGGGCCGAAGGGCCAGCCCGAAGGCTAGCCCCGCAGGTGATGCCGCCCCACGGCGCGCCGACGAGCGCGGCCGGGGCGAAGCCGATGCCCGTGCTGGTCAGCCCGAAGGCAAGACCAAAGCCGAGCGCGCCCGCGAGTCCGAATCCCACCGCCCGGGCGACGTGGACCTGCCAGCCTGGGACCCAGGCGGGGATGTCCACCAGCGCAGGTCCCGGCTGGAGCCCATGTGGCGGGCGGTCCCGGCCAGTCTCCTGACGGCACGCGCCCGCAGGCGTTCCTCAGGGTAGGCGGAGACCAGGAGCTGGTCGATGAGATGCTCGCGGACTGCGGCGACGGTCGGGAAGCGGCCGGATTCGGGTTAGGACCGTCGGCTCCAGGCTGGCATAGGCATCCCCGGCCAGGGAGAGAGTCGCGGGTTGTCCGGGCCTGAGCGATGACGGTGTCCGGATGGCCGCGCAGGTAGGCGCCGACCTCCTCCCACTGCGAACGGGACGGCCCGGCCTGGCCGTGCAGCAGGTAGGCAGCGGCCAGCGGCTGGCCGCACCGGGCGCAGCTCGAGCACCGCAGCGTTGTCACCCCGGCCCTCCTGCACGGCATGCCGGAATTCGGCAGGACGGCTGCTCAGCACGATGCGAAGGCCCCGGGCCTCGTCAACCCGGCGGAGGGCGGCGGACTGCAGGTCTTCGGGCAACTCGTCCAGCCCGTCGAGGAAAAGCGTGACGCGGCCGGTGCACAGCAGGTCCCCGGCGGCGTCGGCACCATCGTCCGGTGCACGAAGAAAGGGCTGATCGCGGTTCATGGTGACGGCGGCCCACTCGTGCAGGCTCTCGGTAAGCGGGTCCCGGCCGCAGAGGGTCAGCCAGACCGGCACGGGCGTCTTGGCCTGATGCTCGCCGGCCGGTTCAGTGCGGTGCTCCAGCACAGCGAGCAGGAGCAGGATCATAGCCCCGGTCTTGCCCGCGCCCGGGCCGCCGAGCAGGACCAGCCGCCCGTGCGGGAGATGAGCGTAAACCTCGTGATACAGCCGGGTTCCGGCCGGAATCGAGCACCTTCCCCGGGCCGCTGCCGCCCGGGAGCGGTGGCGGCCCCGTGCCCGGCACCGGAGGCATGGTCACTTCGCGCCGGGGCGCGGCCCCTCGGAAGTCGCCCAATGCCACCGCACGGTAACTGGTGCGGGGGTGACGATCCGGCGGCGCACCGCCTCCTCCTGCCACCAGCCCGCGGTGACCTGGGCCAGCCGGGCAGCGCCAATGCCAGCTGGGCGTGTGTCCCTGCCCCTCACCGGCCAGCGCCCGGCCCTTCTGCCACCAGGTGCCCAGGGAGAGCAGCAGCGTGACCGCGATCGCTACGGCGGCTGCGTCGCCCCCCGTACACGGTGGCCGCGTCTACGGGGGCTCGGCTACCGTGATCCGCCAGACCACCAACGCCGCCGCCGCCACGATCACGGCCACGACGGCCAGAGCGGCTAACAGTCCGCCACCGAGGTCTCATGGCACCCATTATCGTGGCTTATCATGGCGCGGTCGCCCTTTCGGGTCGATTCGGGGTGAATGGGACCAGGTGTGGATGCCCTTAGACAGCGCAAGACGGGGCCGGACGTCCGGCCCGCAGCGCCTCCCAGTGCGCGGACCGCGCCGCCCAGCGTCCTGACCTTGACCAGCCGCAGCCCGGCGGCGCGGCTTCGGAGCGCCTGGGCGCAATTGGCCGCCGGGGTCAGGAACACGGTGGCGCCCTGGCCACGCAGGTCGGCCAGCAGGACGTAAATCCCAGAAGCAGGCCCGACGTCTCCTGTGTCGTCGAGGGTCCCGGCACCGGCCACGAACGCGCCGCTGGTCAGGTTCAGCGGGGTGAGCTTGTCCATCAGGGCCAGGGCGAACATCAGATCGCAGCCGTTGCCTGAGCACGAACTCCCGTTCGATCGCACGGTGAAGGGGAATGCGAAGTAGCCTGCCAGGTAAACGCCGATAGCCGACTGGCCTCCGGACCCGGATTGGTGACGATGCGGAATGTCCGGGACACACCGCGGCGGTCGACCGTGATCATGACGGGCTCGCCAGGCCCTCCGGTCATCGATCAGGTCCGTGGCGGTAAGGCTGGTGGCCGGTCTGCCGTCAACGGCGGTGAGCACGTCCCCCGGCCGCAGGACACGGGAGGCCGGGAAGTTCGGCACGGTCTGGACGACGACCACCGTCTCGCGGAAGGGAATCTTGAGCTGACGCAGCACTGCAGCCGTGAGTACATCCTGGTTCTCGGCTGGCGGAACGGTATCAGGGCTCGTCGCCGGCTCTGGCGGTGGCCCGGCCGAAAGGTATTCGCCCAGCGGAATGACGCTGCCGCCGGGGCTCAGCCACGCAGCCAGGGCGGTCAAGGGATCCAGGCGAGCCGCCCGGCCCGCCGTAGGCGTTGTCCGTGACCTGGTCCAGGTGACCGTCGGTGGGGTAGGTCTGATGGCCCTCGACCTGGACGACCGGCTCACCACCGTCGCACCCGGGTGTTACTGCCGGGCCACGGTCTAGCACGACATACGGCACGCTGATCAACTCGGTGACGGCGACCAGGACGCTGACGACGACCACGCCGACCAGGAAGGCCAGGGCACGGCGGCTCATGCGCAGGAGCCTACGCCCGACAACCGGTGTTCGCAGGGCGCATTTGACGGAGTGGCACGAAATGCCTAGTGAGCCGGTTATGAGTTTATTGCTCACCACTTGAGTCGTTTTGCGCCACAGTTCGTGTTTGCGGTGTTTCGCCCGGCTGGCTGATGCGGTCTGCCAGCCTGTTCACACAGGTCAGACCTCGCCCACGTAACCCTCCATCTGGGGGTCCGCGGGGAAGGGCAAGGCAGTGCTCGCCGCGCTGGTCGGCAGCTTCGCGCCGTGCTGGATGTCCTGCAGCCGACGGACCGAGATCTTGCCAGAAATCCGGACCACTTGGCTCCCGGAATGGCTCCCGAGGAGTTTCGGGATGTTCGAATTATTCTCTTGAGCTGGAGCCCCGTTACGGAATCGAACCGTAGACCTTCTCCTTACCATGGAGACGCTCTGCCGACTGAGCTAACGGGGCCGGTGTTCAGTTGTTGCGTTGCGCCCTCGCGGGCGCCGCGTAGAGAGCTTAGCGCAAGTTGCGCTGTGGTCGTGCGCTGAAAGGCGGCGGCCCGGCGTCGGGTGGCGCCGTTGGGGAACGGCGGCACCCGGCGCACGGCCATCAGGTCGCGGACCCGCTTCTGTTACTGCTCGAAGTTCGGGTTCGCGGTCGAGATGTCGTAGTGGCTGCCCCAGTACCACTGGGTGGCGCTGGAACCGGGGACGACGTGGTTCACGCCGGTCGGGTCGGCGATCCAGTACCTGACGTGAGAATGCATCCAGGGCGGGAGGCCGCCCACGTCGTCCTTCACCGCCTGCCAGTCCGACATCATCGTGTAGACGATGGCCACGGAGTTCGGCTGGTGAGTGAGCCGCGCGTCGACCCACTGCGCAGCACCCGCCGGGGTGGCATCGCCTGGCTCGACGTCCAGCACATTGGCCGACGGGTCGCTGCCGTTGGTGTCGATCCACAGCACCGAATGGTGCCCGGCCACCTGTGACTTCGAGGCGGCGTACGAGCCGTCGGCGTAGACGGCGGCGGGCTGGCCTGACGGGAGCGTGCCCGGCGTCACCGAGTCGTACATGAAGTAGGGCTTGCTCGGCCCGATGGTTGCGCGGCCACGGCCGGGGGGCCTGGTGCTGTGCTGCCTTGGCGACGTGGGCCGTGGCTGGCAGCCTTGGCCGGGGCCGCAGCCTTGGCCGGCAGCCTTCGCCGGCCGCAGCCTTGGCCGGGGCAGCCTTGTTGGATGCGGTGACGCTCTTGGCAGCGCTTGACCCGCGCGCTGCCGTTGCCTGCCCACGGGATCCGTGGCCGCCGACCGCCTGCTGACCCCCCGGCTGGGGTGCATGAACCCTGAGGCCGAAGTCGTCGAGGGCGGAGGTACCCGAGTTGACCCGAGGATGCCGGCGAACCGCCGTGAGCGGTAGTCGCGACGTTGTCCATCGCCTGGTCCCAGGGCGCCGCGGCGGCTATTGTGCAGGCCCCGCCGAGCAGGCCTGCCGTGGCAGCACCGGCCGCTAGCAGAGAAACACGTGAATGTTTCCGCGCCAAGTGGTTTGTGGTGCCGTAGAGACGGATAGGGGTCCTGCGCAGGGAGGATGCGGAGGAGGAAATGCGTGAGTTGAGCGCGGAAATGCGTGAGTTGACGTTGACACGGGGGAACAAGAGTTAACCCTTGAGACGGCGACCTCAAACCGTGAGGCGCTCCGCTTTCACCCTCAGCTCTGCCGGTCGGTCAGACGGACCGTAACGACGGCAGGGGCGTGGATGTTGACGCGGGTCAAGGCGACTTGTTGCGGGGGAGCAACCATCGCACGCCTGGGTGCTGAACTGTCACTAGTAAATATCAGATAACGACGGAACATGCCACGTTCGCACGGAAACGTCCGTGACGTGCATCACATAGAGTAACTATCGCCGGTAATCGATCGCAGCGTCACCCTTGCGCGCCCTCAGCGCATCCTCGCCGAGCGCCGAACATTGCGCCTCGCCGAGGAAATCGCACAGAGCCCGAGATGAACTCAGCGTGAACTTCGGCTTCCGTCCCCCGCCCTCTCACGGCCCGGAAGCAACACGCTCCGCATTAATCGCGTCACCAAAAGCGTACGGCGTATTACGACACTGCGCAAAACATCCGCTACGCAATGCAACCAAGTTGCCCCGGGCGCGCACCTGTCCAGGCTGCGAGAGCGATCGGCCGGTTGCGGGCAGGCGTGATCACGTTGCCGCCTACCGGGTAGGAAGGCAGGTGGCGCGGCACTCTGCCCCCAGTGTTGAATAGGGGTGTATCGCGCGAGGCAGGCGTATCGCGCCTGCTGTGCCACTCCATCCTGAATAGGTCGTTCCGCAGCAGCAACGAGCAGCACTGGTAAGGCGTTTTCATGCGTTTCGCGCACGCACGACCCGCAGCGGTCACCCTGGTGGCGGGGGGTGTCCTGATCACCGCGACTTCCGGGTTCTCGCTTGGCGCCGTGCTGGGTACCACTGCGGCCCGAGCGGACCTGTCCGGCTATGCCGTCGCGGCGGACGATGCCGCCGCAGGCACCGGTGCGCTGTCGTGCGAGCCGTTCAAGACATCGACCCCGCTCAGACGCCAACACCAACGCCGACGCCGACGCCGAGCACACGCCAACGGCCACTTCGACCCCGTCGAAGTCGCCGTCGCCGACCGCGACACCAAGCCCGAAAAAGTCGCCGTCAGCGAGTCCGAAGACAAGCGTCAGCCCGGGAAGCACATTCGGCCGCGGCGGCGGCGGTAACGTCAAGCACACCCAGGCGCCCACTGCTCCCGCTGCGAAGGCCTCGGCCACCAAGAGCGCGACACCGAAGCCCACGCCGACAAAGTCGCCGAAGACAAAGTCGCCGCAAGAGTGCGAGACAAGTCACCGAAGACGAGCAAGGCCAAAACCGGAACGCACCACGCGACCAAGCCGCACAGGAAAGCAGCCAGCACCGCCTCCCCGAAGGCCAGCCCGAGCGCCTCGCCACGCGCAAAGGGCCACTCGTCCTCGTCGCATTCGCCGTCGGCCAACCCGTCGCCCTCCACCGCCGCCTCGCGTTCCGCCAACGCTTCTCTCGCTGCCAGCGCTGCGCCCTCGGCGCACGTCAAGAACCACGGCCCACACCGGCGCGCAGTCAGTCCGGAGCTCGGCGAAGGTCAGCCTCTGCGTCCAGATAACGAGCTCGCAGGCGATCGGCAAGCGCGGGACCGCTACTCAGTGGGTGGTAAGCGCCTGGACCAAGGGCGGGAACGTGCCCGACGCGACCGTCCGGCTGCAGGCGACCCCGGCGGGCGTGACACCGCAGTTCAGCTTCGGCTGCGGCAGCAGCAACGGAACAGCCTCATGCGATCTTGGCGCGATGGACGCGAAGTCGGCGGAACGGCAGCTTCAGGCTGAGTCCATGGTCCCCGCCACGGCATCGACCGTGAAGTCGGTCCGGCTGACGGTGATCGGCAGTGCGGCCAGCCTGCCTAAGGACCCGAAGGCGTTTGCGACGGTCGCGATCAAAGGGTCCGCGTCTGTTACGCAGCCCACGCCGACTATCTCGCCGCTACCGGTCGGGGCCTTGCCCGGCGTCCCCACGACCAACCCCACGATCGGCGCGACGCTCAGCCCGGGCGGCAACGCCTCGGGCCTGTTCCCAACTCTCAAGCCGTCACCGAGCTCGAACTCGAAAGCAGCGTTGAATGCGAAGGCCCGCCAGGCCGCAGACACCTCGGCCCTCCCGGAAGGCGGCTCCGTCGTCGGCGCCCAGCTGGCCGGCCTGGCCGCCCTGCTGGTGGCCTTCGTCCTGGCGGTAACCCGCTTCTCGATCCGACGCCGCCCCGCCCCAGCGACTGCGGACCCGCCAGCAGAGGCGATGGCAGCCGCGGCGGCTAAGCCGACAGCAGCGCAGGCCAAGGATTCAGGGCCAACCGACGCCGCCTCCAAGTCAGGGGAATCCGCTGAATCGGCGCAGGACCCTGCTGGCCCGTCAGGCGAGGACGGGAAGAGCAGCACGGAAGCCTAACGGCCACCGCCCGCTGCGCCCGGCAACGCAGACGCAGATGCGCCCTGACCCCAATTGGAGAACCGGGGCCAGGGCGCTTCAGTGAAATTACCGCTCGTAGAGCTCCAGGCTAGGCCTAACGTTGCTCAACGTGGAGGCCAGCTGCGTGGTGCTCATCGTCGGCGATACCAGCGCGCCGAACGTGTCGTTGTCGAACCACACGCACATCGCGGCTTCCTCGTTGTTGAGGTGCGTCTCGCTGCACGCGGCGTCGCCATTGAGCGCACCGGCGGACACCGCGTGCGCGTCCGGATAGGACTGATCGAAGTTGGCGATGAAGGCGTTCGCATCGGCACTGGCCAGCTTGCCGCCCACGAACATGAAGATCTGCGCGTTGCTGCCCGGGGCCACGGTGCCCTGCTCGTAGACGGCGGACACGACGCCACTGGCCGACCCGCCGCTCGACTTCTCCACGCTCTGCGCCAGCGCACCCACCTTCATCTGCTCCCCGAGGGTCGCAGAACGCGTGTACCCGTCAACCGAGGCCGGGGCGACGACCTCGTGCGCGGGCCCGCTCGGGCCGGCGAACACGTACTTCATCAGCACGCCGCCGATCAGGCCGGCCGCGACGACGGTGATGGCGCCGAGCGCCATCCACTGCCGCCGGTCGCCGCTGCGACCCCGACGGCGGCCGACCGCGCGCCGGGTGGCGGTGTCCTCGTCGGTCTCCGGCCGCTCGATGGTGCGGGTGAAGGCGGCAGGCACCGGCTCGTCGGTGAGGTCGAGGTCGGCGAAGTGGTCGAACGACGTGTCCTCGACCCAGCTGCGCGGCTGGGCGACGGGCGGCGTGAGCAGGGCCGCGCCGCCGGTGCGCTGGCCGGGGGCCAACAAATCAGTCGATGTCCGGCGCAGTCTCTCGATGCGCGTCTCGCCGAGGGCCGGCACGTCGAACCTGGTGTGGTCGATGTCGAGATCGACGACGCTCATGTCGTAGCGCGTCTCGGCCCATCGCCCGGCCCCGCCGCGATCGCTTTGACGGACCGGGGCTCCGCCGAACCCGTCATTGCCGTAGCCGGTGGGGGCCGCCTCTTGCCGGACGTCATCCCCCGGCAGCCACAGGTTGTCGAGCCGGGTCTCGTCGAACCTGGCCCCCGGTCCTCCGTAGCCGGGGCCGGGCTCGTAGCGGGGGTCGTCCCCGTAGCGGGGGTCGTCGTAAGAGAGGCGGTCGTAGCTCGGCTCATCGTAGCCGACCGCCTCGAAGTCGCTGGTGCCGATGATGCCGGACAGGTCGTAGCCGACGCCGCCGATACCTGGCATTGAGTAGTCGGAACCGTTGTAGCCGTCCGACTCGTAGACCGACGTCTGGTGGCTGCCAGAACCGTCGTAACCCGGGATCGGGTAGGCGCCGCTGAGGTAGTTGACGCTCTGGTAATCGCCGTCGGCCGGGTAGGCGTCCTGCCCCGGGTAGCCATCCTGCCCCGGGTAGGCGACCACTTCGTCGTCGTAGCGGAGCGGCTGGTCGTAATCCCAGGGCTGCTGGTAGCTCTCTGCGCCATGGTATGCCTCGGGCGACGCGGCGGCCGGCGGGTACGCCATCTCGATATTGCCGCCCTGAGCGTAGCTCGACCCGGCGTACTCGGGCTGGCTGTATCCCTGGCCATGCGGGTACCTGGGATCGTTTCCTTGTTGATAACCGGACTGGGCGTAGCCCGGAGCGGCGTAGGCCGACTGGTCCCAGCCCGGACCCGCATCGACGAACCCGCGTACCGTTCTGGTGCCGGCGATGCCAGCGTCCTGCGCGGCCGGCCCTTGGTAGCCGGGGTCGCGGTATCCGTCGTCGCCGTACCCGCCGGCGGTGAAGGCCGCGTACGGGTGCTGGCCGTGGTTGGCGGGCGGCGGTGACGCCGCCTGCGGTGCAGCGTAGCGGTAGTCGCCATTCCGGTACTCCAGGTCGGAGTACCCGGTTGGCCATGAGACCTCGGGGCCGAACGACGCTTGGCGTCGATCCGCTGGAAGCACCCCATAATCATCCTGGGTATGCGGCCATCCGCTTCTCACGTGGCGGTCACCTCATGTCTGGTGGTACCTGCGGTTCAGGCAAGGTCACAGCATCATCTCGACAAATGCCCGCCTTCGCTACCTGAACGGGCATATCGGCGCGCCACTCTGATAAACATTTCCAGAAAAATGCTCATTACCAGACATTTACTCACCTGGCGCTAGCCCGTTAGTGACCCAACGTAGCGCTCTGGAAACCCAGATGCAGGGATCTCGCGCACTACTCAGCCCAATTTTCGGTCGGGGCCGGAATCGATTCGTTACCTGGCCGCCGCGGCGGGAGCGGTCAGAAGACCACCACGCTGCGCAGGACTTCGCCGTGCTCCATCTTGTGGAAGGCCGCCTCCACATCGCCCAGCCCGATCGTCTCGGAGACGAACTTCTCCAGCGGCAGGCGTCCGTCCAGGTGGAGGTCGACGAGCATCGGGAAGTCCCGGCTGGGAAGGCAGTCCCCGTACCAGGAGGACTTGAGCGCGCCGCCGCGGCCGAACACCTCCTGCAGCGGCAGTTCCAGCCTCATTGCCGGTGTCGGCACGCCCACAAGCACCACGATGCCGGCCAGGTCACGGGCGTTAAACGCCTGCGTGTAGGTCTCGGGCCGCCCGACCGCGTCGATCACCACATCGGCCCCGAAGCCCTCGGTGAGCTCCTTGATCCCGGCCACCGCGTCGGCGGACCGTGAGTTGATGGTGTGCGTCGCGCCGAACTCGCGCGCCCAGTCGAGCTTCGTGTCGTCCACGTCCACCGCGATGATCGTCTTTGCGCCGGCCAGTCGCGCGCCGAGCACGGCCGCGTCGCCGACGCCGCCGCAGCCGATCACCGCGACCGTGTCGCCGCGCGAGACGCCGGCGGTGTTGACCGCCGCGCCAAAGCCGGCCATCACACCGCAGCCGAGCAGCCCGGCGGTGGCGGGCGTGATCGCGGGGTTGACCTTGGTGCACTGCCCGGCGGCGACCAGCGTCTTCTCGGCGAACGCGCCGATGCCGAGCGCGGCCGAGAGCTGAGTCCCGTCGGCCAGCGTCATCTTCTGCTTGGCGTTGTGGGTGGCGAAGCAGTACCACGGGCGACCGCGCTTGCAGGCCCGGCACTGGCCGCAGACGGCGCGCCAGTTGAGGATGACGAAGTCACCCGGGCTGACATCGGTCACATCGTCACCGACGGCCTCAACTACCCCGGCAGCCTCGTGGCCAAGCAGGTAGGGGAAGTCGTCGCCGATGCCGCCCTGCTTGTAGTGCAGGTCGGTGTGGCACACACCGCACGCCTGAACGCGGACCAGCGCCTCGCCCGGCCCAGGCTCAGGCACGAGCACCTCGGTAACCTCTACCTCTTCGCCTTTGCCCCGCGCCACCACGCCGAGCACGCTGATCGCCATCCTGGGCTCCACTTCCTTATGAAACAACCAAGATCGTCATGCTGAACGGACGGTGACTTCGCCCATCCGCCAAACGCATTCTCTTCCCACGAGGGTCGACCCGTACAGCACCAGCCCGTATCCGCCCGCCTACCCTCCCTGATATATAGGGCATTTCGCAGCGACGACACGCACCTGGTCATTCAGACGCGGTCTGCGGCGCGGCCGCGCCAGGAGACGGCCCGGCCGGAGTAGTGGCGGCGCGCGGAGTCGGCGGTCATCGCGGCGTAGAGAATCGCGATCAGCGGGAGCGCGGGGGCGCGCAGCGGCGACAGCCGGTAGAAGCGGAGCATCGGCAGGTAGCTGGCCGTCATCAGCGCCCAGCCGAGCAGCCCGGCGATCCCGGTGACGGCCACGGCGCCGCCCGCCGCGCCGACAGCGACCGCGATCAGCGCGGCGATCGCGCCGGCGGGCGGCACCGCGTAGAGCAGCAGCAGGCCGATGAGCGTGCCTGCCAGCAGCGCCGGGTTGTACCTGAGCTGGACGTACGCGGACCTGGCGATCATGTGCCAGAGGCTGGCCAGACTCGGGTACGGCCGCGCCGACCTGATGTCAGTGGCGAGCCCGAGCCAGATGCGATTGCCATGTTTCTTGAGCAGCGCGCCGAGGGCGACGTCGTCGATCAGCGCGCCTGCGATCTGCTCGAGGCCGCCGGCCTGCGCTAGCGCCCCCGCCCTGATCAGCATGCAGCCGCCGGCCCCGGCCGAGGTCCGGCTCTTCGGGTTGTTGACCTTCTTGAACGGATAGAGCTGCGCGAAGAAGTAGACGAAGGCGGGCACGATCACCCGCTCCCACGCCGTCTCCGCGCGGAGCAGCGCCATCTGGGATATGAGGACGCGGTCGTCGTCTTCCGCGGCCCGGACCAGGTCGCGCAGCGCCGTCCGCGCCCAGGCGATATCCGCATCGGTGAACAGCACGTACTTGGCGGGCGAGGCCACGGCCGCGCCAGTTCCGGCGATCGCCTCGGCCCTACTGCTGGAATCGGTCGACTCGCCAGTTCCGATTACGCCCCCGGTCGGGCTGGCCGCATCGGTTCCCGCCGAGAATGCGGTCCTGCTCCCGCTCTCCGCACCGCCACCAACTGCGGCGGCCAGGCCCTGGGACATCGCCCACACCTTGCCGGCCCAGCCGTCCGGCCTTGGCTGGCCGGCGACGACGGTCAGCGGCGCGCCGCCGTCCCGCACAGCCTTCTCGCCAAGCTCGGCGGCGATGGCGGCCGTGCCGTCGTCGCTCCCGTCATCGACCAGAAAGACGCGGAACTCTCCGGGGTACTCCTGCGCCAGCAGCCCGGGCAGCGTCGCCGGCAGGGAGTCCGCCTCATTGCGCGCCGGCACGACGGCGACGACCGTCGGCCACGCCGAGGTCCCAAGGCGGGTCGCCCGTCTCGGCGGCAGCCGCTCCCCTGTCTGCCAGAAAACCCCATGCGCCGCCACCAGGTAAACCCAAGCGGCGGCGCTCGCAACACAGGCGATCGCGAGTCCAAGCACGCCAGAAGCTTAGTTGGGGTTCATTAGGCATTTGGGTCGCGTTAGCCGGTTGGGTTGCAATAGCAGGGCGTGGCTTCAACCCCCTACGTCCATACCTCTTTCGTTATCTTCTTGACGCAACGGCGGAGCGTGACGCGATGTCTTCAGAAGAAGATGATCAAGCCATAGGGCAGATCCTCCACTTGCAGAAGGACGTGAATGGCATGGGCGCAGTGAGGCGCGGCAGCCGGCTGACGCGGATCGGGGCGACCGCGATCGCGGCGGCCACCTTCGCGACGGGCGCGTACGCGGCGGGGACCGCGTCGGCGGCCACAGTGGCGACCGCCGGGCCGGCGAAGGCGACGCTGGCAGCGAAGACCGTTTCGGTCAGCGTCTCGACGTCCGCCGCCTGGACCCCGCCGAGCGGCACCCTGTCCGAGGGCTTGTCGGGCGCCGGCGTGAAGTCGGTGCAGCGGCGCCTCGCCGCGCTCAAGTACGACCCAGGCACGATTGACGGCAGCTTCGGCGCCGATACCGAGGACGCCGTCTGGGCGTTCCAGGAGATCAACCGCATCCCGCTGACTGGCGTGATCGACGCGAGGACCAAGCGGGCGCTTGTCCACCCGAGGACGTACGTGTCGCACGACCCTCGTCAGGACTCGACCCGGGTGGAGGTCAACCAGGCGCTCGAGGTGCTGGTCCTCTACAAGCACGACAAGATCGCGCTGATCAGCCACGTCTCAACCGGCGGCGGCTACTGGTACAACTGCGGCGGCTCCGAGTGCCAGGCGATCACCCCCAACGGCAACTACCGGACCACGGTCTTCATGCCCGGCTGGGTCACGGTGCCGCTCGGCCAGATGTACAACCCGGTGTTCTTCATCAGCACCGTGTACGCCATCCACGGTGACACCTACGTCCCCGACTACCCGGCGTCGCACGGCTGCGTCCGCATCCCGATGTACATTGCGCGGTTCTTCCCCACCCTGGTTGCGACCCCGGGCACCGAGGTCTTCGTGTACGGCAAGGCGCAGTGGATGAATTAGCGCGGCTAACGATCTGGACGTGCCACCGCCGGCCGGGAGATAGTGAGAAGCGGCGCGACCGCGCCCCTCCCGGTTGGCGGCCGGGCTGTTAGCTGGTGGTAAAGGTGGTTCTATGCTGCAGGCCTTCGTCTTCGAGCGGGTTGGCATCGTCGTCGGCGACCTTTACTTCCTCGACCCCAACCCGCACAAGGGGCAGGAGGGCGCCGAGCACGGGGTCAGGCTCGAGCTGCGGGTCTTCGACCGCGGCGACCTCAAGGGGACGATCTACTCGGCCACGCCGATCGAGGTCGGCCGGCCGATCTGGCGGCTCGACCTGCTCGAGGCAGTGGACGGCAAGCCCGGTAGCTTCAACCGCACCCACCACCACCCGAAGTTCAACGGCTGGGACCCAACGGACAGGCAGTTCCTGCCGGAGCTGTCGTCGGACCCGCTCGGCTGGCTGGCGGCACAACTGGCCGACCTGCCCGCGGTGCTAGAGCGGGCGGGCGTGCCGCCGGAGGTGGCCGACCCCTCCGACGCGGCGTCACTGCGGGACCTCGCCCCGGCGATCGTCAGCGTTACCAGCATGATGCTGGACAAGGTCCGCGCGGGCGAGCTCGGTCTGCCGCCGGCCGGCGACGCGGTCGACGGCATCAGGAACGGCTGGCTGTAACACTCTGCTTCTCCCGCTCGCCGCCGGGCGCTCGGGACCCCTGCCTTCTCCCTCGTCGCTCGGTCGCTCCGCTCCCTCTCTCCTCAGTCCGAAGACAGGGGCACGCCCGGTGCCGCCCGGTGCCGCCCTGCCCAGGGGATTCCACTGGAGCCGGGGGAAGTCATTTACTTAGCCTAACGAAAGGTGGTTTTTACGCCAACCGAGACTAGGCTGTGTTTCCGGTATTCCAACTACAGGAGCGGCATGTTGTGGCTGGGGACGAATCCGCGATTGGCATGGTGGGCGTGATCACCATCGCCACCCGCGGCCAGGCAGGCCCGGGCGAGGTCAGGATCAGGATCCGCGGCGGCTCGGAGAGTTTCATCGCCTGGTCGGAGTCGCCCCTGCCGATAGGCACGACCGTCCTTGTCGCGGACCACCGGGGCAGGCGTACGGTCGATGTTATGGAATGGACCGACCCGCTCGGCGAGGCCCCCACCATCCCAGGTTCTACTGAAGTTCCTCGCTCAGGAGAGTGAAACTATGCTCGGATACCGAGTTCCCGCCCCCGATGAGGCGATGCTCATCTCTGGCGGTCGTCGCGGGATGAAAGACGCGCCGTTCCGGGTCGTCACCGGGCACGGCGCCTTCGTCACGCCGATGTTCCGCAAGGTCCGCTACCTGACGCTTGCCATGCGGGAGGCCGAGGTATCCGAGACCTGCGTCACCAAGCAGGGCATCTCGCTGAACGTCCGCGCTGTCATCGCGTTCAAGGTCGGCAACGATACCGAGTCCATCGTCAACGCCGGCCAGCGGTTCCTCTCCGACCAGGACCAGATGTCGGTGCTGACCGGCCGTATCTTCGCCGGGCACCTGCGCTCGATCATCGGCTCGATGACCGTCGAGGAGATCGTCACCGAGCGGCAGAAGCTCGCCACCGAGGTACTCGACGGCTCCAAGACGGAGATGGTCTCCATCGGGCTGACCGTCGACTCACTGCAGATCCAGTCGATCGACGACATGGGCGCCGGGTACATCGCCGCGATGGCCGCGCCGAACAACGCAGCGATCCAGCGGCAGGCGAAGATCGCCCAGGCGGCGGCCGACCAGGCGTCCGCCGAGGCGGTGCAGGCGTCGGCCCGCAAGCAGGCGGAGTTCGCCCGGCAGACCGCCGTCGTCCAGGCGCAGTACAAGGCCGAGATCGACAAGGCGCAGGCCGAGGCGGCGCAGGCCGGACCGCTCGCGCAGGCCGGGGCGCAGCGCGCGGTCATCGCCGCGCAGACAGAACTCGCACAGAATCAGGCCGACCTGCGCCAGCAGCAGCTCGTCTCCGAGGTCATCAAGCCTGCCCAGGCGGAGGCCGAGAAGGTGAAGATCCTGGCCGTCGCCGACGCGGAGCGGACCCGCATCGCGGCCGAGGCCGCCGCGTCGAACAACCGGGTGGCGCTGGACCAGCTGCTGATCGCGCAGCTGCCGCAGATCGTCAAGGAGGCGGCCGTCGGCCTGCAGGGCGCCAACGTCACCGTGCTCAACGGGTCCGACGGCCTCGGCGAGATCGCCGCGGGCCTGGTCAGCCAGGGCCTGACGATCCTCGAGTCGGTCCGCCGAGGCGTCGGCGTCCCGCCGACCGATGGCAGCGGCCAAAACGGCACCAACGCGATCGGCAACGGGAAATCCCCGAACGCCTAGTTGCGAACCGGAACTCGAAATGTTTGTCTTTTACGTCATCACAACAACGTAAAAGACAAACATTTATTTGATCATGCTAGCGCGGCGAGCAGGGCCGCCAACTCGGCGGCGGGCGAGCCTGCGTGGAGGGTGCCGTGCGCAAGCTCCACGCGGTGGACCACGCGGGGCGTCGCGACCGGGACGGCGGTTATCCCGGTCCCCGGCAGCGCCGTCTCCGGCAGCAGGACGAGGCCGTGTCCGCCGCTACGAGCCTGATGAGTGACAGGCGTGTCCGACCCGTCGTAGCGGACAGGCGGGCCGGAACCCTTCAACGCCGACCGGCGGATCTCTGGCAGCGGCGCGGCCACACCGGGGCCTCTATCCAGCGCGCGTCGGCCAGGTCCGTCAGGCGGAGGCCAGCTCGCACGGCCAGTGGCCAGCCCAGGACGCCGGACCGAGCGCTACCACTGCGACTACGGCCTGAACCCGGATTACCTGGAGCGATTGTCCACGGCCCACGCAAACGCGAAGGTTCCGGCCGGCTGAGCCTCCCGGGCGAGGCGGCGGAACCTCGTGCGGAGTGACCGACGGGCGCCGGGTGGCGCAGGGTATGGCTAGGGCTCGGGGTTCCTGAGCAGGACGAAGTTGATTGCGGTCAGCTTCATGGCTAGCTCGCCGTCCTGGTTGGTCAGCTCGGCGAGCGAGCGGATGATCCCGCGGTCGGGCTTGCTGTTCGACCGGCGCGCCTCCAGGACGGTGGCGCGGACGTGCAGCGTGTCGCCGGGGCGAACCGGCCTGAGCCAGCGGACCTCGTCCACGCCTGCCGCCCCGAGCCCGGACTCAGGGCTGACGAAGTGCTCCACCAGCAGCCGCATCATCTTGGCCGTCGTCTGCCAGCCGCTCGCGATCAGCCCGCCATATGGCCCGTCCTTGGCCGCTACCGGGTCGGTGTGAAAGGGCTGCGGGTCGTACTCCTTAGCGAATTCGATGAGCTCCGCCTCGCCGATCGTGAAGGTGCCGCAGTCCACCACAAGCCCCAGGGGATAGTCCTCGAAGTAGCGGATCACGCGCTCAGAATCATCAGTCACGTCCGTAAGTATCCCTGTTCCCTCTCCGGGGGTCGACTCGCCGCCCCCGGGCGCCTCAGGGTTCTCTCCACCAGAGACGCCGCCTCCCGGCTTTTCACCACGCTCATCGAGTTGTGTCCTCAAGACTCGGCAATTGTCCGAATTTGATCACGACACGATCACAAAAAAAACTCGATTTACGTGCGATGGCCGACCGCAGCTGCAATAGTTCCATCCGACGGTTCGGCTAGGACATAGTCCAACAAACCATCCGAAACCGTAACGTAGCGGGCGGTTAGCCCGACAAGACTGTGTATGCCCGCCGAGAGGCTCTAGCAGCCGCGTAAGCGGGCCAGGCATCGACCATGGGGAGAGCATGACCGCTGGGCACAGTGACCGCCGGCTCGTCAAGATCAGGCGTCGGGGCAGGCACTCGACCCCCTCGCAGGTGGAGAAGGTAGCAGCACAGGCCGGCAAGGCAGCGCCGGCCGTGGCCATCGCCGGCGCGCTCGTCGCAGTCCCGTCGGCACAGCACGCGTTCGCCGCACCGGACAAGCCGACCGAGGTAACGACGCAGGCTCACGAGACAGCTCACGCCGCGCAGAAGGGCGCCGAGTCCACGGCGGTACTCGATTCGATCTCCATCCGCGCCGTCACCGTCGCGTCCACCACCACGGCAAAGCACTCGGCGCAGGTCAAGTCGAGCCACTACAAGGTCCGCAGCGGCGACACGCTCTCGACGA
This sequence comes from uncultured Actinomycetota bacterium, assembly GCA_963844925.1. Classification (GTDB taxonomy): domain Bacteria; phylum Actinomycetota; class Actinomycetes; order Streptosporangiales; family Streptosporangiaceae; genus Trebonia. The sequence goes on along the minus strand of CAWJQG010000017.1, from coordinate 91,352 downwards.
TCGCCCGGCATTTCTACGACAAGGCCGCGGACTGGGGATTCATCTACCACGAGAACGACAAGAAGATCTCCGACCCGAACCTGATCTACACGAGCGAGACCCTCTTCATCCCGGGCACCGTGCCGGCCGACTACAAGCTCGCCGACTACATGCCTAAGCACGCCGCGCCAGTCGCGGCAACAACGGTAACGGTCGCGGCCAGCACCACACCGAACAGCAACTCGGGCGACAGCGGCACCGTGGTCGTGCAGTCAAGCACCGGCACCGGCACGAGCGGCGGGCTGAGCGGCACACTGGGCTGCTCCGGCCTTGAGCAGCTCTGGGACTCGGCCGGCGGAAACCCGGCCGACGCGTTCACGGCGGCCGAGATCGCGATGGCGGAGTCGGACGGTAACCAGTACGCGCTCAGCCCGACCGACGACTACGGCTACTGGCAGATCAACGCCTCTAACGGCGCGCTGGCCACGTTCAACGCCTACGGCAACGCGCGGTCCGCGATCATCCTCTCGGACGACGGCACCAACTGGGACGCCTGGACCACCTTCACCGAGGGCCGATACATCGGCAAGTGCTAATGAAAGACACGGCGCCTCGCTAAGCATGCCAGCGGCGTTGGCCGGGTCTCCTCGGTGGGTTGTGCGGGGAGATTGAGCCTTAACCCCGGCCACCACAAACCCCGGGGTGCCCGCGGTTTTTGCGGGTACCCCCAAAGGGGTTTGGGGGGCGCCGGGGGGATGGGGGGCGGGAGCCCTCCCTGCGGGATGTCAGCCCCCCAAATCGGGGGTTCACCGGGGGTCGTCCCCCGGGGACTTGCGGTCTCCGCGCGGGTTCTGCGCGGGGATCGCCGGGGGGTATGGGGGGCTGGCCCCCCATACCGGGGGGTCACCGGGGGGTCGTCCCCCGGGGGAGATCCTCCATGCCCAGGCGGGCCAGCTCGTCGGCGCGCTCGTTGCCCGGGTCGCCATTGTGGCCCTTGACCCAGTGCCAGCTGACCTGGTGCTGCGCCATTGCGGCGACCAGACGCTGCCATAGGTCCACGTTCTTGACCGGCTGCTTGGACGCGGTCTTCCAGCCGTTGCGCTCCCAGCCGGGCAGCCACTTCGTGATCCCGTCGAGCACGTACTTGCTGTCGGTGTAGAGCTGCACGGGCACCGGGCGGGTCAGCGCCTCGAGCGCGGAGATCGCGGCGAGCAGTTCCATCCGGTTGTTGGTGGTCGCGGGGTCCCCGCCGTGCAGCTCCTTCACGACGGTGCCGTATCGCAGCACCACTCCCCAGCCACCCGGGCCCGGGTTCCCGCTGCATGCCCCGTCGGTGTAGATCACGGCCTCGTCCATGCCGCCAAGGTTATTGCTTTCCGCAGCCCAACACGTCGGACTACATCCCGATAACATCCCGACTCATGACCAGAAGCGCGGAGCTCGTCCTCGTCGGCGGGAAGATCCGTACCCCCGCCCATCCTTCCGGGTTTGTGCAGGCGGCGGCGATCGGCGGGGGTGTGGTCCTAGCGCTCGGCCGCGACGACGAGATACGCGACTTCGTAGGCCCGTTCACCCGGGTGGTGAACCTGCGCGGCCGACTCGCGCTCCCCGCCTTCGGCGACGCGCACGTGCACCCGGTCCAGGGCGGGCTTGAGTCCCTGATGTGCAACCTGGCCGGCCTGCGCACCCGGCCGGAGTACCTCGCCGCGATCGCCGCCTACTGCCAGACCCTCCCGCGCGACGCCTGGGTCCTCGGCGGCGGCTGGTCTATGCCCGCGTTCCCTGGCGGCACGCCGAACACCGCCGACCTGGACGCGGTGACGGACGGGCGGCCGGCGTTCCTGCCCAACCGCGACCACCACACCGCCTGGGTGAACACTGCCGCGCTGGACATCGCCGGGGTCACCGCCCGCACCCCCGACCCGCGCGACGGGCGGATCGAACGCGACCACGGCGGCTCCCCGGCGGGCGCGCTGCACGACGGCGCGATGCGCCTGGTCGGCGATTACGTCCCGCCGCCAACGCAGGCCGAGCTCACCGCCGCGCTGCTGGTGGGCCAGGCTCACCTGCACTCGCTCGGCATCACGTCCATCCAGGACGCTTGCATCGGCGAGGCGAGCGAGCTCGGCATGCCCGACGCGTTCGACACCTACCGCCGCGCCGCCGCGGATCGCCTGCTGACCTGCCGGGTTACCGGGGCGCTGTGGTGGGACCGATCCCGCGGCATCCACCAGCTCGATACCCTGCAGGCGCGCCGGGAGGCGGCCGACGGCGGCGGCTACTTCCGCGCCACCTCGGTCAAGCTGATGCTCGACGGCGTCTGCGAGACCTTCACCGCCGCTATGGGCGCGCCCTACTTCGATGGACACGGGCACCGCACGGAGCGGTCGGGAAACCTGTTCATCGAGCCTGAGGAGCTGACCGAGGCGACCGGTCGGCTCGCGGACCTCGGCTTCCAGATGCACTTCCACGCGATTGGCGACCGTGCCGTGTCGGCCGCGCTCGACGCCCTCGCCCAGGTCCCCGGCGGGCAGCGGGCAGGTGGCCGGCATCACGTCGCGCACCTGCAGTTCGTCAGCCCGCCGGACCTGCAGCGGTTCGCCGAGCTCGGCGTGATCGCGAACTTCCAGCCGCTCTGGGCCTGCCGGGACGCACAGAACGACGAGCTCACCGTGGCGTTCGTGGGCGAGGAACGGGCCGGCTGGCAGTACCGGATCCGCTCGTTCCTGCGGCTCGGGTCGCGCGTGGCGTTCGGCAGCGACTGGCCGGTGTCAAGCGCCGACCCGCTGCAGGAGATGCACGTGGCGGTCAACCGGATGCTCTCGGCCCGCCTGGGCGAGCCGGGCTCGGTGGAGACGACCATGCCGCTGCTGCCCGACGAGGCGATCGCCGTCGACGCCGCGGTCGAGGCCTTCACCCGGGGCGTCGCCTACGTGAACCACGAGGATGACGTGGCAGGGACGCTCGAGCCCGGCAAGCTCGCGGACATCGCCGTGCTCACCCAGGACATCTACGCGGTCCCGGCGACCGCGATCGGCAGCACCTCCGTCGCGCTGACGGTCGCAGGAGGCCAGGTTGTCCACGGCGACGAATAAGCCCGACGCGGTGGCGTAGAGCCACGGCCCGTTCCTTGGGCAAGAAGAGAGAACCTGACGCTGACGCGCGGGTGAATAAACCACCCCCACCCATGACCAGCGGGCATTGATGTGTTGTATTTAGATCGTGATGCACTCGCTGCCTTCGCCGGGGTCACAGGATCCCGCGGATCTCGCCATCCTCGCCGGGCTGACCGTGGAAGACAACGAAGACGACGATCCGGTGCTGCTCTGGCCGGACGGGACGCCCGTGGACACGTGGCGGGAAGATTATCCCTACGACGAGCGGATGACCCGCGACTACTACGACCGCGCCAAGCGCCTGCTCCAGATCGAGCTGGTCAAGCTGCAGAATTGGGTGAAGGACACCGGCCAGCGGATCGTCATTATCTTCGAGGGCCGGGACGCGGCCGGCAAGGGCGGCACGATCAAGCGGTTCACCGAGCACCTGAACCCGCGCGGCGCGCGGATCGTGGCGCTGGAGAAGCCCAGCGAGCGGCAACGAACCCAGTGGTACTTCCAGCGGTACGTGACGCACCTGCCGTCCGCCGGAGAGATCGTGCTGTTCGACCGCTCCTGGTACAACCGGGCCGGGGTGGAACGGGTCATGGGGTTCTGCACGCCCGAGGAGTACCTGGAGTTCATGCGAGAGGCACCGGAGTTCGAGCGGATGCTTGTGCATTCCGGTCTGTCCCTGACGAAGTTCTGGTTCTCGGTGACGCGGTCTGAGCAGCGGACACGGTTCGTGATCCGGCAGGTCGACCCGGTGCGGCAGTGGAAGCTGTCACCGATGGATATCCAGTCACTGGACAAATGGGACGACTACACCGAGGCTAAAGAGGCGATGTTCTTCTACACCGACACGGCCGACGCGCCCTGGACGGTGGTGAAGTCCAACGACAAGAAGCGCGCCCGGCTTGAGGCGATCAGGCACATCCTCGAGCAGTACGACTACGACGGCAAGGACGAGGAGGTCGTCGGCAAGCCGGACCGGAAGATCATCGGACCTCCGGCGCTGCTGTCCGAGAACTTGGCGGTCGAGCCATTCACGAGGTTGTGAGGAGCTAGTGAGTTTTACCGATACAGGCGTTACCGAGATCACCTCAGCGCAGGAGTTGCGGGAGGCGCTCGGCGGATTCCCGACCGGTCGCGCCGCGACCAAGGACCGGCCCGCGCTCCATCCGCTGCAGATCGAGTGGCTGCGCCGGTCGCCGTTCTGCGTGCTCGCCACGTCGGACGCGGACGGGAACTGCGACGCCTCCCCCAAGGGCGACCCGGTCGGCCAGCTCATCCACGTGCTCGACCCCCACACCATCGCCATCGCCGAGCGTCCCGGCAACAAGCGGGCCGACGGGTACCTCAATATCCTGTCCAACCCGCACGTCGGTGTCATCGCACTGATCCCCCGCCGGGATGACACGCTGCGGATCAACGGCCGCGCCCGGATCGTGCGGGACGCGCCGTTCTTCTCCGACCTCGTTGTCCGAGGCCGACGGCCGGTGCTCGCGCTGGTGATCGAGATCGAGCAGGTGTTCTCGCACTGCTCCAAGGCGTTCCTGCGGTCGTCACTGTGGGAGCCGTCGTCCTGGCCCGCCGCAGAGGAGCTGCCGTCGGTCGCCGCGCTCTGCAAGGCGGTGCAGGACCCGCCGGAGACGCTCGAGGAACTGGAGGCGCACTACGCGCCCGACAACTACTCGGGGCTGTTGTACTGAGTCCAGAGGTCGGGGATCGTCACGCCGAGGTCGCCCAGGAGGCGGCGGAGTAGCGGCAGGGAGATGCCGATCACGTTGTTGTGGTCGCCGTCGATCGATTCGACGAACCAGCCGCCGAGGCCCTCGATCGTGAACGCGCCAGCCATTCCGAGCGGCTCGCCGGTGCCGACGTAGGCCGAGATTTCCTCCTCGGTGGGGGTGCCGAAGCGGACCGTCGTCGCCGCTGCCGCCGTAAGGCGCTTCCCGGACGCAACGTCGATCGCGCAGTGCCCGGTGTACAGCGTGCCGGATCTGCCCGACATCTCATGCCAGCGGGCGACGGCCTCCACCGAGTCGGCCGGCTTGCCGTACGCGGTCCCGTCGAGGTCGAGCATCGAGTCGCAGCCGATCACGATCCCCTCGTGCAGTGATGCCGCCACCGCCGAGGCCTTGGCCGAGGCGAGCGTCGTTGTGAGCTCGGCGGTGGTCTCCGCCGAGAACCCGTCCTCGTCAATACCGCTGACGATGACCTGGGGATCGAGGCCGGCCGCGCGGAGCACCGCGAGGCGGGCGGGTGAAGCTGAAGCAAGTACGAGGCGCACGCAACAGAACATACGGCAACACTTGACCACGCGTAGCATCGTTGCCATGCGTCTCGGTCTCGTTGGTACCGGTTACTGGGCGAGCTTCACGCACGCGCCCGCTCTTGCCACCACCCCGGGGGCCACGCTGACCGCCGTCTGGGGGCGGAACGCGGCGGCGACTTCCGCGCTGGCGGCCCGGTACGGCGCCGTCCCCTACGACGACTTCGGCGAGTTCCTGGGCAGCGTGGACGCCGTCGCTTTCGCCGTCCCGCCGGACGTGCAGGCACCGCTCGCGATCCGCGCCGCCGAGGCGGGCAAGCATCTGCTGCTCGAGAAGCCGATCGCGCTCTGCGTCTCCGGCGCCGACGCGGTCGTCGCCGCGGTGGAGAAGGCAGGCGTCGCCTCGGTAGTCTTCTTCACCTGGCGGTTCAACCGCGAGATCCGCGCCTGGCTCGCCGACGAGCAGGCGCGGGGCGGCTGGTCGGGCGAGGGCTGGTCGGGCGGCACCGCGCTCTGGCTCGGCACCTCGCTGCAGCCGGGCTCCCCGTTCAACACGCCGTGGCGGCGGGAGAAGGGCGCGCTGTGGGATCTCGGCCCGCACCTGGTCGGCATGCTCTGGGCCTGCCTCGGCCCGGTGACCTCGGTGACCGCCGTCGCGGGCCGCGGGGACGTGACGCACCTGGTGCTCGGGCACGAGGGCGGCGCGTCCTCCACCACGACCATGGCGCAAGACGCGCCGGAGGCGGCATCCGGGTACAGCCTGTTCGTCTGGGGCGCGGCCGGCCGGTCGGTCATGCCCGCCGCCCCGCCCGACCCTGAGGAATCCCTGCGCGTGGCCGCCGCCGAGCTCATCGCCGCCGCCAACTCGGACCGGGCCGAGCACCCCTGCGACGTCAGCTTCGGCCGCGACATAGTGCGGGTCCTGGCCGAGGCCGAAGCGCAGCTGTCCGCGATGCGTTCTGCTCCGAATTAGAGATCAAGTTCGGGTAGCGAGCCGGCCGGCCACTGTACCTAGGTCCGCGCTTCCGCCTAGGCTTTACCGATATGAGCACCTCGCCCGCCGTACCGGACCCCCAGCACCTGCGCGCCTCGGACGCCGACCGCGAGCGTGTCGCGGAAAGGCTCCGCGAGGCCGCCGGGGACGGGCGCCTGACCATGGACGAGCTCGACGAGCGGCTCGACGCCGTGTATGCAGCGAAGACGTACGCGGAGTTCGTGCCGATCACGCACGACCTGCCCGACACCGGGGCCGGGTACGTACCCGCGCCTTCTGCGTCACCCTCGGGTGACCTGCGGCAGTACGGCGGGGATGGGACGTCGCACACCGCCATCGCCATTCTCGGCGGCTTCTCCCGCAAGGGCGACTGGGTGGTGCCGAGAACGTTGAACGCCTTCATGCTCCTCGGCGGCGGGGAAATCGACATGCGCGAGGCCCGGTTCTCCGAGCGCGAGGTCTCCATCCACGTGGTGGCGATCATGGGCGGCTGCGAGATCACCGTGCCCGAGGATGCCACCGTCCACGTCACCGGCGTCGGCATCATGGGCGCGTTCGAACATTCGGTCGCCGGGGCCGGCAGCCCCGGCGGACCGGTGATCAACGTAAGCGGCCTGGCCTTCATGAGCGGCGTCGAAGTCAAGCGCAAGCCGCCCAAGAAGGCCAAGCGCGAAAAACTCCAGTCCCGCCGGACCAGCGAACTGGAATAGCGTCCTCCCTCCCCATCGCCCGCCCGCTAGACGGATGATTACTACATGACGTAGTAGGACTGCGCGTGTTCGCGTTGGCCGCCAGCGACCTCGGCGGCGGCTGGCGCCAGCCGGTCCGCAACGCGATTTTCCGCCTACTGCCGCCCGCGCCGCTGCTCAAGGCAGGCCAGTCAATCGTCGCCTGGACCGCCCCAGAGGCGGGTTAGGTACGCAATCACAGCCGACATTTCAGTCCTCTCAGGCATGTGCCTGGGGGGCGAAAGATCTTGGATGAACTGCACGGTAGGCGGCCGTTCTTCCGAAGTGCCGTCGCGCAGGAACATGCTCAGCCCGAAGCCGTCACCGGCCCCGGTGTCTTCCGCGAAGGAGGTGCCGTAGGACGACACGAATGGCAGCGTCCATCCCTTCTCGGCCTTGTACGCCTCGATCTGCGCGATCGGCATGTTCGACACGGTCGCCCACGCGACGCCGTTCTCGGCCAGGCCGTCCAGGTTGACGACGTTGTTGGTGAACCAGGTGCAGCCGGGGCAGAACTCGTCCGGGCCGCGGTCCATGAACTGGTAGACGGCGAGCTGCACCCGGTCGCCGAACAGGTCGAGCAGCGTCGTGGTACCGTCCGCCGTGGCGAACGTGTAGTTGTCGAACCTGACCATCGGCAGCCGGCGCCGCCTGGCGGCGATGGCGTCCAGCGTCCTGGTGGCTTCCTTCTCCGCCTTGAGCAGATCATCGCGGGCTTGCTGCCACTCGGCAGCCGACACGACCTTGGGCTTCGCTGTACCTGACATGACGTGCCTTCTCTCCGTGTTTCGGCGCTGCTCTGTCCTTGTCCTTCTGCACGCTGAGACTGCGCGACGGAGGCTTTCTCGTCGGCCCGCGGTGCCAAGGTCAAAATCCTTAGATGGAACGGACCGTGGCTGATCCCGAGACCGCCAGCGGGTCCTGGTTCGCTGCGGACGAGTTCGGACGCAGGATCCTGCACCTTTGAAGCCCTCCCGGGCGCCTTATGGAGTAACGGGGGCTGCCTCTGTTGTCAGGGATTCGCTGCCGGTCAGTTCCGGCGCGGGCTGAGGCGCGTGGTCGCGCCTCGGGAGCAGGAGCGGGGTCGCCAAGATGAGAACTCCGGCGACGGCGATGGCGGTGCGGGGACCGGTGATGCTGGCCAACACTCCCCACAGGGCGGTCAGGGCTGCGGTACTGAGGTTGGTACTGATCGACCAGGCGGACAGGGTGCGGGCCACCCGGTCCTTTTCTGTGTGGTTGAGCCGGTAGGTGGCGGAGACCGGGTTGAACACGCCGATGCAGGTCACAAGGCCGAGCTGGACGGCGATGACGAGCACGATCCCGGCCACGCCGGGGCCAACGAAGGCCAACCCGATGGGCCAGCACGCGCGCAGCGCCCCTGAGGCCAGAATGACCTTGTGCTGGCCGAACCGCGCCACGAGGGGGCCAGCCAGCCGTGAGCCGATCAGCCCGCCGATACACGGCACCCCGAAGGCCAGCCCGTACTGCCAAGGCTTGAACCCCAGGCGGCCCAGCATGAGCACGGACATCAGCGGCGCGGTCACCATGATTAGGCCGTTGACCATCACCGCGTTGAAGAACACCGGCCGCAGCGCCCGGCTGCTGAGGATGTATCGCCACCCGTCGAGCAGGTCCCCCGCCCGGAGCCGAGGCGCCTCGGTCCGCTGAGGGTGTTCCTCGCTGCCCCCGATCGCGCTGATTCCCAGCGCCGAGAGCAGGTAGCTGACCGCATCAGCAAGCACCGTCACGACCGGGCCGAACACGCCGATCATGACGCCGCCGAGCGCGGGGCCGAGCGAGATGGTCGTCCAGGTCGTCGACTCGAACCGCCCGTTGGCGGCGAGCAGATCCGCCGACGGCACGAGCGCCTTCAGGTAGGCACCGCTGGCCGTCTTGAAAGCGATGCTTGCTGCGGCGACGATGATCGACACGACGAGGATCTGTGCGAAGGTAAGCCAGCCCAACGCATACGCGGCAGGGACCGTCATCATAACCACGAACCGGGTCAGGTCCATCGCCATCATCACCGGCCGCTTGCGCCGGAACTCCACCCACGGGCCAAGGGGCACCGCCACCAGTGCCCCGACCGCCAGCCCGGCCGCCGCGAGCACCGACACCTCCGTCGGCCCGGAGTGCAGCACGAGGATAGCGACCAGCGGAAACGCGCCGAACCCGAGCGAACTGCCGGTCGCGCTCACCGCATACGCAGCCCAGAGCCACTCGAACTGCCGCCCCAGCGACCGTCTCATCAACCAACGGGTGTGCATAAACTCATTACATCGATGTATTTTCCAATGATCAAACAACATTCTGTTCGCTCTAGACAACCATTGGTTGTTTATTGATGGTGTGACATGAACTTGGAAGCGGTCCGGGCGTTCGTCGCCATCGCGGACGAAGGGCAGTTCCAGCTCGCCGCCGCCGAGCTCGGCATCAGTCAGCAGGCCGTGTCGAAACGCCTGGCGGCGCTGGAGAGCGACCTCGGCGTCCGGCTGTTCACTCGCACTGCGGGCGGGACCGAACTCACCCTTGACGGGCAGGCGCTTCTCCCGCATGCCCGTGAGCTACTGCGGGTAGAGCAGCGGGCCGCCGACTCCGTGCGGCCTGGCCGGCGGGCGCTACGCGTCGACGTGGTCAGTTACCGGACCGCCCCGTCCGCTGTGCTTCGCGACTTCCACCGGGTCCATCCTGATGTCGAGCTCGACCTCGTGACCATCGTCGACAACGCGCAGGCGGCCATCGCCAACTTGCAAGCCGGGACAATCGACGCCTCGTTCCGGGGGTCTCGCCGTGTCCACTCCACTGAGATCGAGAACCCGCCCGATGCTTACCCTGCTTGTGGCGCACTATCTTGCCTCCACGCAGGTCAAGCACCACAAGAGCGAAATCTGGGTTCCCTCCTGGGCGCGGCCTCGAACGCCACGGTGATCGCTTGCAGCCGATCCATGCCGTCTCTTCTCATACCCGTCGACGATCATAGCCCGTTCCTCAATGTCGGGTGAGACGAACTCGGGTTGGTCGAGCAGACGCAGCCAGCGTGCCATCAGGCTGCCGGCGTATCACCTGCGCCCGGGCGCCAGCGCCGTCCTTGCGGCGGGGTGGAGGTCAGCGCGATGTCACCGCTGATCAGGGTCGGCAGCGGCTGTCTCCGGCTCGAAGTGCGGCGCGTTCGCCAGCACCTTCTCCCACAGCGCCGGATGGCCTCGCCGACCGACCGTCACCTGGCCGGGCGGGTAGGCCATGACCGCCTGCTCCTCGTAGAGCGCCGCGATGCCGGCGGCGTCGCCGTCGTTGGCACGCTCGACGAACAAGCGGGTCAGGTCTTCGGGCTTGTTGGCCTTTCGTGCTCGACATGGGGTTCTCCTGGTCGGTGGTCCGATACGATCCCATCCTGGCCGGACGCACGAGAAGTCCAACAGTAGTTCACTGGCAGGTAGAATCTGTAGTTATGGAGCTTCGACAGCTGGAGTACTTCGTCGCGGTCGCCGAGGAGGCCAACTTCACCCGCGCCGCCGAACGCGTGCACATCAGCCAGTCGGGCGTCAGCGCCAGGTCCGCCAGCTCGAGCGCGAGCTCGGCCAGACCCTGCTCGACCGCTCGGGCCGTCGGTGCGGCTCACCGAGTCGGCGCAGCCGTCTACCGTACGCCCAAGCCGCCCTCGACGCCGTCGCCACGCCCGCTGCGTCGACCAGCTGGCCGGCCTGGTCCACGGTCAGTCGACGGTCGGGATGGTGAGCGGGTGCGCGCTGACCGTCGTCCCCGAGCTGCTCGCCGAGTTCCACGACCTCTACCCCGGAGTCGCATCGCCCTCACCGAAGCGGGCTCGGACCACCTCGTCGAGCGGCTGCGCAGCGGCCGCTCGAGCTCGCGCTCATCGGCTCAGCCGGCGACACCGCGCCCGGACTCGAACCGCGACGTGGCCGACGAGACGCTCGTGGCGGCCATCGACCGAGCACCCGCTCGCGCACGCAAGACCATCACGGTCGACGCACTACGCGACCAGCCGCTGATCAGTCTGCCCCTCGGCACCGGGCGTGCGCGCCGCGCTCGACGCCGGCGTGTGCCACGCCGGCTTCGAACCTCGGATCGTCTTCGAAGCCAGCGCTCTGCCGATGCTCGCACAGCTGGCTGGCTTGGGCCTCGGTGTCGCTATCCTGCCCACCTCGAGGCGCAGTCACACCATCCCGCGCTGCACGTGCTCGCAGATCGGCCGTCCACAGCTGCGGTCTCGCCTCGAGTCGTCCGGGAGCCCGCAACGGCAACCAACCGCGGCCGGTTCTCTTCGAGCACACCGGCCTTCAGGCGCCGCCCCCTCCCCAGTCCATCCGGGAGCCAGGTTCAACGGGGCCGAACGCAAGAGGCCGGTTCTGTCTTTCTGAGACGCTAACCGGCCTCTCACTTGGTAGCGGGGGCAGGATTTGAACCTACGACCTCTGGGTTATGAGCCCAGCGAGCTACCGAACTGCTCCACCCCGCGTCGTGAGCACCACTGTACGGGGTCTCGCTCTCGGAACCAAATCAGTTACGAGGTAGCCGCCGTCGCGGCTACTCGCGCCCCTGCCAGGTGGCTACGTCGGCCTCGTTGCCGTCGGCGTCAGCGAGCGCCCACCAGGCGGGCGCGTGCTCGTCCCTGACCACGCGGCCGCCGGCGGCAACCGCCGCCGCAACTCGCGCCTCTCCCTGGTCATGCGGTACGGAGACGTCGACGTGGAAACGGTTACGCCCCGGCTGCGCCTCGTCGATCTCCTGGAACCAGAACGACGGCCCGCTCCCGCGCGGATCGTCCAGGTCTTCGTCGCCTACGGCCTTGTAGCCGAGCACGGCACGCCAGAAGGGCATCACCCGACCGCGGTCCACCGCGTCGATCGCTACCTGCACCGTCTGCACCGCGGTCGGGTCCGCTGTCACGCCAAGGTCGCGTGCCGCGGCCGAGATCTGCCTGGCAAGCTCGATGTCGCGCGAGCTCAGCCCGCCGACCTCGTGCGTGACAAGCCGCACGGTGACGCCTGGGTACCGCAGATCAACATCGGGGTGATGATTAGCAGCGTCGGCCAGGTCGCCGATGGCGTTGATCAGCGCGACCCCGACCCGGAACGACCCGGTCTTGAAGTGCGCGCAGGCGCCGGCGAACACGACTCGCCAGTCATCGACGCCGCCAGCCTCGTGGAACTCTCGTGGACTGATCCGCTCGGTCATAACCGAAAAGATACCCCCATCCACTCCCGGTGATCAGGCACGCCGCAGCCCACCTGTGACCGCTCAGTCAGAAGCTTGCCGCCTGTCACGGATGAAGCTGATGAGCAAGAACCATGTGAACGGGGCACTGACTATCAGCGCCGCGATGGCGATCACCAACTGGCCCATCGCGATGCCAATGCCGAAAGCCAGCATGCTGAGCGACGACAGCACTGCGATGACCAGCCGCCAACCACCGCGCTGGGCGGCGGCACGGAACGGCGCCGGGGGCAACAGCCAGAACTGCCCGACGACGATGACCGCAACCACGATAAACAGGTACCGAAAGGGGCTGTCAAGACTGAATTGCTGGCCAGCGACTACCGTGGCTACCGTTTGCCCTGTCAACTCAGCCCTCTCTTCCATCCCGGGTGGTACGCAAGTGTCTCGCTTCTGTCCGCGCGTCCGCAAGAGGCTGGCCGCCTACAACCTCGGGAGCGCTCCTCAACATGTCACGCCTCGGGTCTTCGCCAACCGTCGGAGATCTTAAGCTCCCGGACGACAACTGCTGGGTTCCCGGCAGCGAGCACACGCGGGGGAAGATCACCTTTGACGACCGATCCGGCCGCGACCACCGTGTGGTCGCCGATCTTGCTACCGGGCAAAACCGTGACGCCGCGGCATATCCATACATTATTCCCAATGATGACCGGCGCAGAACGCGTCGGACTTTCCGAATCTAGGGCATGCCAATTGGTATCGTAAACGGCCGCGAAGTCACCGATTAGACAGTCATCGCCAATCTCGATATAGCAGTCCGCCAGAACGCTGGCTCCCTGGTTGATAAAAACTCGGTCACCGATTTTTAGTCGAGCGTCACGACTCTTAGTTCCGATTTCGGAGGGAACCGTATAACCGCGAAGGATGAATCTCCAGCCAATCTCGGCCGTCCCGTGGGTGTACAGCACTGGTAGGTGCCCTTCACAGACCACGAACGATGACTTAACTCCGCGCAAACGGAACCAGGCGCTGCACAGGGCTGATTTGAAATAGAAAGCCAGACTCTGTTTCACCACGCCTCCCCTGAACTCGCCGTTCGGGTTGTCAGGGTACCCAAGACACGTCCCCCACTTACGTGATCCTACATAGCAAGGCGGCGCACCGATCAGTCGCGTTCATCAGGGGCTGCGTACCGTTCCTCGGCTCCGGTTACCATTGGCAACCTCTCGCGAAGGCTCCCTTGGAAACGTATTCAGGCCGCATCCGGCTTATCACCAAGAGTACTAGAGGACGGACCATACTCCGGCGGTGGCTACCGTTCTGGTTGCCATCGGCATGAAAATGCCCCCAGGAGAACCCTCCCGGGGGCATTTTGCCTGGTAGCGGGGGCAGGATTTGAACCTGCGACCTCTGGGTTATGAGCCCAGCGAGCTACCGAACTGCTCCACCCCGCGACGATGTTCTCACTCTATGAACTCCAGCCCACAGAAGCAAATCAGATACGGGAGCTTGCGGTGGGACGCCCGGGGCTGGGCCGCCCCCAGAAGCGCCGACCCCGGAAGCGCCGACCCCGGAAGCGCCGACCCCAGAGCCGGGCATCACGATCCAAGCGGCGACGCCATCCACACCACGTACGAGACCGGCCACACCCCAGCCGGCGGCCCGGTCAGCACCTCGGCGTCCCTGGATGTCCGCAGCGACAAGACGGGGCGAGACACGATCCCGAACAGCGACACCGACGCGCGCGACGAGCCGAGCAGCACCGGGCGCCGCCCGGCCCGCTCGATCAAGGTCGCCAGCTGCTCGACCGCCGCGGCCGACGAACCCGCGGCCATCGAAGCAGCCGGAATATCGCAGAGCCCGCGCACGGTCGGCGCGAATTCGGCCGCGGTCGAGGCATCGACGAACACCACACTGGCAGCTGGCCCGATGGCGGCGCACAGCGCGGACGCCGCCGCGACCGACCCGCCGTACGTCCCCGACGCGCCCGCGCCGCGCAGCCGCACCCGGCTCACGAACTTGGCCACCCCGGACGAATAGCGCCCGACCGACGCGTGCGGCACCAGTCCGCGGGTTGAGCGAAGTCACCAGCGGCGGGATCGCCAGCGCCAGCACACAGCAGAAGGCCACGAGCTCAACCGTCAGGCGGGATGCGCCGAGCACTGCGGCACGCAAGGTCAGCCGCGACGAGACCCAAACCCCGAGCAGCACCAGCCCCGGCAACACCACGGGAACCAGTCGATGCGAGGCCCACGGCTGCCACGGCGCCACGGCCGGATCCCAGAGCACGGTGGCCACCGACCACACGATGATCAGAAACGGCAGCGCCCAGAGCCTCGCCGCCACGACCGCCGCGCGCCACTCGAACGCTGCCCGCACCAATCGCCGTCCAAGCACCGCCGCGCCGGCGCAGGCCAGCAGCACGGCGGGCACGCCGAGATACCAGAGCACCCAGTCGAAGCTCTGCTCGTAGTACTGCCGCCTGCCGTCCACCGGCAGCCCGGCGATCCGCTGCAGCGGCGCGATCTCCCTGATCAGGGTCGGGTCGGTCTGCCCTCGGACGATCTGCAGGTACGGCCGGACGGCCAGCCCGATGAGCGCGATCACCGGCAGCGCCAGAGCCAGCCACTGCAGCACGGACTCCAGGGACGGCAACGAGATCTCCTCGCCCCCGAGCCCCACCATGCGCGGCCGCCACTCGAAGGCCTGCCGCACCCGGGCGCGCGCAGCCGGGAACGCCAGCGGCGTGACCAAAGCTGTTATCAAGCCGAACCCTGCCGCGCAGAGCCCGAACACGTGCAGCTCCGACGACACCGTCGACAGGTAGGACCGCGCCACGGCCAGTCCCACCGACAGCCCGATGCCGATGCCCAGGAACAGCCCCGTCCCGAACGGTCCCGCCTGGCGCCGCCGCTTCGCGAACAACAGGGCGAGCAAAGGGAACACGGGCAGCAGGATGCTCAACGATCCGATCCAGACCAGCACGGTCAGCCCGAGCGCGAGCCCGCCGAGCCCGGCCAGCGCAAGCCCGCCGCCGAGCACCCCGAACGAGTCGATGAGCAGGCACAGCCCGCCGAAGAGCAGCACTTGGACCAGCGGCTCGGCGAACGGCGTCCGCGACACGTAGAGCTCGGGCAGGGACACCGCGAGCACCAGCGCCCCGACCGGCGCCCACCGCGGCCCGGCAAGCCGTCCCACCACGCCGCCGAACGAGAGCACCGCGCAGCCGCCGATGACGGCAGGCATCGTCAGCGCGCCGCCTAGCCCGGAGAGCCACGTCCCGGCCGCGAGCACCAGCGGCAGCCCCGGCAGGAACGATGGGGTGAGGGACCCGCCCGTGGAGTAGAACCCGGGGCTGCCGAAGACCAGCCCCGCGGACGTCCCGAACGCCGAAGCCGACGTCGGTATCCGCGCTGTTCCATGCTCGGCGATCCAGTACCCGTACTGCAGGTAGACGCTCGGGTCGCCGACCGCGAAGACCTGCTCGGACCGGAGCAGCGCCTGCCAGACCCCGAACCCGGCCGCGATCGCGACCGTGGCGATCAGCGCGCCGACCGGCACATCCGCTCGCCACCCCGCGGCGGCAGAGGCGTCAAGAACCGCGTCAGGCTCGCCATTCACGTCCGGCTCGCCGAACTGCGGCCAGCTCGCAGGCAGCTGTCGCATCGCGAAGTAGCCGAGCGCCAGCGCGAGCGGCACGAAGATGATCACCATGGGCACCGGCAGCAGGCGCCCGGCGAGCAGCATCCCCGCCCCCGGCATCAGCCACGCGATCGCCAGCAGGGCCGGCGCCATCGTGACCGCCCCGAACAACCGCCCAGGCAGCCACCACCACCGCTCGGCCAGCTGCCCGCCGCGCGCGGCAGCCTCCTGGTAAGACCGGTAAAGCGGAAGGAGCCCTTGGGCGACGGTCCGCGCACCTTCGAAAGGCGGCCGCCACTTCTGTGTCCCGCTATCCCGAACGGAACCGTTGCTCCGCCCGGTGGCGTCAGCTTCCTCAGTCACCGTGCTTGACCCGGCAGCGCCGTCGGGATCCGACGCGTCACCCGAGGACGCCGTGTCCCCCGGACTCGCACGGCTGGCAGTCGTAGACGCACGGACTCACTGTAGAAGAAAGAAGCTGCGCCTACCGTTGCGGGCCACGCAAACCTCGTATCGGGCCACACTTACCTTATGGAGCTCTTCACCAACTGGCATACCTGGCCGCAGGCAGAACCCGAGCTGCGCGGCCTGCTGCCCGCGCCCGCCGCCGACGCGGTGGCGAAGGCCGTGGAGTTCGCGGTCCGCTACCACGGCGACCAGACCCGCCCCACCGGCGCGCCCTACGCCGAGCACCTGCTTGAAGCCCTCGAGGTCCTGGTGCGCGGGGCCGGCGTCACCGATCCCGACATCCTCCAGGCAGCCGTGCTGCACGACGTGGTGGAAGACACCCCGTGCACCATCGACGACGTGCGGCGGGCATTCGGCGGCCGGGTGGCGGAGATGGTCGGCTGGGTGACCAAGCCGGAGCCGGCGGAGGGCGTCGACCGCAAGGCGGCAAAGGAGGCGTACTTGAGCCGCCTGCAGGACGCCCCCGACGACGCGGTCCTGGTGAAGCTCGCGGACCGGGTGTCAAACGTGCAGACCCTGCGCAACCTCCGCCTGCCCAAGCAGCGGCAGTACTACGCGGAGACCGTCCGGTACATCATGCCGCTGGCCGCTCAACGTCAATGGTGGGCACAGTGGTACGCGAGCTGGCAGCAGGCGCATCGGGATCTGGCGTAGTCGTGCCGTCCCCCTCCAGCCGACCCCCGCGCACGGCGAACAGCCAGACCGCGAGCGTCGCCGGGTAGATGAAGTAGCCGAACCGGGTCGACGGGGCGAGCAGGAACATCAGCGTCATCGCCCCGGCGAGCAGCACGACCGCGCGCGACACCGAGCGCGGCGGCCGGAATACGAGCGACAGCGCGACCGCGGCCCCGGCGAGGACAAGGAGCACGACGACGACCGTGTGCCCGGCGCTATGCCAGGTCGAGGCGATGATGTGCCCGAGCAGCGGGCTCGACGCCGCCGACCGCACGCTGGCGAGTCCGAGCGGGAAATTGATCGTGTTATCGACGAGGGACTTGGGGTGGATGGCGAAGAACGGTCCGACGCAGACGGCGACGACGCCGAGCGCGGTCAGGGCGAAGGCCCAGGCCGCCTTCCTGCCGTCTCGGACCACGAGCAGCACGACGGCCACGACGAGGGCCGGCCACGCGGTCGCCTTCATCGCCGAGGCGATGCCAAGCGCCAAGCCAGCCAGCACCGCAAAGGTGACCGAGGTGGGATGACGCTTGGCGTAGAGCAGGGCGAACCCAAGGCAGAGGAACCCGACCATGGGCACGTCGGTGCCGCCGACGGCGAGCTCGAAGGCGATCACCGGGCTTCCCGCAACCAGGATCACCCAGCGCCACGGATGCATGGCGCCCCCGCGACGGAACGCGAGCCAGAACACGATGAGGAAGACGACCCCGAACCAGATCCTGGGGTCGGTGAGCAGCCCGAGGTCGAAGAGCGCGCGGGGCACCCCGAACAGCGCCATAAGCGGCAGGTAGGGGTTGTAGGCGTTCGGGTTCTGGGTGACAGCGAGCGCCGCCGCGCTGGCGTACGGGGTGCCCTGGTGGATCAGCATCCACCCCGACCGGGCGACGACCCACACCTCTGGCTGCTCAAGGCCCTTGGCCGCCATCCAGGTGAGCGGCGCGACCAGCGCCCCGACGAAGGAGAGCCCGAGCGCCACGTCAGCGGCGCGTGAGCTCCTGATGGCGAGCACGGCCAGCAGCGCCAGCGTGTACCCGCACGCCGCCATCACGCCCCAGAGCCGGTGCACGGAGTCGGAGCTGAACAGCGCGACGAGAACCGCCCAGGCAACGGATACGGCAAAGATTCCGGTCAGCCAGCGGCGACGCATGGCGGCCGGTGACTCCCAACCGGCACCGAGCCGAACGCCACCCATATTCATCGCATAGTACCGCGAGTAGCATCCCAAAACATGGCTCGACTGGCAGCCAAGCACGGGATGATCCCGCTGCGCAGGCACGCAGCCCCCGATGAGATCGGGCCATGGTCTTTCTGGCCAGGGACGACAGCTCGTTCATGACGGGCGCGACGCTAGCGATCGACGGCGGGATGTCGACCTGACCCCGCCATTGCGACCCCACCCGCCCACCCTGCCCAGCCCACCATCCAGTCCCTGATGTTCAGCCACCACAGGTAGAGGGTCAGAGCCGGGTAGACGACGACCGAGCCCCCGGTTGCCGCGGCGATGCCTACCACGATCATCCGCCCCTCCCAGCCGAGGCCGCGCCGGTCAATGCCGGAGGCCAGCCCGCCGCGCGCCCGGTAGGCCAGGTCCAGATGACGGAATCCGGCCGCAGCGACCAGCGCGAACGTCATCGGCGGCCACTGGTGGGTGGCGAACCCGGCCTCGGCCAGGAACACGTACTCGGCCGCCTGTATCAACGGCGGCACCAGCCAGTCGCCCCGGCCGCCGTGCGGATGCCAGGACCCGAACGAGGCAAGCAGCATCGCCTCGACCGGGGTGAGGACCAGGATGCCCGGCAGGTTCCGCAGCCCGAGCGCGGTCAGTGAGCCGGTCACCAGCAGCCCGACGAACAGCGGAGCCAGCGGCGGGATCCTGCCGTCCACGAACCGGCCGATCCAGACCGAGATCAGGCCGTCGCCCCGGTAGCCGCGAACCTCAATGGGACGCCAGCCCGGCCGGGTGGACTCGATGATCGTGGCGCCGAGCGTGGCCACCCCGAGGACGAGCACAACCAGGAACCCTGCCCGGACGCCGGCTAGCAGGACCACCGCAACGGCCACCGGGAGCCGCACGTCACCCAGCGGCCCGAAAACCCGCGTCCCCGCAGCCGTAGCGGCCGGACCGTGCAGGCAGATGTCAACCATCGGCACCAGGACGGCGACCATGACCGCGATGACCGCGAGCCGCCAGACCCCGGCGGTGCCCGCGCCGCCGAGCCCGGCCACGAACGTTCCGCGCAGCGCCTGCCCGGCCGACCCGGACGGGGCGGAGCTCACCGTGCGCAGACTGACCCCGGCCGCCATCCCGGCGTAGATGAAGAGCTCGGCCAGCAGGCCGCAGGCGGTCAGGCCCCACCCCACGACGGGCGCGGCCGAATCCTGCCCGAGCACCCGCCCGGCGTCGACCGCGACGAAGACGGCGATCGTTGCCGCCAGCGCCACCCCGTCATCACGGGCCGAGCCGAGCGAGAGCCAGACCGCCGCGATCACCGCGAACCCCAGGGAGATCCTGGCCATCGCCGCCGGTGGTATCCGGCACGCGATCGCCAGGCGCACCACGGGACCGACGGGACGTCGGTTCGCGGCAATCCGCTCAGCTGTCATGCGCATCGTCTCCCTGCGCGCCGGGCATGACGTTTCCCCAGCGTACTAGAGCACCTAATGACTGTCGTGGATATCCACACCGGACACGCGGCGGTAAAGTCCCGGATGTGACAACGGTGACGCGAATGGTGGCTGTGGTGCTAGGCGGCGGCGTGGGCACCCGGTTCGGCGCCGCGCGACCCAAGCAGCTGCTCACCCTGGCGGGCAAGACGCTGGTGGAGCACTGCGTGGTGGCGTTCGCCCAGGCGCCCGCCATCGACGAGATCGTGCTTGTCATGCCGCCCAGCTACCACGAGGAAGCCAGGCAACTCGTCGGCGGCCAGGTAAGCGCCATCATCGAGGGCGGCGTCACCCGATCCGACTCGGTCCGCAGCGCCCTGGCGCACCTCTCCGCCCGCTCCCCAGAGGCGACAACTGGCGTCCTGCTCCACGACGCCGCACGCCCCCTGGTCAGCCAGCGGATAATCGCCGATTGCGCGGCGGCCCTGCAGCAGCACGACGCGATCGGCACCGCGGTCCCCACCTCGGACACGATCCTGGTCGTTGCGGACGGCGTAATAGCGCACGTGCCAGCACGCGAGACCCTGTACCGCGCCCAGACCCCCCAGTGCTTCCGCCTAGAGGTCATCGCGAGGGCCCACGCCCTGGCCGCCGCCGACCCGGCCTTCACCCCAACCGACGACTGCGGCGTGGTCCTCCGCTACCTCCCCGACATCCCAGTCCACATCGTGCAGGGCAGCGAGCACAACATCAAGGTCACGTACCCCTCCGACCTCCCCGTGGCCGAAGCCCTCCTCAGGCGCGAACCGCCTGCTTGATCAGGGTGCGGCCGAAGTCCCACATCAGGCCCGAGCCCTTAGAGGCGTCCTCGAGCACGTCCGCAAGACCGTCGAGGAACAGCTTGACCTCGGCGTCGCCGATCATGAGCGGCGGGATCAGCTTGATCACTTCCATGTGGTCGCCGGAGACCTGGGTGAGGATCCGGTGCCGCTGGAACAGCGCCACGACAACCATCTGCGCGAACAGGCCGACACGCGCCTTCTGCAGCATCGCCCACCCGGCCCGCGCCTTCATCCCCGACGGCCGGCCGAACTCGATGCCGATGATGAGCCCGCGCCCGCGCACGTCCGCAATCAGGTCGTACTTGGCCTGCAACCCC
This sequence comes from uncultured Actinomycetota bacterium, assembly GCA_963844925.1. GTDB lineage: Bacteria > Actinomycetota > Actinomycetes > Streptosporangiales > Streptosporangiaceae > Trebonia. The sequence continues at coordinate 70,555 of CAWJQG010000017.1, read as the reverse complement.
TCAAGACCCCGCATCAGCTCGGTACCGCGCCGCGCGGCGTTCTCCACCAGGCCCTCGTCCTCGATCACCGCCAGCGACGCGAGCCCGGCGGCCATGGCCAGCGGCCCGCCCTTGTAGGTGGTCGAGTGGACCATGAGCTTATCCATCGATGAGTACACCGAGGAGAAGATCTTGTCCGTGGTGAGCATCGCGCCGACAGGCACGTAACCGCCGGAGAGCGCCTTGGCCACGGTGACGATGTCCGGCTGGACCTCGTCGTAGGAGTAGGAGAAGAACTTGCCGGTGCGGCCGATCCCCGTCTGCACCTCGTCGCAGATCAGCAGCCCGCCATGCTTGTGCAGCAGCGCCTTGGCCGCAGGCAGGAAGCCGGCCGGCGGCATCAGCACGCCATGGCCCTGCACCGGCTCGATGATCATCGCCGCCACATCGCCCTTGCGCAGCTCGGCCTCGAGTGCCGCGAGGTCGCCGAGCGGGATCTCCACCCCTGGCAGCAGCGGCCCGAAGCCGCGCCTGAACTCCTCGGCGCCGTTCACCGACAGCGAGCCTGCGGTGAGCCCGTGGAACCCGTGATGGGCATAGATAATGCGGCCCTTGCCGGTCGCGTGACGCGCGAACTTGAGCGCCGATTCGACCGCCTCGGTGCCGCTGCTGCAGAAGAACACCCGGTCAAGACCGGGCGCCTTGGCGAGCAGCCGCTCCGCCAGCAGCCCGGAGATCGGCTGGCAGTCGAACTGGGTCCACGCGGCGAAGTCCATGTCGAGGGCGTCGTGCAGCGCCTTCTTGATCATCGGATGGGACCGCCCCGCGGCGAATACCCCGAACCCGGCGAGAAAGTCCGCGTAGGCGTTCCCCTCGGCGTCGTAGAGATAGGCGCCCTCGCCGCGCACGTAGTCCTTGTCGAAGCCGATGGTGCGCAGCGTGCGCGGCAGCTGCGGATTCAGGTACTTGCCGTGCAGTTCGTAGCCCTGGCCGCGAACGGCTGCGAGTTCAGCGCCGAGATCGAAACCCATTGCCGCATTCTACGACCGACGAGATCACCCCTCGCCCGCAAATGGGGTCTGCTCGCGGTCTATGCGAGCGGACCCCCGGGGGGAATGGGGGGCCGGCCCCCATGCCGGGGGGGTTACCGGGGGGTCGGCCCCCGGGGGCAAACGGGGTCTCCGCGCGGTTTTGGCGGGGAGACCCCCAGGGGGTTTGGGGGGCGAGGTGCCCCCCAATCGGGGGGTCGCCGGGGGGTCGTCCCCCGGGAGCAAACGGGGTCTGCTCGCGGTCTATGCGAGCGGACCCCCGGGGGGAATGGGGGGCCGGCCCCCCATGCCGGGGGGGTCACCGGGGGGTCGGCCCCCGGGGGCAAGCACAGCCAGCCGCCGAGGGCTTGTCAGGAATCCGGCACCCCACGACATGTGCATGGCGGCCAGCACCAGCGGTACCCGCGCCCGTGCCCCGGCTGGCAGGTCGCCGGCCAATAGCGCCGCCGCCCCGGTGACCCCGGCCAGGTAGACGAGAGGAATAACAAAACCAAAACCAAGGTATGGAACGAACCCAGGTGCCCCGATGCCCGCCCCGATGAGCCCGGCGACCCCGAGTGCCAGTCCGGCGGCATTGAGCGCGGTCGCGATGGGCGCCGCCAGGTAACGGGGGTTCACCGTCTCCGGGTAGCGGCGCGCGACGACGCGCCGCCAGCGCCCGTACCGGAAGTGCTGCTTGACGAGGGCGCCCAGGTCAGCCCGCGGCCGGTAGGTGACCCGCAGGTCGGGGGTGAACCAGATGAGCTGTCCCGCCGCCCTGATCCGGTAGTTCAGCTCCCAGTCCTCGGCGATCAGCATGGTCTCGTCGTACCCGCCGACCTGCTCGATCGCCTGCCGCCGGTAGACGCCCAGGTAGACGGTGTCGGCGGGGCCGGCTTCGCCGCCGGTGTGGTTGGCGGCTGCGCCCATGCCGGCGGGCGAGGTCATCGCCCAGGCGACCGCCTGCTGGAACGGCGTGGTCCCCTCGGCCGCCATCACCCCGCCGACGTCGGCGGCACCGGTCTCGAGAAGTGTGCGAACGGCGGTGCGGAGGTAGTCGTCGGGCAGCAGCGCATGCCCGTCGATGCGGGTGATGATGGGGTGCCGCGCAGTCTTGACCGCGGCGTTCATGGCCGAGGCGATCTGGCCGGATGGGTTTGGCACGACCGTGATCCGGCTGTCGGCGGCGGCCAGGTCGCGGGCGATCGCCTCGGTGCGGTCCTTAGAGGGGCCGACGGCGAGGACGAGCTCGAATCCGCCCGGGTACTCCTGCTCAAGCACGCAGGCGACCGAGTCGGCCAGATGCCGCTCTTCGTTACGAACCGGCATGACGACAGACACAGCCGGAAGCTCTGTTTGCTCCCGGGGGACGACCCCCCGGCGACCCCCCGATTGGGGGACACCCGCCCCCCAAACCCCCCGGGGGGCCTCCCCGCCCAAACCGCGCGGAGACCCCGTCTGACCACCGGGGACGACCCCCCGGCGACCCCCCGATTGGGGGGCTGACTTCCTGCATGGGGGGCTCCCGCCCCCCATCCCCCCTGGCGCCCCCCAAACCCCCCGGGGGGCCTCCCCGCCCAAACCGCGCGGAGACCCCTGGGGCCCCACCCCTGGGTTCAGGGGCCCGGGGCTTTGATCGTTGCCCATGACGCCGGTCACGCCATGCAGTTTAGACGGCGGCGCCTCGCGCGCCGGTCGAATACGGCGCGCCACCCCCGCGATTTACACGCCGGCCGGGCTCGGCCGCGAAAGCCAAGTGCTCGCCCGGGTTGTCCCCCCGCCAAAATCGCGGGGGGACCCATCCCGAAAAACGTTAGAGGCTGACGTCCTCTAGGAGGTCGGTGACGAGAGCGGCGATTGCGGAGCGCTCCGAGCGGGTTAGGGTCACGTGCGCGAACAGCGGGTGGCCCTTGAGCTTCTCGATCACCGCGATCACGCCGTCGTGCCTGCCCACCCGGAGGTTGTCGCGCTGCGCGATGTCGTGGGTGAGCACGACACGGGATCCGGTGCCGATCCGGGAGAGCACGGTGAGCAGCACGCCGCGCTCGAGCGACTGGGCCTCGTCCACGATGACGAACGCGTCGTGCAGTGACCGGCCCCTGATGTGCGTGAGGGGCAGCACCTCGAACATGTCGCGGGCGACGAGCTCGTCGATCACCTCCTGGGTGGTGACAGAGGAAAGCGTGTCGTAGACCGCCTGCGCCCACGGGCCCATCTTCTCCGACTCAGATCCCGGCAGGTAGCCGAGGTCCTGGCCGCCGACCGCGTAAAGCGGGCGGAAGACGATGACCTTGCGGTGTTGACGGCGCTCCATGATTGCCTCGAGGCCCGCGCACAGCGCAAGCGCCGACTTACCCGTGCCAGGCCCGGCCGCCCATGCTGACGATCCCGATCTCGGGGTCGAGCAGCAGGTCGAGGGCGATGCGCTGCTCGGCCGAGCGGCCATGCAGGCCGAACGCCTCTCGATCGCCCCGCACCAGCTGAATCTGCTTGTCCGACCGCACCCTGGCGAGCGCGCTCGCGCTGCCGGTATGCAGCACAAGCCCGGTGTGACAGGGCAGGTCACGTGCTGCTTCGCAGTCGAGCGTGCCGTGTTCGTACAATTCCTCAACCTCGGCCGAGGTGACGCTCAGCTCGGCCATTCCGGTCCAGCCGGAGTCAACTGGCAGCTCCGCCCGGTACTCCTGCGCATCCAGCCCAACCGCAGCCGCCTTGATCCGCAGCGGCAGATCCTTGCTGACAAGGACCACGTCGTTGCCCTCGTTAGCGAGGGCGCGAGCCACCGACAGGATCCGCGTGTCGTTGTCCCCGAGCCGGAACCCGGCCGGGAGGACCTGCGAATCGACGTGGTTGAGCTCCACGCGGGCGGTGCCGCCGAGATCGCCGACTTGGATCTCGGCGTCTAGGCGGCCGTACTTGAGCCGGAGGTCGTCGAAGTACCTGAGGGCCTGGCGGGCGAAATAGCCCAGCTCAGGGTGGTGACGCTTCGCTTCAAGCTCGGTAATGACCACGACCGGCAGTACCACGTGATGCTCTTCGAATCGCGTGAACGCAGACGGGTCGGCGAGCAGGACGCTCGTGTCGAGGACGTACGTACGACGGTGCACAGAGTTGGCCACGCAAACTCCCCTGGGCCTCGGTGGACGATAACCGACGCCGCGGACAGGACACGCCGAGCCCCGGCCATCCGGGGGCAAACGTGTCGGACGGACCGGGGCTGCCCACCTGTAAAGGGCCGCACCGGCCCTCTCGTCGCACGCAATGGCAACAGGGGCCTCCCGCGGGGGGCCGGCTGGGGAGCCGCCCGCCACTACTGAAGGTACCCGCGATCTACCTGGGAGAAAAGTGCTCAGGGCGAGATATTGCCCGCCCGATACGATGGCGTTTTTTGCCCTCGGGCGGGCTCTCGGGGGTACGGCGGCCGGGGGATGAGGCCAGGGGGGATGGGGTGGGAGCCCCCATACGGGAAGCCTGGAGCCCCCATCCCAGAGAGCTGCCCCCGGGAGAGGGCAGTCGCTGGCTAGGAGCCAAACCTACGGTTTCGTTCGGAATAGGAGCGAAGTGCCCGCAGGAAGTCCACTTTGCGGAAGGCCGGCCAGTACGCGTCGCAGAAGTAGAACTCCGAATGTGTCGATTGCCACAGCAGGAACCCGCCCAGCCGCTGCTCACCGCTGGTCCTGATCACGAGGTCAGGATCGGGCTGGCCCGCCGTGTAGAGGTGCTCGGCGATGTGCTCGACGTCCAGGACCTCGGCGAGCTGCTCGATCGTGGTCCCCCTGCTCGCGTGCTCGATGAGCAGTGACCTGACCGCGTCAGCGATCTCGCGACGCCCGCCGTAGCCGACCGCAATGTTAACCAGGAGTCCGGGGTTGCCCGCCGTGGCCTCGCCGGCGTCCTTGAGCACCCGGGCGGTGTGGTCGGGCAGCAGGTCGAGCGCGCCCACCGCGTTCAGGTGCCAGCCCTCTTCGACCAGGCCGGTGACCGTGTCCTCGATGATCGTGAGCAGCGGGCCGAGCTCCTCCTGCGGGCGGCTGAGGTTATCGGTGGAGAGCAGCCAGAGCGTCACCACCTCGACCCCGGCCTGCTTGCACCACTGGAGCAGCTCGAAGATCTTGTCGGCGCCCTTCCGGTGCCCCTTACTGACGTCGGTGTGCCCGGCCGACCTGGCCCAGCGCCTGTTCCCGTCGGTCATCACCCCGACGTGACGCGGCATTGTCTTACCCGCCAGGGAGGATTCGAGCCTCTGCTCGTACAGCCGGTATGCCAGGTCGCGGTATCCCATGACCGACCTTCCTCGCCAGAGCGCGCCAGAGTGCAAAGTCCCTGTGCCACGGTATCCGACCGGCGGTCCTGACATGCCCTTTTACTTCAGGGGCGGTTGTTATCCGCTGAGGTTACGCACCGGAGCCAGTCGGCCCCTGTGAGCGCACCTCCTCGACCCGGCGGAGCGCGTCGCGGAGCTCGGCGAGCCATGCGTCGGCGTGCTCGCCGGTCAGCCGGACGCACCAGGCAAGCGCGTCGGACCGGCTGCGCGCCACGCCCGCGTCCACCAGGGTGTCGAGCACCCGCCGCTCGGACTGGCGCAGCCTGGTCATCACCGGGACGGAGAGGGTGGTGAACATCTCTTCGTGGGCAGCGCAGCGCGCTCCCCAGGCGACCTTGCGGCGGAACCGCTCCTCGGCCTCGCGCGCGATCTCGATCCGCTGGTCCCGGGTCTGCTCGCGGAACCGCCTGATTCGTCCCTCGGCCGCGGCCCGGATCGCTTCAGCAACGTCATCGCCGGTCCCGCCGACCCCCTCGGGCGCGGGCAGCGTCCCCACGACGGTGATCTCCTCGCGATCAACGATGACCTCGGCCGACTCGGTGAACCACTCATCCGGCAGCCGCCCGGCGAACCATGCCTGTATCTCTGTACTCATGTAATTATGATTACACTGCAATCGAACTTGGTCAATCCCGTCTACGAGCCGCAGGACGTCCGGTCATCCAAATCAGGCCGTCCTCAGCCGGGCCACCCACTCCGCAACGGTGTCAGTGGCCCGCCCCTGACACCTCGAGCCACTTCTTTGACTCCCGTCCCACTCCTGCAAGCCGCAGTGCGGCTCCAGACCACCCCCGCTAGCTCGATCCTCAGCTTCCTATCAATTTCTGCGCCACATATCGGATAAATCGGACAGAAGAGTGGTCAGAACTGATATGAAGATGGTGAAGGGTGGTCAAAATCGATAGGAAGACGGGTCGCTGCGCTCCCAAGCCGAGGGCAGTGGGAGCAGTGTGGTTGGTGGGAGCGGGGCGGCGGCGCGAACCGGGCGGAGGCGCGAACCGGGCCGAGGCGCGAACCGGGCCGAGGCGCGAACCGGGCCGAGGCGCGAACCGGGCCGAGGCGCGAACCGGGCCGAGGCGCGAACCGGGCCGTGGCGCGTAAGGGCGGGTGGCGCGAACGGGGCCGTAGCGCATACGGGCGGTGGCGCGAACGGGGCCGTGCGAACGGGGCGGGTCGTGCGAACCGGGCCGAGGCGAACGGGGCCGTGGCGCGTACGGGCCGGTGGCGCGAACCGGGCCGTGGCGCGAACCGGGCGGTGGCGCGAACGGGGGCCGTGGCCGCGAACCGGGCCGTGGCGCGTAAGGGCCGGTGGCGCGAACGGTGCCGTAGCGCATACGGGCGGTGGCGCGAACGGGGCCGTGCGAACGGGGCGGGTCGTGCGAACGGGCTAGGCGACGCGGGCGGCCACGGCGGCTGCCTGGGCTGGGTTGACCCGGACTGCGCCGGCGAACTCGGTGCCGAAGTCGGCCGGGACCACTTCTACGTCCATGCCGGGCTCTGGCGCCTGGATCATCCAGCCGTTGCCGAGGTAGACCGCGACGTGCGAGATGTAAGTGGGGGCCGTCGGGTCGGTGTGGTAGAAAAGCAGGTCACCGGGCTGGAGTTGGCTGACCGGCACGGCTGGGCCGGCGAGCGCCTGGTCGGCCGCCACCCGCGGCATGACGATGCCGGCCTGGGCGAACGACCATTTCACGAGTCCCGAGCAGTCAAAGGACGTCGGCCCGGCCGCGCCCCAGATGTAGGGCATCCCCCGGCGGCTCATCGCGGCCTTCAGCATGGCCTCGAGTGCGGCCTGTGGTACCGCTGACTCATCGGCCTGGCCGGCGCCCGCCGTTCCGGCGCTCTCAGTCCCGGTGCCGATCAGCGAGACGAGCTGCTCGACGCCGGCCCCCTTGGGGATGAGCCGTCCCGCGGCGGCCACGGCGGCGGTGAAGTCGGCGGGGGCGACGCTGACCACGATCGCGTTGCCGGCCGGGGCGCCGAGCCTGCGGGCCGTCTCGTCCGAGATAACGGCGTTGACCCCGCCGATACCCAGCGTGCCGAAGGCCGTCACGCGGAGCTTCCGCGTGGTCTGCCCGACCGCTGTGACCGTCGTGCCGAGCGGGATCTTGTCCTCCGTGCCCATGGTGTACGAGACCGCGACCCCGCCGCCGGCCACGCCCTGCCAGAGCGCGTTCGACGCGCCGGTTGGCCGCGCGGCGAACTCGCGGAACACCGAAGGATCGACGCCGAGCACCGCGGTGGAGGAACCGTTGACGGACATGCGCACCGCCTCGATCCGCTCGGTCGCGACCACCCCGGGTATCCGGTCCACCGTCGCCGCAAGGCTCGCAGGCAACGAGAACGGCGCCACGATCAGCAGGTCCGCCTGGATGGTCCGGCGCAGCGGTGCGACGTGCGGCCCGGCTGCCGCCGACCGGGCGGTCGGGACCGCGAGCAGGCTCGCGCTCGCCCCCATGGTCAGTCCAGGGGCCACCGGCGAGGACCCGGTGGATGGCCGAACCGTCGGCAGGCCGAGTGCCGAGGAAGCCGTCAGCTTGCCGGCCGCGTCAGCCGCGCCAAGCTGACCTGACGGCGCGGCGCTGACCAGCGCGATGAGCACCCCGCTTAGCGTGCCTGCCGCGGCGAGGACCGCCACGCCTGCCGACAGCATCCGCCGCCGACCGCCGCTGCTGGTTGAACGCGCGATGCGACGACTCCCCTCGGTCAGCACACAGCCACTGTGCCGCGCCAATCGGACACTCGCCTAGTTGGTCAGCAAAGCTTCACGCAACGCATCCAATGTTGTTACCGGTGCCTGGCAGGTGAAACCACGGCAGACGTAAGCCGTCGGCGCGCCGGAGACGAGCCGCCGACCGGCCAGCAGGGGAACTGTCCGGTCAGCCGAGCCCGCTCCCGAGCCGAGGGCGAAGACCGCGCCGGGCGGGGCCAGATGGAGGGCGGCGCGCAGCAGATCGGCGGTGCGCGGGTCGTCATCCGGGCCGACGATCGCGATCTCGGCCGGCCCGGACAGCAGCGCTTCGGCCGCCGACAGGCCCATGCCGCCGGCCCGGGGATAGCGGTCCGCGATCGGCGGCAGCACTCGCAGCCCCGCGACGGCTGCGTCCGTGTACCTGGCCTCGCCGGTCAGCGCTCCGTAGCTGATCAGAGCGTCCGCCGCCGCGAAGGCACCGGACGGGGTCGCGTTGTCCGTCGGGTCGGCGGGCCTGAAGATCAGCCGTTCGCCGTCGTCCGCCGTGTCGTAGAACCCGCCGTTCCCGTCGCCGAACGCGGCGAGCACCGTGTCGAGCAGCGCGCCCGCGACCTCCACCCAGCGGTCCCCGCCGTTCACCCCGGCCAGCCGCAGCAGCCCGGCCGCCACGCAGGCGTAGTCCTCAAGCAGCCCGGCGCTCGGCCCGGCCACCCCATCCCGCGACGTTCTCACGATCCGGCCCGCCGAATAGTGCAGGGAGACCAGCAGCTCGGCCGCTTCTTCGGCCGCGGCGACCAGATCGGGCCGGGCGAAAAGCACCCCGGCCTCGGCCAGCGCCCCGATCGCCATGCCGTTCCAGGCGGCGACAACCTTGTCATCCCTGGCCGGCCGAGTCCGGCCGTCACGGGCCGTCAGCAGCAAGCCGCGAATCCGATCGAGTCGCTCGTCAGGCGAGATACCGGAATTGACTGAGGAACGGGGGTGGTGAAGGTCGGCCTCGAGGCGGGAGGCGTGGAAGGGATCAGCGGGATCGGGAGCTTCGGGCTGGATGGCGTCAGGGCCGACGGCCTCATGCTGGCGCGTGTCAGTGCGGGAGTTGAGGTCGGTGAGGCGCTGCAGGACCGAGGTTCCGTGCTCGAAGGTGCCTAGCTCGGTCACGTCGAACGCTCGGGCCGCGAACGCGCCGTCGTCCTCGCCGAGGATCTCGCTGAGCTCGGGCGGGGTCCACACGTAGTAGACGCCCTCGGCGCCGTCGCTGTCCGCGTCGAGGGAGGCGGACAGGCCGCCCTCGGCGGTGCGCAGCTCGCGGACCACGAAATCGCAGGTCTCTTCGGCCACCCGGCGGGCGAGGACGGAGCCGGTCAGCCGCCACAGGTGCGTGTAGACGCCGATCAGCAGCGCGTTGTCGTAGAGCATCTTCTCGAAGTGCGGCACGGTCCACGTCGCGTCCACGCTGTACCGGGCGAAGCCGCCGCCGAGCTGGTCGTACATGCCCCCGCGGGCCATCGCCTCGCAGGTCGCCTCGGCCATCGCGAGCGCCGCCGCGGCGCCGGTGCGCTCGTGGTGGCGGAGCAGGAACTCCAGGGTCATCGACGGCGGGAACTTCGGCGCCCGGCCGAAGCCGCCGTGCTCCTTGTCGAACCCGTTGGCGAGGCCGGCCACCGCCGTGACGGTCACCTCTTCCAGGTTGAGCTCGCCCGCCGCGCCGCCCAGCCCGGAAAGCGCCGAAGCGTTCTCAGCCAGAGCAACCGATATCCGTTCAGACTCACTCTTGATTTTCGCCTTATTCTTTCGCCAGGCCTCCGCCACCGAGGTCACGAGCTGCGTGAACCGGTCCCGCGGGAAGTACGTGCCGCAGTAGAACGGCTCGCCGTCCGGGGTCATGAACACGGTCATCGGCCAGCCGCCCTGCCCGGTCATCGCCTGGGTGGCCGACATGTACACGGCGTCGATGTCCGGGCGCTCCTCCCGGTCTACCTTGATCGCGACAACACTGTCGTTGACCACGGCGGCCACCGACGGGTCCTCGAACGACTGGTGCGCCATCACGTGGCACCAGTGGCAGGCCGCGTACCCGACCGAGAGCAGCACCGGCACGTCCCGCCGCCGCGCCGCCGCGAACGCCTCCTCCGACCACGGCCACCAGTCCACCGGGTTGTCGGCGTGCTGCAGCAGGTAAGGACTTGTCGCTGTCTTCAGCCGGTTCATGCTGCCATTCTCTCCGCTCGCACCGCCGAGCGCCTAACCCGGTCCCGTCAGCCTTGGTTCAGAGCCGTGGATCCACCGGTTCGGATTCGAGGGCGAGGACGGCGAATACGCACTCGTGCACGCGCCAGAGCGGTTCGCCGCGGGCGACCCGGTCGATTGCCTCCAGCCCGAGCGCGTACTCACGCTGGGCCATCGAGCGCTTGTGGCCGAGCCCGCGCTGGCGCAGCCGCTCCAGGTTATCGGGCTCCGTGTAGTCGGGACCGTAGATGATGCGCAGGTACTCCCGGCCGCGGACCTTGAGGCCCGGCTGGACCAGGCCCTTGCTCCCCCTGGTGAGGTTGGCGGCCGGCTTGACCACCATGCCCTCACCGCCGTCGCCGGTCAGCCGCTCCCACCAGCTCACCGCTTCCGCCACGGCGACAGGGTCGGTGGTATCGGCGTACAGCCGGCCCGTCCCCGGAAAGTCAGGGGGTCGGCGGCGACGAGGCGGTCGGCCACGTCGAGGTGCCAGGCGTGCGGCTTCGCCTGGTGCGCGGCGCCCTCCGAGGCGAGCAGCTGGAACGGGGCCACCTGGATCCCGTCCAGGCCGACGGTCTCCCAGTGGTAACGGCGGTAGGCGGCGGCGAAGGCGTCCGCGTTGGCGTTCCTTGACCGGGTCCGCGCCAGCAGGGCTGACACGTCGAGCCCGGCCGCGGCCGCCTGCTCGAGCGCCGACACGGCTGCGGGCAGCGCGGTGCGGGCGGCCGCGCCCACGGCGGCGTACTGGTCGCGGAGCAACTGCCCGGCCTTGGCCGACCACGGGAGCAGTTCGGCGTCGAGCAGCAGCCAGCCCGTGCCGAGCTCGTCGAACAGGCCGATCGCCGCGGCGGCGGCGCGGATGCGGTCGACCAATCCCGCGGTCAGCGTCTCGTCGAAGAAGGGCCGCCCGGTGCGCGTCCACACCGCGCCGAGCGTGTCACGGGGCGCGCCGAACCTGGCCCGCGCCGCTTCCTGGTCACGGCAGACCAGCGCGACCGCCCGCGAGCCCATGTGCTTCTCCTCGCACACCACCTGGCCGACGCCCTCGGCCCGGTACGCGTCGAACGCCTGGTCCGGGTGCTCAAGCAGGTCCGCCCGGGCCGAGGTCGCGACCGGGCTCATCGTGGGCGGCAGGTAGAGCAGCCAGCGCGGGTCGATCGCGAACCGGCTCATCACCTCGAGCGCGGCGGCCGCGTTCTCCTCCCGGACGCTAATCCGCCGCAGGTAGGCGGTCTCGATGACCCGGCGTCCGGTCACGTCGTCGATGTCGAGCACCTCGGGCTCGCGGTGGGCGGGCTGCGGCGCGCCGCTCGCCGTCGGGTTGACCGGGAACGGCCTGGCCGGCTCGTAGTAGACCCGCTCAGCCGGAACGGAAGCGATTTCCCTTTCCGGGTAGCGCAGCGCGGTGAGCCTGCCGCCGAAGACGCAGCCGGTGTCCAGGCACATGGTGTTGTTGACCCACTCCGGCTCGGGGACCGGGGTGTGGCCGTAGAGGACCATCGCCTTGCCGCGGTACTCGCTCGCCCACGGGTAGCGCACCGGCAGCCCGTACTCGTCGGTCTCGCCGGTCGTCTGCCCGTACAGGCAGAACTCGCGGACCCGGCCCGAGGCGCGCCCGTGATAGCGCTCGATGAGACCGGCGTGGGAGACAACGAGCTTCCCCCCGTCGAGCACGTAGTGGCTGACCAGTGCGTCCATGAACCGCTCGGCCTCGGCCCGGAACTGGTCAGGCTCGGCTTCCAGCTGGGCCAGCGACTCGGCCAGGCCGTGGGTGACCTGGACCTTCCGGCCGCGCAGGGCGCGGACCAGCTTGTTCTCGTGGTTGCCGGGCACGCACAGCGCGTCGCCCGCGTTGACCATGCCCATGACCAGCCGCAGCACCCCCGGCGTGTCCGGTCCGCGATCGACCAGATCGCCGACGAAGATCGCGCGGCGGTCCGGGTGGCTGGCGCCGGCCGCGCGGCCGGACTCGTCCCGCCTGATCGTGTAGCCGAGCTCGACCAGGAGGGTCTGCAGCTCGGCGGCGCAGCCGTGGATGTCGCCGATGACGTCGAACGGCCCGCTCTCGTGGCGCAGGTCGTTGAAGAGCCGGGTGCGGGTGATCGTCGCGGCCGCGACCTCGTCCTCGCCGCGCAGGACGTGGACGGTCCTGAAGCCCTCCTTCTGCAGGCTGCGCAGGGACCGCCGCAGGTCGGCGTGCTGGCGGCGGATCACGTGGTCGCCGAAGTCACGGTCAGGGCGGCTTGCGTTCCTGGCCCGGCAGACGCTCTCCGGCAGGTCGAGCACGATGGCGGTCGGCAGCACGTCGTGCTCACGGGCCAGTGCCACCAGCGCGCGGCGCGCCTCGAGCTGCACGTTGGTCGCGTCCACGACAGTCAGCCGCCCCGCCGCCAGCCGCTTCCCGACGATGAAGTGGAGCACTTCGAACGCGTCGGCGGACGCGGACTGGTCGTTCTCGTCGTCGGCCACCAGGCCGCGGCAGAAGTCGGACGAGATCACCTCGGTCGGATTGAACCGCGCGCGGGCGAACGTCGACTTGCCTGCGCCGCTGACCCCGATGAGGACGACGAGGCTCAGCTCCGGCACCCCGAGTTCGGTCATGCCGCTGTCGCTTCCTGCTTGTCGAAGACCGCCATCTGAGTCGGCGGCCCGACCTCAGGGTCGTCCGTCCCGACCGGCAGGAACCGCACGCGGTACCCGTGGCGGTCCGCCACGGCGCCGGCCCAGTCGCGGAACTGCCGGCGGGTCCACTCGAAGCGGTGGTCCCGGTGGCGCCGCGCGCCCGGCGGCAGCGCCTCGTAACGGACGTTGTGCTCGACGTTGGGCGTGGTCACTATGACGACGGACGGCGCGGCATGCTTGAAGACGACGCGCTCCATCGCCTCCAGCCGGGGCGGGTCGATGTGCTCGATCACCTCCATCAGCACCGCCGCGTCCAGCCCGGCGAGCCGGTCGTCGCGGTAGGTGAGAGAGGACTGGAACATCCGCAGCCGATTGCGCTGGGGCTCGCTCATCCGGTCGAGCCTGAGCTTGCGCGCGGCGAACTGCAGCGCCCGCGCGGCGACGTCGGTGGCCACGACCTGCTCGATGGCGGGGTCAGCGAGCAGGTCACGGACCAGCGCGCCCTCCCCGCAGCCGAAGTCGCCGACGCGCCTGGCGCCGGCCGCGCGGATGGCAGCGAGCACGGCGCCTCGGCGCTGCTCGCTGAGCGGCGCCGACTGGTCGGGCTCGGCCACGATCCGCGCGACTTCCAGGGCGTTGTCCAGGTCTTCCGGCTCGGTGTCGTCCACCTCGGCCAGGCGGGCGAGCGCGTCTGCGGTGAGCATCCGCTTGTGCGCCAGGTAGCGGCGCGTGATCAGCTCCTTCTCCGGGTGGCCGGCCAGCCAGTCGCCGCCCGCGCGGACCAGCTTGTCCACCTCGTCCGTGGCCACCCAGTAGTGCTTGCCGTCGTCGAGGACCGGCAGCAGCACGTAGAGGTGATTGAGCGCGTCGGCCAACCGCACCGTGCCGGCCAGGCGGATGTCCAGGTAGCGTGAATCGCCCCAGTCCGGAATCGTCGGGTCGAGCGGCACCGTGGCCGCCTCGACTTGCCAGCCGAGCGGCTCGAACACCCGCCGCGCCAGGTCGATCCCGCCCCGGCACGGCAGCGCCGGGACGTGCAGCTCAAGCGGCAGGGGCGAGTCCGCCAGCTCCTGATGGCTCGCGCACCGGCCGGTGAGCGCGGTGCGGAACACCTCCTTGATCGCGACGGCGAGCATGCTCGACGCCGCGTACGGACGGTCGTTTACGTACTGGCCAAGCGCGAAGCCGTCGCCGGACGGTCCGTGACGGCCGCGAACGAGACCCACGGGATCGACCTCGAGCAGCAGCGCCGCTGTCGTCCGCCGCTCCCCCGCCTCCGGGTAAAACACGTGCGCCGCGCCCACGGACACCTCGAACGACTGCACCCGTCCAGGGTGCTTGTGCAGCAGGAACCCGAGGTCGGACGCGGGTTCGGCGGTCGTCGTAATCGTCAGCAGCACAATCCGTCATTCTGTCCGATTCCGCCGCCGCGCGTCGTCCCATTTTCGCGGCGGCGCCCGGCTAACTGCTACTACACCGGCTAACAACTACTACAGCAGCGTTTTGTTGCCGCCCGGCTGTCGCCGGGCTGACCGCGTCCCCCCGCTTATCGTCAGCCCCGGGAGTCCCTCCCTGCTCTCGCCTTGCGGCCACTTCGCATAGCTGCCGGACACTTTTTCGACTTTGCATAGCTGCCGGACATTTTCAGGTCCGTTGAGACGTTTATTTTGTCCGGGAGCTATGTAAAGACGCCCGGCTGAGCGAAGACCATCCCCGGAGGCGCTGAACTTGCAGAGTCCGACATACACGGCTCTGGTGGTGGCCGCTGGCTAGACAGGTGAATCGGCCGGGAGCCCTGCTGTGATGACCGCGTCCAGCAGTCTCTTGTCGTAGGTGACGAACGACGTCAGGGCTTGGCGGGCGTGCAAGGCGGTACCGAGGTGGATCGCGTCCAGGCTGCGGACGGTGGCGGGTCGGGCGGTCTGGGCCAGGATCCGGATGGGCGGGTCCAGAGGGATCAGGTCGATAAGGTCCAGCACGGCAGGAAGCCTGGATGCGGCCTCGGGCGCGTGCCTGGCGAGCGCACGGAACGACTCGATCTCTGTCAGCACCGAGCTGATCCAGCCCGTCTCAGCCCGCTCGTCCAGCCAGCCGCGCAGCGCTGCCGATTCCGCCTCGGCATGGACGAGCTTGACCACCGCTGCGGAGTCCAGGTAGATCATCAGCGCTCGCCGGAGCGGTCCCGGGCCAGTTCTTCCGCCACGTTGACGCCGTCCGGCTCGCCGAGTTCCATCCGCAGGACCTCCCTGCGCAGCCGCGCGGCGCGTTCCCGGCGGCCGGCTGCCTCCAGCACCGCCTGCCGGATGGCGGCAGACCGCGAGATGCCCCCGGTGGTCAGCACGTCGAGGGCGTGCTCGGTCTCGTCATCGGTGCGAATGGTGATCGTGTCGGCCATGCTTGAACTGTAAGACAAAGCGTCTTACAGTTCAAGTCCTCCCGGCCTCCGGACGCGAAGGGATGGTCTTCGTCTGGTGCTTCTATCGGGCCGGGTGGGGCCGGCTGACTCCCAGGGCTTGGGTTCCCAAGGCCCGGACGCCCTGGCCCAGCAGGTAGAAGACGGCGCCGGCCACGCCGACGAAGAAGCCCAGGGGCCAGTTGGTCCGGTAGGACAGGGCGATCGAGATCCAGACGGTGGCGAGGGCGATCGCGACCGAGAGTGCGAGTGCGACGCCGGGGCGCGCGGTGACC
This sequence comes from uncultured Actinomycetota bacterium, assembly GCA_963844925.1. Lineage (GTDB taxonomy): Bacteria > Actinomycetota > Actinomycetes > Streptosporangiales > Streptosporangiaceae > Trebonia. Next base: position 54,996 of record CAWJQG010000017.1, on the reverse strand, counting down.
GAACGGGCGGCGGCGGGCGGGCCGATCATCAGGCTGAACATCAGCAGCGCGCCGACCACGGGAACGGTCATCGAGGTGGCCAGGGCCATCACGATCAGGAAGTAGATGTCGGCCCGGCGGGTGGAGACGCCGCGCGCCTCGGCGACCTCGGGCAGCGCGCTGGTGAGCATGAGCGGGCGGAACGCCACCGCGATGGCCACTGCGGAGGCGATGCCGAGGCCGAGGATCGGGAGTACCTCGCCCTGGCTGACCCCGAACACCTCGCCGAACAGCAGCGCGTAGGTCTCCTCCGCATACTGGCTGCTGACGCTGACGAACAGCGCGCCCAGGCCGAGCATGAGGACGAGGCCGAGCGCGGTCACCACGTCGTTGCGGGATTTGCGGCCCTGCCGCTCTGAGCCGAGCGCGCCGATGCCGAGGGCGCCGGCGATCGCGAAGACCGCCATCCCCACGATGACGTTGATGCCGAGCAGGCTGGCCCCGGCCGCGCCGGCGAACGCGCCGTTGGGGATCGCGTGCGCCGCGAACGTCTGGCCGCGCAGCACCGCGAAGAACCCGACCATGCCCGCAATCGCGGCGACGATGGAACCGGCGATCCAGGTGTTCATCATCAGGCTGGAGAACATTCGGCCCCCTCGTGCGGAGAGCGCGGCGCCAGCCGGCGTGGCCGCTTCACGTAGGTGAGCAGGTAACCGACCAGGACGAGGACGACGACGAAGAAGGAGACCGGCCAGCCGTGGCCGAAGGGCGGCCAGTAGTAGGAGTCGTAGGCGGCCGCGATGCCCAGCCAGGTCGCGGCGACGCCAGTGAGCGCGGAGGCGGCCATCGCCCAGCCCGGGCTCTTGGTGATGCGCAGCGCGGTCGCGGCCGGTCCGATCAGCAGAGCCGTGGAGAGCACCGCGCCGATCGCGACGGCCGCGAGCGAGACCGAGACGGCCAGCGCGGCGAGGTAGACGATGCCGACGGTCTTGACGTGCACGCCCCTGGCCAGCGCAAGGTCGGGCGAGATCGAGGTGAGCAGCAGGACCCGGGTGAGGACGGCGACCACGACGAGGGCCACGATGCCGGACGCGATCAGCGCGGGCACGGTGTCCGGGCTGATCACGAAGATGGAGCCGAACAGCACCGTGAACGAGGCTCCGGTGGTGGAAGTCTGCAGTGTGCCCAGGTAGAGGAAGAGCGCCGCCGCGCCGAGGGCCGCGCCGAGCACCACGCCGGTGGCGACGTCCCGGCCGCGGCGGCGCTGCACGCCGATCCCCTCCATCAGCGCGGCGGCCGCGATCCCGGCGACCAGGAAGCCCCAGAACTGGTTGAGGCCGACCAGGAACGCGCCCGAACCTCCGGTGGTGGCGACGTCGGCCAGCGAGTGCCCGGCGAAGGACTGGCCGCGGATGACGGTGAAGACGCCGATGACGCCCGAGGTGATCGCGACCACAGCGCCGACCAGCAATGCTGTCCTGACCGGGCCGCTGCCGAACAGCCCCGGCTCGAAGAGGTAATGCATGCGCTACCGCTCTCCCGCGACCACGAGGACCCGGTTCTGCACCCGGACCACGTCCACCTGGTGGCCGTACAGCCTGGTGAGGCCCTCAGACGTGACGACCTCGTCGGTCGACCCGGTGGCGACCCGCCCGTTGGCGACGTAAACGATCCGGTCCATGACGCCGAGCAGCGGGTTCATGTCGTGCGCGGAGAGCAGCACCGCGATCTTCTGCTCGCGGGCCAGCCGGCCGAGCACCGCGACGATCTCCTGCTCGCTCTTGAGGTCGAGGTTGGCCAGCGGCTCGTCGAGCAGCAGCAGCTTGGGCCGGGAGATCAGGGCATGCGCGATCAGCACCCGCTGCTGCTCGCCGCCGGACAGCTCGCCCACCCGCGCGTTGGCGTACCTGTCCGCGCCCACGTCCGCCAGCGCCGCCTCGATCATGTCCCGGCGCTGCCGGGACGGGAACGCGAAGCCGAGCCGGTGCCCGTCGATGCCGAGCGCGACGACGTCCCGCGAGCGCAGCGGCATGTCCGGGTCGATGACCAGCTTCTGCGGCACGTAGCCGATGGCGGCCTTGTTCTTGCTGTGCACCGGCTCGCCGTCGATGAGCACGCGGCCGCCGGTCGGCTCGATCAGGCCCAGGATGACCCGCAGCAGGGTGGTCTTGCCCGCCCCGTTCGGGCCGATGACGCCGGTGAACTCGCCCTTGCGGAGCGAGAACGACACGTCGCTGAGCACCTGGCGGCCGCCGAGGCGGACGCCTATGCCGTCGAGCGTGAGGAGGTCAGGCACCGTCGCCCGCGCTCCGGGCGACGTCGCCTGCGCCGCAGCCGACGCCGACGCCGACCGCTGCGCCGCCTCGTTCGTCATGATGGACCTCATTGGTGCTCATTCATCACAGGTGTTCGGTGGAGATCTTGTCGGCGACCGCCTTGCGAAGATCCTGTACCTCGGTCAGCATCCACGTCTGGTAGTGGTAGCCCGGCACCGGCATCGTCTCGTAGACGCCGACCACCGGGATGCCGTTCTGGTCAGCCAGCGTAATCAGCGACTCCGTCAGCGGGTCGGTCACCTGCTGGTTGTAAAGGAACACCTTTACCTTATGGTCGGTAAACAGCGCCTTCTGCGCGGCTACGTCCTGCGGTGACGGGTCGACCCCGTTCATGATGTCGGCCTGGAACGTCCACGGCGTCAGGTTGTCGGCTCCGGCCGCCGCCAGCATGTAGTCGGCCACCGGCTCGGTCGTCGCCACCGGGACGCCCGCGTACGCCTTCTTGAAGGCGGCGATGGCGTTGAACCAGGGGGTCAGGGATGCGATGACGGCCTTCGCGTTCGCCTTGAAGTAGGCCGCGTGCGCGGGCTGGATGGTGGCCAGGTCCGCGGCGATCGCGTCCGCGACCTTCGGCATCGTGGCCGGGTTGTACCACAGGTGGGGGTTGGGCGTGGCGTCCGGCAGCCCGAGCAGCTGCTGGACGTCGATGACCTGGCGGCCGCTGCCCGGCGCGGCGCTCTCGATGGTGTTCATGAACGAGTCGTAGCCGACGCCGTTCTGCACCACGAGCTGGGCCGCGCTGACCTCGCGGGCGACCGAGGGGCTGGCCTCGAACGTGTGCGGGTCGGTGTTGGGGTTGGACATGATCGCGCTGGCCTGGACGTACTTGCCACCGACCTGGCTGATCACGTCGGCGTACTCGTTCTCGGCGCCGATGGCGACGATCTTGCCGCCGGCCGCGGACCCGCCGTCGGCCGAGGCGCTCGAGCAGGCGCTCGCCGCGCCGATGAGGACAAGGCCCAGGGTGACAGTAGCCGCAGTGACTCGGCTCCGCATGGAGGCTCCTAGGTTCAGAGAAGATGGACGGTAATGAAAACCGTTACCAATATACCTTACGGGAGGCGGCCCCGCAGCGGAGTCTGGCTCGAGACTGCGCGCAACGAGAGCGGGCTGTCGCGCGAGGAGGCCGCCGCTCGCCTTGACTGGTCTCTGTCGAAGCTCGTCCGGATCGAGAACGGCGATCAGGGTGTCAGCGTGACCGACCTGAAGGCGATGCTCCAGGCGTACGAGGTCGTAGCCGACCAGGCCACGGTCGAAGGTCTCGTGACACTGGCTCGCGGCAGCCGAGCGCAGCCGTGGTGGGCACCATTCCGCGCCGTGATCTCAAAGAACCTCGCCCGCTACCTCAGCCACGAGAGCAGCGCCGCGAGCATCAAGGTGGTTTCCGCGGTGGTCCCTGGCCTGCTCCACACCGAGGATTACGCCGCCGAACTGCTCGACGCACGGATACCGGAACGAGCTAAAGCGCTGGTGGCGATGCGGAAGGAGCGGCAGAGGCGGGTAATCGATGGCGAAAACCCTGCGCAGTTGCATTTCATCATGGGCGAGGAGGCCCTCGCGCGGCAGATCGGCGGCCCAAGGGTCATGCGCAGGCAACTGCTCCACCTACTCGAAGTCGCGCGGCAGCCGAACGTCACCATCCAGGTCATCCCGTTCAGCGCCGGCGCGCACCCTGGGCTGCACGGACCGTTCATCCTGCTCACATTGCGGGATTCCGCCGATCAGCTGGTCTTCTTCGAAAGCGCCGCTGGCGATTTCGTGGACACAGACGACAAGGGCCAGGTCCACCGGTTCACCGGGTACTTCGAGCAACTGCACGTACTCGCGCTGCCGGAAGCCGACAGCCGCGAGCTCATCAAGCGGTACATCGATGACGGCGCGCCGCCCGACTAGGGTGAAATAGCCGTGATGACATTGTGATAGCTGTTGATGAAATGGGCGCGAGGCTAGCGCATGCCTGCGTAGCGGTGGGCGCCGGACGGTGGCGCCGGCTAACGTGCAGGATGTGACAGTGGATCAGCCGCGAGGGACCCAGGTACGGGGGACGAGGCAGGCCTCGGCCGTCGCTGCCGCGCTGTCCACCCTTCCCGGGTTCCGCAGCGCGCAGGAGATCCACGCCGAGCTCCGCCGCCAGGGCGAGACGGTCGGGCTCACCACCGTCTACCGCCACCTCCAGGTGCTCAGCGAGCAGGGCGTCATCGACTCGATCCGCGATCCGTCGGGCGAGGCCCTGTACCGGCAGTGCGGCTCCACCGGCCATCATCACCATCTGACCTGCCGCGTCTGCGGTCGCAGCGTCGAGGTGGAGGGCCGCGTCGTCGAGCAGTGGGCGGAGAAGGTCGCCGCCGAGGCCGGCTTCACCTCGGTCAACCACACTGTCGAGCTCTTCGGCCTCTGCCCCGACCACTCCGCTGCGGAAAACGACTGACGTAGCGGAATAGGGCACAGCTGGTGAGACCAGGCGAAGCCACGGTCCGTTCCTTATCGCCTAAAACAGCAACAGCCGGGCGGCCCGCACTGGGCCGCCCGGCCGTTACCGCTGACCGAGCCGAACTTCCGGACTTAACCCGAACTTACGCGGCGACGGTGGTGGCCACCGCGCTGTCCGTGCCGACGCCGGCCGCCGACGCGGGCTCGAGCGCCAGCGCAAGCACGTCCCGCACGTCGCTCATCGGGTGCACGGACAGCTTCTCCAGCACCTCGGCGGGCACGTCGTCCAGGTCGGGCTCGTTCCGCTGCGGGATCAGCACCGTGGTGATGCCCGCCCGGTGCGCGGCGAGCAGCTTCTGCTTCACGCCGCCGATCGGGAGCACCCGCCCGGTGAGGGAGACCTCCCCGGTCATCGCCACGTCGGAGCGGACCGGGCGACCGGAGAGCAGCGACGCGAGCGCCGTCGTCATCGTGACGCCCGCCGAAGGGCCGTCCTTGGGCACCGCGCCGGCCGGCACGTGGACGTGCACGCCGCGGTCCTTCAGGTCGGTCACCGGCAGCTCCAGCTCAGCACCGTGCGAACGCAGGTAGGAGAGCGCGATCTGCGCCGACTCCTTCATCACGTCGCCGAGCTGGCCGGTGAGCGTGACGCCGGTCGCGCCGGTCTCCGGGTCGGCCAGCGACGCCTCGATGTAGAGCACGTCACCGCCCGCGCCGGTCACCGCCAGGCCGGTCGCGACGCCGGGCACCGCCGTCCGGCGGTCGCTGGACGTGAGCCGGGTCTCCGGGGTGAACCGGGGCCTGCCCAGGTAGTCGCGGAGGTTCCCGACGCCCACCGTGACCGGAATCGCGCCGGGCTCCAGGGCCTCCTTGGCCGCGACCTTCCGCAGCACTCGGGCGATCGACCGCTCAAGCGAACGGACCCCCGCCTCGCGGGTGTACTCGGCGGCGATCAGCCGGAGCGCGCCCTCGTCGATGGTCACCTCGTCGGCGGACAGGCCCGCCTTGGCGAGCTGCCGCGACAGCAGGTGGTCCCGCGCGATCGCGACCTTCTCGTCCTCGGTGTAGCCGTCGAGCGTGACCAGCTCCATCCGGTCGAGCAGCGGCCCGGGGATCGAGTCGAGCACGTTCGCCGTGGCCAGGAAGACCACGTCGGACAGGTCGAGGTCGACCTCCAGGTAGTGGTCGCGGAACGTGTGGTTCTGCGCCGGGTCGAGCACCTCGAGCAGCGCGGACGCCGGATCGCCCCGGTAGTCCGAGCCGATCTTGTCGACCTCGTCGAGCAGCACAACCGGGTTCATCGTGCCAGCCTCGCGGATGGCGCGGACGATCCGGCCGGGCAGCGCGCCGACGTAGGTGCGCCGGTGACCGCGGATCTCCGCCTCGTCCCGCACGCCGCCGAGCGCGACCCGGACGAACTTCCGGTCCATCGCCCGCGCCACCGACTCGCCGAGCGAGGTCTTGCCGACGCCGGGCGGGCCGACGAGCGCGAGCACGGCACCGGAACGACGTCCGCCGATGACGCCGAGGCCACGGTCGCTGCGCCGCTTGCGCACCGCCAGGTACTCGATGATCCGGTCCTTGACGTCGTCAAGCCCGGTGTGGTCCTCGTCGAGGATCGCGCGCGCGCCGGCGATGTCGTAGGCGTCCTCGGTCCGCTCGTTCCACGGGATGTCGAGGATGGTGTCAAGCCAGGTCCTGATCCAGCCGGTCTCCGGCGAGGCGTCTGGTGTCCGCTCGAGCTTGTCTACCTCCTTGAGCGCGGCCTCACGGACTTTCTCCGGCAGGTCGGCGGCCTCGACGCGGGCCCGGTAGTCGTCCTCCTCGGTCCCGTCGCCGTCGCCGCTCAGCTCCTTGAGCTCCTTGCGCACGGCGGCGAGCTGCTGCCGGAGGAGGAACTCCTTCTGCTGCTTCTCCATGCCCTCGGTGACGTCCTTGCGGATCGTCTCGGCGACGTCAAGCTCGGCCAGGTGCTCCCTGGTCCACTTGATGGCCGTCTCAAGCCGCTCAACGATGTCAGCGGTTTCAAGCAGCGCGAGCTTCTGCTCCGCAGTCAGGAAACTGCTGTACCCGGCCCGGTCAGCCAGCGTCGACGGGTCGTCAAGCTGCTGGATCATGTCCACGACCTGCCACGCGCCGCGCTGCTGGAGCGTGGCGACGAGCAGGGACTTGTACTCCTTGGCAAGCTCGGTCGCCCGGGCGCCCTGCCCGGTCTCCTCGATGGTGGTGCCCTCCACCCAGAGCGCCGCGCCCGGGCCGGTGGTGCCGTGGCCGATCTTCACGCGGGAGACACCGCGCAGCACCGCGCCAGGCTCACCGCCGGGCATCCGCCCGACCTGCTCGATCACGGCAAGCGTGCCGGTCCCCGCAAGGCCCCGGTTGCCGATCCTCGGCACCAGGAGCACCTGGGACTTCTCTTCCGAACGTATGCCGGGCCCCCGGCCAAGCCCGGCGCTGTTCCGGGCAGCCTCCACGGCGCCCCTGACCTCGGCGTCGGAAAGCTCAATGGGGACCACCATGCCGGGCAGGACGACTTCGTCATCGAGCGGCAGCACCGGCAGCGTGAGCGTTTCGCTCATCAGCCCTCCTAAAGGTTGAGTCACCTACACTCAATAAAGAAGAGCCCGCTGTTGTTCCCCGGCCGCTGTCCGCCCAGAGCGAAGGGTTCGCGGTGGTTCCCCTTCGCATTTCACATGTAACGGAAAGTGGTTTCACGCCATTCCGCCCGGGCTTCGCGCGCGTGCCGGGTTCCCGCGCGTGTGCCAGTTCGAAGGCGATTGCGAGGTTATCGCCTATCGCCCCGAGGGGGTGCGCACGATGGTGACCGCGGCCGTGTACCCCTCGCTGGGGATCGCCTTGACCACCTCGACGCGGACCCAGGTCAGGTCGAAGGCGTCGATCAGGCCCTGCGCGACTCGCTCGGCGGCCGTCTCGATGAGCCGGAACTTGCCCTCGGTGACGACGGCCTTGACGGTCCGCGCGACCGACGAGTAGTCGAGCGCGGCCGGGATGTCGTCACGTTCCGCCGCGCTGGCCACGTCGAAGGCGGCGTCCACCGCCAGGACCAGCGTCTGCTCGGTCTCCCGCTCCCAGTCGAACACGCCGATGATCGCGGGGATCCGCAGATCCCTGACCGACACCATGTCTGTTACTTCTTTGCTAGCCACCTCACTGATGGTAGCCACCCCGGGCTGGTAGCCACCTCAGGCCGGCCTGTCTCCTGCGCCCGCCGCACAGCGGTGACCCTCAGCCACTAGCTGCCGGACGATGCTACGGAGCGCAGGTTTGCTGATACTAAGTAGTTCATGACCGACGATCAGGAACTGCGGGAAACCGCCGAGAAGCACCTGCGGGCGCTGGCAGGCGAGAATGCGCGGCTGCGCGAGGACCAGTGGACCGCGATCCGAGCCCTCGTCGCCGAGAATCGGCGGGCGCTGGTGGTGCAGCGGACCGGGTGGGGCAAGTCGGCGGTGTACTTCGTCGCGACGGCGCTGCTGCGCGCGGCGGGGGCGGGCCCGACCGTGATCGTGTCGCCGCTGCTCGCGCTGATGCGGAACCAGGTCGAGGCGGCGGCGCGGGCGGGCATCCACGCAGCCGCGATCAACTCCGCCAACCTGGAGGACTGGCACCAGGTCTACGCGGAGGTCAGGGACGGCGCGGTGGACGTCCTGCTGGTCAGCCCCGAGCGCCTCAACAACCCCGGGTTCCGCGACAACGTGCTGCCGCACCTGACCGAGACGGCCGGCCTCATCGTCATCGACGAGGCGCACTGCATCTCCGACTGGGGGCATGACTTCCGGCCAGACTACCGGCGCATCCGCACCCTGCTAGAGACGCTGCCGGCCGGCATCCCGGTACTCGCCACCACCGCGACAGCGAACGCCCGTGTCACCACCGACGTCGCCGAGCAGCTGGAGGCGGGCGTACACGGCGACGAGGGCGGGGTGCTGGTACTGCGCGGCGCGCTCGACCGCGAGTCGCTCCGGCTCGCCGTGGTCAGTCTTCCCGCGGCGCCGATGCGGCTGGCCTGGCTGGCTGACAGCCTCGCCAGCGGCGCGCTGCCGAACTCGGGGATCATCTACACGCTGACGGTCGCGGCCGCCTACGAGACCGCGGCGTTCCTGCGCGAGCAGGGCATCGCGGTCACCGCCTACAGCGGCAAGGACGACCAGGCCCAGCGCCTGCAGGCGGAGGACGACCTGCTCGCCAACCGGGTCAAGGCGCTGGTCGCGACCAGCGCGCTTGGGATGGGGTTCGACAAGCCCGACCTCGGCTTCGTCGTCCACCTCGGCGCGCCGCAGTCGCCGGTCGCGTACTACCAGCAGATCGGCCGCGCCGGTCGCGGCGTCGAGCGGGCCGAGGTGGTGCTGCTGCCCGGGCGGGAGGACCGCGACATCTGGGCGTACTTCGCCTCGCTCGCCTTCCCCCCAGAGGGTCAGGTCCGGGCGACGCTCAACGCGCTCGCCGACGCGGGCAGGCCGCTGTCCACCGCCGCGATCGAGACCCGGGTCGACCTCTCGCGGGGCCGCCTGGAGTCCATGCTGAAGGTGCTCGACGTGGACGGCGCGGTGACCCGCACGGTCGGCGGCTGGGCCGCCACCGGCAAGCCGTGGGACTACGACGGCGAGCGCTACGAGCGGGTGGCCAGGGAGCGGACCCGCGAGCAGCAGGCGATGCTCGCCTACCAGGCCACGACCGAGTGCCGGATGGAGTTCCTCCGCCGCGAGCTCGACGACCCGGCGGCCGCGCCGTGCGGCCGCTGCGACAACTGCACCGGGCAGCACTGGCCGGCCGACGCCCCGCCCGCCGCGGCAGTGGCCGCCAGGGAACGGCTCGCCCGCCCCGGCACCACGGTCGAGTCTCGCAAAATGTGGCCGACGGGGATGAAGGAGCTCGGGATCGACGCGTCCGGCAAGATCCCGGCCACCGCGCTGGCCGAGCCCGGCCGAGCCCTCGGCCGCCTGACCGACATCGGCAGGGGCGCCGCCGCTGCGCACACTGCTCTCCGAGCAGACGCCGGACGGCCCGATCACCGACCAGCTGGCCGACGCCATGGTCGCTGTCCTGGCTAGCTGGGACTGGAAGCAGCGCCCCGCCGTCGTGGTCGCCATGCCGTCCCGCACCAGGCCGGAGCTGATCACCAGCCTCGCCCAACGGATCGCCGCCATCGGCCGGCTTCCCTACCTCGGCGCGCTCGGCTACGCGACCGACGACGGCCCGGGCCCGCGCCGCCACAACAGCGCCCAGCGGCTCGCCGCCCTGTGGCGCGCGCTAACCGTCCCGAGCGACCTGAGCGACGCGCTCAAGTCCAACGCCGGCCCGGTACTGCTCATCGACGACCAGATCGACACCGGCTGGACGATGACCGTCGCCGCCAAGCTGCTCCGCGACGCCGGCGCCACCGCCGTCCTTCCCCTAGCCCTGGCCGTCACCACCGGGTAGAGGCGTGGCTGTGGGTGGCTAGCCAGCCATGCCCCGGGTGCGCGCGCGAGCAGCGGGCGGCTATGCGACGTAGGGCTCGGCGCCGGTCTCGCTGATCATGGGGCGGCCGGCGACTGCCCAGCCGGTCATTCCGTCGGCCACGTTGACGGTCTTCCAGCCCGCGACCGACAGTTGCTGCGCGGCGTAGGCGGAGCGCGCCCCGGACCGGCAGATCACGTAGACCTTGCCGTCCTGCGGGATCTCCGCGGCCCGCTCGGAGAGCGCGCCGACGGGGATGTGCACGGCGTCAGGGGCGTGCCCGGCGGCCCACTCGTCGTCCTCGCGCACGTCGAGCAGGTACCCCCCGGCGGGCACTTCGGTCGACATGGCAGCGGGCTGAGCATCGTCGGAGTGAAACACGGTCGTTCTCCTCGTATCGTGCACGGGGCGTATGTTGCGGCCAGCAATGTCAACACGCCGTGCGCGCTACTGTACCGCCCGGGCAAATGCCCTGCCGGCCTGGGGCGATTCCCACGGATCGCGGGACCCGTCTGCGGTGCGTCGCGGTGCCCTGGCAGATCTCCTGCACCGTGACCGCGCTCGGCGGCGCGGACATCGCCTGGCTGGCCGGCGGCGCGGGCGACGGCCCGCTCTACTACCCGCCGCACTACCCCGTCGCGCGTCCGCGCAAAATCCCGAGCGCCACGGCGCCGAAGATCACCGCTGCGGTCGCCTCGTAGTGGGCGCGACGCGACTTCTCATGCTGAATCGCCGTGTGGAAACGGTCCACGGCGGGCGGGAACGGTGAATGGCCGAAGAACAGCCTGGACGGCTTGTCGAGGTCGGGCAGCGCGGCGCCCGCCATGCCCGCGAGCACCGCTGCGCGGCGCTCCCGCGGCGCGACCGCGGCCATGGTCCCCATCACCGCCAGGCCGACCAGTCCGTCGGGGACCGCCACCCGTAGCATCCGCCGGCCACCGCCGAACTTGCCCCAGTGCGGCACCCAGTCAAGAACGAAGTGCGACGCGACCCCCAGCACGAACGCGGGCACCGGGCGACGCGTCGTGGCGCCGATGACGGCACCGGAGAGTACATGGTTAGTGACCAGCATGCAGCAAACGTACCGGCGGCAGCGTCGTCCTGAGCACGCGGCGCGCCGCTCCTGTCATGTACGTGATGGGTGGTTCGCGCGCGAACCGGCGCAACCAAATCCATATATGCACAGAATTAGACGATATTTGCGGATAGAGCCGTCTCGATCTCACTAAGATCGCATGGTCCGCATGCAGTGGCCATCTCCTCGGGGCCTGACAGGAATGGGGAATTCCTTGACCACGTACTCGCCATACCAAGAGTATCCGGGCGCTGCGCCCGGGTACACGGATGGGCCGCCGCCCGTCCTGCTCGCCGTCGCCGACCCCGCGCCGCAGCGCCGGCTCACCGTGCTGGTCCGCTTTATCCTGCTGATACCGCACTTCATCGTGCTCTACCTCCTGATGCTGGCCGGCGGCGTGGTTGTCTTCCTCGCCTGGTGGGGCGCGCTGTTCATGGGGCGGCAACCCCTGTGGGCTGGCAGCTTCCTGGCCGGCATCCTGCGGTGGGTGGCCCGGGTGATCGCCTACGAGTTCCTGCTCACCGACGTCTACCCGCCCTTCACGCTTGACGACGACCCCACTTACCCGGTCCGCCTCGCGCTGCCGGAACCGCAGCGGCTGAACCGCGCCGCCGTGTTCTTCCGGATCATCCTGGCCATCCCCGCCAACATCGTCGGCAGCCTGGTCACATTCGGGGCAGGCACGCTGATGAGCTTCATCGCATGGCTTATCACGCTCGTCGCCGGGCGGCTGCCCGCGTCCTTCCACGGGGCTTTCACCGCCGTGGTCCGCTATGAGGTGCGGTTTTACGCCTACTGGTGGATGCTGACGCCGACCTACCCGGCCGGGCTCTTCGGTGACAAGCCGGGAATCCCGACCTGGGCGGACCAGCGCGCCGCGCCTACCGCCCCGGCAGCGCCCGGCTTCGGCACCCCGGAATCGCTCTACGGCTCCGCAGCGGGCGGCTACGGCGCCCCGTACTCCGCCTATGCGCCGCCCGGAGCCGCCCCGGTCCCGGGCGGCTACGGCTACCCCGCCGGTCCCGGCTACGGTGCACCGGCCGGCTACGGCGCCCGGTCCCTGTTCCAGCCGGCCAGCTGGGCTCTGCTGCTCACGTCCGGAGCGAAGAAGCTGCTCACCACGTTCATCGTGCTGGGAGTGGCACTCTGGCTCGCCGACATCGCTGTCCTAGGCCTGGAGGTCTCCAAGGCGGCCTCTGCCTCAAACGTCGCGTCCAACGCGATCGCCGCGTTGAACACTTCCAACGGCACACTGAACAGCCAGCTGACCGCCTGGCAGAACGCGGTCCAGGCCTGCGGCCAGAACCTGACCTGCGTGACCGGGCAGGACGCGAAAGCGGCGACCGATTTCTCGGCCTTCGCGAGCCGACTCCAGGCCACCCCGCTGCCCGCGAGCGCCGCGTCGGCGGGCGCACGGGTGCACGCGGACGCGACGACGATCTCGCAGGACTTTACGGTGCTGAGCCACTCCACCACCATCGGCCAGTACAACTTGGCCTACGCGAACACTGCGCTCGCTCAGACCAAGTTCAACACGGACTACTCGGCGCTCGGCAATGAGCTCTCCAGCTTCTAGCGCCGGAGAACTTCTAACAGTTGTCTCCCGGGAGACGCCCCACGTACCCCGGTGTCAAGCTCTTAGCGACGGCGGCGCAGCAGAAACAGCTGCGCCGCCGAAGGGACCGCTGCGGCATCGTCGTCCCAAGCACGCTGCGCGCCACTCCTGGTAGCGTTTCCACCATGCTGGACAGACGATTCATCAGGGACAACCCGGAAGCCGTGCAGGCCGCCGTCCGGGTTAAGGGCATCGACCTGGACGTGGACGAGCTGCTCAGCCTGGACCAGTCCAGCCGTGACCTGCAACGCGAGCTCGACGAGGCACAGACCAGGCGAAAGGCATTCGCCAAGGAGTTCGCGCGGGCCGACGAGGCGACCCGGGTGACGCTGCGGGCCGAGCACGACGAGCAGGACTTGCACCTGAAGGAGGTCCGCGAATCGCTCGCCGAGGTCAACGAAAAGCTGCAGGCGCTGCTGCTGCTCACCCCGACGATCCCGTGGACCGGCTCGCCGGTCGGCCGCGACGACTCCGCCAACGTCACGATCAAGACGTGGGGCGAGCGGCCGGTCTTCGACTTCGACGTCAAGGACCACGTCGAGCTGCTGGAGAACCGGGGCTGGGCGGAGTTCGCCCGGGCACGGAAGGTGGCGGGCGAGCGGGCCTACGCGCTCACCGGCGACATGGTGCTGCTCGATCGGGCGCTGCTCTCCTACGCGCTCGACCACCTCATCCCGACCGGGTCCACCGTGATCTCGGTCCCGGTGATGGTCAGGGAGGAGGCGCTGATCGGAACGGGGCAGTTCCCTTCGCACCGCGAGGAGACCTACGCGCTCCCGGCCGACGATCTATACCTTGCCGGGACCGCCGAGGTCGCTCTGGTCGGCCTGCACTCCGGCGAGATCCTCGACGCCAAGGCGCTGCCGATTCGCTACGCCGGCATCTCGCCCTGCTTCCGCCGGGAGGCGGGCAGCGCGGGGCGCGATGTGCGCGGGCTGCTCCGGGTGCACCAGTTCGAGAAGGTCGAGCAGTTCGTCATCTGCGCGGCCGATGACGAGGAGTCCGACCGCTGGCACGCCGAACTGCTCGGCGTCGCCGAGCACCTGCTGCAGGGCCTGGGGCTGCACTACGAGGTCGTCGAGTGCGCCACCGGCGACATGGGCGCGGGCAAGTATCGGATGAACGACGTCAACACCTGGTTCCCTTCGCTTGGCCGGTTCCGCGAGACGCACAGCTGCTCCTCGCTGCACGACTGGCAGGCCCGCCGGGCCAGCATCAGGTACCGCGACACCGACGGAACGGTGAAGTTCGCCTACACGCTGAACAACACCGCGATCGCGACGCCCCGGTTGCTGGCCGCGGTCCTCGAGAACTATCAGACCGCAGACCAGAAGATCCGGGTGCCTGAGGTACTCCAGCCGTACCTCGGCGGCCGGACCGAGCTCTAATACGCTTACCGAATAGGGAGGGCCGTGCGCCGTGGGACGCGAGCGTCGTACGCTGCGAGGCGTGGAACTCCAAGCTGACCGAGTCGCCGAGCTCGCTCACCGCCGCGTGGCCGAGCTGCGGCGGCGCGATGTCGCCATCGCGCTGCTCAGCGTGTCGGCGGCTGACGCGCTCGCGTCGCTGCCGACCATCAGGCGGGGGCTGCTTGCGGCGGGCAACCCGCTGTCCGCGCCGTTCTGGGAGTCGGCCGAGTCGATCCTGCACAAGATCAGCGATCACGTCGCCACCTTCGGGGACGTGCGCGGCTGGCTTGAGGCGACGGGGACCGAGCCGACCGGGATCATCGGGCTGCACGTCTGGACGGAGCCCCCCGCCCGCAGCCCGCTCCAGGAGGAGATGCACGCCCGGTTGGTGGGCTACCTGGAGGAGTGCGTCGCAGCGGGCGAGATCGACCCGGACCGGCTCGCCACCGGGGACGAGGAAGCCCGCCTGGAGTACGTGACGATCCAGGAGCGGTGGATGACCACCCCGCTGCCGGACGGACGGGTGCCGATGACGGCGCTCCTTGACGAGCAGGACGAGGCCTTCCTGGCGGACTGGGCCGCCGCCGACGCGGAGGCGCGCGCCGCGCTGCAGTCCATGCTGGCGGCGACGGGCGATCGCCCGCTGCCGACCGCGGACCTGCGCGCCGCCGTCGCCAAGCTCCGGGTGGACATCGCCCGGCCCGGATGGCCAGGGCAGATGCTCGTCTCGTTCAGCGGCCGTAACGCGGACTCCCTGCCGTCAGACGACGCAGAGCTCTGGCTCACGCTGGCCACCTCGGTGGCTGCACCGCAGGGCGGCCCGCTGTCCGACGAGGACAAGGAGTTCGCCAGGGCCATGGAGTGGGCCGAGGAGGAGGACCTCGAATTCGGAGACGACCTCGACGCCGACGACGGCGACGGCGAGCCGGACGAGCTGTCCGCTGCGATCGCCGCGGTCTGCGCCCTCGACCACTTCGACTGGCTGGCCGTCATCTCGGCGCTGGTCACCGGCGGCCCGGGGACGCCTGCCTCCGCCGCCGATCTGGCCCGGTACGTCAGGGACTTCGATCCGGAGCAGGTCATCGGCCTCGCCACGACCGACAACGAGTTCTCGCTCGCGGCCGCCGTCGCGGCCGCTGTCGCGGATGACACCGATGACACCGATCAGGCGGACTACGTCGAAATCGACGCCGACGCCGACTTCGACGAGGGGGTCGTGGATCTCGATTACGCCGACCTCGACGCCACCGACTTCGAAGACGACGAGGACGAGGGCGAGGACGAGGAATTCGACGAGCTGAGCATCGAGGAACTGTTCCTGAACGTGACCGCTATGTGGTCCGTGCTGGGGGCGATCGACGAAGACGACCGCCTTACGCCGCTCGGCTGGTGGGGCCTGCCGGAGGCGATGAGCCGCGCCTGGACGGAGCCGGAGTCCGAGTAGGGCGGGGCTCCTCTGGAGTCCTGTTAGCTAAGCATTCAGAGCTTCGACGGCTTGATGGCAATGACGAGCGTCGAGAGCCCGAACCGCCGAACGCCGGTGCATGCGGCTCGCGCCTCCCAGCAAGGTCACTCATAGCGCAGCAGCCAGTGCAGGCCACCGCACGCCATACCCAACGGGGTGACACGACGCTCGTTAGCTGCCAGCGACTCGAAGAACGCGCGCAGCTCATGGTCGTGATCGGACAGTTCATCGAAGAATACGAGAGTACCGGGCCGCAGATGCGGTTCCAGCCAGGCGAGAACCGTTTTGGTACTTGAGTACAAGTCGCAGTCAACGTTCACGATAAGTTGATCATGCGCTGGCGGATCAAAGACTGAAAGGGTCTTCTCGAACCACCCGACTTCGAAGGAAACCCGCGGGTCATCAATCTGGGGCGGCCCGCTCGTTGCAAAATGCCCTTGTGCGAGCCCCGGACGCCAGCTCTCCGGCAGCCCTTCGAAGCTGTCGAATCCGACGAGCCGCGCAGAATCGCCCCTAAGGTGTTGGCTCCACCATCTCATGCTATCGCCCGCAGCTACGCCGAACTCGAGGTAGAGGGGCTGAGAGGTGTGCACGTAACCAAGAGCATAGGCGTGCAGGTCTTGCCGTGTTCTAAAAACTCGCGGGCGCGGAGAACCTGGTTGATTGACCAGCCACTGACCCATTTCCATATACCCAAGCACCGAACGGAGCTCGGCAGGCGCGCGCGCTGGGAGCCGACGGCCGACAGAGATAAGACTGCCTCTGGCGAGGATCCTCAGCTTTTCCATAGGCCAACTCTATAAGGTCGGCCGGGCGAGCGTGCAATATTCCGAGAAGCCACCAGGTGGGTTTCGTTTTAGGTATGTCCAATTATGTACGGCCTGCGTAGACTTGGAATTTACGGGCACCATTCGACGTATTTTGCGGCAATTGCTACGACGTAGAATGTCAGCGACCGTCGGTAGAACATTGCTAGCGGGGAATCGACCGACACAAAACGATCTCTAGCGGCGCTTGGCTGGTGATTCGTCGAACGCCGCGCCCGGCTGCGACCCGTCGTCGGCAGCCGGGTCCGAGGGGTCTTCGGGGCGGGGGCCGATCTTCTTCAACTGCTTACTCATCGAGCGGAGGATGAAGACGAGCGCGACGCCGAGCGCGGCCACGACGAGGAAACCGAGCAGGCCCGGCTCCACGTCGCCAATCGAGGACGTGGAGTTGCTTGCACTGCTGGCTAGCACGGCGATGAACGTCACAGGGTCACACTCTCCCGGATACCCGCGAAAAGGTCGTCTTCCGGCAGCTCGGTATCGACGAGCGACCTAGCTAGATGATAGTCCTCGGTCGGCCACGCTACCCGCTCGACCTCGCGCGGGCACGCGAACCACGAGCTGTTCGGGTCGATCTGGGTGGCGTGGGCGAGCAGCGCCTCGTCGCGCACGCCGTAGTAGTCGGCGGCCTGCACCCGGGTGGTGATCTCCAGGGGCCGCTGGCCGCGCTCCAGGCGCTTGCGGGCGCGCTCCTCCCACTCGGCGAAGATCTCCGTGTACGGCGACTCCAGGCCTCGGCGCACAAGCTCCTCGTGCAGCGCGGCGTACTTCGCCTGGTGGAAGGTGACGAAGTAGTACATCTTGGACGGCTGCCACGGCTCGCCGCCACCCCCTAGCATGGGGGGCTCCCGCCCCCCATCCCCCCTGGCATCGGGGTACCGGTCGGGATCCGCGGCCGCCTCGAACGCCTCCACCGCAACCTGGTGGGTCTTGATGTGATCAGGGTGCGGGTAGCCGCCCGACTCGTCGTAGGTCAAGATCACGTGCGGCTGGAAGTCCCGGACCAAACGCACCAGCGGGGCCGCGGCCGCTGCCAGCGGGACGAGGGCGAAGCTGCCCTCGGGCAGCGGCGGCAGCGGGTCGCCTTCCGGCAGCCCGGAGTCGACGAAGCCCAGAAAGCGCTGCTCGACGCCGAGGATCTCCCTGGCCCGCGCCATCTCCTCGCGCCTGATCCGGGTCAGGTCGGCTTGGACCTCGGGCCGGTCCATGGCCGGGTTGAGCACGCTGCCGCGCTCGCCGCCGGTCATCGTGACGACGAGAACCTCAACGCCCTCGCGGACGTACTTGGCCATCGTCGCGGCGCCCTTGCTCGACTCGTCGTCGGGATGCGCGTGCACCGCCATGAGACGCAGCTTCGCACTGGCCTGCGGCATGGAGGGCTCGGGGCTTCCAGCATGGGGGGCTCCCGCCCCATATCCCCCCTGGCCCCCATCCGCCCTGTTCGCCTCGTCCTGCCCGGGCCCGTGGGATGACACCCTGGTCACCATCCGTCCGCTCGCTACCTAAACCGGATACACCGCAACACTTAGACCGGAACGCTCACCCGGTTTAGCCGCATTCCCGCCGGGAACGCTGGCCCGGAGGCTTCCGAGAAGCCACGCCGCCTACTGGGGGCACTTGACTAGTTCGCGTCAGTGGCCGAACCTTGTTAGCCTCAGAAGATTACCCCCGGAGCCCGGCTGGCTGCTTGGCGGAAGGCATTCAAGGCCTTGCGCCTAACAGGCGACCAGCACGCAGCGGCCAGATGAGCCCTGCGTAGTACTGAGGAGTGCCCGTGACCGAGACGCGCAATGAAAGCGTCACCTGGCTTACCCAGGAGGCGTACGACCGGCTTAAGGCTGAGTTCGACTATCTCTCCGTGCAGGGACGCATCGACATCGCGAAAAAGATCGAAGCGGCCCGGGAAGAGGGAGACCTGCGCGAGAACGGCGGTTACCACGCGGCCAAGGAGGAACAGGGCAAGCAGGAGGGCCGCATCCTTCAGCTCCAGTACATCCTGGAGAACGCCCGGGTGGGCGAGCCGCCGCGCACGGACGGCGTGGTCGGCCCCGGTATGACGGTAACCGTCCGGTTCGTCCGCGATGACGACGAGGTCACGTTCCTGCTGGCCTCGCGCGAGGAGAGCGGCGCGCCGATCGACGTGTACTCGCCGAAGTCGCCGCTTGGCGCGGCGATCACCGGCAAGAAGGTTGGCGAGCAGGCGAGCTACTCGCTGCCCAACGGCCGGTCGATCACCGTGGAGATCCTCGACGCCGTGCCGTACGCAGGCGCCTGAGTTCGCGGCCATCGCCGATCTAACCAGCGCTGGGGGGACGTGGAGGTGACCCCCCGCTAGCTGAACGACAGGTCGTCGCCGGCCCCGCGGAGCTCCTCCTTGACGTGCTCGCAGTGCTCGGGGCCGCGCGTCTCGACCTGGAGTACGACCTCGACCTCGTCCACCCGCAGCGAGGGGGCCAACCGCTCGTGGCTCACCTCGAGCACGTTGGCGCCGAGCCCGGCGAGCAGTCCGAGCAGCGCGGCAAGCGAACCCGGGTAGTCGGGGACGCGGCAGCGGAAGCCGAGGAACCGCCCGGCCGCCGAGAGCCCGTGCCGCAGCAGCTTGGACAGCAGCAGCGGGTCGATGTTGCCGCCGGAGAGCACCACCACGACCGGCGGCTCGAACGCGCCCGGCTCGGCCAGCAGCGCCGCCACCCCGGCCGCCCCAGCCGGCTCCACCACCTGCTTCGCCCGCTCCAGGCAGAGCAGCAGGCCACGCGCGAGCGCCGCCTCCGACACCGCCACCACCCGGACCGCGGCCGAGGCGAGGATGGCGAACGGGATGTCACCGGGCCGCTGCACCGCGATCCCGTCGGCCATCGTCGGGGAGCCGACCACCTGGACGGGGTGGCCCGCCGCCATCGAGTCGACCAGGCCGGGCATCGCCGCCGACTGCACGCAGACCACCCGGACATCGGGGTCGAGTGAGTGCACGGCGACCGTCACCCCTGCGGCGATCCCGCCGCCGCCGGCCGGCACGAGGATGGTCCGCACCTGCGGGCACTGCTCGATGATCTCGAACCCGAGTGTCCCCTGGCCTGCCACGATGTCCGGGTGGTCGAACGGGTGGATGAAGACCGCGCCGGTCCGGGCCGCGAAGAGCAGCGCCTCCTCGAGCGCGTCCTCCACCGACGCCCCGTGCAGGATCACCCCGGCGCCGTAGGAGCGGGTGGCCTCCACCTTGGGGATCGGCGCCCGCTCCGGCATCACCAGGGTCGCCGAGGCCCCGAGCAGCCCGGCGGCGAAGGCGACGCCCTGCGCGTGATTGCCCGCGCTCGCCGCCACCACGCCCCGGGCCCGCTCCGCGTCGGACAGCCTGGCGATCCTGGTGTACGCGCCGCGCACCTTGAACGACCCGGTGCGCTGCAGGTTCTCGCATTTCAGATAGACCGGGCCGCCCGCCTGTTCGGAGAGCACCCGCGAGTAGAGCACCGGGGTCGGCAAGATCACGTCACTGAGCAGCTCACGGGCCGCGACGATGTCATCGGACTGCACTAGCGGGATAATCGAAGCCACAACACCGAACATTAGCGCCAACCACGACGCCTTAACCGCAACCACAGCGCGGGGGCCGCGCGGTTCTGCGCGGCCCAACATGAGAACGCAGGAGGCCTTAACCGCAACCACAGCGCGGGGGCCGCGCGGTTTCTGCGCGGCTCCCCGTGGGGGGGATATGGGGGGGCGAAGCCCTCCCATGCCGGGGGGTGCAGGGGGGTCGTCCCCCCGCGCAATAACATACTGTCGGAAGTGTGCAGCAGAGCAGCGATCATCCGAATGCAAGCGCTTCGCACGACCGGCCGGCGACTCTGCGCCAGCTGAAGGCGAGCGGCCACGTCTACCGCACGGTCAAGCAAGAGATCAGAGAGAACCTGCTGGCGCGGATGCGCGCCGGGCAGGATCGGTTCCCCGGCATCGTCGGCTTTGACGAGACGGTGCTGCCGCACATGGAGCGCGCCCTGATTGCCGGGCACGACATCATCCTGCTGGGAGAGCGCGGCCAGGGGAAGACACGGCTGATCCGCACGCTGGGCGGCCTGCTCGACGAGTGGACCCCGGTGATCACCGGCTGCGAGATCAACGACCATCCCTACGCCCCCGTCTGCGCCCGCTGCCGACGCCTGGCAGCCGAGCGGGGCGACGAGCTCAGCGTCAGCTGGCGGCACAAGAGCGAGCGGTACGGCGAGAAGCTGGCCACCCCGGACACGAGCGTCGGCGACCTGATCGGCGACATCGACCCGGTCAAGGTGGCCGAGGGGCGCACCCTCGGCGACCCGGAGACCATCCACTTCGGCATGGTGCCGCGGACCAACCGCGGCGTGTTCTGCCTCAACGAGCTGCCCGACCTGGCCGAGCGCATCCAGGTCGCGCTGCTCAACGTCCTGGAAGAGCGCGACATCGGGGTGCGCGGCTACTCCCTCCGGCTGCCGCTCGACATCGTGCTCGTGGCGAGCGCGAACCCGGAGGACTACACCAACCGGGGCCGGATCATCACCCCGCTCAAGGACCGGTTCGGGGCCGAGGTCCGCACCCACTACCCGCTCTCGCTCACCGACGAGCTCACGCTGGTCACCCAGGAGGCCGAGGTCTCCTGGGCGGGCACGGACCCGGGGGCGGAGCTCCCCGAGCACCTGATCGAGGTCATCGCACGGTTCTCCCGGCTGGTCAGGGAGTCGCCGGCCGTGGACGGCCGCTCCGGCGTCTCGGCTCGGTTCGCGATCGCGGCGGCGGAGTCCGCGGCGGCGGCGGCGGTGCGGCGGACCGCTCTCGTCACGGAAGCGTGGAGCGCGGACGGCAGCGAGGACGTACCGGTCGCCCGGGTCGGCGACCTGCCCGGCATCGTGCCGACGCTGCGCGGCAAGGTCGAGTTCGAGGTCAGCGAGGAGGGCCGCGAGGAGGAGATCCTCGTGCACCTGCTGCGCCGGGCCATCGCGGATACGTTCCGCGCCCGGCTCGGCGGCGCTGACCTGACCGGGCTGCTCGCCAAGTTCGAGGAAGGCGGCACGATCGAGTCGGGCGAGCTCGTCTCGAGCACCGAGTTGCTCCGCCGCACCGGCGAGGTCCCGGGCCTGGCGAAGATCATGAGCAGGCTCGGCATGGCCGGCCGGGAGTCGTTCGGCGAGGCCGCCGCGGCCATCGAGTTCGTCCTCGAGGGCCTGTACCTGATCCGTCGGCTTTCCAAGGACAGCAGCAATGGAGCGACCACATACCGGACATAAATGTAAAAGAAGTCACCCCGAACGGACGCGTGGTTCCACTGACCGCGGCTAGCCGGGCGTGGTCCGCGGCAAGGACGGAGCAGGACTGATGGCCAACTATCGGTACGGGCCGTACGACGACGGGCCGGACCCGCTCGCGCCGCTCTACGACGCCAGGGAGGCGCTCGACGAGATGGGCGAGCGCATCCTCGGCGGCGAGAACACCAGGGACGCGCTCCGCGACCTGCTCCGCCGAGGCTGGCAGGATCGCCGTGGCCTTGACGACCTGACGCGCCGGGTCCGCGAGCGCCAGCGCGAGCTACGCGACTCGCGGCAGGCTCGACGGGATGCTCGAGCAGGCCAGGCAGCTGCTCGACGAGGCAATAGAGACCGAGCGCGGCGAGCTGTTCCCCGACCCGAGCGACGACGCGCGGCTCCGCGAGGCCGAGCTTGACACACTGCCGAGCGACACCTCGCGCGCCATCCGCCAGCTCGCCGAGTACGACTGGCGGTCGCAGGCGGCCAGGGAGAAGTTCGAGCAGCTCCGCGACCTGCTCCGCCGGGAGATCCTCGACAGCCAGTTCCAGGGCATGAAGCAGGCGCTCGAGAACCCCGACCCCGGGGCCATGCAGCGGGTCAAGGACATGCTCGCGGACCTGCGGCAGATGCTCGATGCGGACTCCCGCGGCGAGCACACCCAGCAGGACTTCGACCAGTTCATGGGCGAGTACAGGGACATGTTCCCTGACAACCCGCAGAACCTGGAGGAGCTCGTCGACTCGCTGGTCCGCCGGATGACGGCGGCCCAGCGGCTGCTCGAATCGCTCTCCGATTCCCAGCGGGAAGAGCTGGCGAACCTGATGGCCGAGGCGATGGAGGACGCCGGTCTCGCGGCCGAGCTGTCCGCGCTGGGCGACGCGCTGCGCGCCCGCCGACCTGAACTCGGCCAGCCGCAACGCGGGGTGCGGATGTCCGGCGGCACGCCGCTCGGGCTCGGCGACGCCACCAGCGCCGTCGCCGATATGGCCGACCTGGCCGACCTCGAGTCCGCGCTCGGCCAGGACTACGCGGGCGCGAGCCTCGAAGACGTCGACGAGGAGGCGGTGCGCCGCGCGCTCGGCCGGCAGGCGGTCGACGACCTGCAGGCGCTGCGCCGACTCGAACGCGAGCTGCAGCAGCAGGGGTACCTGACCAGCGACGGCGGTGACCTAGAGCTCACGCCGAAGGCCGTCCGCAGGCTGGGCGACACCGCGCTGCGCCGAGTCTTCGCCGGCTTGGCGGACGGGGTGCGGACGGGCGACCACGACCGGCGCGACGCCGGCCAGGCCGGCGACATCACCGGGGCAACCCGGGAGTGGGAGTTCGGCGACGAGCAGCCGATCGACGTGCCCGGCACGGTCCGCTCGGCCCTGCTGCGGTCGGCCGCCGAGGGCACCGGCCGGGGCCGGGTGCGGCTCACCGCGCAGGACTTCCGGGTCGCGGAGACCGAGCGGCGCAGCGCGGCCGCGGTCTGCCTGCTGGTCGACCTGTCGTACTCGATGGCGCTGCGCGGCACCTGGGCGGTGGCCAAGCAGACCGCGCTCGCGCTGCACGCGCTGCTCCGGTCCAAGTACCCGCAGGACGCGATCCAGGTGGTCGGGTTCTCGAACTACGCCAGGGAGCTGCACGAGACCGAGCTGGCCGGACTCGGCTGGGACATGGTGCAGGGCACCAACCTGCACCACGCGTTGATGATCGCCGGCCGCCACCTCGACAAGCACCCCGAGCACGAGCCGGTGGTGCTGATCGTCACCGACGGCGAGCCGACCGCGCATCTGATGCGGGATGGCAGACCCTGGTTCGACTGGCCGCCGGCGCCGGAGACGATCGAGCTGACGCTGGCCGAGGTGGACAAGATGACAAGGCGGCATGCCGCGCTGAACATCTTCATGCTGGCCGACGATGACCGGCTGGCCGCGTTCGTCGACGACGTGGCCAAGCGCAACGGCGGCCGGGTGCTCAGGGCCGCTCCTGAGCACCTCGGAGAATATGTGGTCAGCGACTTCCTTCGCACCCGAGGAGCCCGGCGGCAACGGTAGATTTGTCGCAACAGCCATCGTGTTTGGGCGCGGCGGAGGCGAACCGAACTAGCAGGAGGATAAAGTGAGCTCCTCGACAGGGTCCCGCGCGACCATGGGCCGGATTGCCTCCGCGGTGATCCTCGCGGTAATCGCGATCGCGTTCCTCGTCGTGGGAATCATCTTCTGCGTGGAGCCCTCGGGCTCGCTGCCCACCTGGCTTGGGCACAGCACGGTCTGGGTGGGCAACAAGGAGCTGCCATCGCCCGGCTACCACCCACTGCGCGCGGTGGGCAGCCTGATCGCCGGGGTGGTGTTCGCGATCGGGTCGTGGTTTTCCCTCAAGTACCGGGGGACGGGGACAGAGGCGGGAGCGGGAACGGGCGCGGGGGTAACTCCGGCACACTAATCAAATAATGGGGGCGATGTGCGTATAGCGTGCGCCGGCGGGGGCCGGCCGGGCTGTATTTCGCGGTGCTGATGAAGCTCTGGCAACCGGAGAGCGACGTCACCGTGTTCGAGCGCAACGCCGCGGGCGTGACGCACGGCTGGGGCGTGATCTGGGAACGGACGTTCCTGGACAGGCTGGCCAGGCTGGACCCCGAGTCGGCGGCGGAGATCGAGCGGAACTCGACCCGCTGGCGGGACCAGGTCGTCAACTTCCGCGGCGTACGGGACGTCAACGGCGATAACAATGGCACCTACGCGATCAGCCGCCAGCGGTTCGTGGACATCCTCGTCAGCCGGGCAAGTCGGCTCGGCGTGGACATCCGCTACTCCCACGAGGTCCGCGACGCCGCCGAACTGCCCGACGCGGACCTGATCGTCGCCGCCGACGGGGTGAACAGCCTGCTCCGTGGCGGCCGGACCGGGTTCCGGACCAGCATCAGCACGGGCCGTAACAAGTACACCTGGCTCGGCACCAGCAAGGCCTATGAGTCATTCAGTTTCTTCTTCGAGCAGACTGAGGCGGGCTGGATCTGGGCCCATGCGTACCCCCACGAGCCGACAGCGAGCACCTTCATCGTTGAGTGCACGCCCGCCACGTGGGCCGCTCTCGGCTTCGACAACGGCCCGGCGAGCAGGGCGCTCGATCGCCTCGAGGAGATCTTCGGCAAGCACCTGGACGGCCACCGGCTGATGTCGCGGTTTCCCGACGGGAGCGAGGCACGCTGGCTGAACTTCCGGACCGTCAGAAATGAACGCTGGCACGACGGACGGGTGGCGCTTGTCGGCGACAGCGCGCACACCGCCCACTTCAGCGTGGGCCTGGGCACCACGCTGGCCATCGATGACGTCATCGCCCTGGCCGAGCAACTCCGGACAGCCGGGACGGGCACGGGCCTGGAACCGGCCCTGGCGGCCTATCAGCAGCAGCGTCAGTCCGAGCTCCGCGCGCACGCGATCGAGGCGGACCGCAGCGAGGCCTGGTTCGAGAACCTGCCGCGCTACGCCGCCCTGCCCGCGCGCGAGTTCGCCACGGTCCTGCACGCCCGCCGCGCCCCGCTGCTCCCCTACCTGCCACCCCGCGTGTTCTGCCAGCTCAACCGCGCCCGCGAGCGCTTCCCCGCAGTGGACGCCATCCGCACCCTCGTCAGCCGGTGAAAATCGTCTGCGTAGGAGCAGGGCCAGCCGGCTTGTACTTCGCCATTCTGGCGACACGGTTTTACTACCAAGTGCACAGGGCCGCCAGGGAAGCGCCCATCCTGCGGCAAGCGCTCCGCTAGAAATGGCGCGCAGTTTGACTAATCGCGGCATATGACCGATTCTCCCGGCTGGTATACATAGTCCCTTTGTGAGCATAAACAGGTCGTATTGCTCATTGTTTTTTCGTGGCCAGGGTGTTTGCATTCCAGGGGGTTCCCTTGTAATGTCAACCCGCGATGAATATCGCGGGTCATGCCCGGCTACTTTTGGCAGGGACTATGACCGATAGTCGTCCGTGTCCTGTGTGGACAGCCCCCCGGCTGGTTTGTGGGTCCCTTGCTCAATATTTCCCGCAACGGCGAAGGTGGCGTCAATCAATCAGCCAGTTTGCTGTCTTACGGGCGGCACGGCCGGCGTAGCCGAAGGCATTGGCTGATCTTCACGTAGTTGATCATCGGGGCGAGGGGGAGCAATGTCGGCTGAGCCGATGCGGGTTCTTATGGTTAGTGCAAGCTATCTGCCCGATATGGGCGGCACCGAGACACATGTGCGCGAGGTCAGCAGTCGCCTGGCTAAAACCGGCGACTTTGAGATCACTGTCCTGACCGCCGACCGGACGCGCAGCCGTCCCCGCGTCGAGGTCATCGACGGGCTCACCGTGCTGCGCGTTCCGGCCTGGCCGAGCAACCGGGATTACTTCCTCGCGCCGAGAATCGCCAGCGTGGTCGGATATCGCGGCACGTGGGATCTCGTCCACTGTCAGGGAGTTCACACCCCGGTGCCCGTCCTGGCCATGCTGGCCGCCGGCCGCGCCCGCACACCGTACATGGTGACGTTCCACACCGGAGGTCACACCCTGCCTCATCGCAATGCCCTGCGGTCCCTCCAGTGGCGAGTCATCGGGCCGCTATTGCGGAAGGCTGCATCGCTGGTGGCCGTGAGCCGTTTTGAAGCCGATAGCCTGTCGGCCCAGGCGCATCTGGGCCGCAAGCCAGTCACCGTCATCCGGAATGGCGGGACCATGCCGCCGCCCGCTCCCGGAACCCAGGTCATTCCGGGGCGCATCGTTTCCAGCGGCCGCCTGGAGCGCTACAAGGGCCATCACCGGGTCATCGAGGCCCTGCCCACCGTCATCCGCGGCAACCCTGACGCTCACCTGGTGATCATCGGGCGCGGGCCGTACGAGGCCGAGCTGCGCAGCTCCGCCGAGCGCCACGGCGTGGCCGACCGGGTCACGATCAGGCAGCTGCCGCCAGCTGAGCGGGAGGCAATGGCCACCGCGCTGGCAGAAGCCAGCGTGATCGCGGCAATGTCGGAGTACGAGGCGCATCCGGTCGCCGTCATGGAGGCCCTCAGCGTGGGCCGGCCGGTCGTCGGGTACGACACCGCCGGAATAGGCGAGCTCGTGGCAGAGAAACTGGTGCAAGGGGTGGCTCCCGGTGCGCCTTCGTCGTGGGTGGCGCGGCAGCTACTCAAGGCCATGTCGGTCCCGGCGCCCGCGGCCACCCCTGAACTGCCGACCTGGGATGCCTCAGCCGAGAAACTCAGGCAGTTGTATCTTTCAACAGCCGGCCGCGGCCTCGGAAATTGAGGCAGCCATAATGCGCATTCCACAGCAGGATACGGCGGGCAGCCCGAGTGCCGGTGAGCGAGTTGTCGTCGTTGGGTCTGGGCTGCATTTTGCCTCAGGAATCAGTCACTACACCTATCTGCTAAGCAGCACGCTGGCGGGCGAATACAGCGTTGGTGCTTTGCTGATGCGTCGGCTGGTCCCCGAGCGCGTATATCCCGGGCGGGATCACGTGGGCGCCGCGGTGGCCGACTCGGTGAAATACCCGCCGGAAGTATCGGTTTACGACGGGGTGGACTGGTATTGGGGACGCTCGCTGACGGGGGCGCTCAGGTATCTCGACGAGCAGCGACCCACGGTCGTTATCTTCGAGTGGTGGACCGGGGCCGTCTTGCACACCTACCTGCGGCTAGCCAGGTATGCGACCCGTCTCGGCGCAAGAATCATCCTGGAGTGGCACGAGGGGCAGGATGTAGGAGAAGCAGCAATGCCCATCGCTCGCCGGTACGTGCAGACTCTGATGCCTCGCCTGCTGTCTCTCGTAGCTGCGCATGTCGTGCACTCCGACTTCGACCGCGAGGCGATCCCGGCCTCCTACTCACTAGGCAACGCGATTGTGCGCGTCATGCCGCACGGTCCCTACCATCACCTTGTTTCCTCGGCCGCTGCCCGCGCTGACGCCTGCGCCGACTCCCCGTTCCGGCTGCTGTATTTCGGCGTTATCCGCCCCTATAAGGGAGTCGAGGACCTGGTGGCGGCGTTCAGCCTACTCGATCGAGAGCAGGCCAGTCAGTTCCGGCTTTCCATAGTGGGGGAGACCTGGGAGGGGTGCACGGCCCCGGACGAGGCCATCGCTCGCAGTCCCCACAGGGACCTCATAGAGCGCGTCGACCGGTACGTGAGCGACGAGGAACTGGGAGAGCACGTGGCCCAGGCGGACGCGGTCGTACTGCCCTACCACCGCTCCTCGCTGTCGGGGCCGCTGTTCATCGCGATGACCGCCGGTCTGCCGACTGTGGTTACCGCGGTCGGCGGTCTCAGCGAAGTGGTCGAGGACTACGCCGGCGCGGTGCTCGTCCCACCGCAGGATCCGGCGGCTCTCCGGGATGCGCTGCTCACTCTGCCCGCGCGCCGCGGCGAGCGGTACACGAATCCACGGTCATGGGAGCAGACGCTAGATGGATACCGAGCGTTGATCGACGAGCTGCGCGTGGGCACCCGTGCCGGCTCGGCCTTTTCATCCCATGCTGCCGAACAGTCGAGGAGAGTTAACTGATGGCACGTCAGCGGATCCGCGCTAGAGCACCACTAAGAATTTCCTTCGCTGGCGGCGGTACGGATGTTCCGCCTTTCCCCGCGGAAGAGGGTGGCTGCGTGCTGAGCGCGACCATCGACCGCTTCGCATACGGGTCGCTCAATCCGCGAGATGACCGACTGGTGACGATTGAATCAGTGGACTTCAAGACCAGCGCAGAGATATCACTCGATGAGGAGATCCTCCGTGATGGCCACCTCGACCTGATAAAGGCGGCGGTCAAGAGATTCGGCCGCGAGAACACTTCCGGGTACGACCTTGTGCTGCGGTCTAATGCTCCGCCCGGGTCAGGTCTGGGCGCGTCGTCGACCATGATGGTCGCGCTTACGGGCTTGCTAGCGAGGCACTACGGCATAGACCTCAAGGACTACGACACCGCGGACTTGGCGCACGGAATCGAGCGTGCAGACCTGGATATTGCCGGCGGCATGCAAGATCACTACGCCGCGACCTTCGGCGGATTCAATTTCATTGAGTTCACCGACCGCGTTATCGTGAACCCGCTGCGAGTCCGCGATGAGATTAGTCACGAGCTTGAGCTGAGCCTGCTGCTGTGCTTTACCGGCATCACCAGGGATTCGGCGTGGGTCATCGAAGATCAGACACGCAGGGCAGTCACTCACTCCACGGATACCATCGAGGGGCTGCGCGCGCAAAAGGAGCTTGCGGTCGCAATGAAGGAGGCGCTGCTCACCGGAGCGCTGCACGAATTCGGCACACTGCTCGGCGCGGCCTGGATACAGAAGAAGCGAATGTCCCCGCTCATCACCAACTCGCGGATCGACGAGCTCTATGACATCGCCCTCCGCAAAGGCGCGCTCGGCGGTAAGATCACCGGCGCCGGAGGTGGCGGCTATATCTTGCTTTTCTGTGACTTCGAGAAGAAGCATCGGGTCATCGAGGCCCTGGAGCTCGCGGGCGCGCCTATAACCGAGTTCACCTTCTCTAATAGGGGGATCATGACATGGACGGTGTGAGCGAATACGACGTGGTCGAGCCTAGCGCCGATCTCGTGCGGGATCGCCTGGCGACAGCGATCGCAATCAAGCAGGAGATCGCGGCAGGCGTGTACCCCGAGCAGGTATTGGACATAGCCCGGGTCATGATCGACGCGCTACGGTCCGGCAACAAAGTGATCTTCTTCGGCAATGGGGGATCCGCGCAGGACGCCGGTCACCTCTCCGCCGAGCTCATGGGGCGCTTCGGCTTCGACCGGCCCGGGCTGTCCGCCATGAGCTTGCCCGACGCGACCGCAGCCATGACGGCCATCGGAAATGACTATTCCTATTCGGAGGTGTTCACCCGCCAGGTACTCGCCGCAGGGCGCCCAGGCGACGTGGCCGTCGGCCTCACCACATCCGGAAACTCCGACAATGTGGTGGAGGCGCTTGCGGCCGCGGCAAAGGCGGGGATGGCCACGGTCGCGTTGACCGGCGCGGACGGCGGAAAGGCGGCCGACGCGGCCACGATCACCTTGCGAGTCCCGACAACCGACACCGCCCGGGTCCAGGAGGCGTGCATGCATCTCGGGCATGTCATCTGCGAGATGGTCGAAGCGGCACTCTTTTCTCGGCCATGACGCAGTCGGCCGCCGGGACACTTCGGTCGGAACCTGGCGTTACGCGCATGGCCGCGGTGCTGCTTGACCGGGACGGCACCGTCAACATCAAGGCCCCAGCGGGCCGGTACATCACCTCGCCGGGCGAACTGGTTCTCCTTCCCGGCGCAGCGGGAGCCATTGCACAGCTCAATGCGGCGTCGGTTCAGGTCATCCTGGTGACAAACCAGAGATGGCTGTCAACCATGACTGACATGATGCCTTACGAGCGAGTGCATGCTCGTCTCGAAGAACTCTTGGCGGAGAATGGCGCCTACCTTGATGGCGCCTACTACTGCCCGCACGCCGACGGCTACTGTCACTGCCGCAAGCCGGCTCCAGGCATGCTGGAGCGCGCAGCGGAGGAGCACCTCTTCAGCCTGACCGAGGCCGTGATGATCGGTGACAGCGAATCGGATATCGAAGCTGGTCGCGCTGCCGGCACGGCCACAATCCTGCTATCCGCGGCTCCTCATGCGCCCTCACGCGCGGACGACGCAGTTGCCAACCTTGCCGAAGCCGTGCGTCTCATTCTCGGCGATCGCAGCCGGCCACGGCCTGTGAAATCCAGGTAGCCACAATGCGCATTATGCAGCTTACCGACTTCTATAATCCACTCATTGGCGGCGTGGCAAGCTATGTTGCCGCGCTGTCCAAGGGGCTCGTGGGGCTGGGCCACACTGCTGTTGTCGTCACGATCCAGCCTGGCGGCCTGCCCGAGGAAGAGACCATGGATGGGGTCCGGGTAATCCGCCTACGAAGCTGGAGCCAGCATCTAACCCGCTTTTATTCGGACACCTCGCATCCCTTTCATCCACCTGCGCCCGACCCGGGCGCCGTTGCCGCGCTGCGTCGAATAATTCAGCGGGAACAGCCCGATGTGGTGCATAGCCACAGCTGGCTCAACTACTCTTTCTTCCCGCTATACCACGCGCATAAGGGACCTGCGCACGTGGTAACCCTGCACGATTACGGGATGGCATGCCCGCGGATGACATTGATGCGGTCCGGTCATGCAGGGCAGTGCTCTGGACCGGGGATCGCTCGGTGCCTAGCGTGTGCGCCAGAGGTTTACGGCCTGCTCAAGGGCTCGATGATCACGCTCGCAATGCGCGCCAATCGGTTCCTCCAGCACCGCGCTGATCGGTACCTGGCGGTGAGCGCGGCGGCCGCGGATGGTTCCCGGGGAAGTCTGCCCGCTGACGCTGAGATAGTCCTGCATCCACCGATGGTGCCGGATGACCTGCTGCGCATCGCTCAGGAGACCCCCCGCCCTGACTTCCTTCCGGCCGACGATGGCTTCCTGATGTTCGTTGGTGCCCTGGCGTTGCACAAGGGCGTCGATGTGCTGCTGGCGGCACGCCGTAGGATGCGGCACCAAGTCCCGCTCGTCCTTCTCGGCACCCGGCAACGTGACACGCCGAGAATCGATGATCCAAACATCACTGTGGTGCATAACGTTCCGCACCCCCAGGTAATGGCCTCATGGATGCGTGCGTCAATTGCCGTCGTGCCATCTGTCTGGCACGAAGCCCTTGGCTTCGTGGCGGTTGAGGCGGCGATTGTCGGATGTCCCGTTGTGGCGTCAGACGTGGGCGGGTTGCGTGATGTGGTGCAGCACGGCTCCACTGGTTTCCTGGTTCCGCCCGGGGATCCCGATGCGCTCGCGGCAGCCCTTGACGGCCTTCTTGACGATCCGGAGCTGCGGAAGCTCATGGGAGAGGCAAGCACGGCGCGGACGCGCCAGTCCGGCGTCCGAAACGTAGTGCCTGGCATCGTAGAGGTGTACGAGGATGCACTGCGCGGCCGGCTGAAGAAATCAGGAGTGGAATGACGGCGGCAGGACCGGTCTCCGGCCGGTCCTGCCGCTGTCAGAGGTAAGCGGCAGCCGCCGAGCTGCACCTGCCGCCGGGCCAGCCAACCTGGCGGCGGAGCGGCCTACTCAGGCCCGCGATCGGCGTGGCAGGATCGCGGCCAGCCGCGTCGATTGCCGCAGCAGGACCGCGGCCAGCCGCCCGACGAGTCCGTCAACCGACCGGAAGCGCAGGCAGTCGAGGCAGAGCGCGCACTCCGTGCCGTCACGGTAGTGCTGGTGCGCGGACCGCGGGTGTCCGCAGCGGCAGCTAGCGTCATGCCTCGAATCCCCGACCATAGGACTCGAATGCTAGCGGTATCGCTCGCCTCTGTTAGCGGATTGCCCGCCTGTCGTGCGATGCCGCTCGGCCTCCCGGGCGACCCCCGCGGCCGCGGCGGCCATCCGGTAGCCGGTGAATGCGAGCCGCGATGACCGCCGGGGGCCGCACACGATGAACTCGGGATGCTGCCTCACCTGCTCGCTCCAGCGGAGCTTGCTGACGCTCGGGCCGAGGGAGAGGTTGAATTCGCGGTGCCCGCGCTCGACCGCCACCTCCGCCGCGTGCAGCTGAAGCAGCGTCACCGGGCTTGCCTGCCACCAGTCCGGGTCGACCCCGCTGAGCCCGAGGTAGCTGCCACCCGGTGCATGCAGCACCAGTTGCGCGGCCACCGGCCTGCCCGCGACATCGAGCGTCAGGATCTGCGCCTGTCCCCGGCGCGCCATCGCCGCGAGCGCCTCCCTGAGGAACTCCCGCCGGGCCGGGACGGCAAGCTGGTCAGGATGGTGCCTGCGGCCGCTGAGCCTTGCCCTGGCCGCGTGCAGCACGATCAGCACGGACAGGGCGCGCACGATGTCCACCGGATCCTCATGGGCGGTGATGGCCCAGGGCCGGCCCGCCTTGTCCAGCCTGTTCCTAGCGCGGTGGGTGGACTCGAGCAGGTTCCGCTTCAGCCCGGCATGCAGCGCCGGCACGTCCGGCGGCAGGTCGAGCACGACCGTGGCCCTGGTCGCCTTGTGCTGCACCAGGCCGCACTCGCGTACCGTCCCTGTGAGCCATTCCGGCTCGAACCAGCCCTGGTCGGCCATCACGGGAAGCTCAAGCCAGCCCCAGTCGCCCGGCCGCTGTGACCACTCGCCGATGACCGCCCGCAGCACGGACCTGGCCTCCCCCGGTGCGGTCAGCACCTGCGGCAACTCGGTGAGCGCGTCATGGCGGCCGCTGCCGAGCAGCTGTAGTCGCCGCGGCAGCAGAGGGTCGCGCTTTACGTACCACGGCGCGAGACCGATGAGGGCGCCGTCACGCCAGACCGTGAAGATGTCCAGGTCGCGTTCAGGGACGAAATGTCGTGCCCAGGTCAGCAACCAGTCTGGCGCGGCGAACGGGTTGCTCACGGCCGCGGTGCGGTGCAGGGCCCGCCAGTCATCGGCGAGGGCATCCGCCTCGTCGAACGTGCGGATGCGGGACACAGTAAGGGAAACGCCGTCCCGCCGCCGGCGGCGCCTGCCGGGCGCGCATTCTGGCGCTCGCGGGGGGTCCGGGAGGCGTCCGGGTGGCGCGATGGACGCCACCGCTTTCGTGTCGGTGCCTTCCTTCCCGCCTAGGTTGAGGCAGGCGGGAATGCTGGCGATCGCGCCGAGCACCTGCGCGCCGAGCCAGCCGACGCCGACGCCGACCAGGCCGAACCTCGGCATCAGCAGCCAGGCAGCGGTCACCGTGGCGACCAGGATGCCGATGTTGATCGCGACGGAGTAGCCGAGCCGGTCCGTGGAGCGGCAGATCGTCACCGCGATGTTCGACACCGCGTCCGGCAACGCGGACACGGCGAGCACGACCAGCAGTCCGTAACCGTCGGTGACGTACGCGGGTCCGAAGATCCCAAGCATCAGCTTGCCCCCGGCCACCATGACCACGATCGCGGGCAGCAGCAAGAATGAGGTCACCCGGAATGCCTTGCCGACCGTGGCGCGCAGACCCGATCCCGCACGCACGCTCTCCGCGAAAAGCGCATTCGAAATTGCCGGACTCACCATAAAGAACACGCTGCCGATCATCCAAGTTATATAGAAATGAGCGTTCGCCTGGACACCGAGCCGTATTGCCACCAGAATCGGCAGGACGAGCGGGGTCAGCTGTCCGCCTACGCCGGTGAGGTGCTGCCCGATCAGGTGCCAGACATAGGTGGCCGTCGTCCGCGCCGGCCGCACGTCGCTGGCCACGCCGACGGAGTGCCCCGGCTCGCGGGCCGCCGCCGCATGAACCGCATGACGACCGCGACCGCCGCCGAGGCCGAGCCGCGGCAGCAGCCAGAGCGCGCCGAGAGCCATGCCGATGAGCCAGCTGACCACCCAGGCCATGACGATCCCCGATGCGCCGAGGCCGAGCGCGCACAGCGGCACCACCAGCAGCACCTTGATCAGGCTGATGAGCCCCTGGACGGCAAGCAGCCCGTCTGCGCGCCTGGCCGCGATGAAGGCCGAGCCGTACATGCTCACCACGGTGCACGCCATCGCCCCGATCACTGCGAGAACCGCCGCGCCTGCCGGGCCGAAGAACGAGCCGTAGCCCTTCGAATGCGCGATGACCGGGATGGCCACCGCCGCGACCACGCCGGTGGCCACCGCCGTCGCCACGCACATCCGGATCAGGTGGGACGTCCACGCCCTGGACCGCTCGTAGGCGTGCAGCCGCTCGATGAGCATCGCCGACGGCCCGAGATAGGTGAGCAGGGCCACGGTCGAGCAGAGCGAGATGACGGCGCTCGCCATCCCGACATCAGCAGTGCTGAACGCGCGGGCGGCGACGATCCAGAACACGTAGCCGAGCAGGCCCGTGGCGACCGTGGTGCTCATCATGAACAGGCTGTTGCGCACCAGGCTGTCCGTCCGCGCGATCCGGGCGTACGCGCGAGCCCGGCTGATGGGCACGGCCAACGCCGTCATCGGACTCCCTCGCCAGGTGCCCGCTCAAGCCGGGGCATCCGGCGCCAGGCGCAGGCCGACGCCACGATTGTCACGCATCCAAGCAGCGCCGCGGCCGACCGCGCGGAGAGGCCGACCGTCGCGCCGAGGGCGACCGCCGAGCACACGGCGATCGCGGTGCTGGCGCCCAGGCTGGCGAGCAGCCGCTCACCTGCGGGAAGCTCGCCCCCTGGCACCACCGCGCACACCAGGGCGAAACCCGGCAGCACGAACACAAGCGGCACGCCAAGCAGGATCCGCACCGGGCTGGGGACGTCGAGATTCACCGCCACGATGGCGAGGAACCCCAGTACACCTGCGATGATGATCGCGGCGTCTCGTCTGGCCGTCATTGTGCTGCCTTCCCGTGTACTGCCGTGCTGCGGCCGATCGGCCTCGGGGCGCACGTCCCGTTCTCGATTCCGGCGACATCAAATATCTGAACGGGGCCGACGCTATACACCAGATAACTGCATGTGTACATGGCGAACTTTCTCAGGTAGGACGCGTTGAACGTCTTATCATTGGGACCGGCGCCGGGCTCCCATGGACTGAAGTAATAGCCGCCCGAGCTGCCAGGAGGACCGTACGTCATTCGCCAGTCCACGAGGATGTAGCGCACCCGGGACGCCCTTATGACTCGGGCCGGCTGCCCGGCGAGGCCGTCGCCAAAGAAAATCTGATACGCGGCATTCTCGGACACGGGGTTCGCCGCGCCATCGGTGGCTAGCGCGAGCGAGTCGACGAGGTCGGTAGCGAACGACTGACCAGGACCAAGATGAACGCGCGCCCAGTTCGAAGCGCTGATCACAGCCGGCTGGGGGATAGACGGGAAGCCGGCGGGATGCGTTGACGGCGGCAGCAGCTGAAAGTAGGGGCTGCCAATGGTGATACCGCCAACGAAGATTACGGCAACCATGAGAAGAGGGAGCGCCGTACCGCGCCAGCCCGCCAGAGCCCAGTTGATGCCAAGCGATATCTTGTTTATGCCGCGGCCGTCAGAGTCATCGAATTCGATGGCAAGCAGCCCAAGCGCACACCCTATGGTGGCGAAGATATATTCCGATGTGCGCGACGAAAGCGCGCCGCCGTCGGCGGTTAGCCTGGGCAGCAGGGTAACCGGAAATAGCGCCGAAACACCCGCGACAATAAGCACCGGCATATGACGGCGCAGAGCATT
This sequence comes from uncultured Actinomycetota bacterium, assembly GCA_963844925.1. Taxonomy (GTDB): domain Bacteria; phylum Actinomycetota; class Actinomycetes; order Streptosporangiales; family Streptosporangiaceae; genus Trebonia. The sequence goes on along the minus strand of CAWJQG010000017.1, from coordinate 18,990 downwards.
CTCCGGCTGCCGGGCCGTGAAACCGGTCCAGGCGCGGTGCATGGCGGGGAGCAGGCCGAGCATGATGACGGCGATGGCCGCGAACCCCGCGAGCGCGTACCACGCGGGCGGCGTGACGCCGCCGCCGCCGCTGTAAAGCTGCCTGCCCGCGTGCGCGCCGAGTACCAGCGAGCGCAGCTGCCGCAGGCCGGGCGCGAGATTCTGGTCAATAATGTAGGCGGCCGCGGGACGGGCCACCACGAAGAACCAGCCCGTGCTTGTCACCAGGCTGAGCAGGGCGAACGCACCAACATGGCGCCGCTCCGCGCGCGGTCGCCGGGCAACGACGGACGCCAGGTACCAGATGCCAAGCACGCCGGTGAGCGCGAATGCGGATACGTGGTGCGTGACCGTCACGGCGAATATCACGACGACGGTAATCAACTGGGCTGGGTAGCCGGCGGCCGTCCGCGTTTTACCCAGCCACCAGACGGCAAAGAACGCGAGCGGAAGCCCTAGGTCTTCATAGGAGAACGCCGAGCTCCAGAAGAGGAACATGGGATTGGCCGCGTAGATAAGGCTCGCCACCCCGGCAGCCCGGTCGGATCTTGTCACCTTCTCGGCGATCAGGAAGATGCACGCGGACACAGTGACCCGGGCCACGCCCACGACGATCAGGCCCGCCACGAACACGCTCAGCCCGGTTACGTCGACCACGCTTGCGGTGACCGCGGCCAGCCCGGGGTAGTACGTCGCCGTCGGCAGCAGCGGGTTGTACTGGAGTATGCGCCCGCTGCGCAAGATATCCTGCGTGTTCCGCAAATGAATATATTCATCGATATACGTGAACCCCAGCGGCGAGCCCTGGATCTTGATCGCATAGAGCGCCAGGCCGAGGAGGATCGCCAGCGCGATCCGCTCCGCCCGACCGGTGCCGCGCATGGTCATGCGCGCGGCGATCGGCACGAAAACGAAGCCCAGGCCTGTCCAGAAGAAGATCAAGCCGGTTCCGTACCTGCCGCCGTTGAAGGCGGTCTGGTCGGAAATCTGGACCGATACGAGGCCAATTGCCACGCTCAGCAGGATCAACGCCGGAGAGCCGAGGCTGAACCGGACAGTACGCCGCGGTCGGCGGTGGGCCGGCGCACGGGTTACCCGGATGGCGAAGCGGCTGGACAGGGACAGCACCTCTAGGTAGGAATCTAGGTAGGAACGCGGTGGCGGTTGGGGCTGATATCTATGACCGGCCCGGGGCATTGGAAGGACAGCACACTCGGGCATTTGCTACTTCTCGACCTCAAGGAGGCCGTTCCCCCCGGGCGTTCGCGCGCCCGATCCGGTCACAGGACAGACTCCTCTTCTGTCGTCGCCAGGCGCTCCTGCCGCGTACGGGGTGCCACCGCGGAAGAAGGCTGCGCGCGCACGGGCGCCGGCGCGAACCGACCGCCCCGCCGTTCGGCGAGCATGGTCCTGACCACCCGCAGGCCGTCCCGCGTCGCGTTCAGGTTGCTCACCCCGTGCAGCCGGGGGTACTCGTAGCTCGGCACCTCGGCGACCTTGAGGCCGGCCTTCGCGATCCGCACGTGAATGAGGGTTTCCACCTCGAATCCGTCGCCCCACAGCTTGCCCCCGCCGGGGGGTGCGGGCGCGGTCGCGTCGAGTCCGAGCACCGGCAGGCAGTACCGCCAGAAGACGTTGTAGCCGTAGCAGAGGTCGGAGTACCTGCGGCCGTAGCACAGGTTGAAGACCGCGGTCAGCCCGTCGTTGCCGAGCCGCCGCAGCCGGGTGATGTCACCGCTCCCGCCGCCCAGGGCGAACCGCGTCCCCTTGGCGAAGTCGGCGCCCGCGACGAGCGCATCGACGAACCTCGGCATCTCATCGGGATCCGCCGAGCCGTCGGCGTCGAGCATGACGATGATGTCGCCGGTCGCGGCCTCGAAGCCGCAGGCGAGCGCGTTCCCCTTGCCACGCCTGGTCTGCTCTACCACAAAAACATCGGGACGCGCATTTCGAGCTGCTTCGACAGTGTTGTCCGTGGATTCACCATCGACCAGGATCACTTGGTGGATCTCCATGGGAATGCGACTCAAAACATGCGGTATGTTACGCTCTTCATTAAGCGCGGGGATAACGACAGACACCGATGGCAATGGCACGAAAATACCCTCTCATAGATGGCATTACGCAAGCCCAGAGGAACCGTTGCCTCAATGGACACAACGGCACGTCAGAGCACGTGGACTAAGTTTCTTAAAACGGACTTTAAAGACGTAAAAGGCAATAAATCATAGCCGGGACATACCCGGCAGATCCGCACCATCAGGCGCGACTACGACCACTTACCCGCTCCACGCAAGGCCGTGGAAGTGGCACGATCCACCATTGCTTCCCCTTTTCGCCGTTCCCGAGTCGGCGCATACAACAGGGTATTGGCAATGCCGCGGCATGGCAAAGTCTCCCGCGCGATTTCGGCACATGAGTTTAAAATTCAGTCGGGGCCATGGATTCGATTATCATAAATATCGCCATGGTCAAGCACAAAATAAACAAGACCAGACATAGAATTAAGAATCGATCAACCACTGGGCGGCCCGACGTGCCGGTTGGCCAGCCGACTGGCCAACCGCGCGTGCAGCGCCCGCGCCGACCGGTACGCCCTTGGCCGGACCCGCTCCGCGACCGAGCACGTCTCAAGCTCGCCGCCCATCGCGATCTTGAAGTCGCGGATGCCGCTCGTCGGCGCGCCGCCGAAGTCGCAGCCGAGGCCGCGACTGCGCGACCAGGTGATCGCGTCCCAGTACGCCGCCACGTGCGGGCTCGGGCCGGGAACCCGGTCCCCGGCGAGCATCCAGCCCCAGAGCCGATCGCCGTCCACGATGCACGCGTTCACGGCGAGCACCCGCTCGTCGTCCCTGACGCTCCGCCAGAGCATCCGGGGGTCGGCGGCGAGCCGCGCGGCCAGCGCGCGGGCCGCGGCCGGACTGTAGTCGGGCGCAGCCCCCTGACGCTGATACGGCCCGCTGACCCGATCAGGGAACCACCGGGTGATCTCGTCGAGGCTGCTCTGCCCGGCCCGCAGCCCCCGCGAGTCGCCGCGCCTGATCGCGGCGCGCTGCTTCGGCGCCAGCCCTTTCAGATAGTCCTCAACCGAGGTGGTCCCAGGCACCAGGTAGTTCGCCTGGCGCGAGATCTCGAACCCACCTGCGGGCAGGTCCGCCTCGCGCACCGCCACGCCGGGGGCGAACGACCACTTCGTCACCACTGCCCGTTCCCGCAGCAGGACCGGCTCCAGCGCGCCGAGCACCTCCGCCAGCCGACCGGCCCGCAGCGCATCACCCGTCAGCACCGGGCCGACGTGCGGCACCGGAAGGTAGTTCACCGTCGAGACCGGCCCCCGACGGCGGAGCAGCAGCGGCACCACCCCCAGCCGCCCGCCCCCGCCCGCAGCCGAGACCGCGAATGCCCGCAGCCGCAGCCCGAGCGCCTCCGTGAGCGCGGAGAGGAAGAACCAGCGATGGTAGCCGGTGACGCCGACGCAGCAAGCGAGCTCCGCCTCGTACGCCTGCTCGTCGGAAAGCTCATCCAGCGCCATCGGCCCCCCCGGCACGTGCGAACAGCCGATAGTAGCGCAACGGACACGCTGGGTATCGCCGTTTAGGCGGGTGGGGCGTAGGTGATGCGGATCTCGCCGAGCTCCGCCGTGCCAGCCGAGTTCGCGCCGCGCAGCACCGACGACGTACCGGGCGCCGGGCAGCAGACTCTGCACTCCGTCGATGGTGTAGATGAACTCCGCCTGGTCGTTGCTCGCCCCCACCAGCAGCGGCTGGATCTGGACGTCGCTGGTCGGCACGGCTGGTCCAGGTCTGGTCGTTCGTGGAGACTTCGAACTGGAAGGGCATCGGTATTCGGGCCGTAGTAGGCGAGCGCCTCGACCGCTTGCATATCGCCCGCCGTCTGCCATTCGACATACGCGTACGGCTCCGCCGCCCCGAACGCCATCCGCGCCGCGTCCCCGGCATACAGGGACGGCGTGCTGGTGTCGATGGTTACGCCGGCGCTGTGCTTGTAGGACAGGGAGAAGTCCGCCGCGTTGTCGTCAAGAGTCAGGTCCTGCATCTGGACGGCGGCCGAGGTCGGCCCGGCGACCCCGGCCGGGTTCACGGGCGGTCACCGTGTACCAGACGTCCGGCCCCGCAGGACCCCCGCTGTCCAACCACGGCTCCTGCCAGGTGGCGGATACCGAGCCCGCCACGGTCCACGGCCCCGTCGCCCCGCTGACCGACCGGCGCACCACGTAGGTCGCGGCGTCCGGGGCACCCCGCCACTCCACGATGTTCCCGCTCCCCTCGATGGTGCCGGCCACCCGTTCCACATTGGTGATGACCGGCGCCCATTGGGGCACGGCGAACGCCGCAGCGGCCGTACCCGTCATTGCGTAGGCATGGCTGCGCAGCTGCGTGACGAGCGGCGCGTCGCTGCTTGCGGCCATGACCGGCGGCAGGTTGGCGCCTTCGAGCACGTCGCTGTTGTCGCCGGGGAAGTGCAGCTGATAGCCGTCGAAATGCTCTTCGAAGCCGAAGTCGTCGTTCGGCGGCAGCAGGTCCCAGTACAGGTCGCCGCTGATGCTGGCGGTGCCCTTGATGAGGGATAGGAACGATGCCAGGCCGGGGCTGTTCCACCCGTACTCGCCGACCACGAGCGCCTTGCCGGCGGCCGCCGTCTGGCTCGCGTCGGTGCCGAGCAGCGAGGTGTCCAGTGGGGTGCTCGTCGCCGGGTACGAGTAAAAATGCGGGTCCTCGATGTCCACATCCGCCAGCTTCAGGTCTCCGAGGTCCATGCCGAGCCCACCGTCCATGACGAGCTGATGCGGGGCAATCGACTTGATGTACGCCGAGATCGTCGCGGTCCACTTGGTGAACTCGGCCGCCCCGCCGAGCCCGTAGGGCAGCTCGTTCCCGGTCTCCCAGCTCATGATGGTCGGATTGTCCTTGTTGGCGACGCCGGTGTAGGCGTTCACGTGGTTGAGCAGCTCAGAGACGTACTGCTCAAAGGCCGCGATGGCCCGCGGGTTGTTATAGAACTGGCTCGCGCAGGCGGCCGACGGGCAGTCGCTCGGCGTTGACAGGCCCAGCCAGTCCGTGAAGTTGCGGTATCCGCCGTCGTAGAAGTCGTAATTGTCGACTAGGGGTATATCGAGGCGAATACCATATCTCCCGGCTTCAGCGACAAAATAATCGATATGCTTCAGCGCCGTCGCGTTGAACGTGCCGAGCGACGGCTCGACGCTCTGCGGATTGCCCGTCGAAATGCCGCACGTGTGGCAGCGAACGACCGTCTCGCCCATATCGACGGCCGTCTGCAGCGCGGCGTTTACCTGGAACTGGCTTGGATAGTCCAGCACCGCACCGTCTTGGTCAAGCCCACCCCACGGAATGTTCGTACCGGAGAACCGGAACACATTCCCGTTCAGCATCAGCTTCGAGCCGGACCTGGTGACGAAGCTCTGCGACGGGGTCGTCCCTACCTCCGCCACGGCCACCAGGCAGAGCGCACCGCAGGCCAGCGCGGCCAGCGCGACAAGCGCGCGCCTAGACGGGGACCATTTCCTGGGATCGTAATAGGACATTTGCTGATCACACCGCCCTTCGGATAGACCTTACGGCAGCTATCTTCACCTAGGACCGGGTACCGCAGCGATTATGTCTAGGCCCCACTATATTCATAGATGTAAATCTGTCCAGGTCGGCTATCTCCAGCGGACTACACGAATATACTCATTTGCCGCATCGCTCACTGATTCTCTTCGGCGCCGTCCTCGCCGGAATGCGGCCGGCGTTTACCCGAGAGCGGGGCAGCGTTTACCCGGCAGCGGGTCGGGTAGTTCAGCGCGTCGCGTGAGGCACAGCGCAGGCAAGCGCGGCCATCCCGGCCAGTGCGCACCTGCCCCATCCCCTAGGATCGGACCATGTCATTTGCCGACAACGCCGTCTTGTGGCTGCACCTGGTGGCCGCGATCTTCACCATCGGCCCGGGTACTGCAGCGATCATGTCGACGCCCCGTTATATTCGCAGGCAGAACACCGTCCTGGTCGGCTATCTCTACCGGACCACGCGGCTCTACTCGATCGCCGCCCTGCTCACCCTCATCTTCGGCGCCGTCCTGGCCGGCCTGACGCACAAGTTCAGCCAGTGGTGGATCTCCGTGTCGCTCACCCTGTTCGTGGTCGCGTTCGTCCTGCTAATGCTGATCATCCGCGACCAGCGCACGGCCTTGACCGCGCTCACCACGGCAGACGACACAGTCGCGGCGGCAGGCAGCGACACGGTCCGTTCATCCCAAACAGCGCCGAAAGCGCCGGAGACCGAGGCGGCAGGCGGCGATCAGCCCGCGCCGGCGGTAGCCTCCGATGCTCAGCCCACCATCACCACCGATCCCAAGACCGGCCTGCGGCTGGCGGCGGTCGAGCGCGGGCGGATCGCCATGATGGGCGGGATCACCGCGGTGATCTGGCTGGTGATCCTGGTGCTGATGGTCTGGCACTAACCCCGGGGCCGAGCTAGCCGAGCGCCTGGCTCAGGTCGGCCAGCAGGTCCGCCGGGTCCTCGATGCCGACCGAGAGCCGGACCAGGTCCGGCGGCACCGCCAGCGGTGACTCGGCGACGGAGGCGTGCGTCATCCGCGCCGGGTGCTCGATCAGCGACTCCACCCCGCCGAGCGACTCGCCGAGGGTGAACAGCCGGGTGCGGGCGCAGACCGCGACCGCGGCCTCCTCCCCGCCGCGCACCCGGAATGACACCATTCCGCCGAAGTCCCGCATCTGCGACTTGGCAAGCTCGTGACCTGGATGCCCCGCCAGCCCCGGGTAGAGCACCGACTCGACGGCGGGATGGTCGGCCAGCATGCGGGCGACGCGGCCGGCGTTGGCGCAGTGCCTGTCCATCCGCGCCGCCAGGGTCTTGATGCCGCGCAGCGTGAGCCAGGCGTCGAACGGGCCGGCCACCGCCCCGGTCGCGTTCTGTGTGAAGTGCAGGCCCGCCGCGTGCGCCTGGTCCCCGACGATGACGGCTCCGCCGACCACATCGGAGTGACCGCCGAGGTACTTGGTGGTGGAGTGCACCACGACGTCCGCGCCCAGGTCGAGGGGGCGCTGCAGGTACGGCGAGGCGAACGTGTTGTCGACCACCAGGAGCGCGCCGACCTCATGCGCGATCTGAGCCAGCGCCCGGATGTCCACGATTGAGAGCAGCGGGTTCGTGGGGGTCTCGGCCCAGATGAGCTTCGGCCGCCAGTGCGCTGCGGCACTCGCGACGGCATCGAGATCGGGCTGATGAACGGGCCGGTGTTCCACCCCCCAGTTCCTGAGCACCTTGTCGAACAGGCGGAACGTCCCGCCGTAGGCGTCACCGGGGATGAGCACCTGATCGCCGGGTCGGCAGAGCGCGCGGATCAGGCAGTCCTCCGCGGCCATCCCCGAGGCGAACGCGAGCGCCGCCGCGCCGTCCTCGAGCGCGGCCAGGCACGTCTCAAGCGCGGTCCGCGTCGGGTTGGCGGTGCGCGAGTACTCGTAGCCGCCGCGGGTGCCGCCGACGCCGTCCTGCTTGTAGGTCGAGGTCTGGTAGATCGGCGGCACGACCGCCCCGGTCACCGGGTCGGGGTCCTGGCCCGCATGGATGGCCAGCGTCTCGAAGCCAAGCGCCTCGTCGTTCACTGTTCTCCTCCGATGGTAGTGGTGGCGTCGGCGGGGGAAGCGGGGGCGGCGAGGGCGGGTGGGGGGGTGGAGGGGGTGGCTGGGGCGGGTGGGGAGGTGGAGGGGGTGGCTGGGGCGGGGGAGACAGCAGCGTAGAAGGCTAGCAGGTCCGCGCGGGTGAGCACCGCGACGGGCTTGCCTTCCACGTGCACGAGGGCCGCGCCCGACTTCTCCAGGACCGCGGCGGCGCGGCTGACCGGCTCTCCCTGGCCGAGCACCGGCAGCGGCGGCGACATGTGCCCGCTGATCGGATCCTGGGGCCCGGCGCGACCGCTGACGAGGGCCTCGAGCAGGTCCGTCTCGGCCACCGAGCCTGCCACCTCGGCGGCCATCAGCGGCGGCTCGGTCTGCACGACCGGCAGCTGCGAGACGTCGTACTCGCGCAGTAGCGCGATGGCCTGCGCCACGGTCTCGTCCGGGTGGACGTGCACCAGGGCAGGGATGCGCGTCTGCCTGGCCGCGAGAAGATCCGCGACCGTCGGCCCGGAGCTGCGGTCACGCAGGAAACCGTAGTCGGCCATCCAGGCGTCGTTGAAGATCTTCGACAGGTACCCGCGGCCGCCGTCGGGGAGCATGACGACGATGACGTCGTCGCTTTCCGCCGTGGCGGCGACCTTGAGGGCGGCGGCGACGGCAAGGCCTGACGAGCCGCCGACGAGCAGCCCCTCTTCGCGCGCGAGGCGCCGCGTCATCGAGAACGAGTCGGCGTCGCTGATCGCGATCACCTCGTCGGTGATCTCCCGGTCGAAGGTGACCGGCCAGATATCCTCGCCGACGCCCTCGACCAGGTACGGGCGGCCGCTCCCGCCCGAGTAGACCGAGCCCTCCGGGTCCGCCCCGATGATCTTGACCTTGTTGCCGGATTTCTCCTTGAGGAAGCGGCCGATGCCCGAGATCGTCCCGCCGGTGCCGATGCCCGCCACGAAATGCGTGATCCTGCCATCGGTCTGCGCCCAGATCTCCGGACCGGTCCAGTGGTAGTGCGCGGCCGGGTTGTCCGGATTCGCGTACTGATCCGGCTGCCACCCGTTGGGCGTCTGTCTCGCCAGGCGGCGGGCGGTGCTGTAGTACGAGTCCGGATGCTCGGGCGGCACGCTCGTGGGGCAGACCACGACTTCGGCGCCGTAGGCGCGGAGCACGGCGATCTTGTCTCCGGCCACCTTGTCCGGACAGGTGAACACGCATCGATAGCCGCGCTCCTGGGCGACGATCGCCAGCCCGACGCCGGTGTTCCCCGAGGTCGGCTCGACGATCACGCCACCCGGACGGAGCCTGCCCTCCCGCTCCGCCGTCTCGATCATGCGCAGCGCGATGCGGTCCTTGACCGAGCCGCCGGGGTTCAAGTACTCGACCTTGACCAGCACGTTGGCTGTCTTGGCCACGCCCGCGGTGACAGACTTTAGCCGGATCAGCGGCGTGTTCCCCATCACATCGGTCAGCGAGTTGTGGACCTGCACGTGGCTCTCCCCCTGGTTAGCCTAGGCGGATGATCAAACCTGGGTATGATTCGTATATTCGCACGAGGAGTCGAAAATCATGCCGGAAGCAGTCATCGTCGCGGCCGCCCGCTCCCCGATCGGCCGGGCCTTCAAGGGGGCGATGACCTCGATCCGGCCCGATGACCTGCTCGCGCAGATAGTGTCGACGGCGCTGGCCAAGGTACCTGCCCTCGACCCCTCCTCAGTAGAGGATCTTATCGTCGGCTGCGGCCTGCCCGGCGGCGAGCAGGGGTTCAACATCGCTCGCGTGACCGCGATCCTGCTCGGCCTGGACACCGTGCCGGGGACCACCGTCACCCGGTACTGCTCGTCCTCGCTGCAGTCCACCCGGATGGCCTATCACGCGATCAAGGCCGGCGAGGGCGACGTGTTCATCTCCGGCGGCGTCGAGTGCGTCTCCCGGTTCACGAAGGGGAGCAGCGACTCCCTGCCGGACACGCGGAACCCGGCGTTCGACGCCGCGCAGGGCCGCACCAAGTCGACCGCCGAGTCGCAGAGCCCGTGGCATGACCCGCGCACCGACGGCGAAGTGCCTGACGTCTACATCGCCATGGGGCAGACGGCGGAGAACGTCGCGGGGTTGCGCGGCATCACGCGCGCGGAGCAGGACGAGTTCGGCGTCAGGTCGCAGAACCTGGCCGAGAAGGCCCTCGCCAACGGGTTCTGGCAGCGGGAGATCACCCCGGTGACCCTGCCTGACGGCTCCGTCGTGTCGGCCGACGACGGGCCCCGGCCGGGGACCACTCTGGACAAGATCTCCGCCCTCAAGCCCGTATTCCGCGAACACGGGACGGTCACCGCCGGGAACTGCTGCCCGCTCAACGACGGCGCGGCGGCGCTGGTCGTGCTGAGCGACACCAAGGCCGCCCAGCTCGGCCTCACGCCGCTGGCGCGGATCGTAGCGACCGGCGTCAGCGGGCTCTCCCCCGAGATCATGGGCCTCGGGCCGGTGGAGGCGGTCAAGCAGGCGCTCGGCCGGGCCGGGATGTCGATCGACGACGTCGACCTGGTGGAGATCAACGAGGCGTTCGCCGCGCAGGTCATCCCCTCCTACCGCGAGCTGGGCATCGACCCGTCCCGGCTGAACGTGAACGGCGGCGCGATCGCCGTCGGCCACCCGTTCGGCATGACCGGCGCGCGGATCGCCACCACGCTCATCAACAGCCTCCAGTTCCATGACAAGACAATCGGCCTGGAGACCATGTGCGTCGGCGGCGGCCAAGGCATGGCGATGATCTTCGAACGGCTCAGCTAGCCCGCCCTCGACAAACAGGACATTACAGGAAGGTTGCGATTGGGCCTTGCCAGTGCACCTCCGGTGAGGCAGGCTCAGGGAGAAGCGGCGTCTAACCCACCCCGGAGGTGCCAATGTCGCTGATGCACTCACCCGACACGCACAAAAGCCTCATCGCCCGCATCCCGTCCGTGACGGGACGCCCGATGTCAGAGTGGTTCACGCACCTGGAATCCGGGCCTGCGTTCTTCCGGCGCGAGGAGCGGGCGAACTGGCTAGCCGACGAGCACGGCATCTGCGACCACTACGCTGTGGCCATCGTTCGAGAGTACGAAATTCAGCGTCACCTCAGGCTTTTTGGCGGCTAGCTAATCCCCTGCCGCCAAGACGAACAAGCGGTTGCAATTGTTATTGCAACCGCAGCTGCAAGAGCGGATGCACGTTCACTTGCGGCTAAAGAACCCTTACCCCAGCTGGTGCCCCCGGTCGGGTTCGAACCGACGCTAGGGCCCTTTTAGGGGGCCGGCCTCTTCCCTCTTGGGCTACGGGGGCGCGTTAATAGTAACCCGGATTACTCATATCGGACATGCGGGGAGTGCGCTCGATAGAGCTCATACCTTGTTGGCGTATTGCGAGCACTTGGCCAGCAATGGTACCGACACCGGGGAAATCTTCACGAGCCTGTTCGGTAATGATCTGGCCTGCAGTGAACTCGCCAGGTTCCCACTCGTGTCCGGCGTCGCTGCAGCGCCGGGGGCGAGGAAGGCAGCCCTCAGCCGGCGGTCATGCCGAGCGCGCCGCCGCAACCCCGGCACCGGCAGGCGCAGGCGAACCAGGCTGAACTTCCGCTTGCCGGAATTGCCCCGTGATCGCGAAGACTTTTGGTATCGCGAAGGATTTTCGCTCGCATAGCGCGAATTTCTTACGTCGGGCGAAAAGTCTTCGCGATCATGGCGATGCGCCGGGCTGCCCGACGTGATCCGACGTCACGCGAGCTTGCCGATGCACCACGAGCACCTCTAGCTTAGTTGCATTGCCACCAGACGCGCCCTAACTACCCGGCCAGGAGGCTAACGCAGACTCAGTAAAGAGGAGCGTCTGAGGGATGCATTATTTCGCCCGATGGTGACGGCCCTGGTGAAGATCGTGTCGAGCATGTCGCTGGTGAGGCGGCCGGTGAAGGTGTTCTGCTGGCTGGGGTGATAGCAGCCCAAGAGCAGCAGGGGTGAACCGTCCGCTGCCTGCAAGTTCGCCTCCGCCCCGTGCGCGAACGCCGGACGCGGCCTGGGGATCTGGTAGCCCGTCTGCCCGAGTACCGGCCACAGGGCCTGCCAGGCGAAGCCGCCCAGGCACACGATCACCCGCAGGGACGGCGCGATCATCCGCAGCTCCGCGGTGAGCCAGGGCGCGCAGGCGTCCCGCTCCTGCGGCGCGGGCTTGTTGGCGGGCGGCGCGCAGCGGACCACGGCGGCCACGCGGGTGCCGATGAGCCGCTGGCCGTCCCCCGCGGACACGCTTGTCGGCTGCGCGGCCAGGCCGCGGCGGTACAGCGAGGCGAAGATGAAGTCGCCGCTGCGGTCACCGGTGAACACCCGCCCGGTGCGGTTACCGCCGTGCGCGGCGGGCGCCAGGCCGACGATGAGGATGGACGGCTGCGGATCTCCCCAGCCGGGGATCGGGCGACCCCAGTACCGCTCTTCCAGGAAGGACTTCCGGCGGGTGATCGCGACATCCTCCCGCCACCCGACCAGGCGCGGGCAGGCCCGGCAGACCGACTGCCGCGCGGTCAGCTCGTGCAGCGACCGCGCGCCGATCGCGAGCTCACGGACCGCCCCGGCGCAGGACGCGACCGGCGTGCCCGCGTCTGCCGGGTCGCCCGGCCAGCCGGTACCCGGCGGCACGAACGGCGCGAACCTCATCGCGGTCGGGCGCGGAATCGCCGAGCCACTACGGCACCAGCGACCAGGCGATGCCGTCGAGGATGTCGTGCTCGCTGACCAGGACCTCGGCGAATCCGAACCGGGTCATGATCCGGTCGAGGATGAGCGCGCCCGCGCCGATGACATCGACCCGGCCCGGATGCATCACCGCGATAGCCGCCCGCTCGGCTCGGCTCATGGCGAGCAGTTCGGCGGCGATCTCGCGCACCCGGGCGGCGGACACGCGCGCGTGGTGGATGCGAGCGGAGTCGTAGCGGTCAAGACCGAGCGCGATCGCGCCGACCGTGGTCACCGACCCGGCCAGCCCGACCAGCGTCCTGGCCTTGTCCACCGCGACCGCTGCCGCGGCCAGGGCGAGGGCAGCGTCGATGTCGGCGATGGTGTCCGCCACCTCCTGGCTGCGCGGCGGGTCGCCGTGCAGGTGCCGTTCGGTCAACCGGACGCAGCCGATGTCGACCGACCGCTCGCCGTCGACTCCCTCGGGGCCGCCGAGGATGAACTCGGTCGACCCGCCGCCGATGTCCGTAACCAGGTAGGGCGGACCGGCACCCTGCGCCGCGAGCACCGTGCCGGCCAGCTCCCTGGTGGCGCCGCTGAACGACAGCCGCGCCTCCTCGCCGCCCGAGATGACCTCGGGCGCGACGCCGAGCACATCGACGACCCGGTCGGTGAACTCCTGGGAATTCTCCGCGTCCCTGGTAGCGCTGGTCGCCACCATCCGGATCGCCTCCAGGGGGAATGGGGGGCGGGAGCCCCCCATGCGAGGGAACAGCTTCGCCTCGGCGATGAGCGCCGCGTACTCACGCAGCGCGGTCATCGTCCGGTCAAGCGCCGCCTCGGACAGCCGTCCGGTCCGGTCCACTCCCTCACCGAGCCGGACGATCCGCATCTCGCGGCTGACGTCTGTCAGCGGCGGACGAGAAGACGGTCGGAATTCACTGGAACCACGGGACCGTTCGAGATCATCTGAATGTGACTCGATGTCGGCGATCAGCAACCGGATCGAGTTGGTGCCGCAGTCGATCGCGGCCACGCGATGGGTCATGTACCTCCCTCGGTCGTCCCCGGGGGAAACACAGCGCAGGGGCCCCGCGACCACCAAGGGCCGATCGCGTCGAGGGCCTCGCGGCCGAACGGGTTCGCGCCGGGCACGGCGAGCTCGTGCGCGACGAGCGCATGCAGGCACTTGACCCGGTCGGGCATCCCGCCGGCCGACTGCGTCCCGGTCGACAGCGGCTCGATGCCGGCGTCCACGGCCGCCGCGTCTCGGCGCGCCAGGTAGTCCTGGTGCGCTTGCCTGTAGCGGGCCTTGAGCTGGTCATCGGCGAGACGGTCGGTCATCTCCCGCATCGTGCCCGCCGCCTCAAGACCGCCGATCGCCGCGGCGGCCCGGGGACAGGTCAGGTAGTAGAGCGTCGGGAACGGGGTTCCGTCAGGCAGCCGGGGCGCCGTCTCGACGACGTCGGGGAACCCGCACGGGCAGCGGTGCGCGACCGCCCGCAGGCCGCGCGGCTCCCGTCCCAGCTGGGCGGTGACGGCCGCCACGTCCCGGGGCGCGATCACCGGCCTGGCTCGGCGTCGGCGCGCTGCACCGACTGCCAGAGCGTGGCGTACCAGGGGTTGGTCACGGCCTGTTGCTTCGCCTCGGCTGCCTGTGCCGACTTGCCCGAGACGACCTCGTAGCACTGCTCTTTCGGGAAGCACATGTGCAACTCGTCCTCGGCCTGCTGCTCCACGTACCAGCTCTGGGTCAGCTTGCCGTCCTGCTGCTCAAGCGCCTGCACCTGAGCCGCGTTGGCTTGCTGCAGCGCCAGCAGCTGGTCAATCTGCTGGCGCTGGGCGATGTACTCGCGGACCGGATAGGCCAGGCTCAGCGCAATTGCGCAGATCACCACGGCGAGCAGCGCCGCCCGGCCGGTCAGCTTTGTGGGCCGCGCGGCCGCCGCCATTGCGGCGGCCTGCGCGGGGGACGGCTGTGACGGCCGGGGCGGTTGGGCCTGCGCGTTCATGTCAGGCGGCGGTGAACCTCGGGAAGGCGCCCGCGCCCGCGTAGACCGCCGCATCGCCGAGGTGCTCCTCGATGCGCAGGAGCTGGTTGTACTTGGCGACTCGCTCGCCGCGGGCCGGCGCGCCGGTCTTGATCTGGCCGGCGTTGGTGGCGACCGCGAGGTCGGCGATGAAGGTATCGTCCGTCTCGCCCGAGCGGTGGCTGATCATGCAGCTGAACCCGGCGCGCTGCGCGAGGGAGACGGCATCGAAGGTCTCGCTGACGGTGCCGATCTGGTTGACCTTCACCAGCAGGGAGTTGGCGGACTTCTCGGCGATGCCCCGGCGGATCCGCTCCGGGTTGGTCACGAAGATGTCGTCGCCGACAATCTGCACCCGGTCGCCCGCCGCGGCGGTGAACGCCGCCCAGCCGGCCCAGTCCTCCTCCGCCAGCGGGTCCTCGACGCTCACGATCGGGTAGCTGCTCACCCAGTCGGAGTAGGTCGCGATCATCTCCTGCGCGGACTGCGGCTTCCCGTCGAAGTTGTAGACGCCGTCGCTGTAGAACTCGGTCGCCGCCGCGTCGATGGCCAGCGCGACATCGCGGCCCGGGGCGAACCCGGCCTTGCCGATCGCCTCCACGATCAGGTCGAGCGCGGCCCGGTTGTTCTCCAGGTCCGGCGCGAAGCCGCCCTCGTCGCCCACCCCGGTGGACAGGCCGTGCTGCTTGAGCACCGCCTTGAGCGCGTGGTACGTCTCCGCGCCCCAGCGCAGCGCCTCGGAGTACGTCGGCGCGCCGATCGGCGCGATCATGAACTCCTGGACATCGACGTTGGAGTCCGCGTGCGCGCCGCCGTTGAGGATGTTCAGCATCGGGACCGGGAGCACGTGCGCGTGCGGGCCGCCCAGGTAGCGGAACAGCTGCAGGCCCGCGGACGCGGCCGCGGCCCTGGCCACCGCCATCGACACCCCGATGATCGCGTTCGCGCCGAGCCGCGACTTGTCCGGAGTCCGGTCCAGGTCGATCAGCGCCTGGTCCGCCAGCCGCTGGTCGTCGGCCTCGTGGCCGAGCAGCTCCTCCGCGATCTCCTCCAGCACGCTGTCGACCGCCCGGGTGACCCCCTTGCCGCCGAACTCAGCGCCCCCGTCGCGGAGCTCCACCGCCTCGAACGCCCCCGTCGACGCACCCGACGGCACCCCCGCCCGCCCGACCGAGCCATCATCGAGCGCAACCTCGACCTCAAGGGTCGGGTTGCCCCTGGAGTCCAGGATCTGCCTGGCATGCACCGCTTCAATCGACGCCACCGTCGGCTCCTTGCCTGTCAACTTGCCTGTCAACGCTTGAAGAGACTTCTCATAGTGAGAGTAGTGGAGCGGGACCTGACTCGCGCACCGGGCACGCCGGTACGTGGGCGACGGTCATGATCGCCTCGGCCCCGACTGACCGCACCGCGCCTTGCCGCCGCATGACGAACCCTTTTCAAAAACGAATTAAACGCTTTCGAGCTCGCGCCTCACCATCCCCCGCTCTCGACTGTCGCCTCACGTTCATTCACGGTTCACCGTGAATGAACACAATTCAAAGATCTCCAACTACGTTAAATCTCTAGCCATGTCGATGTCGATATCGACGCACGCAAAATCAGCGGCCAACCTGGATTAAATGGGCGATATGATGTAAACCGGAGTGGGGATACGGGCGTCTACCTCTATATGAGCCGACTGGGTTCACTTCGCTAGCGATGGCGCTGCTGGCAGGTGATGTCCTTGACTTGATCATATCGTGACCTGGTAGGGGGAGGTAGGAAGTAACAATTCCGCTACGTCGGCGACCGTTGCTGTCATCGCGCGCAATCTAGCTGGCGTGCCACTCGCTCTGCTCGGGGGGGTCGGGCTCGCACGCCGTTCATATTGACGTTATTCAGGGTTACATATGTTAACCGGAAATTAACGCATGCTCGGAGTCGATAAACGGAAGAGAGTGAGAATGTCGACTGTTCACCACGCACCTGCGGAGATCATGTCTGAGGACGAAACGCCGCCTCAGGCTTCACAGGACGATGCGCCCACGGGTGAGTTGAGTGCAGTGCGCTCGCGTCATTTTATGAATGTGAGTGGGACGCGGGCGCCGGTGGATGAGGGGCTGGCGGCGTCTGGTTTTGATTACGAGCAGTTCGCGGCTTTGGCGGGGCCGCTGACGCATCCTCCGCTGGGGCGGCCGTACACGGTGCGGTACCGGCGTATCGATCGGGGGGTGCGGGAGTGGGTGGGGGTGCGGGTGATCGTGGTGGCTTTGCTGGCTTTGGATTTCAGGTTCATCTACTGGCTGGTTTTCGAGTCGCAGTACCCGGATCTGGGGGGGTGGGTGTGGCGGGGGGGGCTGCACGGGGCGGGGGCGGATGCGTACCTGGTGCTGCTGGGGGCGATGGCGGGGGGGTCGATCGTGATGCAGCTGTTCCTGCTGGCGAACGTGGTGACGGTGTCGAGGGCGTGCCTGGCGGCGTGCGATCCGGTGCCGGTGGCGCCTGATCCGCGGCTGCGGGTGGCGTTCATCACGACGATCGTGCCGGGGAAGGAGCCGGTCGCGATGGCGGAGCGGACGCTGCGGGCGGCGAAGGAGATCGTGTACCGGGGGCTGCTGGACGTGTGGCTGCTCGACGAGGGCGACTCGGCGGAGGTCAGGGAGATGTGCGGGCGGCTGGGGGTGCGGCATTTCAGCCGGAAGGGGCGGGGGCACCTGGAGTTCAGCTCGGGGACGTTCGCGAGCAAGACCAAGCACGGCAACCACAACCGGTGGCTGTGGGAGTACGCGGGGGACTACGACGTGGTGATGTTCGTGGACACCGACCACGTGCCGCTGCCGATCATGGCGGAGCGGCTGCTGGGGTACTTCCGGGACCCGGGGGTGGCGTTCGTGGTGGGGCCGCAGTTCTACGGCAACCAGGGGGACCGGATCACGCGGTGGGCGGAGTCGGCGCAGTACCTGTTCCACAGCGTGATCCAGCGGGGCGGGAACCGGCGCCGGTGCCCGATGCTGGTCGGGACGAACGCGGCGGTGCGGACCAGCGCGATCAGGGAGGGGTACGTCGCGTCGATCACGGAGGACATGGCGACGAGCCTGCGGATCCACGCGACGAGGAGCCCGGCGACGGGCCGGTGCTGGCGGTCGGTGTACACGCCGGACCTGGTCGCGGTCGGGGAGGGGCCGTCGTCGTGGACGGAGTTCTTCGGGCAGCAGACGCGCTGGTCGGCGGGGACGTTCGACGCGATCCTGCGGCAGGTGTGGCGGGTGGGGTTCAGGCTGCGGCCCGGGGCGATGCTGCACTACTTCCTGATGCTGACCTACTACCCGTCGGTCGCGGTCGGCTGGATCATGGGGATCGTCATCAGCGGCTGCTACCTCGGCTTCGGGATCAGCAGCCTGCGCTCGAGCGCGAGCTGGTGGCTGACGTTCTACGTCGACATCGCCGCATTGCAGTTCCTGCTGTACCGGTTCATGCGCCGGCACAACGTGAGCCCGCACGAGTCGGCGGGGTCCTCGGGCCTGTCGGGGATGCTGGTGTCCGCGCTGACCGCGCCGGTCTACGCCCGGAGCCTGCTCAAGGTCGCGTTCGGGCGGGAGCTGACGTTCAACGTGACCGCGAAGGGGTCGTCGGCCAGCCCGGACCGCCTCGGCACGTTCCGGTACTCGCTGATGTGGGCGGTGGTCCCGGTCGCGATCCTCGCCATCGCGGTCGTCCGCCAGCGGCCCTACTTCCTGATGATGATCTGGACGCTCGTCGTCCTCGGGGTCTGCCTCGCGCCCGTCGCGATCTGGCAGTACGACGCCGCCCGCGCCAGAAGACACCAGCGACACGCCCGCCGCTCCGCGGGACACAGCGCTGAATCGGGAGAGAGCGCCGAATCCGGGCAGGGCGCCGAATCCGGGCAGAGCACCGGATCGTAGCAGGGCACCGGATCGTAGCAGGGCTGGAAAAATTGACACGCGTTAGGAAGGTGCTTAGCCGCATGACCGGAACCGCTGTGCCGCCGACTGCTCCGTCGCCGGGCCGGCCCAGGAGAAGCAGACGCCGGCGCGCGCTCAGCGCGGCGGCCGGGCTGGTGGCGGTGGCCGCCGTCCTGGCCGCGAACGTGCCCACGGTCGGGGCGGTGGTGACCGGCTGGTACCACCAGTACAAGATCACCAGGCCGGCCTACGAGGCCGACTACGGGCGGTGGACCGCGCTGAACATACCCGCGGGCTACCGGGTGAACGGGATCCACTCGACGCTGCTGTACAACGGGGACGTCCTGATCATGGCGGGCTCGGGGAACGACCAGGCGTTCTTCAACGCCGGGACGTTCAAGACCCTGCTCCTGAACCCGGTCACCATGCAGGAGAAGCTCATCCCCACCCCGTGGGACCTGTTCTGCGCCGGGCACATCGAGCTGCCCGACGGGAACATCCTCATCGCCGGGGGAACCGCCCGCTACGAGAACCTCGACCCGGCCAACGCGGCCGGCAGCATGACGATCATCAACAACGACACCCAGCAGCCCTGGACCCTGCCCAAGGGCACGATCTTCACCGCGCCCGACGGCGCCCAGTTCGCCACCGCCTTCGC
>CAWJQG010000016.1:0-495708 GCA_963844925.1 uncultured Actinomycetota bacterium | reverse complement strand
GGAAGCGCCCTCGGTGCGGATCTCCGCGATGTACCGGCGTGGCGTCACCCCGGCCTTCTCGAACTGGCCCCTCATCGGCTTGGTGAGCTTACGGAGCTTGCTGTCCGAAAGCGCTCCGAACCCGATCTGGACAGCGTTGTAGCCGTCGGTGTCCGGGGTACGGACGGCCGTGACCACGCACGGGCCCGCCTGCACCACCGTGACCGGCACTACCTGCCCGGTTTCGTCGAAGACCTGGGTCATGCCAAGCTTGGTGCCCAGGATCCCTGTCATTGCCATGATCAGTAGGTCCTCAGAGCTTGATCTCGATATAGACGCCGGCCGGAAGGTCAAGCCGCATCAGGGAATCGACCGTCTTAGGCGTCGGATCGAGGATGTCGATCAGCCGCTTGTGCGTCCGCATCTCAAAGTGCTCGCGCGAGTCCTTGTACTTGTGCGGCGAGCGGATGACGCAGTACACGTTCTTCTCGGTAGGCAGCGGCACAGGACCGGCAACGCGCGCGCCGGTGCGGGTCACCGTGTCGACGATCTTCCGCGCCGAGCTGTCGATGACCTCGTGGTCATATGCCTTGAGCCGGATGCGGATCTTCTGTCCCGCCATTGTGGCTTCTTCCTCAATCTCTTCTACGTGCCGCTGAAGGTGTTGCCCGGGGACGACCCCCCGGTAATCCCCCCGAGGTATGGGAGGCTCCCGCCCCCCATACCCCCGGGGACCCACAAGGGGCCCAAGATAAGGCGGCCCGGGCTCGCGCCCGGGCCGCCTTATCGCTACTTGAGAATCTTGGTTACCCGGCCGGCGCCGACGGTGCGGCCGCCCTCCCGGATCGCGAACTTGAGCCCGTCTTCCATGGCGATCGGCTGGATGAGGCTGATCGTCATGTCGGTGCGGTCACCCGGCATCACCATCTCCGTCCCCTCCGGCAGCTGGACAACGCCAGTCACGTCGGTGGTGCGGAAGTAGAACTGCGGCCGGTAGTTGTTGAAGAACGGCGTGTGCCGACCGCCCTCCTCCTTGGACAGGATGTAGACCTGGCCCTCGAACTCGGTGTGCGGGGTGTTGGTGCCCGGCTTGATGATGACCTGGCCGCGCTCCACGTCCTCGCGCTTGACCCCGCGGAGCAGCAGGCCCACGTTGTCGCCGGCCTGGCCGTCGTCGAGGAGCTTGCGGAACATCTCCACACCGGTGACGGTGGTGGTGGTGGCCTTCTCCTTGATGCCGATGATGTCCACGGTCTCGCCGGTGCGGATGACACCGCGCTCGATCCGGCCGGTCACCACGGTCCCGCGGCCGGTGATCGAGAACACGTCCTCGACCGGCATCAGGAACGGCTTCTCGACCTCGCGGACGGGCTGCGGTATGGAGTCGTCGCACGCGTTCATGAGCTCCATGATCGCGTCGCCCCACTTCTCGTCGCCGTTCAGCGCCGGGTAGGCGGCAACACGGACGACCGGGACGTCGTCGCCGGGGAACTCGTACTGGGTGAGCAGCTCACGCACCTCGAGCTCGACCAGCTCAAGGATCTCCTCGTCGTCCACCATGTCGCACTTGTTCAGCGCAACGACGATGTACGGCACGCCGACCTGGCGGGCGAGCAGCACGTGCTCGCGGGTCTGCGGCATCGGGCCGTCGGTGGCGGCGACCACGAGGATCGCACCGTCCATCTGCGCGGCACCGGTGATCATGTTCTTCACGTAGTCCGCGTGCCCCGGGCAGTCCACGTGCGCGTAGTGCCGCTTCTCGGTCTGATACTCGACGTGCGAGATCGAGATCGTGATGCCGCGCTCCTTCTCTTCCTTCGCGTTGTCGATCTGTTCGAACGCGTAGAAGGGGTTCACGTCAGGCATCTTGTCGTGCAGCACCTTGGTGATCGCCGCGGTCAGCGTCGTCTTACCGTGGTCGATGTGCCCGATGGTGCCGATGTTGACGTGCGGCTTAGTCCGCTGGAACTTTGCCTTCGCCACTGTGTCTCCTCGTTGCGATCCGGCCCACCCGTGGTGGGGCTGGAGTGTTTCTGGGTTCCTAATGCCTGCTGGTGCGCGTTGTGATTACTCGCCGCGCGCCTTGGCGATGATCTCTCTGGCGATGTTCGGCGGCACCTCGGAGTACGAATCGAACTGCATGCTGAAGTTCGCCCGACCTGACGTCTTGCTGCGCAGGTCCCCGATGTAACCGAACATCTCCGACAGCGGGACGAGAGCCTTGACCACCCGGGCCCCGGATCGTTCCTCCATCGCCTGTATCTGACCGCGCCGACTGTTGAGGTCACCGATCACATCGCCCATGTAGTCCTCGGGCGTGTAGACCTCGACGCTCATCATCGGCTCGAGCAGCACCGGACTGGCCAGCGCGGCGGCCTTCTTGAAGGCCATCGAGCCGGCGATCTTGAAGGCGAGCTCCGAGGAGTCCACCTCATGGTAGGCGCCGTCGGTCAGCGTCACCTTGACGTCGACCATCGGGAACCCAGCCAGTACGCCGAACTCGGAGGCTTCCTGGCAGCCGGCGTCCACCGACGGGATGTACTCCCGCGGGATGCGGCCGCCGCTTACCTTGTTCACGAACTCGTAGCCACCGCCGTCGCCGCCAGTCGGCCCCAGGTTGATGAGCACCCGCGCAAACTGGCCGGAACCACCGGTCTGCTTCTTGTGCGTGTACTCGACCTTGACGACCTCCTTGCGGACGGTCTCACGGTAGGCCACCTGCGGGCGACCGATGTTCGCCTCGACGTTGAACTCGCGCTTCATTCGGTCGACGAGCACCTCAAGGTGGAGCTCGCCCATCCCCGAGATGATCGTCTGCCCGGTCTCCTGGTCGGTCTGGACCTGGAAGGTCGGGTCCTCCTCGGCCAGCCGCTGGATCGCGGTGCCGAGCTTCTCCTGGTCGCTCTTGGTCTTCGGCTCGATCGCCACGTTAATGACGGGCGCGGGGAAGGTCATCGACTCCAGGATCACCGGCTTGCCCGGGTCGCACAGAGTGTCACCGGTCGTGGTGTCCTTCAGGCCCATGACCGCGACGATCGACCCGGCGACCGCGCTCGGCCGCTCCTCACGCTTGTTCGCGTGCATCTGGTAGATCTTGCCGATCCGCTCCTTGCGGTCCTTGATCGAGTTCAGCACCTGGGTGCCGGTCTCAAGGGTCCCCGAGTAGATGCGGATGTAGGTCAGCTTGCCCAGGTGCGGGTCGGCCGCGATCTTGAAGGCCAGCGCGGAGAACGGCTCCTTCGGATCGGCGTGCCGCTCCACGACCTGGTCCTCGTGGTTAAGCGCGTGACCCTTGATCGCCGGGATGTCCAGTGGCGACGGCAGGTAGTCGACAATGGCGTCCAGCATCGGCTGCACGCCCTTGTTCTTGAATGCCGAGCCGCAGAGCACCGGGTTGATCGCGCTGGACAGCGTCGCGCGGCGGATCGCCGCCACCAGCTGCTCCTCGGTGGGCTCCTCGCCGTCGAGATACAGCGCCATCATCTCGTCGTCGTTCTCGGCGACGGTCTCAAGCAGCCTGTCGCGCCACTCGCGGGCCGCGTCGGCGTGGTCGGCCGGCATCTCGACGACCTCGTACTTGTCGCCCTTGCCCTCGGTGTTCCAGACCAGGCCGCGCATCCGAACGAGGTCGATGACGCCGCGGAAGTCCGCCTCCACGCCCCAGGGGAGCTGAACGACGGCCGGGGTCGCGCCCAGCCGGCTGACGATCATCTCCACGCAGCGGTGGAACTCGGCGCCTACCCGGTCCATCTTGTTCACGAAGCAGATCCGGGGCACTTCGTACTTGTCCGCCTGCCGCCAGACCGTCTCGGACTGCGGCTCAACGCCGGCCACCGCATCGAACACGGCGACCGCACCGTCGAGCACCCGAAGCGAGCGCTCGACCTCAACGGTGAAGTCCACGTGGCCGGGGGTGTCGATGATGTTGATCGTGTGGTCCAGCCAGGACGTGGTGGTCGCGGCGGACGTGATCGTAATCCCGCGCTCCTGCTCCTGGGGCATCCAGTCCATGGTGGCCGCGCCATCGTGGACTTCACCGATCTTGTAGTTGATGCCCGTGTAGAAGAGGATGCGCTCGGTCGTCGTCGTCTTGCCCGCGTCGATATGCGCCATGATCCCGATGTTTCGGACCTTGGCGAGGTCTGCTGCGGTCTGGGTGGCCACGTTAAGCGTCCTTCGTACTAGTTCTCGGTCTTACCAGCGATAATGCGCGAAGGCCTTGTTGGACTCCGCCATCTTGTGTGTGTCCTCGCGGCGCTTGACGCTCGCCCCGAGGCCGTTGCTGGCGTCGAGCAGCTCGTTCATGAGCCGCTCGGTCATCGTCTTCTCCCGACGCTGGCGCGCGTACGTCACCAGCCAGCGCATGGCGAGCGTGGTGGAGCGCGAGGCGCGCACCTCCACGGGGACCTGGTAGGTCGCGCCGCCGACGCGGCGGCTG
The DNA here is from genome assembly GCA_963844925.1 of uncultured Actinomycetota bacterium. Classification (GTDB taxonomy): domain Bacteria; phylum Actinomycetota; class Actinomycetes; order Streptosporangiales; family Streptosporangiaceae; genus Trebonia. The sequence goes on along the minus strand of CAWJQG010000016.1, from coordinate 491,291 downwards.
CGGACCTCAAGGGTCGGCTTGACGTTGTCAAGCGCGCGCTTAAGCGTGACCACCGGGTCGTTGCCGTTCTTCTCCCGGCAGCCCTCGAGCGCCCCGTAGACAATGCGCTCGGCCAGCGAGCGCTTGCCCTCCCTGAGGACCTTGTTCGCGAGCGCGGTGACGAGGGGCGAGCCGTATACCGGATCGGTGACTAGCTGCCGCTTCGCAGCGGGACCCTTACGCGGCATCTCAGCTCTTCTCCTTCTTCGTGCCGTAACGACTGCGCGCCTGCTTGCGGTTGCGAACGCCCTGCGTGTCGAGCGAACCGCGGATGATCTTGTAGCGAACACCAGGCAGGTCGCGGACACGACCGCCGCGGACCAGCACGATGGAGTGCTCCTGAAGGTTGTGGCCGACGCCGGGGATGTAGGCGGTGACCTCAATCTGGCTCGTCAGCCGGACGCGGGCGACCTTGCGCAGCGCGGAGTTCGGCTTCTTGGGCGTGGTCGTGTAGACGCGCGTGCACACACCACGACGCTGCGGGCTCTGCTTGAGCGCCGGCGTCTTGTTCTTCGACACCTTGTCCTGGCGGCCCTTGCGGACCAGCTGCTGGATCGTGGGCAACCGAGTCTCCGTCTTCCCGTCGTGTTCCTACTGTCAAGCCTGTCAAGCCCGTGTGTCCGCCTGCGGGTCTGCCGGTTCCCCGGCTCACAAGCGAGCTAGAAAGTCGTCGGTTTCCCGCCGTTTCCACTCGTCTGACCTGCACGTTTCTGCTTTCCTCCGACCCCCGAGGTCGGGTGTGTCGCGCTTGGCCTTCGGCCGACGCAAAACACCGTCTCACAGGTCGGCAGCCCACACCCATCCGAATCCGGACTACCAGGGAGAGAGTCCACACGGCCAGCTGAACGGCCACCATGCTGGGCCGATATGACCCAACTTCTCGCCGACTGCTGACACGCAGGCACCCGCGCGGAGACGGGCACGAATGTAAAAGGTACCACCCGTGTGCCCGTCGACCAAATTGGTATTGGTCGCTAGCGCGGCTTTCCACCAGCAAGCCTACCCGCTCGCTGGACCGCATGCGCACGCAAGTCCGCTAACGGTCTTAAGTCCCAAACGCCCTACCCTCTCGATCCATTCCCCCCCCGGCCCCGCGCAGGCGCCGGGGGCGGAGGGGGTGGGGTTGAAGAGTTCCGGAGAAGAGGAACGGACCGATGCTTCGCCTGGACCCAGAGGAATTTCTGGATCAGGCGAAGCAACGGTCCGTTAACTCCGACCTAGCTGTTGAATTTTGGCCGTTGACTGTGGCTACCGGTTGTAGGCGCCGAAGTCGTAGTCCTCCAGCGGGACCGCCTCGCCCGAGCCCTGCCCGAAGGCGTAACCGTCCGCCTCCTGGTAGGTCGTGGCCGGGTAGGCCGAGGAGCGCGCGTCGTCGGTGGGCTCGACCCGGATGTTCCGGTACACCGGCATGCCGGTGCCCGCCGGGATGAGCTTGCCGATGATCACGTTCTCCTTGAGGCCGAGCAGCGAGTCCGACTTGGCGTGAATCGCCGCATCGGTGAGCACCCGCGTCGTCTCCTGGAAGGAGGCCGCCGACAGCCACGACTCGGTGGCCAGCGACGCCTTGGTGATGCCCATCAGCACCGGGCGGCCGGAAGCCGGGGTGCCGCCGTCGTTCACCACCGCGCGGTTCATGTTCTCGAACTTCGGCCGCTCCACCAGCTCGCCCGGGAGCAGGTCAGCGTCGCCGGACTCCAGGACGTTCACCCGCTTGAGCATCTGGCGGATGATGATCTCGATGTGCTTGTCGTGGATCGACACGCCCTGCGACCGGTACACGTACTGCACCTCGGCCACCAAGTGCTTCTGCACCTCGCGGGAGCCGAGGATGCGGAGCACCTCGTGCGGGTTCACGGCACCGGCGATGAGCTGGTCACCGACACTGACGTGACCGCCATCGGCGACGAGCAGCCGGGACCGCATCGGGACCTGGTAGGGGACCTCTTCAGCGCCATCGTCGGGGATGACGATGATCTTCCTGGTCTTCTCCGTCTCCTCGATCTTCACCCGGCCGGCGACCTCGCTGATCGGGGCCATGCCCTTGGGGATACGGGCCTCGAACAGCTCGGTGATACGCGGCAGACCGTGCGTGATGTCGGCGCCGGCCACGCCACCGGTGTGGAAGGTACGCATCGTCAGCTGGGTGCCGGGCTCGCCGATGGACTGCGCGGCGACGATACCGACGGCCTCGCCCACGTCCACCCGCTTGCCAGCGGCAAGCGAACGGCCGTAGCACTTGGCGCAGACACCGATCTTCGCCTCGCACACCAGGACGTTGTGCGTCCTGATCATCTCGATGCCCGACTCCACGAAGAGGTCGATCATCGAGTCGGTCGTGTCCTCGCCGATGCGGCCGAGCACAGTGCCGTCCGCGGCCACCACGTCCTCCGCAAGGCTGCGGCCGGTGCCGGTGTTCTCGATGTTGTCCAGCTTGTGCAGCGTGCCGTCGGGACCCCGCTCGGCGATCTGCATCGGGAACCGACGCTCGGTGCCGCAGTCCTCCTCGCGGACGATGACATCCTGCGCCACGTCCACCAGACGCCTGGTCAGGTATCCGGAGTCAGCGGTGCGCAGCGCGGTGTCGGCGAGGCCCTTACGGGCACCGTGGGTCGAGATGAAGTACTCGAGCACGGTCAGGCCCTCACGGAAGGAGGACTTGATCGGGCGCGGGATCGTCTCGCCCTTCGGGTTCGACACCAGGCCACGCATACCGGCGATCTGCCGGACCTGCATGGGGTTACCACGGGCGCCGGAGTTAACCATCATCCAGACCGGGTTGGTGGCTGGGAAGGCGTTCTCCATGTCCTGGGCAACCTCGGCGGTCGCGTGCGTCCAGATCTCGATGAGCTCCTGACGGCGCTCATCGTCGGTGATCAGGCCGCGCTCGTACTCGCGCTGCACCTTGTCAGCGCGGCGCTCGTAGCCGTCCAGGATGGCTGCCTTGTTCGGCGGCGCCACCACGTCCTCGATGCCGATCGTCACGCCGGACCTGGTCGCCCAGTGGAAGCCCGCGTCCTTGAGCGCGTCGAGCGCCGCGGCCACGTACACCTTCGGGTAGGTCTCGGCGAGCGAGTTGACGATGACGGTGAGCTGCTTCTTGCCCACGCCGTAGTTGACGAACGGGAAGTCCGCCGGCAGCGTCTCGTTGAAAATGCACCGGCCGAGGGTGGTCTCCATCCGCAGCGGGTCGCCCGGCTGCCAGCCCTCGGGCACCTCGTAGTCCTCAGGCGGGACGACGTTGCTCAGCCGGATCTGGATCCGCGCCTGCAGGTCGAGCTCGCCCTTGTCGTAGGCCATCTGCGCCTCGGACATGGTGGCGAACGCCCGCCCGGCCCCTGTCACATCCTCTTCAAGCCGCGTCAGGGAATAGAGCCCGATAATCATGTCCTGGGTGGGCATGGTGACCGGCTTGCCGTCGGAAGGCTTGAGGATGTTGTTGGTGGACAGCATCAGGATCCGGGCCTCGGCCTGCGCCTCGGCGGACAGCGGCAGGTGCACCGCCATCTGGTCGCCGTCGAAGTCCGCGTTGAACGCGGTGCAGACGAGCGGGTGGATCTGGATCGCCTTGCCCTCGACCAGCTGCGGCTCGAAGGCCTGGATCCCGAGGCGGTGCAGCGTCGGCGCCCGGTTGAGCAGCACCGGGTGCTCGGTGATGACCTCTTCGAGCACGTCCCAGACGACCGGCTTCGCGCGCTCCACCATCCGCTTGGCGGACTTGATGTTCTGCGCGTGGTTCAGGTCGACGAGGCGCTTCATGACGAACGGCTTGAACAGCTCGAGCGCCATCTGCTTGGGCAGACCGCACTGGTGCAGCTTGAGCTGCGGGCCGACGACGATGACGGAACGGCCCGAGTAGTCGACGCGCTTGCCCAGCAGGTTCTGGCGGAACCGGCCCTGCTTGCCCTTGAGCATGTCGGACAGCGACTTGAGCGGGCGGTTGCCAGGTCCGGTGACCGGGCGGCCGCGGCGGCCGTTGTCGAACAGGCTGTCGACGGCCTCCTGGAGCATCCGCTTCTCGTTGTTCACGATGATCTCGGGCGCGCCAAGGTCGAGCAGCCGCTTCAGCCGGTTGTTCCGGTTGATGACCCGGCGGTACAGGTCGTTCAGGTCGGAAGTGGCGAACCGGCCACCGTCGAGCTGGACCATCGGCCGCAGGTCCGGCGGGATCACCGGGATGCAGTCGAGCACCATGCCCATCGGGGAGTTGGTGGTGTTCAGGAACGCGGAGACGACCTTGAGCCGCTTGAGGGCACGGGCCTTCTTCTGGCCCTTGCCGGAGCGGATGATCTCCCGCAGGTCCTGCGCCTCGGCGTCGAGGTCGAAGGTCGCGAGCCGGTCCTGAATGGCCTGCGCGCCCATGCCACCGCGGAAGTACCGGCCGAACCGGTCCCTCATCTCGCGGTAGAGAAGCTCGTCGCCCTCCAGGTCCTGAACCTTCAGACCCTTGAACCGCGACCAGACCTCGTCGATCCGGTCGATCTCCTTGGCCGCGCGGTCGCGGATCTGCTTCATCTCGCGGTCCGCGGACTCGCGCACCTTGCGGCGCGCGTCGCCCTTGGCGCCGGCGGCCTCGAGCTCGCCGAGGTCGGCCTCGAGCTTCTTCTGCCGGGTCTCGATGTCGTTGTCCCGGCGCTGCTCGAGCTGGGTCCGCTCGACCGTGATCCGTGCCTCAAGGGAGGGCAGATCGCGCTGCCTGGCCTCGTCGTCCACGTAGGTGATCATGTAGGCGGCGAAGTAGATGACCTTCTCCAGGTCCTTCGGCGCCAGGTCGAGCAGGTAACCGAGACGGCTCGGCACACCCTTGAAGTACCAGATGTGCGTGACCGGCGCGGCCAGCTCGATGTGGCCCATCCGCTCGCGGCGCACCTTGGCGCGAGTGACCTCGACACCACACCGCTCGCAGATGATGCCCTTGAACCGGACGCGCTTGTACTTGCCGCAGTAGCACTCCCAGTCCCGGGTCGGACCGAAGATCTTCTCGCAGAAGAGCCCGTCCTTCTCCGGCTTGAGCGTGCGGTAGTTAATCGTCTCCGGCTTCTTGACCTCGCCGTGAGACCACTGCCTGATGTCCTCAGCCGTGGCCAACCCGATGCGAAGGTCGTCGAAGTAATTGACGTCTAGCACTGTGTAAGTTCCCCCTTCGATGGGTCAGACCTCTTCGACACTGCTCGGCTCACGCCGGGACAGGTCGATGCCGAGTTCCTCCGCAGCGCGGAAGACATCCTCGTCGGTGTCGCGCATCTCGATCGCGGCGCCGTCGCTAGACAGCACCTCGACGTTGAGACAGAGCGACTGCATCTCCTTGATGAGCACCTTGAAGGACTCGGGGATGCCGGGCTCAGGGACGTTCTCGCCCTTGACGATGGCCTCGTAGACCTTCACCCGGCCGAGCACGTCGTCGGACTTGATCGTGAGCAGCTCCTGCAGGGCGTAGGCGGCGCCGTATGCCTCAAGGGCCCACACCTCCATCTCACCGAACCGCTGCCCGCCGAACTGCGCCTTACCACCGAGCGGCTGCTGGGTGATCATCGAGTACGGGCCGGTCGACCTGGCGTGGATCTTGTCGTCCACCAGGTGCAGCAGCTTGAGGATGTAGATGTAGCCGACCGCGACCGGCTCCTTGAACGGCTCGCCAGTGCGGCCGTCGAACAGCCGCGTCTTACCACTCGGGCCGATCATCTGGTCGCCGTCCCTGTTCGGCAGGGTGGAGCCGAGCAGGCCGGTGATCTCCTCCTCGTGCGCGCCGTCGAAGACCGGGGTTGCGACGTTGGTGTTCGGGACGCTGCTGTCCGCGCCGATGGCGCGCAGCCGGTCCTTCCACTCCTCGTCGTCGCCCGCGACCTGCCAGCCAGTCTTGGCCACCCAGCCGAGGTGGGTCTCGAGAACCTGGCCGACGTTCATTCGGCCGGGGACGCCCAGCGGGTTGAGCACGATGTCCACCGGGGTCCCGTCGGCGAGGAACGGCATGTCCTCAACCGGCAGGATCTTGGAGATGACACCCTTGTTGCCGTGCCGCCCGGCCAGCTTGTCGCCGTCGGTGATCTTCCGCTTCTGCGCCACGTACACCCGGACGAGCTGGTTGACGCCCGGCGGGAGTTCGTCGCCGTCCTCGCGGGTGAACACGCGGACGCCGATGACCTTGCCCTCTTCGCCGTGCGGCACCTTGAGTGACGTGTCACGTACCTCGCGCGCCTTCTCGCCGAAGATCGCGCGCAGCAGTCGCTCCTCAGGGGTGAGCTCGGTCTCGCCCTTGGGCGTGACCTTGCCTACCAGGATGTCGCCGTTGACCACCTCGGCGCCGATCCGGATGATGCCGCGCTCGTCAAGGTCGGCGAGCACCTCGTCGGAGACGTTCGGGATGTCCCGAGTGATCTCCTCGGGGCCGAGCTTGGTGTCCCGGGCGTCGACCTCATGCTCCTCGATGTGGATGGAGCTGAGCACGTCGTCCTGGACCAGGCGCTGCGAGAGGATGATCGCGTCCTCGTAGTTGTGGCCCTCCCACGGCATGAACGCCACCAGCAGGTTCTTGCCAAGAGCCATCTCACCGGTGTCGGTGCAAGGACCGTCGGCGAGGACCTCGCGCTCCTCAACCCGCTTGCCCTCTTCCACGATGGGCTTCTGATTGAAGCAGGTGCCCTGGTTCGAGCGGCGGAACTTCTGGATGTGGTACGTGGTGCGGGTTCCGTCGTCGTTCATCACGGTGACGTAATCCGCGCAGGACTCCTCGACCACGCCGGACTTCTCGGCCAGGATCACGTCGCCGGCGTCGGTCGCCGCGCGGTACTCCATGCCGGTGCCGACGAGCGGTGCCTCGGACCTCAGCAGCGGCACTGACTGCCGCTGCATGTTGGACCCCATGAGCGCGCGGTTGGCGTCGTCGTGCTCGAGGAACGGGATCATCGCGGTGGCCACGGACACCATCTGCCGAGCCGACACGTCGATGTAGTCGACCTCGTCCGGCGGGATCTGGTCGACCTCGCCGCCCTTGCGCCTGACCAGCACCCGGTTGGTCGCGAAAGAGCCGTCGGCCTTGATCGGCGTGTTCGCCTGGGCGATAACGTGCCGGTCTTCCTCGTCGGCGGTCAGGTAGTCGATCTGGTCGGTGACCTGGCCCTCCACCACCTTGCGGTACGGCGTCTCCACGAAGCCGAACGGGTTCACCCGCGCATAGCTTGCGAGCGAGCCGATCAGGCCGATGTTCGGGCCTTCGGGCGTCTCGATCGGGCACATCCGGCCGTAGTGGCTCGGGTGCACGTCACGGACCTCGAACCCCGCCCGCTCGCGGGAGAGGCCACCCGGGCCAAGCGCGGACAGGCGGCGCTTGTGGGTGAGCCCGGCCAGCGGGTTGGTCTGGTCCATGAACTGCGAGAGCTGGCTGGTGCCGAAGAACTCCTTGATCGACGCCACCACCGGGCGGATGTTGATCAGGGTCTGCGGCGTGATCGCCTCGACGTCCTGGGTCGTCATCCGCTCGCGGACCACGCGCTCCATCCGGGCCAGGCCGAGCCTGACCTGGTTCTGGATCAGCTCGCCGACGGTCCGCAGCCGCCGGTTGCCGAAGTGGTCGATGTCGTCCGTCTCGATCACGATGGACCGGTCGCCGCGAGTCATCTCCTCCTCGCCCGCGTGCAGCTTGACCAGGTACTCGATCGTCGAGACGATGTCATCCTCGGTTAGCGTGCCCTGGCGGATCGGCGAGTCAAGGCCAAGCTTGCGGTTGACCTTGTACCGGCCGACCTTGGCGAGGTCGTACCGCTTCGGGTTGAAGTACAGGTTGTCGAGCAGGGCCTGAGCCGACTCGCGCGTCGGCGGCTCGCCCGGCCGCAGCTTGCGGTAGATGTCGAGCAGCGCGTCGTCCTGACCGGCGGTGTGGTCCTTCTCCAGCGTGGTGCGCATGGACTCGTAGTCGCCGAAGCGCTCGAGGATCCGCGCGTCATCCCAGCCGAGGGCCTTCAGCAGCACCGTGACGGACTGCTTGCGCTTGCGGTCGATGCGAACGCCGACGCTGTCACGCTTGTCGATCTCGAACTCGAGCCACGCACCCCTGCCGGGGATCACCTTGCAGGCGTAGATGTCCTTGTCGCTTGTCTTGTCGACCTGCCGGTCGAAGTAAACGCCAGGCGACCGAACGAGCTGGCTGACCACCACACGCTCGGTGCCGTTGATGATGAACGTGCCCTTGCGGGACATGAGCGGGAAATCACCCATGAACACGGTCTGGCTCTTGATCTCACCGGTCGTGTTGTTGATGAACTCCGCCGTCACGAACATCGGGGCGGAGTACGTCATGTCCTTGTCCTTGCACTCCTCGTCGGAGTACTTTGGTGGCTCGAACCGGTGGTCGCGGAACGACAGAGACATCGTGCCGGAAAAGTCCTCGATCGGGCTAATCTCCTCGAAGATCTCTTCGAGGCCGGACTGCTCAGCGATGTCGGTGCGTCCCGCCTCCTTGGCGGCCTGGATACGCGCCTTCCACTTGTCGTTACCGAGCAGCCAGTCGAACGAGTCGGTCTGCAAGGCCAGCAGATCGGGAACCTTCAGAGGCTCGTTGATCCGCGCGAAGGACACGCGGTGGGGACCTAGATTCGTGGCGGAGGCGCTGCGCGATGCTGCCAACAGGGGTCCTTCCGAACTTGTCGCGGAACTATCATCGCACGCACGACAAACGCCCCCCGGCAAATACTCCACAGAGGCGGAAAAGGTACCGGTGACGTTAGAGTGCAGCGCAAATAGTCAGTGTAGCCAGAGACTGCACTGCTTGTCAACGGTACGCCTGTATGCGGATCACCTTGCTTCGCAGCATCCCCTGTCGGAGACCAAACGTCAAGCAGAAACTGGCCGGTTTGAACTGGTAAGTCGCGTGATGGATACCACACGCGTGACGATGTGTAGAGTTTAACGCTGCTGGGTATGGTTCGTATTCCCGCTGGTAGCAAGAAACGCCGCCCGGGGACTCCCGGGCGGCGTTCTGCGGCGCAGTTCGAAGCTAGAGCGCTCCGGAACTACTTGACCGTGACGGTGGCGCCGGCGCCCTCGAGGGCAGCCTTGCCCTTCTCCGCGGCCTCCTTGGTGACCTTCTCAAGCACGGTCTTGGGCGCGCCGTCGACCAGGTCCTTGGCCTCCTTGAGCCCAAGGCTGGTGAGCGAGCGCACCTCCTTGATGACCTGGATCTTCTTGTCACCAGCGGCCTCGAGGATGACGTCGAACTCGTCCTGCTCCTCGGCCTCTTCCGCCGCCGGGGCAGCAGGTCCGCCAGCCGCCGCGACCGCGACCGGGGCCGCCGCCTTGACGTCGAAGGTCTCCTCGAAAGACTTCACGAACTCGGACAGCTCAAGGAGGGTCATCTCCTTGAACGCGTCGAGCAGATCAGCGCTGCTGAGCTTCGCCATGATCGTTTCCCTTCTTTCCCTTTAGTCCTGGGTGTCTGTCTCGGTGTCCGCTGCCGCCGGTGCGGCCTCGGGTGCCTCGGCCACTGTGTCTGCCGGGCTGCCGGCCTCGAGCTTGGCGCGCAGCGCGTCGGCGAGCAGCGCCATCTGCGTCGGAAGCGCGTTGAACGTCGCCGCCGCGCCGGCCATCGACGCCTTCATGGCGCCGGCCAGCTTGGCCAGCAGCACCTCGCGCGGCTCAAGGTCGGCGAGCTTGCCAACCTCCGCCGCGGTGAGGGTCTTGCCGTCGAGCACGCCGCCCTTGATCACGAGCAGCGGGTTCCCCTTGGCGAAGTCGAGCAGGCCCTTGGCGGCCTGCGCGACATCCCCATCCACGAACGCGATCGCGGACGGCCCGGACAGCATCGAGTCGACCTGGTCGCCCAGGCCCGCTTGATTTGCCGCGACCTTGGCGAGCGTGTTCTTGGTGACGGTGAACGTCGCGTTGCCCCTGAGGCTGCCGCGCAGTTCGCGCAATTGGGCGACGGTCAGACCGCGATACTCGGTGAGCACCGCGCCGCTCGAATCCCGGAACTTGCCGGCCAGGTCCTCGATCACGGCCGTCTTCTCGGCGTTTGCCATGAGCCTCCTTCCCGTATGTCGTCCCTGCACAATGTCCCTAATACATGGGGTCCCGAAGACGACGAACGCCCCGGCGCCAGGCGCACGGGGCGAAGACTGCGATCAGCGGGCCAATCGAGGGCCTCGGCTGTCAGCGGTCAGAGCTCACGGTCACCTGCGCGGGATGTCCATACGGAACCTTCGGCCGACTCTTGCGAGGCGGCATCCAGCGGTCTTCGGTAGCCCCAGGCTACAATACTTCTCGCACTGATTAGTGCTGTCAATACTTAAGCGTCCAAGCGGACGAGCGGGCGACGCGTCTGCGCGATGCTCGACCAGCTCGACGAACCAGGGGAACCCGCGGACCGTTCGGGATAAAAGCGAACGCGCCCGCAGGCGTGACCACCTGCGGGCGCGTGACGAGCTCGGCCTTACGCGGCCGGCGCGCCCTCTTCGTCGAAGAAGCCGCGGGTCTTGGCCGGGTCGACCGGGATACCCGGGGCCATCGTCGTGGTGAAGGTGATCTTCCTCAGGTAGCGGCCCTTGGCGGCGGCCGGCTTGAGCCGGACCACCTCGTCGATCGCGGCCGCGTAGTTCTCGAGCAGCGCCTTCTTGTCGAAGGAGGCCTTGCCGATGATGAAGTGGAGGTTCCCGTGCCGGTCGACGCGGAACTCGATCTTGCCGCCCTTGATGTCTTCGACTGCCTTCGCCACGTCGGGCGTGACGGTGCCGGTCTTGGGGTTCGGCATGAGCCCACGCGGGCCGAGCACGCGGCCGAGCCGACCGACCTTGCCCATCAGGTCCGGGGTCGCGACCACGGCATCGAAGTCGAGGAAGCCGCCCTGGATCCGCTCGATCAGGTCGTCGGAGCCCACGTAGTCGGCCCCGGCTGCCTTGGCGGCCTCGGCCCGGTCGCCGGTGGCGAAGACGAGCACGCGGGCAGTCTTGCCGGTGCCGTTCGGCAGGTTGACGGTGCCGCGGACCATCTGGTCCTGCTTGCGGGGGTCGACGCCGAGCCGGAGGTTCACCTCGACGGTCGGGTCGAACTTGGTCACCTGGGTCGCCTTGGCGAGGTCCACGGCTTCGACCGGGCTGTACAGCTTCTCGTGGTCGATCTTGGTGTCGGCGTTTTGGTACGCCTTGCTGCGCTTCATGTGTGTCTCCTTGGAGTGGAGTTCGTGGTCGTCTGGACCCAGCGCGAGGGCCCTGCCACTATTGCGATTGCCTAGTCCGGCGGAGGAGTCTAGCTGATGCCTCAGCCTTCGACCTTGATGCCCATCGAGCGTGCGGTGCCGGCGATGGTCTTCTCGGCGGCCTCGATCGTGGTGGCGTTCAGGTCGGGCATCTTGGTCTCGGCGATCTGCCGGACCTGGGCCGCGGTCAGCGAGCCGACCTTGGTCCTGTGCGGCTCCTTGCTGCCCTTGTCGACCCCGGCCGCCTTCTTGATCAGCTCGGGCGCCGGCGGCGTCTTGGTGATGAACGTGAACGACCGGTCTTCGAAGATCGTGATCTCGACCGGGATGATGTTGCCTCGCTGGGATTCGGTCGCAGCGTTGTACTGCTTCACGAAGTCCATGATGTTGACGCCGTGCGGGCCGAGTGCGGTACCAACGGGCGGGGCCGGGGTGGCCGCGCCTGCGGGCAGTTGCACCTTGACGACGGCCTTGAGCTTCTTTCTTGGCGGCATTGCGGTGGGATCCTCTCCTTTTTTCTGCATGGGGGGCTTCCCGCCCCCCATTCCCCCTGGCCCGGACCCGGGGGTCCGGGGCCCGATTCAGAGCTTCGACACCTGGTCGAACGAAAGCTCGACAGGCGTCTCGCGGCCGAAGATCGACACGAGCACCTTGAGCTTCTGCGTGACCGAGTTGACCTCGTTCACGGTCGCCGGAAGCGTCGCGAACGGTCCGTCCATAACGGTAACCGACTCGCCGACTTCGTATTCCGGGGACGTCTTCTTGGCGGCAGCCGCCTGGGCTGCCGGGGACCCCTCTGCCGGGGGCGGAGCGAGCAGCGACGCCACCTCGCCGAGCGGCAGCGGCGAGGGCTTGCTTGACAGCCCGACGAAGCCGGTCACTCCCGGGGTGTTCCTGACCACGGCCCAGGACTCGTCGGTCAGGTCCATCCGGACCAGGATGTAACCCGGCAGCACCTTCTCGTTGACGACCTGCTTCTTGCCGCTCTTGATCTCGGTCACCAGATGGGTGGGAACCTCGATCTGGAAGATGTAATCCTCCATGTTGAGCGACCCGATACGGCTCTCCAGGTTCGTCTTCACCCGGTTCTCGTAGCCGGCGTAGGAGTGGATCACGTACCAGTCACCGGGCTGCATCCGCATCTCGCGCATGAACTCAGCAAGGACGTCATCCTCGGCAGGCGCCGGCGTCGTCGACTCGGCGCCAGCTTCCTCAGTGGCGGCCTCGCCGTCGGCGGGCTCGTCAGCGAACCCGGAAGTCTCGTCGATCACGTCGGCTGCCTCCCCATCCACTGCGCCGGTCGCCGCGTCAACATCGCTGTGCAGTTGGGACTCGGACACGGTCACTCACTCTCTCGGTCTACTCGCTTGGGGCTGTTATCTCCCGGGGGCGGACTTTCCCGCATAGGGGCTTCGGCCCCCCATACCCCCCGGCCCCCGTCCCCCCGTGGACCTGTCCGATGAAAGGCAAGTCTATCGGACGGCCAGAGACGCTCGGCAGAAGCTTTGTGAAGCCCCCGTGATCATCGTGCCACGCTAGGTAGACGTGACGCGACTTACGGGTGATCCCTGATCACCCGTCAGCGGAAGAACCAGAACACCAGCTTGGTGAACCCGTAGTCCAGGCTCGTGACGATGATGACCATGAAGATGATGAACGAGAGCGCGACCGCCGTGTAGGTGCTGAGCTCTTTACGAGTCGGCCAAATCACCTTCCGGAGCTCCAACGCCACCTGCCGGGTGAACAACGCTGGCGTGGTCCGGTCCCGCTTAGCGGCAGCCCCTGACCCGCTTCGGTCTCGTGTCTGGGTCGCCATGTCCTCACCTAGTGCAGAGCTAAACGGATTACCACGCGCGGCCAGCAGGACCCGGGCGGGTCCAGCCGATCCGCACTTGCAGGGCAGGAGGGACTCGAACCCCCAACCGCCGGTTTTGGAGACCGGGACTCTACCAATTGAGCTACTGCCCTACGGTTGCAACTACCAGAGTGTATGCCGAACGAACCCTCCACGTCGAACCAAACCCTCTAACGGCAAACCGGTTGGTGGTCGACGTGCAGGCAGTGCCACCATGGAAGCATGCCAACCACGAGAATATCGGCCAGGGTGTCCGCCATCTCCGAATCCGCGACCCTGGCCGTAGATGCGAAAGCCAAGGCGCTGAAGGCGGCCGGCCGGCCGGTCATCGGGTTCGGCGCCGGCGAGCCCGACTTCCCCACCCCCGACTACATCGTCGAAGCCGCGCAGCGGGCTGCCGCCGACCCGAAGATGCACAAGTACACCCCGGCCGCCGGCCTGCCCGAGCTCCGGTCCGCGATCGCGGCCAAGACCGCCCGCGACTCCGGTTACCAGGTGACCGCCGACCAGGTGCTCGTCACCAACGGCGGCAAGCAGGCGGTGTACCAGACGTTCGCCACCCTGCTCGATCCCGGTGACGAGGCGCTGCTGCCCGCCCCGTACTGGACCACCTATCCGGAGGCGATCGCGCTCGCCGGCGGCAAGACCGTGGTGGTGCCGACCGACGAGTCGACCGGTTACCTGGCCTCCGTCCAGCAGCTCGACGCGGCCTGCACCGACCGGACGAAGCTGCTCGTGTTCGTCTCCCCGTCCAACCCGACGGGCGCGGTCTACCCGCCCGAGCAGGTGAAGGCGATCGGCGAGTGGGCCGCCGCCAAGGGCATCTGGGTGGTTACCGACGAGATCTACGAGCACCTCGTCTACGGCGACGCGAAGTTCTCCTCGATCGCGGTCGAGGCGCCGCAGATCGACGGTCACTGCGTGGTGCTGAACGGCGTGGCCAAGACGTACGCGATGACCGGCTGGCGGGTGGGCTGGATGATCGGCCCGAAGGACGTGATCAAGGCCGCGGCCAACTACCAGTCGCACGCGACCTCGAATGTGGCGAACGTGTCCCAGATCGCCGCCCTCGCCGCGGTCTCCGGCGACCTGTCCGCGGTGGCGGCCATGCGCATGGCCTTCGACCGGCGGCGCAAGACGATCGTCCGGATGCTTAACGACATCCCCGGGGTGCAGTGCCCCGAGCCCCTCGGCGCGTTCTACGCCTACCCGAGCGTGAAGGGCGTGCTCGGCAAGGAGATCCGCGGCAGGCGCCCGCAGACCTCCGCCGAGTTGGCCGCCCTCATTCTCGAGGAGGCCGAGGTCGCAGTGGTACCGGGCGAGGCATTCGGCACCAACGGGTATTTCCGGCTCTCCTACGCCATGAGCGACGCCGATCTGGAAGAGGGCGTCAGCCGCATCGGGAAGCTGTTGTCTGAGGCTAGGTAGTTCGGGCTGACGCGCAGTTCGGGCTGACGCGCAGTGCAGCGCTCGGCTGACGCACGTTCGGGCTGACGCGCAGTTCGGGCTGACGCGCAGTTCGCTGGAGCGTGGTCGCGGGGCGGAGGGGTGCTTCCGCGCGCAGTCGGCCCCCGGTGAAACCCGACCGGGGGACCGAACGCGCGCGGGGCGCACCCCTTCCGCCCCGCTTCTCATCCAGACCGGGCTCACGGAAAGTCAAAGTCCAAAGCCGAAAGCCGAAAGCCGAAGGCCCAAAGTCCAGACCCAGACCAGACCCGGAGCTAGCGCATGCAGTCCGCAGCGGGCTTGCGCTCGGCCAAACTGGGCCCGCGTGGGGCAAGCGGCCGCGGGCAGGAGCGCGCATCGGGGATAATTGAGAATGCGGCACGATCTGACGGCTCTGCCCAAAGCTCATCTGCACCTGCATCTGACTGGCGCTATGCGCCACTCGACGATGGTCGAGCTTGCTCGGGGGCATGGAATAGTCCTGCCTCCGGCGCTGACGGAGGAGTGGCCGCCTCAGCTGTCTACCGCTGATGAGCGCGGGTGGTTCCGGTTCCAGCGCCTGTATGACGTGGCGCGGTCCGTGTTGCGCACCCCGGACGACCTGTACCGGCTGGTGCGGGAGATCGCCGAGGATGAGCGGTCGGAGGGCTCGGGATGGCTCGAGCTTCAGGCCGACCCGTCCGGGTTCGCGACCATGTACGGCGGGATCACCGCGTTCACCGAGTTGCTGATTGACGCGGCCAAGAAGGCCGAACGGTCGGCCGACATCGGGATCGGGATCATCATCGCGGCCAACAGGACCAGGCATCCGATGGATGCGAGGATGATCGCCAGGCTGGCCGCGCAGTTCGCAGGCCAGGGCGTTGTCGGATTCGGGCTCTCCAACGACGAGCGGCGTGGGCCGGCCGCGGAGTTCGCGCCGGCCTTCCGCATCGCCGAGCGGGCGGGCCTGCTGCTGGCCCCGCACGCCGGCGAACTGGTCGGCCCGCCGAGTGTGGTGGCCGCCCTCGACCTGCTGCACGCCGACCGTCTCGGGCACGGCGTTCGTTCGGTCGAAGACCCGCGACTGCTTGAGCGCCTGGCCGCCGGGGGCATCGCCTGCGAAGTCTGCCCCTCCTCCAACGTGGCGCTCGGCGTCGCCCCCGATCCGGGATCGGTCCCGGTTCGCACCCTGTTCGAGGCGGGCGTGCCCATCGCGCTCGGCGCCGACGACCCCGTGCTCTTCGGCCGTCGCCTGGTGAAGCAGTACGAGATCGCCCGCGACGTGCACGCCTTCACCCCGCCCGAGCTAGCGGAGCTGGCGCGCCAATCCGTTCGATCCTCCGCCGCCCCACCCGACACGCGCGCCCGCCTGCTAACCGCCATCGACGCTTGGCTAACGCCCGCCTGAACTCCGCGGGATACCTAGAGGCCAGCTTCCTATCAGTTCTGACCATTTTTTTCGCCTTCCTATCAGTTCTGACCATTTTCACGTCCGTTTTGAGACGATTTGTCCAGCAAAAAGTGATAGGAAGATGGATCGTGTGGTCAGAACTGATAGAGGTGAGGCCGCGATGGGCGCTAGAGGGTGATGCCGACGAGGGTTGGTTCCGGGGTCAGGGTGACGCCATAGGCGGCGTGGACGCCGGAGACTATCTCGCGAGCCAGGGCCACGAGGTCGGCCGTGGTCGCGCTGCCGGTGTTGATGAGGGCGAGGGTGTGCTTGGAGGAGACGCGCGCCGGGGCGGGGGCGCCGTAGCCCTTGGCGAAGCCGGCGTGCTCGATGAGCCAGGCCGCCGGTACCTTCACGAGCCCGTCCCCCGCCTCGTACCGGGGCACCGGGCCAGCCGCGCGGGCGGCCGCTGCGGTCTCCACCGCGGCTAGCTCCTCGAACGGGATCACCGGGTTGGTGAAGAACGAGCCGGCGCTGCGGGTGTCCGGGTCGCCGGGGTTGAGGACCATGCCCTTGCGGGCGCGGATCTTGAGCACGGCGGAGCGGACCTCGCCCACCCCGGCGCCCTCCCCTAGGGCCACGCCGAGCTCGGCCGCGAGCTCGGCGTACCTCACCGGCAGTGACAGCGCCTGCCGGGCTAGCCGGAACGTCGCGTCAAGCACCACGTAGCGCGGCATGGCGGACTTGAAGAGGCTCGTGCGGTAGGCGAAGGAACACTCCTCGTTCCCAAGGACCAGAATTTGGTCTTTCTGGCGGTCGTACACCCGCACCCGGGTTATGACCTCGGCCACCTCGCGGCCATAGGCGCCTACGTTCTGGATCGGTGACGCGCCCGCGCGGCCGGGGATGCCGGACAGGGACTCAAGGCCGACCAGTCCCTCGGCGGCCGTGGCCGCTACGACGCCGTCCCAGTCCTCGCCTGCCGCCACCGTCACGTCGATCGCGCCGTGACCGGCATCGGCGTAGCCAACGCCTCGGGTGTTCACGTGGATGACCGTGCCGGGAAAGCCCGCGTCGGAGATGACCAGGTTGGAGCCGCCGCCGATGAGCAGCAGCGGGTCGGCGCCGGCGTCGGCTGCCCGGACGGCCTCGATCAGGTCCTTCTCGGCATCCGCCGTCACCAGGGACCTCGCCGGGCCGCCGAGGCCGAGCGTGGTGTAGTCGGCGAGCGCCGGGGTCGCCCGGGTCACGGAAGACAGACGGTGGCGCGGGCGCGGGTCAGCACCTTCGCCCCGCCGGCCTTGGTCACGATGTCGATGGTTACCTTGTTGTCCGCGAGCTTCGCCAGGACCTTGCCGCTGACCTCGATGATCGCGCCCTCATCGTCGTCCGGGACCGCGACCATGGCGGAGAAGCGGACGCCGAAATCGGTGACCGCGCCGGGATCGCCGACCCATTCGGTGACGAACTTGCCGGCCTGCGCCATCGTGTACATGCCGTGCGCGATGACGTTCGGCAGGCCGACCGCGCGCGCGACCCGCTCGTTCCAGTGGATGGCGTTGAAGTCGCCGGAGGCACCGCAGTACTTGACCAGGTCAAGCCGGGTGACGCGGTACTTTCGTGGCTCGATCTCGGTGCCCGGCTCGACGCCGGAGTAGGTGACGGTCATCAGTTCGCCCCGCGTTCGACGAGGGTGGACTTGGCCGTGCACACGTGCTCACCGTCGATGGTGGAGACGTCAGTGGACGTCGTCAGCATCGACATGGCGCCGAGAGCCTTGATCGACTCGACGGTGGTCGTCGCCACCACGACATCCCCCGCGTGCAGCGGGCGAGTGTGCTCAAAGCTCTGCTCGCCGTGCACGACCATCGAGTAGTCGAGCCCGAGGCCCGGATCCTCGTTCACCTTGGCGGCGGAGGCCATGCTCAGGGCGATCACGAAGGTAGGCGGCGCTATCACATCCGGGTAACCGGCCTTGATGGCGGCTTCCCGGTCGCGACAGAGCTCGCTCGGCTCGCCGATCGCGTCGGCGAAGTCGGCGATCTTGACCCGGCTGACCTCGTAAGGCTCGCCAGGGCCGAAGACCCGGCCGACGTAGTCGGGGTTCAGCGCCACGCCTGGGGACCGCGCCTGGACTAGCGCGTCTCGCGGTGCGCGGTGTGGCAGCGGCAGTTCGGGCAGAACTTCTTCAGCTCAAGACGGTCCGGGTCGTTGCGCCGGTTCTTCTTGGTGATGTAGTTGCGGTGCTTGCACTCCTGGCAAGCCAGCGTGATCTTCGGCCGGACATCGGTGGCAGCCACAGGGAGTGCCTTTCTACACGAGAAAATCTGGTCTACACGAGGAAAGTCGTCAGTCAAACATACCGGACGGAACCAATGTTCCCGCCCGACCAAGCCTCAGCGCGGGCGCAAGCCCGAACCGATAAGTACCGTCGCGGGCGACAGCCCGCACCGGGAACTAACGGGCATCCCGTCGCGGGCGAAGCCCGCATCGGGGGTCCGGGGGTCGCCCCCCGGGTAGATACTGCGAGGTCGATGGAAAAGCGCCGAAGGCGCTTGACAACACAAACCCACCCGGTAGCGGAGACCGGACTTGAACCGGTGACACAGCGATTATGAGCCGCTTGCTCTGCCTGGCTGAGCTACTCCGCCACGTAAGACGAGACAAGAGTACCCGATCCCTTGGCTGGCATGCGTCACAACCGGTTGTCCACAGCGCCGCCAGGTAGTCCACCGCAGAATCCCCTGAGGAGACCGCCATATCCACATCTCCGCAACAAGTTGCGCACAGGTTATCCACAGGCGCGGATCGCAGCTCCCGGAGAAGGATTCGAACCCTCGTTGAGCGGACCAAAACCGCTTGTCCTGCCGGCTAGACGATCCGGGATCGCTGCCGATAACTGTACCGGGAATGATGCTTCAGCGGCGCGCCCGCGCAGGGGCGCGTAGAGCAGGGGCGCGTAGAGCAGGGGCGCGTAGAGCAGGGGCGCGTAGAGCAGGGGCGCGTAGACCGGACTCCGCAGGTTCACCAGCCGTCTCAGGCGGTACGTGACTACAGCGGCGATCCTCGGCTGTCCGGCCCTCTCGGCCTGGACGGGGCGCTTGCCTGCCCAGCCACTCCCGCGTTGACAGGCCGTTTACCTGGGGGTTTGAAAGAATTCACCTTGGACTCTTGCACAACCTACGGTGTCGTAGGCTACGGTTACGTAAGCGTACAAGGCAGCCGCCTGCGAGCGCTCTATCCCATGGGGAGAACATGGCAAGGACTTCGGACGCACGCGAGACCACCGGCACTCTCACATTGGGCGACGACACCGCGCTCTCGCTCGATCCGAGCGCCGCGCCGATCCTGCGCAGAGCCACCCCAGAGATCGACGAGGAGCCAATGAGCCGGGCGCAGCAGCTCCTTGTCGGCATTTTCGTCTTCGTGCCCATGCTGGCACTGGCCGCCGCGATCCCGTTCGCCTGGGGCTGGGGCCTGAACTGGCACGATGTCGTGATCGCGGCGGTCTTCTACTGGGTCTCCGGGCTTGGCATCACCGTCGGCTACCACCGGTACTTCACCCACAGCTCGTTCAAGGCCAAGACCGGCCTTCGGGTCGCAATGGCGATCGCGGGCAGCCTCGCGCTGGAGGGCCCGGTCGTCACCTGGGTCGCCGACCACCGGCGGCACCACAAGTACAGCGACAAGGAGGGCGACCCGCACTCGCCCTGGAAGTACGGCAATGACGCGAAGGCCCTGGCCAAGGGCCTGCTTTGGGCGCACGTCATGTGGCTGTTCGACCCCAACCAGACCTCGCAGGAGAAGTTCGCCCCCGACCTGCTCGCCGACCGGAAGATCCGCAAGGTAGATGCCTGGTTCCCCGGCATCGTCGCGTTCACGCTCGTGGCTCCTGCCGTGATCGGTGGCTTCTGGACTTCCAACGGAATCTTCTCCTGGCATGGTGCGATCGAGGCGTTCTTCTGGGCCAGCCTGGTCCGCATCACGCTGCTGCACCACGTGACCTGGGCGACCAACTCGATCTGCCACACCTGGGGCAACACCGACTGGCAGTCCCGCGACCGGTCGGTGAACGTCTCCTGGCTGGCCATTGCTTCCTTCGGCGAGTCCTGGCACAACCTGCACCACGCCGACCCGACCTGCGCCCGCCACGGCGCGCTCAAGGGGCAGATCGACCAGTCCGCCCGGGTGATCCAATGGTTCGAGAAGCTGGGCTGGGCCTACGACGTGCGCTGGCCGGACGAGGCTCGGCTGAACGCCAAGCGCGCGGGCGACGCGACACGCAGCCTGAGCGGGATGACGAAGCGTAACGAAAAGGCTGTTAAGGCGGCGGACCAAGCTGACAGGGCGGCGGCATAACGGCCATGATGTTTTGGTGACCGGCCAACCCCCTAGAACTAGCCGAAAGCGGATGACTGGCCAGGAGCGCCGGCAGCAACTGCTTGACATCGGCAGGCGGCTGTTCGCCGAGCGGGGATTCGACGGTACCTCGATCGAGGAGATCGCCGCCCAGGCTGGCGTCTCCAAGCCGGTGGTCTACGAGCACTTCGGCGGCAAGGAAGGCCTCTACGCCGTCGTCGTAGACCGCGAGGTCGAGCGGCTGACGACGACGACCGCCATGCTGTTCGAGGGCACCCACACGAAGGTCAAGTTCGAGGCGGCCGCCGTCTCGCTACTGCGGTACATCGAGGAGAACGCCGACGGCTTCCGGATCCTGGTCAGGGATTCAAGCCCGGGCGCGGGCGGCGGCACGTACGGCACGCTGCTGGCCGACATCGCGGGCCAGGTGGAATACATCATGGCCGACTTCCTCAAGTCCCGTGGCCGGGACCCGAAGCTGGCCCCCATGTACTCGCAGATGATGGTCGGGATGGTCGCCTTCACCGGCCAGTGGTGGCTGGACGCCAGAAAGCCCAGGGTCGAGGAGGTCGCCGCGCACCTGATCGACCTAGCCTGGAACGGCCTCTCCCAGCTGGACGCCAAGACCTAGTTAAGGGTCACAGCGCGACGCAGCGGCCAGCCTCAGCGGGCGAGCTGGCAGGCTGAGCAGTGCTGGCGGGCTAAGGCAGGCGGCGACCGACCTCGCGGCAGGACTCGATCACGGCGTACGCGGGCGCGGCACCCGGGGCGAGGACGGCGGTGCACGCCTCCGGACGGGCGGTAGCCAGGCCGGCGGCCTGCCAGGCCTGGTAGCCGCCGATCACGTCGGTCGCGTGCAGCAGACCCAGGTCTTGCAGCGCGGCGGCTGCCAGGCTGGAGGTGTAGCCCTCGTTGCAGATCACGATCGGCCGCAGGTCATACCCGTCAGCCCACGGCAGCCGGGCACCGCTCGCCGGATCCAGCCGCCACTCCAGATGGTTCCGCTCGATCACCACGGAACCGGGGATCTCGCCGTGCTCGGCCCGCTGCGCGGCAGGCCGGATGTCGATCATGGTCGCGCCTGCGCAGAACTCGGCGAACGCCTGGTCAGGAGTCAACCGGGCGAGCCGCCCGCGCGCGGACACCAGGATCTCATCGATGGATCGCGCCCAATCGGGTCTACCGCTCACCAGTCACCGGCTCCCTCCGTCCCGGCCACGGCGAGGCCGTCGGCCAGCAAGTTGTACCTGGTCATGGTAGACAAAGGGGGCGAGTAGGCGTGCACGCTGACCGCAACAGAGCCTTCCGACGAGTTCCGCACATCATGCACGTAGTGCGGGCCGAAGGCGTGCACGTCGCCTGCGGTCACCGGGGTTGCCGACGGGGCGGCTCCGCGGCTAGTCGCCACGTACTCATCAAGCGCTCCCCACACCACGCCGAACGCGCCGGCCGACCCGCCGTGGTCGTGGAACCCGGTCGACTGACCCGGTAGCCAGCTGATCAGCCACACCTCAAGGTCATCGGTCATGTGTATCCGCTCGTACCAGCGGCCCTCGGGATCAAGCCGCACCCTAGCCACCCATTCGGCTGGGGTCGCCGTCATCCGCCGCACCTCGGCAGCGAGCTCACCGGGGGTGAGATTCTTCTGCTCAGTGATGATCGTCGGCTGCACGAGACGATCATGGCACCAATTCTCTACTAACTCAACCGGAATAGTCATATACACTAGCAGCCAGGCGGTTCACCACGGTGAACACGCGCCGGAAGGGGAAGATCGTCCCGAACGAGCGCGGCATGTAGACCTGCCGCAGGCGCTCCGCGTACTCGCCGACGAACGCCGCCGCCTGCTCGGAGTCCAGGGTCGCGAGCACCGGGCGGAGCGTCGTGCCCTTGGTCCACTCAAGCACGGCGTCAGGGCCCTGCAGAATGTGCAGGTAGCTGGTCTCCCAGGCGTCCACCCGGTAGCCGGGCCGGGCGAGAAGCTCCACGTAGTCGGCCGGGTCCCCGGCCTGCCGGTTCAGTTGCGCGGCCGACAGCGGCGCCCGCCAGCGTGGGGACCGGGCGAGCTCGGAGATGATCGCGTGGCTTGGCTGATCGAAGTTGCCCGGCAGCTGGAAGGCGAGCCAGCCGCCCGGCGCGAGCAGGTCAGCCCAGTTAAGCAGGAGATCCTGGTGACCCGGCACCCACTGCAGCACGGCGTTGCAGACGAGCACGTCCACCGGGCGGGCCTGCCGCCAGTCCCAGACGTCCCCGAGCTGGAACGTGAGGTTGGCGACACCCGAGGCAGCTGCCTCGGTCGCGGCCGCGATCATCTCCGGGGAGTTGTCCACGCCGACCACCGCCGCGCCCGGCCAGCGCCGCGCCAGCGCCGTGGTGAGACTGCCCGGACCGCAGCCCAAATCGGCCACGTACCCGGGGTCGGTCGCCGCGACCTGGGCGAGGAGGTCGAAGAACGGCCGCGACCGCTCGCCGCCGTACCGTAGGTAGTGTCCGGCATCCCACATGTCAGCCATCCCTTCTCCGCGCTGAGACGATGCTCCGACGACACGATAATCCAGCGATATCAAGAGTCTTGATGTCGAGGTATTCATATCCGATCAAGCATCTCGACGTCAAGAGATATGCTGTGGCTCATGGCCCGACTCGCGGATGAGGAACAGACCGACTCGGCAGCCTCGGCGGCCGGAGCGGCGGCCCCGCTGCGCGATGAGGTCGATGACCTGACGGCGGCCTGGCGTCACCAGCGCCCGGACCTCGATGTCGAGCCACTGCACGTGCTGAGCCGGGTCTCCCGGCTGGCCCGGCACCTGGACATCGCGCGGCGCAGCGCGTTCGCGGCGCACGACCTCGAGTCGTGGGAGTTCGACGTGCTCTCCGCGCTGCGCCGGGCCGGGCCGCCGTTCCAGCTCACGCCGGGGGCGCTGCTCCGCGCGACCCTGGTCACCTCAGGCACCATGACCAACAGGATCGACCGGATGGCGGAGTCCGGGCTCGTCTTTCGCGAGCCGGACCCGCACGACCGGCGCGGCGTCCTCGTCACGCTATCGGAACGCGGCCGGGAAGTGGTCGACGCGGCCTTCACCGACCTGCTGGATCGCGAGCAGGCCCTGCTGGCCAGCCTGCCGACCGATCGGCGCCAGGTTCTCGCCGATCTCCTGCGCACCCTGCTGGCCCCCTTCGACGCCGCCGACCAGTAGCCACCGGGAAATGGCCTAGCCTTGAAGGTGATATGGCGCATCTTCTTGGGGCTGAGGCCCTTCATCTTGAGTTCCCGACGAAGGTCGTCTTCGACTCCGTGACCCTAGGGCTGAACGAGGGTGACCGGATCGGGATCGTGGGCAGGAACGGCGACGGCAAGTCCAGCCTGCTGGCGATGCTGGCCGGACGGCTGCAGCCCGATGCGGGGCGGGTCACGGTCCGCGGTGGGGTGCGGGTCGGCGTGCTCGGCCAGGCCGACGCCCTTGACGGCGCGCTCACGGTCGAGCAGGCGGTCGTCGGCGACGCCCCTGAGCACGTGTGGGCGGGCGACCCTCGAGCGCGGGACGTGATCCGCGGGCTGCTTGCCGATGTGCCGTGGGACGCGCAGGTGGCCACGCTCAGCGGCGGCCAGCGCCGCCGCGTCGAGCTGGCCGCGCTGCTCGCCGGGGACTGGGAGGTGCTGGTACTCGACGAGCCGACCAACCACATGGATGTGGAGGCGATCACCTGGCTCGCCGAACACCTCAAGCGGCGCTGGCCCGCCAACGCGGGCGGGCTCCTGGTCGTCACCCACGACCGCTGGTTCCTCGACGAGGTGTGCACCATCACCTGGGAGGTGCATGACCGGGTCGTCGAGCCATTCGAGGGCGGCTACGCCGCGTACATCCTGCAACGGGTGGAGCGTGACCGGATGGCCGCCTCTTCCGAGGCGAAGCGGCAGAACCTCGCCCGCAAGGAACTCGCCTGGCTGCGCCGCGGCGCGCCCGCCCGCACCTCCAAGCCCAAGTTCCGCATCGATGCGGCCAACTCGCTCATCTCCGACGTGCCGGAGATCCGCGACAAGGTATCGCTGGAGTCCCTGGCCGTCGCCCGACTGGGCAAGGACGTCGTTGACCTGCTCGATGTCTCGGTGGCCTACGACGGCAACCGGGTGCTCAGCGATGTCGAGTGGCGGATCGCTCCCGGCGAGCGGACCGGCATCCTCGGCGTCAACGGAGCGGGCAAATCCACGCTGCTCGGCCTGATCGCGGGCGCCGTGCAACCGAGCTCCGGCACCGTCCGACGCGGCAAGACGGTCAGGATCGCCACCCTCGCGCAGCGGCTCGGCGAGCTTGAGGACCATCTCGACGAGCCTGTCCGGGCGATCCTCGGGGCCTTGCGGACCAGCTACACCCTCGGCACCGGGTCAAAGGCGCAGGATCTGACGCCTGCCCAGCTGCTTGAGCGCCTCGGCTTCGCCACGGCTGCGTTGTCCACCCCGGTGCGGGACCTGTCCGGCGGGCAGCAGCGCCGCCTCCAGCTCCTGCTGATCCTGCTCGACCAGCCCAACGTCCTCATCCTCGACGAGCCGACCAACGACCTGGACACCGACATGCTCGCGGTGATCGAGGACCTGCTCGACTCCTGGCCGGGCACGCTGATCGTGGTCTCGCACGACCGTTACTTCGTCGAGCGCGTCACCGACCAGCAATACGCGATCCTGCGCGGCCATCTTCGGCACCTGCCGGGCGGCGTCGAGGAGTACCTCCGGCTGCGGGCGGCCGAATCGGCCGCGGGAATCAGCCGGACACCCGCCACCGCCGCGTCGATCGACCCGACGAGCAATGCCGACGCGGCGAAGATCGAGACCTCGCGCGCCCTCAGCGGCGCCGCGCTGCGGGACACGCAGAAGGAGATCGCCTCCGTCGAGCGCCGCATGGCGAAGCTCACCGACCAGATCAACGACGCAAGGAACGCGCTGGCCACCCATGACCACTCCGATTACCAGGGCCTCTCCAAGCGCATGAAGGAGATCAGCGCGCTCGAAGCCGACGTCGAGGCTCTCGAGGAACGCTGGTTCGAGCTCACCGACCTGCTCGGCTAGAGCAGACCGCGGCACAGGCGACGAAAAGCGCGCGACAGCCGGGGGCGATAACCGCGCGCTAAGCGAGATAACCGACGCGCCGTGGGCCGCACTGGTCGCCTTCACCACGGACCGGCACAGGCCGGCGCTCGACAGGGCGACCGCGAGGTCGGTCGCGTGGCGCTCCGCCCGGGCCAGGAAGAAGCAGGTCGGCCCCGAGCCGGAGACCAGCGCGCCGAGCGCGCCGAACTCCCGGCCCGCCGCCAGCGTCTTGCGCAGCGCGGGGAACATCGCCAGCGCCGGGGCCTGCAGGTCGTTGCCGAGCGCCGCACCGAGCCGGACCGCGTCCCCGGCCCGAAGCGCCGTCATCAGCTCCGCGCTGAGCTCCGGTTCGCTGACAGCCTCATCACCGCGGAGCCGGTCAAGCGTGCCGTACACCGCCGGTGTGGACAGCGGACCGTCGGCGAACGCGAGCACCCAGTGGTAGGTCACGGGCGCGACGAGCGCCTGGGTGAGCTGCTCGCCCCGGCCGCGCCCGACGGCGGTGCCGCCGAGGACGGCGAAGGCCACGTCGCTGCCGACCCGGCCGGCGACCTCGCACAGGTCCTGCTGCGACAGCTCGGCCTGCCAGAGCGCGTTGCAGGCGACGAGCGCGGCGGCGGCGTCCGCGCTACCGCCCGCAAGACCGCCCGCGACCGGTATCCGTTTGCGGATCGCCACGGCTACCCCGCCCGACCTGACCATCCCCGCCCGCCCGCCCACGTCGGGCGCCACGCCGTCCCGGGCCGTGATCGCCTCGCGGAGCGCCCGCACGCCGCGCAGCGCCAGGTTGTCACCGTCCGCGGGCACATGATCGGCGCCCTCGCCTGCCACGGTCACGCTGTCCGCCTTTGCGGCCACGACGGTCACCTCGTCGAACAGCGAGACGGCATGGAAGACCGTCACCAGACCGTGGTAGCCGTCGGGCCGCAACGGCCCCACGGCGAGCTGGAGGTTGATCTTCGCAGGCACCCGCGCGGTCACACTGGTCACAGTCACCGAAGCCTACCGGCCCCTAACGGTGCTGGCGGGCCTGGGCGATGCGGGCGAAGTCGGCGACGCGGAGCGACTCGCCGCGGGCGGACGGGTCGACGTCGGCTGCGCGGAGCAGGCGCTCTGCTTCGGGCGGCGAGCCGGCCCAGGTTGCCAGCGCGGCGCGCAGCGTCTTGCGGCGCTGCCCGAAGGCCGCGTCGATGACGGCGAATACCTCTGCGCGGCTGGCCGTCGTCTCCGGCGGGTCGTGCCTGGTGAACGCGACCAGTTTGGAGTCCACGTTGGGCACCGGCCAGAAGACGCCGCGCGGCACCGCCCCCGCGGCCCGCGCGCAGGCGTACCAGGCGAGCTTGGCCGACGGCGCGCCGTACACCCGGCCCCCGGGCCCGGCGCGCATCCGGTCCGCCACCTCGGCCTGCACCATCACGATTCCGCGTTCCAGCGAGGGCAGCGCCGCAAGCAGGTTGAGCAGCACCGGCACCGCCACGTTGTAGGGCAGGTTGGCCGCGAGCACGGTCGGCCTGCCCACCTCGGCCTCGCCCACCGCGAGCGCGTCGGCCGCCACGACGTCCACCAGCCGCTCGAACTCGGGCGCGCGGTCCGCGATCGTCTTGGGCAGCTCGCCCGCGAGCACCGGGTCGATCTCGACCGCCACCAGCCGCGCGCCGTCCGCCTCGGCACCGACTCCCGCATCGACCGCCGCCTCAAGCAGGGCCAGCGTCAGCGATCCGAGGCCGGGCCCGACTTCGAGGACCACGTCGCCCGGGCGAACCCCCGCCAGCGCGGCGATCCGCCGCACGCTTCCCTGCTCGACGACGAAGTTCTGCCCCAGCTTCTTGGTCGGCCGCACCTCCAGCCGCCGGGCGATGCCGCGCACGTCCCCGGCCCCGAGCAGCCGCACTCGCGAGGCGCTACCAGGCGAAGACACGGGCGCCGGTGGACTGGAGGCGGGCGCAGAACTCCGCGACGTCCAGGTTCTTCAGTTCCGCGAGGAAGCGGATCGTGTACGCGGTCATCGCCGGGGAGTTCGGCTTCCCCCGATGCGGGACCGGCGTCAGGTACGGCGCGTCGGTCTCCGCGAGCATCAGCTCCGGGGGCGCGACCAGGGCCGCCTCCCGGAGGCCGTCCGCGTTCTTGAACGTCACGTTCCCGGCGAAGCTCATCACGTACCCGGCCTCGGCGCACTGCGCCGCCATCGCCGCATCCCCGGAAAAGCAGTGAAATATCACGCTGTAGGGCGGCCACGGCCCCGTCTCCGCCAGGATCGACAACACATCCGCGTGCGCCTCGCGGTCGTGGATCATCAGGGCCTTGCCGGTCCGCCGCGCGATCTCGATGTGCGCGCGGAACCACTCCCGCTGCACCGGCGGCGATGCCCAGTCCCGGTAGTAGTCGAGTCCGGTCTCCCCGATCGCCACCACCCGGGGCGCCTGCGCCAGCGCCGCGATCTCGGCCAGCACCTCGTCGCGCCGGGGGTCGGCGGCCGAGGTCTCATTCGGGTGGATCGCCACCGCCGCGTACACGCCGGCGTGCTCGACGGCGTGCGCGACCGACCAGCGGGACGACGGCAGGTCGCACCCGACGTTGACCACCCGGCCGATGCCGACCGCCCGCGCCGCCGCGAGCACGCCGTCCACCGGCAGCCCCATCATGTCCAGGTGGGTATGGCTGTCGAAGCCGCCCGGCTCGGGCAGGGCCACCTCTTCAGAGCCAGGCGACGGTGACGGCGAAGCCACGGGACCGTTCGGGCTATTCATCGCCTTCGAGCCGGGCTATTTCCTCATCCACCACCGACTGGTCGAGCTTGGTGAACAGCGGGGACGGGACGGCCAGCTTCGTGCCCGCCGCGATCGGCCGCGACTCCCAGCGAAACGACGAGTCGTAGGTCCCGGTGATCACCGGATAGGACGGGCCGCCCTCCTCATCGACGGTCTCGATCCGGGGCATGCCGGACCAGTCGGGCGCGCCGCCGAGCATCTCGTTGACCGCCTGCGACGAGCGCGGCAGGAACGGCGTGAGCAGCGTCTTCGCGTCGGCCACGGCCTGCAGCGTGACGTGCAGGATGGTCTGCATCCGCTCTGGGTCGGACTCGCGGAGCTTCCACGGGGCCTGCTCGGAGAAGTACTTGTTGGCTTCGCCCACGGCGCGCATGGCCTCGTTGACCCCGGCCTTGAACCGCGAGTGCGCGAGCTCCTTGCCGACCTCGACGAACGCTCCGCTGGTCTTTTCAAGCAGCGCGTGGTCGGCGTCGGTCAGCGTGCCCGCCGCCGGAATCTCCCCGATGTACCGAGCCGCGAACGAGACCGCCCGATTGACCAGGTTCCCCCAGGTAGCGACCAGTTCGTCGTTATTGCGGCGGACGAACTCGCTCCAGGTGAAGTCGGTGTCGTGGGTCTCCGGGCCGGCCACCGCCACGTAGTAGCGCAGGGCGTCCACGTCATAGCGCTCCAGGAAGTCGCGTACGTAGATCACCACCTGGCGCGAAGACGAGAACTTGCGGCCCTCCATCGTCAGGAACTCGCTGCTCACCACCTCGCTGGGCAGATCGAGTTTATTCAACGGTCCCGGGGTTCCCCCCTTCGACCCATTGCCGTCGTACCCGAGCAGCATCGCCGGCCAGATTTCCGAGTGGAAGACGATGTTGTCCTTGCCCATGAAGTAGTAGGCCTCGGCGTTCTCGTCGTTCCACCACGCGCGCCAGGCATCCGGGTCGCCCGACCGGCGGGCCCACTCGATGGAGGCCGACAGGTAGCCGATCACCGCGTCGAACCAGACGTAGATGCGCTTGTCGCTCCGGTCCCGCCAGCCGTCCAGCGGGACGGGGACGCCCCAGTCCAGGTCGCGGGTGATCGCCCGCGGCTGGAGGTCATCGAGGAGGTTGAGCGAGAACTTGAGCACGTTCGGCCGCCACTGGCCGGACTTTGACTGGAGCCAGGACCCAAGCGCTTCCGCGAACGCGGGCAGGTCGAGGAAGTAGTGCTCCTGCTCGACGAAGAGCGGGGTCTCGCCGTTGATCCGCGACCTCGGGTTGATCAGGTCGGTCGGGTCAAGCTGGTTGCCGCAGTTGTCGCATTGGTCGCCGCGGGCGCTCGGGTAGCCGCAGATCGGGCAGGTGCCCTCGATGTACCGGTCGGGCAGGGTGCGGCCGGTGGACGGCGAGATCGCGCCTAGCGTGACCTTGGGGAAGATGTACCCGTTGCGCAGCAGGGTGGTGAACATCTCCTGGACGACCGCGTAGTGGTTGAGCGTCGTGGTCCTGGTGAACAGGTCGTAGCTCATGTCGAGGTTGGCCAGGTCCTGCCCGATGATCGCGTTGTAGCGGTCGGCGATCCCCCTGGTGGTGAGGCCTTCTTTGTCCGCCTGGACCTGAATCGGGGTGCCGTGCTCGTCGGTCCCCGACACCATCAGGACCTTGTTGCCCGCCATCCGCTGGTACCGGCTGAACATGTCGCTCGGCAGCGCGAAGCCGGAGACGTGTCCGATGTGCCGCGGGCCGTTGGCGTACGGCCAGGCCGGCGCGGTCAGGATGTGCTTCTGATTGGCGGATGACATGGTTAAAGCCTACGGGCTGTGGCGTGGTCGTCGCTGACATTAAGCTCCGCCTTGGCACCGACCGGAGTGGGCTTGTTCTGCTTGATGCCGAGGATCGACAGGAAGAACGTGCCCAGGATGAGCTGGCAGCTCAGTACCAGCGCGGTCACCGACGGCACCATCAGCCGCAGCTCGTGCTCGTAGTTGAGGTGGCCGAACGAGTATCCATCCCAGTAGATCAGCGAGAAGATCAGGCCGACGAGGCCAGCCAGGCCGACGGCCGCGCCGACCAGCAATCCGCGCTCGAGCGAAAGCTGGCCGAGCAGTCGCTGCACCTTAGGCTCCTCCGGCAGGAATCCCTCCGCGCCCGCGTACACCTGGGTGAACAGCCAGAAGAGAACCGCCTGGAAGCCGATGTCGACCGCGGCGCCGCAGGCGACCAGGGTGTCCACGTCGAACGAGACGCCGCCGATCTTGAGCGGGCCCGCCGCGACCGCCGCGCCGAACCCCAGGCCGAGGATGAGCAGCACGAGGCCGGGGAGCAAGAAGAGCCAGGTCGGACTGAACAGCAGCAGGAACCGCAGGTGCCGCCAGCCGTCGCGCCAGGTGTTCAGGTGCGGCGGGCGGCTGCGGCCGTCCTTTGCGAGGGTGGTCGGGACCTCGGCGATCTTCTGGTGCGCGAGGGCGGCCTTCACGATCATCTCGCTGGCGAACTCCATCCCGGTCGCCTGCAGGCCGAGCTTGATGGCGCTGTCGCGCCGGAAGCCGCGCAGGCCGCAGTTGAAGTCGCCGATGTTGGAGTGGAAGAACAGGCGGCCGATGAAGGAGAGCACCGGGGTGCCTAGGTAGCGGTGCAGCGGCGGCATCGCGCCGGGCGCTATGCCGCCCTTGAACCGGTTGCCCATCACCAGGTCAGCGCCGCCGCGCAGCTCGGTCACGTACGGCATCAGGTTGCTGAAGTCATAGCTGTCGTCGGCGTCGCCCATGATCACGTACTCGCCGCGCGCGGCGAGTATGCCGCCCATCAGGGCATTGCCGTAGCCCTTCTCGCTGACCGGGACCACGCGCGCGCCCGCGTCCGCCGCGAGCTGCTGGCTGCCGTCGGTGGAGCCGTTGTCTGCCAGCACCACCTCGCCGCTCACCCCGTTGTCGGCGAGGAACTTCACCGCCTTGCTTACGCAGGTGGCGACGGTCTCCGCCTCATTGAGGCAGGGCATCACGACGGTCAGCTCCACGTGGACTCCGTTCACCGTTTACCTTTTACACCGTGGAGGATACGGGTTTCAGGACAGTACCAGCGGTCATCCGGCGCGGCCTGGCCGACAATAAGCTGTTCGCGCTGGCCCTGATACCCGCCGTGCTGCTCCGGGTGGACGCCGAACTCGGCTACCGCTGGCAGTCCTGGTTCAACGACTCGTTCAGCTACGTGTCCGCGGCGGTAACGCTCACTCCCGACACCTCACGGCCCTCAGGTTACCCGGTGTACCTGTGGCTGCTTTCACCGTTCCACAGCTATCTGCTCGTCACCGCCTCGCAGCACCTGATGGGGTTGCTGGTCGCGGTGATGATCTACGCGCTGGCCAGGCGGCGGTTCGCCGCCCCCGCGTGGGTTGCGGTGCTGTTCACCCTGCCGGTGCTCTACGACGGCTTCGAGATCCAGCTCGAGCACCTGATCCTGACGGACACGCTCTTCCTGTTCCTGGCCTTCGCCGCCGTCAGCGTGCTGCTCTGGTCGCCCCGGCCGTCGTGGCGCGCCTGCCTGGTCGCCGGGCTGCTGCTCGGGCTGTCCGCCACCGTCCGCTCCACCGGGCTGGCGCTGATCCCGGTATTCGGGCTTTACCTGCTGATCCGGTTCGTGCCGGGCGTCGCCAAAGCCGGGTGGCGCGGCTGGCGCGCGCTGATCGCGGGCCTGGTGGTGTGCGGGATCGCGTTCGCGGTGCCGATCCTCGGCTACGACGCCTGGTACAAGTCGGCCCACGGCGAATTCACGATGACCTCCTCCACCGGGGTCTTCCTGTACTCGCGGGTGATGACGTTCGCCGAATGCTCCCGGATGACGCTGCCGACGGACCTGCTCGCCCTGTGCACGTCGGTGCCGCCCGCGCAGCGGCCGATCGCGCAGGCCTACATCTGGACCGCCGCCAGCCCGCTGAACCGGTTCCCGGCGCCGAAGTTCTCCCCGACGGTCAACAAGCTGGCGGAGGAGTTCGCGGTCAGGGCGGTC
The DNA here is from genome assembly GCA_963844925.1 of uncultured Actinomycetota bacterium. Classification (GTDB taxonomy): domain Bacteria; phylum Actinomycetota; class Actinomycetes; order Streptosporangiales; family Streptosporangiaceae; genus Trebonia. Next base: position 459,213 of record CAWJQG010000016.1, on the reverse strand, counting down.
GAGGCGCAGCCGCTCGACTACGCGCGCACGGTCTGGGACGACACGGTCCGCTCGTTCGACTGGAGTCGGCAGGTCTTCCCCAACGGCCAGACCTACGACGAGTACCTGTTCGGCTACCACTCGCTGGCCATTCCGGGCTCGCCGCTGCGCGGTTACCCGTCGCCCGAGGCGTACTACGTGCGCGGCAACCCCGACACCGTGGTGGTGAACCCGTTCGCCTCGCTGATCAGGATCTACCAGCGGTACGTCTGGCTGCCGGGCACGGTTTACGGGCTGATCCTGCTGGTCGGGCTGGTCGGGCTGGTGCTTAGGTGGCGGTTTGCCCCGCTGGGCGCGGGCGGGAGGGCGGGTGACGATGCACGGGCGGGCCGGGACGCGCTGCTGCCGTGGCTCTGCTCGGTGGCGCTGGTCGTCGCGCCGGCCGCGACGGCGGAGTTCGACTACCGGTACGTGACGACCGCGGTGCCGTTCGCCTGCCTGGCGGCGGCGATGGTCTTCGGCCGGCGGCCGCAGGGCGAGCAGCCGGCCGGGACCGCCGGCACCGGGGCTGCGTCAGGCGGCGCCGTCGCCCCCCCTGAGGTCATGGGGGGGCTGCCCGGCCCCCCTCGAGACGGCGCGGGCGGCGAACCGGGCGGCGCGCCGCTCCTCTCGCGCCGCGTCCCTGGCAGCGGCCTTAGCGGCGGCCTGGCCAAGGCCGGCCACGACCAGCGTGATCTCGCCCCGGATGCCCCCTGACTCCCGCTCTCTGGCGGCCGCCCAGTCGGTGAGCTCGGCCAGCGAGCCGCGGACGATCTCCTCATGGGTCTTGGTCAGCTCCCGGCAGGCGACCGCGGCCCGGTCGTCACCGCAGGCGGCTCGCAGCTCCGCGAGGGTCGTCGCGACCCGCCGCGGCGATTCGAAGAACACCTGGGTGCGCGGTTCGACGGCCAGCTCGGCGAACCGCTTCTGGCGTTCGCCGAGCTTGCGGGGCGGGAACCCCTCGAAGCAGAACCGGTCGGTGGGCAGGCCGGAGACGGCGAGCGCGGTGGTCACCGCGGACGGCCCCGGCACGGCGGTGACCCGTACCCCGGCCGCGACCGCCGCCGCGACGATGCGGTAGCCGGGATCGCTGATGCCCGGCATCCCGGCGTCGGTGACCACCAGAACGTTCTTGCCCGCCGCGAGCTCCGCCACCAGCTGCTCGGCTCGGCGGGACTCGATCACGTCGTAGTAGGAGACCACCCGCCCGGTGATCGCGACGTCGAGCGCGGCCGCGAGCTGCCGGACCCGGCGGGTGTCCTCGGCCGCGATCACGTCCGCGGCCGCCAGTTCGGTGGCGAGCCTCGGCGGCGCGTCCTCGACCCGGCCAATGGGGACCCCGGCGAGCGTCAGGACGCCTCCGCCGTCACGACTTGTCGTAGCACGGTCGTTATCACGTCCGCCGCCGATTGCACTCCCCATGCGGGCCTCCATCCACATAGCATTGCGTGCGATGACCGCTACAGCGGCCGGTCAGCCGGCCATGGACCCAGAAGACGACGGCACCGTCGGCCCGGGCACCGCCGCCGACTCGGCGACGACCTGGTCCGGTGCCGGCCCGGCCGCGAACGCCGCCGAGCGGATCGCCGCGCTCAGCGCGCGGCTGATGTCCCCGATGCCCGACGACGGGCTGTCGGGCTGGATCTGGCCGCTGATCATCACCGCGTTCGCCGCCTTCCTCCGGTTCAACAGGCTATCGGTGCCGAACGCGATCATCTTCGACGAGACGTACTACGTGAAGGACGCCTGGTCCATCCTGCAGCACGGGGTGGAGTGGAGCTGGAACCAGTTCCCGAACGCGAACACGCAGATCCCCGCCGGGCAGACCCATTTCGCGTTCAACTGCTCCGGCACCGCCTGCGGCGAGTACGTGGTCCAGCCGCCGGTCGGCAAGCTGCTCATCGCGGTCGGCGAGTGGCTGTACGGGCTCACCTCGTTCGGCTGGCGGGCCGCCTCGGCGTTGTTCGGGACGCTGGCGATCCTGGTCATGTGCCGCGTCACCCGGCGGCTCACCCGGTCGACGACGCTCGGCTGCGTGGCCGGGTTCCTGCTCTCGCTCGACGGGCTCGAGTTCGTGCTCAGCCGGACCGGCATCCTGGACATCTTCCTGATGTTCTTCGTGCTCGCGTCGTTCGGCTGCCTGGTGGTCGACCGGGACGTCTCCCGGGCCCGGCTGGCCGAGGCCATGGTGCTCGAGCCGACCGACGAGGCCGGTCCACAGCTCGGGATCAGGAAATGGCGGGTGGCGGCCGGCGTTCTCATCGGCCTGGCCGGCGGTACCAAGCAGGACGCGGTCTGGTACATCTTCGCGTTCGTCGCCCTGTGCATCGCTTGGGATATGGGGGCGCGGCGGACCGTGGGGCTGCGGTCCTACGTCCGCGGCGCGCTGGAACGCGACGGCAAGTGGCTGCCGCTCACGCTCGGTGTCATCCCGCTGGTCACCTACATCGCCACCTGGTCCGGCTGGTTCGCCACGTCCACCGGCTACGACCGGGACTACGCCCAGCTCAACCGGTTCAACGTCCCGATCATCTCCCCGCTGTACTCGCTGCTGGAGTACCACAAGGAGATGTACCAGTTCATGGCGAACCTGAGCCTGCGTCACCCTTACGAGTCCCAGCCGTGGGACTGGCTGGTCATCACCCGCCCGGTGGCGTTCTTCTGGCAGAGCTACACCAACGCGGCCGGCACGAACCTGGCCAAGTCCGGGACGACCGGACCGTGGGTGCAGGAGGTGCTAGCGATCGGCAACCCCATCATCTGGTGGGTGTCGATCCCCGCGCTGCTGTTCTGCCTCGGCTGGTGGCTCACCCGGCGGGACTGGCGGGCCGGCGCCGCCGTGCTGTGTTTTCTCGCCGGGTGGGCAACCTGGCTGCCGTGGCCGGGGCGGACCAAGTTCTTCTACTACGCGCTCGAGTTCGAGCCGTTCATCATCATCTGCATCGTGCTCTGCCTGGGCCTGATCATCGGCCCGGCCACGGCCGGGCGGTGGCGGCGAGGGATCGGCGCGTCCGTGGCCGGCGTCTACATCCTTGCTGCGGGCTGGATGTTCTGGTTCTTTTACCCGATCCTCGCGGGCCAGGTCATCCCGTATTCGGAGTGGCATTCCCACATGTGGTTCGCTTCCTGGATTTAACCCGCCGGAACGGGGCAGTGTCGACGGCATGACATCACCGCCGTCCGGGGACGCCCCGTATCCGCCGATGCGACTGGGGCGACCGCGCATAACAACGGTCGGCGCGCACTGCTTCTGAGGTTTATCTCAGGGTCCGCTCAGCCTGCGTCCGATGTCGCGACATATCTTGAAGTGATTTAGGTCACAGATTGGACCGCCAGGGCCCTTTCGTACGTCTTAATGAGTGAGAAGGGACCCGACCAACCCCCGGAGCCAGGTATGAGCACGATGGAAGACAACGACGACAGTCGCGCCCGCTTCGAGCGCGACGTCGTACCCCAGCTCAGCCAGTTGTATCCGGCGGCGCTGCGGATGACCCGGAACCCCACCGACGCAGAGGACCTGGTCCAGGAAACGTCGGTGAAGGCGTACGCGGCCTTCCATCAGTTCCGCCCCGGCACGAACCTGCGCGCCTGGCTCAACCGGATCCTCACCACGACGTTCATCAACGTCTACCGCAAGCGGAAGCGCGAACCGCAGCAGGCGCTCGGCGGCGACCTGCAGGAATGGCAAATGTCTGCCGACCGGCTGGCGCCGCCCGTCCCCTCGGCGGAGGCCGAGGCGCTCGACCGCACCACCGACTCCGACCTGCTCCGCGCGCTGCGCGGGCTGCCGAACGAGTTCCGCACCACGGTCTACCTCGCCGACATCGAGGGCTACCCGTACCGGGAGATCGCCGAGATCATGGGCACCCCGGTCGGCACGGTCATGTCGCGCCTGCACCGCGGCCGCCGTAAGATCCGCGAGCAGCTACAAGCCAGCGGCGTCCTGCCCCCGCCCGCCACCCACACGCCCGGAATCTAGTCAGCCGACGGCGGGACCGTGGCCGTAGCCGCCGCCTTCTCGGATCGCGGCTTGCCAGCCGAGGGCCACCGGGTCGAAGACCCTCTCCACATAGATCTGGTGCCAGAGCGAGAACACGACAAGCGTCCAGACCTGCCGCCACGGCACCTCCGGGTCGCCCGACCGGAAGCGGCGGAGGACGTCGATGACGGCCCGCTTGTCCAGCCACTCCTCGGTCCGCGCCTCGCGGACCACCTGGTCCGCGTAGCCGGAGAGCTCTCCGCGGAACCAGTGCCCGATCGGCACGGGGAACCCGAGCTTGCGGCGCTCGACCGCCTCCTGAGGCAGCAGTGGGGCCACCGCCTCACGCAGCGCGAACTTGGTCGTGGTCGCGGCCGTCTTCTCCGCCCGCGCCAGCCGGCTGGCCACCGCCATGACCTCCCGGTCGAGGAACGGCGACCGCAGCTCAAGCCCGTGCGCCATCGACGCGCGGTCCGCCTTGACCAGGATGTCGCCGGGCAGCCAGGTGTTGATGTCAATGAGCTGCATGGTGGCCACGTCATCGAGCCCGTTCTCGGCCGCCTGGTCGAAGATCGGCTCGGTCACGTCGTACGCCGTCCCGCCGCCGTACCTGGTCAGCACGTCCACGTCCTCGGTGAGGAAGATGTTGGCGTTGCCGATGTACCTGCTCCGCAGCGGCGTCGCGATCCGCTCGAGCAGCCCCTTGCCCTTCTGCCCGGCCCGTATCCGGTCGGCCATCGCCTGCGCTGAGGAACGTCCCCAGCCTGGCAGCCTGGTCGCGGCCCGGACGACTCCCGGCTGGTAGTACACGCCGTACCCACCGAACAGCTCATCCGCGCCCTCGCCTGACAGGACGACCTTCACCTGCCGCCGCGCCTCCCGGGCGACGAACCAGAGCGGGATCGCGGCCGCGTCGGCCATCGGGTCGTCCAGGTGCCAGATGATCTGCGGCAGCCGGGCCGCGAACTCATCCGGCGTGATCACGTAGGTGTTCGCGCGCAGGCCAAGCGCCTGCGCGGTCTCCTGCGCCTCCTCGATCTCGCTGTAACCGGAGCGGGCGAAGCCGGCCGTGAACGTCGACATGCCCGGCCGGGCCTGCGCGGCGATCGCGCAGATCGCCGCCGAGTCCACACCGCCGGAGAGGAACGCGCCAAGCGGCGCATCGCTGCGCAGGTGCGCCAGGACCGAGTCCCGCAGCGCGGCCAGGATGCGCTCCGGGGTCTCCGGCGCCGGCGACTTCGCCGGGCGGAGCACCGGCCTCCAGTAACGGAACGACTCGACCGGACCGCCGGGCCGGGCGGTGAGGTAGTGCCCGGGCGGCAGGCAGCGGACCGGCGGCGTCATCGTCGCGGGCGCGGGCACGTACTGGAACGACAGGTACCGGCGGAGCGCGTCGGGATCGATCACCGAGACCTCGCCCGGGCCGACGAGCGCCTTGCGCTCGGAGGCGAACCGGAGCTGGCTGCCACCCTCGGCCTGCGTGTAGTACAGCGGCTTGATGCCGAACGGGTCCCGGGCGCAGAAGAGCTCACCGGACTTGGTGTCCCAGATGGCGAAGGCGAACATCCCGCGGAGCCTGCGCAGCGCGTCCCTGCCCTCGGCCGCGTACAACTCGAGCAGCAGCTCGGAGTCGGACCCGCCGCGGAGCGCCACACCGCGATCTCGCAGCCCCTTAGCCAGCTCAGCGCAGTTGTAGATCTCCCCGTTGTAGACCATCCAGTACCGCCCGTCGGCGGACCGCATGGGCTGGTGCCCGGCCGCTGACTGGTCGATGACCGCCAGCCGCCGGGCACCGAGGGCCATGGCGGCGTCCGAGAACACGCCCTCGTCGTCGGGCCCCCGGTGCGCCATCCGCCTGATGGCGCGCACGGTCCACTCCGCGTCTGGCTTGGCCCCCCCTGCCAGCGTGAGGCACCCCGCAATCCCCGACATACCGCCCCTATGCCGCCTCTGTGCGAGGCAACGTCACTTCGTCACTTCGGCTGGAACCGGATGCCGCCGTCGAACCTGACGACCTCCGCATTCATATAGTCGTTCTCTATCAGAGCCCGCACCAGCTGTCCGAACTCGTCAGGCCGCCCCAGCCGCTTCGGGAACACCACCGGCTCCGCCAGCTTGGCCAGGAATGCCTGGGCGTCCCCGCCCTCGCCCGCGATGGACTTGTAGATCGGCGTTTGGATGACCCCGGGGCAGATCGTGTTCACCCTGACCCCGATGACCGAAAGGTCACGCGCGGCGGGCACCGTCATCCCGATGATCCCGCCCTTAGAGGCGGAGTAAGCGATCTGCCCGGTCTGCCCCTCGATGCCCGCGACCGAGGAGGTGTTGATGATCACGCCGCGCTGGCCGTCGGCATCGGCGGGCTCGGTCTTCGCCATCGCGGCGGCCGCGAGCCTGAGCACGTTAAACGTCCCCGTCAGGTTGATCGCGATGACCTTGGTGAAGCCGGCAAGCTCGTGCGGCGATCCATCCCTGTTCACCGTCCGAGCGGCAAAGCCGATCCCGGCGCAGCTGACGGCCGCCCGCAGCGGGTGGCCCGACGCCGCCGCGGCCACCATCTCCCGCACCGAGTCCTCGTCGGCGACGTTCGTCTTCACGAAGTGCCCGCCGATGTCGGCCGCGACCTGCTTGCCCAGATCCTCGTTGAGGTCGGCGACGATAACGTGCGCGCCAGCGGCCGCCAGCGTCTTCGCGGCGGCCTCGCCCAACCCGCTCGCTCCACCAGTGACGATCGCAGAGGTTCCGTTTAGTTCCATGGCCGGAGCATAGCCCGCCCCGCCGGCGGTGGCACGAGCCAGTTTGGCGATAATGACTGCGCTGGCCGTTTACGCTTGGCCACAGCAGAGGCCCAGGGGATCGACGGAAGGCCCGGGTGAGACATCACGTGAGCCATGAGCCGCCGGGCCGCGACGATGCCCGCGAGTTGGCGGCCGGACCGCGGCTGATTGCCCGGACGCTCGCCGAGCCGGTGATCGCGGTGGACGCGATGGGCGGCGACTACGCGCCGGACGAGATCGTCGCGGGGGCGCTCGCCGCGCAGCGCGAGCAAGGCCTCTCCACGCTTCTCACCGGGCCTCCCGCGCGGCTTCGCACCGTCATCGCCAGGCTGGGCGGCGGCTCGGAGCTGCGGGTGGTGCCCGCCGAGGACGTGCTCGGGATGGAGGAGGGCGCCCTCGCCGGGTTCCGGCGGCCCCGGTCAAGCCTCGCCGTCGCCTGCCAGCTGGTCCGGCGCGGCCAGGCTACCGCGGTCGTCTCAGCGGGCTCGACGGGCGCGATCGTGGCGAGCGCCAGGCACCGCCTGCTCCCGCTGCCCGGCGTGCCGCGGCCGGGGCTGGCCGTGGTGCTGCCGACGCATCCCACCCCGACGGTGCTCATCGACGCGGGTGCGACCGCCGATCCCAAGCCCGAGATGCTCCTGCAGTTCGGTCAGCTCGGCGTCGCGTACGCGCAGATCGCGCTCGGCAGCGCCGCTCCCCGGGTCGGGCTGCTCACCATCGGGGCGGAGCCGGGCAAGGGGAACGCGCTGACCCGCCGCGCCCATGAACTGCTCGCCGCCGAGCCGGTCGGAGGCGGGCTGCCGCTGCACTTCGTGGGCAACGTGGAGGGCGGCGACCTGATGGCGGGCGCGGTTGACGTGATCGTCACCGACGGTTTCACCGGCAACGTCGCGCTCAAGACGCTCGAGGGGTCAATGCGGTTCGCCGCCGGCGAACTGCGCGCCGCGCTCACCGGGACCCGCGCCGCCCGGATCGGCACCCTGCTTCAGCGACGGGGGCTGCGCGAGCTCAGCGCCCGGCTCGACGCCGAGACGTACGGCGGGGCGGCGCTGCTCGGTCTCGGCGGCACCGTCGTGATCGCGCACGGCGCGTCCACCGCCCGCGCGGTCACCGCCGCCTGCGCACTCGCCGCGAACCTGTCCCGCGGCGACATCACCGAGAGAATCCGGGAGCGGGTCGGCCCCGCCGCCGAGCGCCGCACCGCCCACTTCCTCCGCCGCGACCGCGAGCGGCCGCAGAGCCCGCAGCAGAAAACCTGAGTGCCCGGCGGACCGCGACGAATCGGGCGGCTTGACGTAGTCTCAAAGATAACGAAGGACTGGATCGCGGGTTGGGAGCGCCCGCCAGATGCGCGGGAGGCGGCCACTTGAGCGGCATCGTTCTGCTAGTGCTCATCGGCGTCGGCGCCGCCTGGCTGTTCACCGGCGGCCGGAAGAAGCTGAGGCTGCCGACGACCGGCAAGCACTGGATCTGGGTCGTCATCGTCGTCGTCGTCGTGCTGGCACTCGTCTACGGCGCCTCCACCTCCCCGCACTCAACCGTCGGCCACTGACAGTTTGCTCCCGGGGGCCAGGGTAGCATGGGGGGCGCCGCCCCCCATGCTCTGAGCTCCGGTGACCCCCGGGGCTAGGGGGGCTGCCCGCGCTTCGATGCCCCCCGGGGGGTACCCGCAAAAACCGCGAGCACCCCAGGGTTTGGGTGGCCGGGGTTAAGGCTCTTCCTTCCCCGGGGGAGAAACAGCCCTAGCCGTCCCTGGCGTCCAGCGGGATCTCGAACCAGACTGCCTTGCCCTCCGGGGTCGGGCGGGAGCCCCAGCGCGTGGCGAGCTGCTCGACCAGGTACAGGCCCCGGCCGCCCTCGTCGGTCGCGCGGGCGGTGCGCAGCCGCGGCAGCCGCAGGTCCGGGTCGAAGGCCTCGACCCAGACCGACTCGGCCCCGCGCCGCAGCCTGAGGGTGAACTCGCGCGGCCGGTATGCCCGCGGCGGATGCGCCGCCACCGGGAAGCCGCCCGCCGGCGTGAGCGCTCCGAGGGGGAGATCGCCCGCCAGGCCGATCGACTCAAGTCCGCCCGGCCCGCCAGCCGACAACTGCGGCTCCATCTCCAAGTCGAACCTGCGGCCCGACGGGCTCGGCGTCACCGACGCGTGCAGCACGGCGTTGGTGACCACCTCGGAGACCAGCAGCAGCGCCAGGTCGGCCTGGTCCGGGTGCATGCCCCAGGCGGTGAAGGTTGCCTGGGCGAGGCGGCGGGCGTCCGAGACCATGATCGGCTCGGCCGGGAAGGAGCGCTCGACGAACGCGAGGTCCTCGGGCGAGGAGCGGAAGACCAGGATCGCCATGTCATCGTCGATGTCCCCGGGCACGGCGGTCTCCGCGGCGGAGGCGAGCGCCCCAGCGCCGGCGGGCGAGGCAAACAGCGCGTCGCGCAGCATGTCAAACGCCTCGGCCTCGGTGTAGTGCCCGTCACCGTCGGACCGCGTCCGCCGGTCGGTGAGCCCGTCGGTGTAGAGGATGACGGCGGTGCCAGGCGGCAGGGTGATCGACTCCTCCCGGTAGGTGGGAAGCCCTCGGATGCCCCGGCCGCGCACACCGAGCAGCACCCCCTTGTGCTTGCCCTCAAGCATCCGGACAGCGTCGGTCATGGCCATCAGGGGCGCCGCGTGGCCGGCGTTGGCGTACGTCAGCTCGCGCGACCAGGCGTCGTAGATCAGGTAGATGCAGCTGACCGTCGGCGGGTCGCCGCCGGCCCCGGACGGGGCCGTGGAGCGGACCCACTCGTCCAGCTTGCGCATGATGTCCGCGGGCGATTTCTCGTCCTGCGCGTAGGCGCGCAGGACGGCGCGGAGCTGGCCCATGGTGGCCGCCGCCCTGGCCCCGCGCCCCTCCACGTCGCCGATGACCAGTCCCACCCGGCCGGCCGCGAGCGGGATGATGTCGTACCAGTCGCCGCCCACCTGCGTCTGGATCCCCTGCCCGACCGCGGCGAGCGGCTTGGCGGGAACGTAGCGGAACGCGACCTCGAGGCCGTCGAGTACGGGCACCGACTGCGGCAGCAGGGACTGCTGGAAGGCCAGTGCCGTCCGCCGCTCGGACTCGAACAGCATGGCGTTGTCGATCGCCACCGCAACCCGGCCGGCGATCGCCCCGATCAGGTCGCCATCGGACAGGTCGTAGTGCGGGTCGGGGCGGTCGGTGATGCGCGACAGCGCGAGCGAGATCACGCCGAGCAGCTCACCGCGCGCGTACAGCGGCGACGCCAGCACCGAGGTGAGGCCCGCCTGGTCGGCGGCGGACATCGACTCCGCACTGGACGCCGGGTAGAAGTCGGCCTGCGGATCGGGCACGACGATGGTCTCGAGCCGCGACATGGCCTGCTCCATGAAATGGCCCGACGGGTACTGTATGGCCTCGCCGACCTGCGCCCAGGTGCCCGGCTGCGGCTCCCAATCGCCCGCGTGTGCCGCCGCGCGCCTGATCAGCTTGTCGCCGCTGAACAAGTCGATGAAGCAGTGATCGGCGAACCTCGGGACGAGGATCTGCGCAACGTGCCGGAGCGTCGCGTCGAACTCCAGCGAGCCCGCCAGCCGCGCGCCTATCCGCTCGAGCAGGCGGATCCGGTCGGGCTCGCGCTGGGCGTCGCGTCGTCCGGCCTCGCTGACGAGCACCACCATGCCGTCAATCTCGCCCGACGGGCCGCGCAGCGGAACCGCGAACTCCCGTACGAACACCAGCGTGCCATCGCCGCGGCGGGCGGCCAGCGTGTCTTCCCACGACAGTCCGCTCAGCACCTGGCGGGAGATTTCGTCGGCCTTGTTCTGGTCGTGGATGAGCCCGGCGGCCGCAAGCGGCGGCCGGCCAGCGTCGCCGCCTCACCTGCCAGCCGAAGCAACCGGGCAACGTGTTCGTTCGCGAACAGTATGTTGCCATCGGTGTCCGCGACGATGACGCCGATCTCGGCCTGGCTCAAAACGAGATCGGCGGGCAGATACTTTGCGGGGGAACCCTCGTTCCAGCGCGTCATCGCCACGCTCCGGTCAAAGCACAGGTCTCCTGGTAACTCCCTGGACACGAACACGTGTGAGGCGATCTCGGCGCTAAGGTCGGCCGACGCCACTGGGTCCGCTCCGCCCTCGCCGCGGACTCGGACACCGCCTTCAACCGCCCCAAGCAACACCTCGCGTCCGGGTTGTATCCCGGCTCGCTTCAGTTTAAGCATCAGGACCATATCGCTTTGAAGTTGCTCTGTGATCCGCGTAACAGTGACCCTTACAGCACCGTCAGCATCACGCATAACATTGGTCATCGTCTCATCAGAGGTCGCCAGGCTCTCCGCCGACGGAACCTCCGGCTCGGCCGGGTCCGCCACCTCCGCCAGCACCGGCTCGCGCCGCGCCGACGGAACCGCCGCCGCGAGTTCCGCCAGGCCGGGGATCGGGTTGCCGTGCGGGCAGCGATCCGGGTGGCCGAGCAGCTCGTAGAGGCGCCGCTCCACGCTCTCGGAGATGACGTGCTCCCAGCGGCACGCCTCGACGTGCACCTCTTCCCACGGCATCTGGATCACGGAAACCAGCAGGCACTCGGCAAGCCGGTGCTTGCGCATGACCCGGGTCGCCAGCATCCGGCCCGCCTTGGTGAGCGCGAGCTGCCGGTCGCCCGCGACATGCAGCAGGCCGTCCCGCTCCATCCTGGCGACCGTCTGGCTGACCGTCGGCCCAGACTGGGAGAGGCGCTCCGCGATCCGCGCGCGCAGCGGGACGATCCCCTCCTCTTCAAGTTCGAACACCGTCCGGAGGTACATCTCCGTGGTGTCGATAAGCCCGTGGGCAGTCACTGAAACCTTCCTCCTGACTGTGATGCTACGCGCTCACGCGAACACAGCCACCGACGTTCAGCCCGGCTGACGGCTCCAGGCCTATGGCGACAGCCGCTCAACGAACCAGCCGTCGCCGGAACGCCGGTACTTGAGCCGGTCGTGCAGCCGGTTCGGCCGGGACTGCCAGAACTCCACGGCCTCGGGCACGATCAGGTACCCGCCCCAGAAATCCGGCATCGGCACGTCGGTCCCCTCCGGCCAGCGCTCGGAGAGCTTGGCGACCCGGTCGTCGAGCTCGGCCCGGGACGCGAGCACCTGCGACTGATATGACGCCCAGGCGCCGATCTGCGAGAGCCATGCCCGCGAGTGGTAGTACGGCTCGCTCTCCGCCTGGGACAACGGCGCCGCGCTCCCCTCCACGATCACCTGGCGGCCGAGCGGGTACCAGGGAAAGAGCGCGCAGCACCTCGGGTCGCCCGCCAGATCCCGCCCTTTACGGGAGGTCCGGTTGGTGTAGAAGGTGAAGCCCGCGGCGTCGTGGGCCTTAAGCAGCACGGTCCGCGCGTGCGGCCGGTCCCCGATGGTGGTCAGCACCATCGCGTTCGGCTCGGGAAACCCAGCGGCAACGGCGTCTTCGAACCACCGAGCGAACTGGGTCATCGGCGAACTGTCAAGCATCTCCAATGTCAACGCCCTGTCCATAACTGAAAATCCTTCCAGGCTGACCGGGTGCTCGAGACCAACGTGGAGTTCTGGGCGGCGACGCGGCTAGCATCGTGGTGTGACCAGCATCCTCATCCCCGACCGGCTCAAGCCAGCTGACGGCAGGTTCGGCAGCGGCCCGACGAAGGTCCGCGCGGAGCAGGTCGCCGCTCTCGCGGCGGCCAGCGAGCTCGGAACATCGCACCGGCAGTCACCGGTGCGGGAGGTCGTGCGACGGATCCGCACCGGCCTGGCTGAGCTTTTCTCGCTTCCGAACGCGGCCGTGGTTGCCCTTGGCAACGGAGGGACCACCGCGTTCTGGGACGCGGCCGCATTCGGGCTGATCCGCGACCGGTCCCAGCACCTGTCATTCGGCGAGTTCTCCGCGAAGTTCGCCACGGTGACCACCCGCGCGCCGTGGCTCAAGGACCCCTCGGTCATCTCGGCCGAGCCCGGCGGTCATCCGCTGCCGCGCGCGGAGGCCGGCCTGGACGCCTACGCGCTCACCCACAACGAGACGTCAACCGGGGTCTGCATGCCGGTCCGCCGTCCGGCCGGCGCCGACCCCGGGTCACTCGTGCTGGTCGACGCGACCAGCGCCGCCGGGGCGCTGCCGGTCGACCCGGGCGAGTTCGACGCCTACTACTTCGCCCCGCAGAAGGTGTTCGGCGCCGACGGCGGGCTCTGGCTGGCGCTGCTCTCCCCCGCCGCCCTGGCCCGGATCGACGAGATCGCGGCCAGCGGCCGGTACATCCCCGACTTCCTGTCGCTGCGGGTGGCGGTGGAGAACTCGGTCAAGGACCAGACGTACAACACGCCCGCGGTATCGACGCTGGTGCTGCTCGCCGCCCAGATCGACTGGCTGCTAGAACAGGGCGGCCTGGCCTGGTCCGCGAAGCAAACCGGCCGTTCCTCCGGCATTCTCTACTCCTGGGCAGAGCAGTCGGATTTCGCGACGCCGTTCGTGACCGACCCCGCGATGCGCTCGCCCGTGGTGGGCACGATCGACCTCGCCGACGCGGTCTCCGCCGACGCGATCGCCGGGGTGCTGCGGGAGAACGGGATCGTGGACACCGACTCCTACCGCAAGCTCGGCCGCAACCAGCTGCGGATCGGCCTGTTCCCCGCCGTGGACCCTGAGGACGTCGCCGCGCTCACCGAGTGCATCGACTACGTGGCCGAGCGGCTAGCATTAGCGCCCCGCGCTAAGCGCACGACGGTGCCGACCACCACGACAAGCACGAGCAGTCCGAGCACGGTCGGCAGCAGCCACCGAGGAACCCTGTTCACGTGATCAGCGTACGCGGCGGGGGCCGGTCGTGAGGCTGTTCGTCGGGCTGGCGCCGCCCGCTGCCGTCCTCGACGACCTGGACGCCGCCTGCGCCCCGTTCCGGCTGGCCCGCGATGACCTGCGCTGGACCAGCCGGGACCTGTGGCACGTGACGCTCGCCTTCCTGGGCGAGGTGAGCGAGGAGACGCTCGGCCGCCTGGCACCCGGGCTGGAAAACGCCGCCGGGCGGCACCGCGCGTTCACCCTCAGCCTGGCCGGCGCGGGCTCGTTCGCCAATCCGGTCCGGGCCAACGTGCTGTGGAGCGGCCTGTCGGGCGACCGCCGCGCGCTGGCCGAGCTGGCGGCAACCGTGTCCGCCGCCGCCCGCGGGGCACGACGCCGCGCCGCCCGACGCCTACCGCGGGTTCACCCCGCACCTGACCCTCGCCCGCTGCCGGGCTCCGGTCGACGTACGCGAGATCGTCGCTAACCTTGGCCGCTACAAGGGACCGGACTGGACCGTCGAAGAGATCTACCTGATCCGCAGCACGCTCGATGGCCAGCCGCGCTACGAGACCCTGGACACCTGGAAGCTGCGCCCGGCAACGTAACGATCGGTCAATTCCCGCGCGAGCTATGCCTCCGGCGACGAGCTATGCCTCCGGTGCGCCGTGCCTGCCGCCTCGCATGTCCGGAAATTTCATGACTGGCTGAGCTTCTCCAGGATCGGGGCCGCAGCCAGCAGGGTGACCCGCTCCTCGGGCGTGAGCTCGAGGAGTCGCTGCGCCAGCCATGCCTCGCGGCGGCGGCGGACCAACTGCACCAGGTCCCTGCCCTCCTGGGTCACGGTGAGAATGACCTGCCTGCGGTCGGTGGGGTGCGCCGCCCGGCGGACCAGGCCGCGTTCTTCGAGTAGCGCGATGACCCGGGTCATCGACGGCGGCTGCACCTTCTCGTGCTCGGCGAGCTCGCCGGGGGTCATCGCGTCGTGCCGCTCGAGGGCCGCGAGCGCGGCAAGCTGGATGTCGGACAGGACGGCCTCGGTCCCGCCAAGTCCCAGGCGCTCCACGCGGAGCCGCCGTGCGAGCCTGGTGATGGAAATCCGCATCGCGGTCGCCAGACTCGCATCCGTTTGCATACCCGCCTCAGGCATCCACCAAGTACACCATGCGCCATCGCCCCGCATAAGAGTGGCTGTTGCTGTTGCCATCCTGGGGCGACCAGCGCCCGCCTCGCGCTCGTCGAACCCGCCGCGGGCCTACCGGGTCGTCGGCCGTGCGCGCGAGTCATGGCGTTCTATCAGGTCAGGCATGGGCGTGCGGCGCAATATGCAATACGATCGCCGCGTATTGCCTGCTGCGGTATAAAGGTTCCGTGCGGGCGGTGCCGTGCTCTCGAGCCCATTTCCGAGATCGCTCGAAACGATAGGACTCAAGGTGCGCGTGCTGACTAAGTCATG
This sequence comes from uncultured Actinomycetota bacterium, assembly GCA_963844925.1. GTDB lineage: Bacteria > Actinomycetota > Actinomycetes > Streptosporangiales > Streptosporangiaceae > Trebonia. Next base: position 444,195 of record CAWJQG010000016.1, on the reverse strand, counting down.
GACCTGGGGACCCGAGACGCTGCCCTCCTCGGAGTCGGCTGGTCGCCTGGGAGCCGACGATGCCGCGCCGGCCGGGCGGCCGTACGGCTGGCTGGCTGGCACCGCGGCCGCGCTTTTGCTGGTCGCCTGGGGCGCGTCGGTCAACCTCGACCGGACGAGCAGTGTCGTCCGGGCGGCGGCAGTCGCGGGGCTTTTCGGCGGCTCCTGCGTGCTCGCCCTGACCCCGGGTGTCGCGCTGCTGAGCGTGGTTGCGCGCCGCCTGCGGCTCGGCCCGGCGACCGGCCTCGGGCTGCTGTTCGCGGGAGCGGGCGCCGCGGCGATGGCGGGGTTGTTGGCCTGGTTCGCCAGCCCACTGGTCGGCCGCGTCTTCGCCTTGGTCCTCTTGGTGGTATGCGTCGCTGCGATCGGCGTGTTCGGCCGCCGTGGTGAGCTGCGCCGACTCGACCTCTCGACCCCGCTGGCGTTGGCACTCGCCGTCGGACTCGCGTTTACGGGACTAGCGTTCCTGCAGGGCGGAATCGGCTCCCTCCACCCGGCGGAAGCTATCGAGACCCGCTTCTGGGCCAAGAGCGACAACATCCTCCCGCTGGAGTTCGCCAGCCGCCTTGCCGCGCACCTGCCGTTGTCCGGTTATATGGAAGGGGACTGGCTGTTCAGCGACCGTCCGCCGCTGCAGACCGGGTTCGCACTGCTGCAGTGGCCGCTGTGGGGCGGGCATCAGCAGCTGGGGTACCAGCTGCTGTCGACCGGCCTGCAGCTTTCCTGGCTGCCGGCGCTCTGGACGGTGCTCCGGGTGCGCGGCCTAGGGGCCGGGCGAGTCAGCGCGGTCGTGCTGATGACGGCGGCCACGGGCGCCGTGTTCTTCAACACCGTCTATGTTTGGCCGAAGATGCTCGCGGGGGCGCTGGCGCTGGCCGCTCTCGCCATCCTCGTCAGCCGTGACGATGCTGATCGGTGGGTTGGCGCCGGGATTGTGGTGGCGGCCCTGGCGACGCTCAGCATGCTAGCGCACGGCGGCACTGCGTTCGCAGTGCTTGCCCTCGCGCCGTTCGCGTACCTGCAGCGCCGCAGGATCACGGTCCGGTCCGTGGCCGCGCTCACCGCCGCGGCAGCAGTCCTGTACCTGCCGTGGGCGCTGTTCCAGCATTTCGTGGACCCGCCGGGGGACCGGCTAATTAAGTGGCAGTTGGGGGGCGTGATCCCGGTTACCAGTGAGGGCGTGGTGCAAACGATCGTGCACCAGTACCTGTCGCTGTCGCTGCCCCAGCTACTGGCCAACAAGTGGGACAACGTGGCCGCCATGGTGGCGGTCCCCGGCTTGTGGCGCACGCAGACGGCCGCCCCGGCCTGGTTGAGCGGATTCCTGGGACTTGCGCGGCTAGCGCAGCTTTACGACGTGCTGCCCGCTGCCGGGCTGCTGCTCCTCGGCCTGCTCGCGCTGCTGTTCCCGTCCGGGCGGCGTGTCCTGGCGGCGGCGGCGCCGCTCGCCGTCTTCACCGGGCTGGCCGTGCTCGTGTGGGTCATCCTGGAGTGGGGCGGCCCGGTGTCATCGATCCTCTTCCAGGGACCTTACGCGGTGGTCATCTTGCTCGGCGGGCTGAGCGCGCTGGCGGTGACCGCTCTGCCGTGGCCCCTCGCGTCCGCTGTCGCGACGGCGAGCGTCACCTGGTTCGCCATCAGCTGGATCCCTGGCCTAGGGTTCCGCCCGGGCAGCAGCAAGGCGCCCGCAACCCAGCCGGTCGATCACGCGATGCTCCTGGTATGCCTCGGCGGGCTCCTCCTTGCCGTGATATGCGTGGCTTACGACTACCGGCACCGCCGCGGTATCCGGATAGTCGACGCGATCAGGCGAGAGCCGACCAGCTGACAAAGGCGGTCAGGTGCTGCGGCAGCAGGTAGCCATCGACTGCACCGGATCTTGAAGCTCGCTGTGATATTCGCATGGACAGTGAGCGCACGGACGGGATGCCCGCCTGGGCCGGTTAGCCTTGTGGTGTGAGCCAGAGTCGGCAGGGCGGACCCGGAGCGCGACGCCCGGCGCCGCCGCCCAAGGAGGCGGACGACCGCCAGGTTACTGCCGTCATCACGGCCGGCTGGGCGATCGCGTTCGCGGTCGTGCTCGCCGTCCGCCAGGCGCTGCCCACCGGCGCCCACTGGTGGGTGTGGACGTGCGCCTTCGGTCTCGCCATGGGCCTGTTCGGACTGTGGTACGTGCCCTTCCTCAAACGTCACCGGGCCCGTCTCGCGGCCCGCCGGGCTCAGCTATCCGAGGTATCGGACCCGGAGCCTTCCGTCGCTGAGGTATCGGACCAGGCGGCCGGGCCCGACTCCGGGTACGTCTCCCGGGAGAGCGGCTCGAACACGGTCTCCTCGACCGAGACGCCCGGCAGGTCCACCAAGTCGTAGCCGAACTCGTCGATCACCGGGGCGTTCGCCTGCGCCGCGGACCCCGTGAGCACCGCCTCCGAGTGCGCTCCGCAGCCGTGGTCGGCCGACACCACCCGCCCGTCGTCCGGGGCGAAGGCGTTGCCGCAGGCACCGAAGACGCGGCCCAGGCTGCCGCTAAGCGGCACGAAGAACCCGCAGCTCACGCAGTTCGCCGGCGCGGCGTGCGAGAGCGGAGAACTCGGCCCGTGATCGCTGGAATACCAGCGGTCGGCCGTTTCCTCGCGGCCGAAGGCGGACAGCACCCGGGACCGACCGGGCACCGGGATCTCCTCGGCCGTCCGCGGGCCCGCCTCGGCGTCCTCCGAGTCGGGCCTATCGGTGAACCAGTCAGTCACCGCGTCATCGCCATTGAGCACGACCAGCGGGACAAGGCGCTCGTCATCGGCGCTCGCGGGCAGCAGGTCCCCGATTCCGACGTCGCCGGGGAGCAGTCGGTCCTGCCAGGGCACCCACGGCGGCGCGAGCAGCGCGTCCGGGCCGGGCAGCAGGACGCTCTCGTCCACCGTCACGACCTTGGACCTCGGCGCGCGGGTCACCGTGACCGCCCAGCGCCAGCCCGAGTACCCGGGATCGGCGCAGCGGAAAAGGTGCGTGACGGTGCGATCGGCGGTGGCCTCGACGCCCAGATGCTCGCCGACCGAGTCCTGGCCCACCTCCGCATCGCCGACAAGCGACTGCCTGGCCAGGTCAACGGCGTCCGCGCAGGCCTGGTCAGGTTCCTTCGCACGGCTTCTGATGGTGCTCACGAGTGCCAATTCTCGCTCCAGTGGCGGCGCACCGCGAGGGCCGACCCGCTAGGACATCCCCCATAGGGCTCGTCGCAGTGGCGCAGACCAAGAATACTGTGTACATGCGGATGTCCGATGCGCTCAACCGGGCTGGCGGTGCGGCCAAGTCGACCGGCCGCGCTTTCAGGTCGGGCGGCCGGGCAGGCGGGCGGGCCTCCCGCCGCGCCGCGGCCTGGGTGCATCGCGTCACCGGCGCGCAGGGCGCCGACCGGACCGGCCTCGGCACGCTCATCGAGATGACCGCCACCAGCGGGGCCGCCGACGCGTTCGTCACCGTCGCGCTGGCGGGGACGATCTTCTTCAGCACCTCCGTGGACCAGGCCCGGGGCAAGGTGGTGCTCTTCCTGATCATCACGATGGCGCCGTTCGCGGTGCTGGCCCCGTTCATCGGCCCGGCGCTCGACCGGATACAGCAGGGCCGCAGGTTCGTGCTGGCCGGGACGATGCTGACCAGAGGGCTGCTCTGCTACGCGATGTCGGCCAACGTCGGCGACTCGGTCACGCTGCTGCCCGCCGCGTTCGGCATCCTCGTGCTGCAGAAGGCGGGCGGGGTCGTGAAGGCGTCCGTCACGCCGCGACTGCTGCCGGAACACCTCACCCTGGTGACCGCCAACGCGCGGGCCGGGCTCATCTCGATCATCGCCTCCACCGCCGCGGCCGGGCTGGCCGCCGGGATCCAGTACACGACGGACGCGGCCTGGACGCTGCGGGTCGGCACGCTGATCTACCTGGCGGCGATGGTCATCGCGCTGCGCCTTCCCGAGCAGATCGACCTGCCGACACACGAGCCGACGCCGGCCGGCGAGCCGTCCGCGCACCAGCCCTCGCGGGCGGGCGAGCAGGCCACCCGCCCGGACATGCCGCGCCCCACGCTGCCGCTCGCGCCGGGCGAGCTGCCAGGCGGCGCTGAGGGCGGCAAGGGGCGCCCCAGGCACTGGCGCACCCTCGTCGATGTCGGGCCTGTCGTCGCGGAGGCGATGGCCGTCAACGCGGTGCTGCGCGCCTTCTCCGGCTACATCCTGTTCCTGCTCGCCTTCCTGCTGCGCAGCGTGGACCTGGGCACGGTGTTCCACCACCCGGTGTCGCACAACTTCGCCCTGGGCGCGCTGGCGCTCGGCCTGTCGGCCGGCAGCCTGACCTCGATGGTGCTCGGCTCCTTTTTCCGCAGCCGGGGACCGCAACTGATCATGTTCACCGTGCTGGCCATCGCGCCGCTGGTGACCGCGGTGTGCGCCTGGGGCTTCGGCCTGTGGGCGGCCGTCGCCGTCGAGTTCACCGCCATCTTCTGCGCCAGCCTGGCCAAGCTCGCCCAGGACTCGATCGTCGGCCGCGAGATCGGCGACGAGATCAGGTCCTCGACGTTCTCCGTCTCCGAGACGCTCAACCAGGTCGCCAACGTGGCCGGCGGCCTGGCCGGGGTGGTTGTCTCGATCCTGGACAACGGGCAGGCCGGACTGGCGATCGCCGCAGGCGGCCTCGTCGTCGCTCTCGTCCTGCTGGTGGTGCGGCGCAGGCAGCGGCAGCGTTTGCGGGTCCGCGGGCCGAGCTTCCCGCCGCCCGCGCAGGGCTCTGCTTACCCCCGGGGGACTGATCTCCAGCATGGGGGGCTCCAGCCCCCCATCCCCCCGGGCCCCCGGTGACCCCCCGATTTGGGGGGCTCCAGCCCCCCAAGCCCCGGGGGTACCCGCAAACCGCGAGCACCCCGGGCTTCATGGTGGCTGGGGTTAAGGCTGCATCTCCCCCGGGGGACTGATCTCCAGACCGCTGCTAGGGGGCTATGTCCTTGGCGACGGCCGTGAGCAGATCCGCGATCTGCCTGGTTTCCTTCGGCTCCGGGTGCTTGCCGCGCCGGTAGACGTCCGAGATCCCGTCGAGCAGCTTCATCAGATCCTCGATGATCGGGATCATCTCGTCCGGCTTCTTGTGCGGGTGCTTGGCAGCGGCGGCGACGACCGGCGGCGCCTCAAGGAGCCGCACCTGCAGCGCCTGCGCGCCCTTGCGGCCTTCCGCGATGCCGAACTCGACCCGCTGCCCCTTCGCCAGGGTCTCCGCCCCGGCAGGCAGCGCCGAAGAATGGACGAAGACCTCTCCGCCGTCATCGCGGGAGAGGAAGCCGAACCCCTTCTCGGCGTCATACCACTTGACCTTGCCGGTAGGCACGAGCAAGACCTCACGTCAATAGAAACTGACATCCCGCGACCATGATCACCGTCGGGATGCGCTGGGCGCTTCTAAGGCTATCGGTACCGCAGGGGTAATGGCATCACCGTTATTGTGCCCTCAGCGCACGCAGGCCCGGGAGAGGCGGATGCGGGGACACGATGACGCGGGTGCGATCACGGGGCGGAAGGCCCGGGACCCGACTCAGGACGGGGCAGACGCCGATGCCCACTCCCCGCCCTGGCTGCCGCACTCGGCGACAGCCAGGGGTACGCCAGTCACGGCCCCACACGTTCGGATGGTGCTGGGACGGGATCGCGTGCGAGGCCGTGAGTCCATCGGCCGATCCTCGGAAACTCCTCGGTTACTGGATCGCACTACGGCTATACCCAGCGCATATGCACGAAAACATCTAAGATCACACCCGCCCAACCGGCCACACCCGAGCCGACGCATGCGCGCGTTCAGCCCGCCCCGGCGCGCACTACTCCCGGGCCGACGGCGTCTTAGGGCGTTAGTTGCGGCCCAAAACTGGGGCAAAGGGTGTATGTCGGGCGGGAAAGCGTACAAGTAACGCCCCAAGGTGACTGTCGGCGGGTCTGGGCAAGCTGGCTCGCTCGCGGCGGGAGGCACGGGAACGCGAAACGGCCCGGGTTGCCCCGGGCCGTTCGCTTGATGCGGTGTAGCAGGCGGACTTAGAAGTCCATGTCGCCGCCGCCACCGGGGGCTGCGGGGGCCGGGTTCTTCTCCGGCTTCTCCGCGATGACCGCCTCGGTGGTGAGGAACAGCGCCGCGATTGACGCCGCGTTCTGCAGCGCCGAGCGGGTGACCTTCGCCGGGTCGATGATCCCGGCCTTGAACATGTCGACGTACTCGCCGTTCGCCGCGTTCAGGCCCTCGCCGGCCGGGAGGGTCTTCACCTTCTCGACCACAACGCCGCCTTCAAGGCCGGCGTTGACCGCGATCTGCTTCAGCGGCTCCTCGACGGCGCGGCGCACGATCAGCGCGCCGGTCGCCTCGTCGCCCACCAGGTCCAGCTTGTCGAAGGCGGTGCGGGCCGCCTGCAGCAGCGCGACGCCGCCGCCGGGCACGACACCCTCCTCGACCGCGGCCTTGGCGTTGCGCACCGCGTCCTCGATGCGGTGCTTGCGCTCCTTCAGCTCGACCTCGGTCGCCGCGCCCGCCTTGATGACGGCCACGCCGCCGGCCAGCTTGGCCAGCCGCTCCTGCAGCTTCTCGCGGTCGTAGTCGGAGTCGGTGTTGTCGATCTCGGTGCGGATCTGGTTGACCCGGCCAGAGATCTGCTCCGCGTCGCCAGCGCCGTCGACGATCGTCGTCTCGTCCTTGGTCACCACGACCTTGCGGGCCCGGCCGAGCACGCTGAGGTCGACGTTGTCCAGCTTGAGGCCGATCTCCTCGCTGATGACCTGGCCGCCGGTGAGGATGGCGATGTCACCGAGCATGGCCTTGCGGCGGTCGCCGAAGCCAGGGGCCTTCACCGCGACGGACCGGAACAGCCCGCGCATCTTGTTGACGACCAGGGTGGCCAGGGCCTCGCCCTCGACGTCCTCGGCGATGATCACCAGGGGCTTGCCGGACTGCACGACCTTGTCGAGCAGCGGCAGCAGGTCCTTGTTGGCCGAGACCTTGGAGTTGACGATGAGGATGTACGGGTCCTCGAGGACTGCCTCGAGGCGCTCCGTGTCGGTGACGAAGTAGGGCGCGATGTAGCCCTTGTCGAAGCGCATGCCCTCGGTGAGCTCAAGCTCGAGGCCGAAGGTGTTGCTCTCCTCGACGGTGATAACGCCTTCCTTGCCGACCTTGTCCATGGCCTCGGCGATCATCTCGCCGATGGTCGTGTCGCCGGCCGAGATGGACGCGGTAGAGGCGATCTGCTCCTTGGTGTCCACGTCCTTGGCGAGCTTGGACAGCTCCTCGCTCACGGCCTCGACGGCCGCCTCGATGCCGCGCTTGAGCGACATCGGGTTGGCGCCGGCGGCGACGTTCCGCAGGCCCTCGCGCACCAGCGCCTGGGCCAGCACGGTCGCCGTCGTCGTGCCGTCTCCGGCAACGTCGTCGGTCTTCTTAGCTACTTCCTTGACCAGCTCGGCACCGATCTTCTCCCACGGGTCCTCGAGCTCGATCTCCTTGGCGATGGACACGCCATCGTTGGTGATCGTGGGGGCGCCCCACTTCTTCTCGAGAACCACGTTCCGGCCCTTGGGGCCGAGGGTTACCTTCACGGCGTCGGCAAGCTGGTTCATGCCGCGCTCGAGGCCGCGCCGGGCGTCCTCGTCAAACGCGATCATCTTCGCTGCCATTAGTCCAGTCCTCCGTGGCTACGTTAGGACCGGCCGACGCCCGCGACGGACGGCATGCTGGGTGGCAGTCCTTTCCTGCCAGCCGGGCAGTGCCTCATCGCCCGATCCCGCCGTTCTGCTGTCACTCTCATGGGGAGAGTGCTAACGCCATGTTTAGCACTCTCGGGTGGAGAGTGCAAACGTCTATGCCGCGGGCTGGACATTTACCACCCCGAAAGTCAGAGCACGTCGAGCTGCTCGGAAAGCCAGCGCTGCGGGGCATGCGCCTCGGCGGCGGCGGCGATCGCCGCCGAGCGACGGCGGCGCTCGAAGGCCGGCATGGCGAGCCCGGTGTGCAGCGCGTCCGCGGTCGCGGTCACGTCGTAGGGGTTGACGAGCAGCGCGTCGTCGCCGATCAGGGCGGCGGCGCCCGCCTCCCTGGACAGCACGAGCGCGCAGCCGCGCTCGCTGAGGATCGGCCCCTCCTCGGCCACCAGGTTCATGCCGTCCCTGATCGGGTTGACGAGCAGCACGTCGGCGAGCCTGGTGGCCGCAAGCGACCTCGGGTAATCGTCCTTGACCTCGAGGATCAGCGGCTGCCAGTCCGGGGTCCCGAACTCCGCGTTGATCTGCCCCGCGATCTCGTGCACCCGCTCGGTGTAGGCACGGTATTCGGTGAGCGCCGAGCGGGACGGGTAGGCGAACGCCAGGTGCGTTACCTTGCCGCGCCACTCCGGCCGGGCCGCGAGCAGTTCGCGGTAGGCGTCAAGGCCGCGCACGATGTTCTTCGACAGCTCGGTCCGGTCGACCCGCACGATCAGCTGCCGCCCCTCGGCCAGCCCGGTGAGGGTGCCGGCCGCGGCGCGCACGTCGGCGTCCGCGGCCCGCGCGCGCAGCGCAGCAGTGTCGACGCCAAGCGGGTGCACCGCGACGTCGGTGACACGGCCCCGGTGGCTGACTCTGCCGCCGCCGTCCGCGCCGCGCATCACCCGCGCGCCGAGCACCGACTCGCAGCAGTCGAGGAACGCCGAGGCCCAGCGCTCCGCGAGGAACCCCGCGTGATCCGCGCCGAGCATGCCGTCGAGGATCGCGGCCGCCACCTCATCAGGCAGCATCCGGTAGTACTCGGGCGGCGCCCACGGCGTGTGCTCGAAGTGCGCGATCCGGGCATCGGGACGCCGGTCCCGCAGCAGCCGGGGCGCAAGCGCCAGGTGGTAGTCCTGAATGAGCACCCGCGTGTCCGCCACCGACTCCTCCGCCAGCGCGGCGGCGAACACCTCGTTGTAGACCCGGTAAGCGGCCCAGTCGCGGCGGAACTCCACGCCGAACCTCGGCTGGTTGGGCGTGTCGAAGAGCAGATGGTGCACGAACCAGAGGACCGAGTTGGCAATGCCGTTGTACGCGGCGTCGAAGACCTCCGGCGGGATCTCGAGCATCCGGACCGCGGGCTCGCCGTGCGCGTCCGCCCGCGCGCCCAGCCGGGCGGCCGCCCGGTCAGCGTCCGAGAGCGCCGTGCAGAGCCAGAGCACCCCGCCGTCCGCGGCCGCCGCGGCCAACCCCGATGTCAGCCCGGAGACCATGCCGCCACCGCCGCGCCTTGCGGTCAGCGACCCGTCGTCAGCACGCTGGTACGAGACCGGTCCCCTGTTCGAGGCGACAAGCAGCAGTCGGCTCGGGTCGTTTGTCATATGTAAGAAGGGTAGATGAATCGATCGATAATCAGATTGCCGGGGTCCGGCCGTGATCGGTTACAGCGCGCGTTCCCAGATATGCCTGCCGCCCGGTCGCGCTGAGCCAGTTCAGTCAGCGGTCCTTGCTGGTCATCCGGACAGGCGCGGGAATCGTTGCGGCCGGCTGGCGCGCCGCGCGCGGGCGGCGAAACGCCGCCGCGCCCGCCACGATGAGGTCGCTTGCGGTGGTGACCACGCGCGAGACCAGCGCGACCGCGGTGGCCGCCCCGGTGCCGAGCATCGGGGCGAGGGCGGCCACCAGCAGCAGCTCACGGATGCCAGCGCCGGCCGGGGCGAAGATTACTAGGAAGCCCGCGCACCAGGCGAATGCGTACCCACCGAGGGAAAGCAGTGCGGCCTGGCCAAGGGGCGCGCCGAGCTTGACCGTGAGCAGCCAGATCTGCAGGCCGTTGAACCCCCAGGCAGCGAACGACCAGGCGAGCGCGCGCGCCAGCACCCGGCCCGTTAGCGGCTGGTCGAGACCGGGCCGCTTGGCCAGCCTGAACGCGAGCCGTAGCAGCGGGTTGAGCACATTCGGGTGAAGGCAGCCGATGAGCACCGGGGCGGCGAGGAACACCCACAGGTAGTGCGTGGAGTGAGCCGCGAACGGGAGCGTGACGAGCGCGGTGATCAGGCCGGTGAGCAGCGAGAGCAGCATGGTGATGACGGACGCGCTAGCCGACTTAGCGCGCGGCACCTTGTACGCGCTGCCAAGCTCCATCTGCATGAGGACAGGCCACACCGAGCCGGGCACGTACTTACCGAGTTGCCCGATGAAGAAAATCCGCCCGGCGACCCTCGTGGACAGCGGGGAACCGAGCCCGGCGAGCAGCACCTGCCAGCTGCGCAGGGTGGCGAACTGCATGAAGAGGAGTGCGACAAGCGCACCCAGGGAGGCAAGCGGGCCGATCCGCACGAGTGCGTGGTGGATGGCCGCCCACCCCACCTGCTTTTGGATCTCGTAGCCGCCGATCCCGATGGCGACGGCCACGAAGGCGAACTTGGCTGTCCGGCCTCCGATGATCCGCTTGGCGACGCCTAGGGCGGACTGGAACGAGCTCCGCGCCGACGGGCGCCCCTGAGGCCCCTGGCGGCCCGCAGGTCCGTCTCCCACGGGTCCGCTCATTCCATCGATCATCGGCGAATCCTCCGGCCTCATGACGCGCCCCGCGGCAAAGGCGAGTTTGTCGACCTGAATCGCCTGATTGGGTCCGCGTCGCAGACTAGGGTACGAGCATTATGCGCATCATTATCTTCGGAACCTACGACACGTCGACGCACCCGCGGATCGCTTCGATCTCCGAGGGTCTCGCCGCACGCGGGTTCGACGTCGCTGAGTGCAACATCCCGCTCGGTCTTGACACCGCGGCCCGGGTGGACATGCTGGCGCGACCGTGGAAGGTGGGCGGTCTCGCGGCCCGGCTCGCCGGCCGCTGGCTTGGGCTCGCGAGAATGGCCCGCCGGATGGGCGCGCCGGACGCGGTCGTGGTCGGCTACCTTGGCCACTTCGACGTGCATCTGGCGCGGCTGCTTTACCGGCGCGGCCGGGTTCCGCTCGTGCTTGACCACCTGGTGAGCGCCAGCGGCACGGCGAAGGACCGCCGGCTTGACGGCGGACCACGGCAGAAGGTGCTCAAGCTCATCGACTCGGCCGCGCTGCGCGCCGCCGACATCGTGCTGGTGGACACGGAGGAGCACCGTGCGCCGCTGCCCGAGCGGTACAAGCCGAAGGCCGTGGTGGTGCCCGTCGGCGCGCCGGCGCCCTGGCACGCGGCCGCGCGCGACGCCTCCGACGCGTCGGATGGTGCGAGCGGGCCACTGCGGGTGGTCTTCTACGGCCTGTTCACGCCGTTGCAAGGCACGCCGGTGATCGGCGAAGCGCTTGGCCTGATCGCCGACGCTGCCATCGAGGTCACCATGATCGGGCGCGGCCAGGACGAGGCGGCGACCAAGCAGGCCGCCGCGGCCAACCAATCGGTGCGCTGGCTTGACTGGGTGCCCGCCGCCGACCTGCCTGCCCTGGTGGCCGAGCACGACGTCTGCCTCGGCATCTTCGGCACCGGGGACAAGGCCCTGCGCGTGGTGCCGAACAAGGTGTACCAGGGGGCCGCCGCGGGGTGCGCGGTCATCACGTCCGACACCGCGCCCCAGCGCCGGGTGCTCGGCGACGCTGCCGTGCTTGTCCCCCCGGGGGACGCCGATGCCCTGGCCGCCGCGCTGCTCCGGCTGGCAGGAGACCGCGAGGCACTGCTGAAGCTGCGCCACGCGGCACGCCAGCTGGCCGCCGAGCAGTTCACGCCCGAGCAGATCGTCGGACCGCTCGCGGCCAAACTCGGCTAGGCGGCCAGATCGCAGCGATACCCGGCCGGGCATCCAAGGCCGGCCTGGCAGCGCTACCCAGGGTCCGGGCGTCTGCCACACTGCCCGGCCTCCTAGCTGTCCCCTCTGGACTTGACGATCAAGTCGGCGAGTAGCGCCATGGACGCGATAATGAGCCCGGTCACGAAGATCAGCACCGTGTCCACGGCCACCTTCACCGGGTGCGCCGAGACGTCGTAGATGCCCTTGACGGCGCCCAGCCCGAGGAGGAACAGGGCGAGCGGCATGAGCACCTTGAGCGGGTTGAAGTACATCGTCATGCGCAGGATCTGCAGGATGTACCGGTACGCGTCGGTGACGAACTTGAACTTCGACCGCCCGGCGCGCTTGGAGTACTCGATCGGCACGTAGATGACCTCGTGCTGGTTCGCGAGGAACGCCACGGTGATCGTGGTGACGCAGGAGAACCCGGGCGGCAGCAGCCGGAGGTAGGGCAGCGACACCTCCCGCCTGAAGGCCCGCAGACCCGAGTTCAGGTCCGGGATCCTGGAGCTGGTCAGCCGCTCCGCGAGCTTCCTGATCAGCCACTTGGCGGGGACGCGGAGCATCTTGTAGGTGCCCTGCTCGCTGGTCCGCGCGCCGACCACCTGGTCTATCATCGGGTCCTTCTCGAGGAGCTGAATGAGCTCGGGGATCTGCTCGTTCGGGTACGTCATGTCGGCGTCGGTCCACACCACGATCTCACCGCGGGCACGCTCGGTGCCCAGCCGCCGCACCACGCCTGAGCCGCCGTTGCGGCGGAAGGGCACGATCTCCAAGTGCGGAAAGCGCGGCTGCGCCTCGTAGAGACGGGCCAGGGTTCCGTCGGTCGAGGCGTCGTCGACGGCGAGCAGCTCGTAGGAGTAACCGCTCAGGTCCATGGCCGCGCAGATCCGCTCGACCTCCGCGATGACGTGCCCCTCCTCGTTGTAGCAGGGCAGGATGATCGTGACGTAAGGCGCAGTCGGATCCAGGGCCGCGCCCAGTTCTGTGCTGGCCAGTTCGATGCTCACTTGGCCGGCTCCCAGCTGTAAGCGGCGAAACGCTGCGGAATTGTGGTCGTCGGCGTTCCGAAGATCAGATGGTTATCGATCGCTGTTTCCAACTTCATGATCCTTTTCACTGGGCCATTTCCAAGCGGGGAAAGTCCTTGGGGCGTAGAGGCCAACGCGAAGGGGTGCCGTCCGGCTCGCTCGATGGCACGCACGTCGGCCAGCAGGTTCGCGCGGCTGTAATCCGTCGCGCCTGCCGTCGGCACGCCGCACATCCCCCGGATGACCTCTCCGAACTGGTCCATCATCGTTTTATCGACGATGAGCACCGAGGAGTCGGCCGGGATCGCGGCGCAGATCTTCTCGACCGCGGTGATCTCGCCGTCGTAGGTCCGCTGGAACGCGAGCCCGCGCGCGTCGATGGCGGGTGGCACGGCGATAGCGAGCACGCAGCAAGCGATCATGGCCACTCGCGGGAACCGCTCCAGATACCGCGGCACGCTCACGAGCCTGACGACCCGCGCCCTCCTGCCCAACCAGGCCGCCAGCCACACCGAGAACAGGATGAGGCCGGGCAGCACGGCCGGGACCATCCGGCGGCTCGCCCACGGCTGGTGCGGGGTGATCGCCGGCCTGAGCAGGAATTCGGCGATCGTCCAGGCGAACACGAGGAGCGGCAGCACCCAGACCGGCGACTGTCCGCGCACGCAGCGGCGGGCAAGCAGCGCGATGCCAATGACGCCGAGCGCGATGATCGGGCCGCCGGTGTACCAGTACACCCAGTGCAAGCTCAGCGGGGCGTACTGCAGAGCGTGCCAGTTCCGCTCCACGTAGGGCCGGAAGACGAAGGCCGCGAGCACGACGAACGGAAGGATGGTGACGGCCCTGACCACCCGGGGGCTCGCGACCAGGATCGGGCGTCCGCGCCGCCGCAGCCACCACACGGCCACCACCGTGGCCGCGATGAGCAGTACGAAGGCCGCCAGCATCGGTTTGACCGACGAGGTGTTGGTATGCAGGTACGGGCGGCTGAGCACAAGCCCGTCGACCGATCCGTACAGCAGGCCGATGATAATGCCGACGACCAGCGGCAGCACCTGCCGCCGCCGGTTGAGTACCAGCAGACCGCAGTACGGGACCACGAACAGGATGTCACTCGGCCCGTCAAGCCGCACCACCAGTGTGATGCCGAGCAGCAGCCCCGTGATCCCCGCCAGCACGTGCGTCGCGGACTGCGAATGCGCCCGCCAGCTTGTCCGCCACGAGTCGGCGTCGGCCGCCCCGAGGTCGGTGCGCTGGGTGTCGATCCAGAGCGAGAGCGCGCCAAGGAACAGGATCTGCGCCAGCGTCTCGCTGTAGGTGGAGCGGCTCGTGAACTGCTCCGGGAAGCTGACCGCGAGCGCCAGCGTCGCCGCCGGCGCCCACCGGGGCCCGACGAGTCTGGCGGTCAGGCCGCCGAATGTGAATACGGCGGCCGCCCCGAGCAGCGGGCCCAGGAGCACCGCCAGCCGCGCGCCGCCCGCCCAGAAGCCGACAGAGAGCACCATCGGCAGCCCGGCCATGAACTGCGGCACGATGGCGTTGCCGGCCTGGTAGAACGCGGCACTGGCAAAAGTGATGTGCGGGGCCCCGCCGAACGCCGCCGCCTGCTGCGGGATCGGCAGCGAGCCATGCTGGGAGATCCAGGCGGCGAACTGCATGTACGACGCAGGGTCGAGCATGACGATGATGAACTGCGAGTGATAGATCGCCTGGTCGATGCCGAACGCGACCGCGATCGCCGCGACGGCGGCCAGCGCCCACCGTGGCGTCCGGGTCACCCGGCCGTCGCTTGGAGTGCCGAAATCAGGCGCGCCAGCCACCGACGGTATCCGCCGCCATCCGATTGGCACGATCACCGCGGCGAGCAGCAGCGACAGTGCAATGACCGGCGCGGGCTTGAACCAGCCGAGGAGCAACAGCGGGAAGCCGGCTAGCAGGAACGGCAGCGCGAGCAGCGCGGGCAGCACGCTGAGCCGCCCAAAAAGCAAGCCGACGGTGTCCCTCGCCTGCGGCTTTGCTTGAATGGGAACGGTCGGCGACCCGACTCCGGGCAGCGTGCTGTCAACTGTCACTCTTGGTACCTATCTTCTGCTCCAGCTAGCTCGACGCCTGCGAACCGGGCACGAGCTTACACCTAGTAAGCAGCCAAGATTATGGGAAGAATGTTTTGCGCTGGCCGGTTTGTGACGCAATCGCGAATATCTTCCACTCGCGTCGGGCGGACGTCCCTGACCGGTTTGCCCAAGAGCACGTCGGCCGCCCCGCAGGGCGGCAGCGAGCGAGGATAATCGCCCCTGAAGTTCAGGGTGATCGGCGTCCAGTCCGCCGAATCGCTCGGCAACCAGGTTGCTGAGGGGCGCCCCGGGATCGGTTACAGTATTACTACGCGTTTGTTACCCGCTGGTCGCGTCAGCGGGACGCCGGCGCGGACAACTGAATACCTCATCCAGAGGGGTGGAGGGATCGGCCCTGTGAAGCCCCGGCAACCATCGTGGTTAAACGCGTCTCAGTAAGGCGAGGCGGCGCGCGACTGGTGCCAAGTCCGGCCTGCGGCCAAGGTGACCGCTGGGAAAGATGGGAGAGAGGTCTCGCCCCATGACTGTTCAGACTGACGCGCCCGGCATTCCCCGGCTTGGCAACGCCACCGGTCTTAGCTGCCGCGAGTGCGGCAACACCAGCCCCCTCGGCCCGTATTACGCGTGCGAGATGTGTTTCGGGCCGCTGGAGGTCTGCTATGACTTCCCGCGGCTGACCAGGGCCGACATAGAGGCGGGCCCGCACAACATCTGGCGCTACGCTCCGCTGCTCCCCGTGCCCGTCGACATCGCGGACCGCCCGACCACCCAGCCCGGCTACACTAAGCTGATCCGCGCCGACGGCCTCGCGGCCGAGCTGGGCATGCGGCGGTTGTGGATCAAGGACGACAGCGGCAACCCCACCCACTCGTTCAAGGACCGCGTGGTCGCCGTGGCGCTCGCCGCGGCGACCGAGATGGGCTTCAAGGTGCTCGCCTGCCCGTCGACGGGCAACCTCGCCAACGCGGTGGCCGCCGCGGCGGCGCGGGCCGGCATCCGTTCCGTTGTCATGGTCCCCGCCAACCTAGAAATGCAGAAGATCCTCACCACCGCGGTGTACGGCGGCACCTTCGTCACCGTCGACGGCACCTACGACGACGTGAACCGGTTGGCCTCCGAGCTGGCCGGCGAGCACGAGGACTGGGCGTTCGTCAACGTGAACGTCCGCCCGTACTACGCCGAAGGGTCGAAGACGCTCGGGTTCGAGATCGCCGAGCAGCTCGGCTGGCGACTGCCAGACCAGATCGTGGTGCCGATCGCCTCCGGCGCGCAGCTGGTCAAGATCGACAAGGGGTTCACCGAGCTGGCGGAGCTCGGCTTGGTCGAGTCGAAGCCGTGGAAGGTCTTCGGCGCGCAGGCGACCGGCTGCTCGCCCGTCTCCGAGGCGTTCGCGCAAGGGTGGGACGTTGTCCGCCCGGTGAAGCCGGACACGATCGCCAAGTCGCTCGCGATCGGGAACCCGGCCGACGGCCCGTACGTGCTGGACGTGGTCCGCAGAACGGGCGGCGCGGTCGCGGACGTGTCCGACGCCGAGGTGGTTGACTCGATGGCGCTGCTCGCCCGGTCCCAGGGCGTGTTCGGCGAGACCGCAGGGGGCGTCACCGTCGGCGTGCTCCGGAAGCTGCTCGCCGCCGGCCGACTCGACCCGGATGCGGAGACGGTGATCATCAACTCCGGCGACGGGCTGAAGACGCTGGACGCGATCGCGCCGACCGTCACCGTGCCTGCCATGATCAAGCCGACGATCGAGGCATTCCAGGCCGCCGGATTCGAAACCGCCCGCCTGTCCTAACTCAACCATGTGGCGTCATTGACGCCGCGCACACGGTACGGTGGTTTGCGATCGCCTCTGATAGGGCATGCGGACGCGCACGCGCGCGCTGGCACAGCTCAACGGGTGGCGGTCGAACGGGTTCCGCGGTTGAAAGGGCGGGGCTCGAAGCCCGAGCAGCAGTTAGGGAGTTGTTTGGAATGGCTCAGGGCACCGTCAAGTGGTTCAACCCGGACAAGGGCTACGGCTTCATCGCCGTCGACGGTGGTAAGGACGTTTTCGTCCACTTCTCCGCGATCCAGTCGGATGGGTACCGCACCCTCGAAGAGGGCCAGCGGGTCGAGTTCGAGATCACGCAGAGCGACCGGGGACAGCAGGCCGAGAAGGTCATCGTCGTCTCCTGAAGTTCTTCGGCTTCACTTTGTGAAGCCCTGGATATCGCCGGGTTGATGTCGGTGCGGTCGGCCTGGTGCCCGCGCCCGTGGGCACCAGGCTGACTTGCCATGCCACTGGGGGACACCCGATGCGGTCGCGAATTCTGGCCTGTTAATCCGACTATGACGACAAGCTTCGCGCCCGACGGCGGCTGACTTGCGCCCGCGGTTAGCCCACGGTCAGCAGCGCGACCGTTATGCCGTCCTCCTGATAAAGAGTCTGGGTCTGATAGCCCTTGGTCTCTAGGTAGTCGGCTTCATCACCCGGCAGCGCCGAGAACGGGTTCGCGGGGTTTTGCGCGAGCCGATCGATGTAGACCACCCAGATCCGCGGGGTGCCGGTGAGGCAGCTCGACGGGTCATTGCACTCGACCGGCTGCAGGTTGTCCGCCTGGGTCGGCGTCTCGGCCTGGAAGACCGTCTTCGGCATTGGCTTACCGCGCAGGTAATAGGCGATAGCCGAATCTGCCTCGTAGTGGTTATCGTCGCTGACCTGGTAGGCGATGCCGTCGCCTGAGCGCTGGTTGGCCGCGATCACCGCTGCGGCCGCCCGGTAGTCCACCGGTTCTCCGTTCGCCATCACGACCGGGAAGGCCCACAGGTTGTGGGCAAGCGGCTTGCGTATCCCCAACTGGTCATGGACGCCGAACGCCGCGACGACCACGACGAGCGCCGTCGCCACGGCGGCATAGCCGGGCCGCCAGGCGGGCGCGAAGCTCTGCAGGCGCAGCCGCGGCACGCGCTCGGCTGTCCCCGCGACGCCAAGACCGGCCGCCACCGCCCAGGCAGGCACGGTGAACAGCATGTACCGGAAGGTCCAGTAGGAATCGGCCCCCTGGGAAATAATCCAGACGGCCACGATCGGGAGGATCCCGCCGGCCAGGGCGTACCCGGCCAGGACGCGCTGCCGAGCGCCGGTGAGCGTCACCACGGACGCCACTGCGAGCAGGATGACCGCGAGGGCGACCGGCGTCGAGGCGAACAGCTCGGGCCATAGCCCGCCGATCACGCCGAAGAGCGCGGCGACGTGCGGGACCGGCTGCTGGCCGATCTGGGACGCGGACTGCGCATGGCCCTCGATCACGACCGGCGCGTCAAGGATGACACCGACGATCGCGGCCAGGCTGAACCATCCGAGGAGCGGCAGCGGCTGCCCCTCCACCGGCTCCGGCCTGCCGCCGGGGAGGGCGCGACCGCCGCCGGGTGCGTCCTCGTCCCCGATGCGCACCGTGCGCTGGCAGAAGTCGGTCGCCACTATGGCCGCGTGCGCAGCGAGCACGCAGAGCGCGACCAGGTTCGACGCTCCTGCGGCGGCCAGCGCAAGCGCGTAGCAGCCCCACCGTAGCCAGGTCGGGCGCTCCATGGCGCGCAGGAACAGCAGGGTGGCAAGCGCCGCGAAGAACGTGGCGAACGCGTAGGGCCGCGCCTCTTGCGCGTACCGGGAGACGCTGGGGATGACCGCGAAGATCAGGCCGCTGATCAGTCCGACGCGGATGCCGCCGAGCCGCTTTCCCGTCAGCGCCACGACCGCGGCGGTGCCGCTCATTGCGAGCGCAGACGGCAGGCGCATCGCGGTGGCGGAGTCGCCGAAGACCGCCATCCACAGGTGAAGCCCCAGGTAGTACGCCCCGAGCACCGCGTCGACATTGTGCACCATGGCCCACAGTTGCGGCAGCGTCCGGCTGGCCGCCGACCACGTCGCGAGCTCGTCGCGCCACAAGATGGGCACGTTGATCTGGTAAAACCCGAGAGCCGCGGTGGCCACGGTGGGTACGGCCCACGCCAGCCACGTTAGCCTTGGCTGGCCAGCCGAGGCCCGCGGCTGCGTGATCACTTCACGCGTATCACGGGCAGTCATGGGATTCACGACGACGACCGCACCCTTCCGCATGGAATCTGGACCCGCCACCAGGCATGCCGGTACAGGTAGTCAGCCATGCCGGGCTTCATGCAAGTTCTTGTTGCCGCCGCGACGACCGCAGTCCACGGCGGGCTTTCTGAACGATTGTTCGTGACACGGTAGTTGAACCCACAGGTCACGGCGAGCACGAGGGCGAACACCACGACCGGGGTCCAGGCTACTGCCGCCGAGCGCGGCCCGCGCGCCGGGGCGCGGGCGGACGTGTCCCGGGCGGCCGCGTGGCCGTCCGGCGCGTCGGGCGACCGGGCGGCGACCGCCGCGCCACGCGGCCGCAGCATCGCCACAATGCCCGTGTAAACGAGGAGGGCGGGCGCGATGACGTACCGAGGCTGCACGACGGGCAGGTTATCGACAATCTCGCCAAGGAACACCAGGACGCTGAATAGCAGTGCGGTCACCGCGAGCGGCCAGTCGGGCGCGGTGATCCTGACCACACCGATAATGATCACGGCCACGAGCAATGCCCACGCACCCCAGGTCAGAGCGGTGTGGACGGCCATGTTGGGGATGATCAAGGGGAGGGGGTGGCCCTCGCCGTTCGTGCCGGGGCCGCCGAGGGCGCGCTCGCCGAAGAGCGCGCGCGGCACTACCCGCGTCACGTAGTTCCCGAGGGCCCAGAGCGGGTTGGTGAAACTGCCCTGCCGGTTGC
Organism: uncultured Actinomycetota bacterium; assembly: GCA_963844925.1. Lineage (GTDB taxonomy): Bacteria > Actinomycetota > Actinomycetes > Streptosporangiales > Streptosporangiaceae > Trebonia. Next base: position 424,527 of record CAWJQG010000016.1, on the reverse strand, counting down.
TCATGCCGCGCAGCTGAACCGACCACTGGGTGGCCAGGCCCACGGCCCAGCACAGGGCGATCGCGATCGTGACCTTTGACCGGTCGGCGATCAGCCGGGCCGCGACGAGCGGCGCGAACACGAGCGGCAGAATGCTCGACAGCGTGGTGCCCAGCATGATGACGGGCGCGGCGGCCTGGCCCGCCAGCGTCGCCGGCCGCCAGAGCAGCAGCCAGAAGATCCCGTAAAGCGCGATGAACTGCACGGTGGCGAGGTCATTGTTCGCCTGCGTGTAGCCGAGTGGAACGAGGCACGCGGGCGCGGCGATCAGCAGCCGGAGCCAGGGGCTGCGCAGGTGCGGCCCGCTGGCAATATAGGCGATCAGGCCGAACATCGAGTACCCAATGGCGGCGAAGGCCGACATGATGCCGGGCGCCCAGGTAAGCGGGAACGTCACCGCGATCGCCGTGACCGCCCGCGGCACCAGGTCGTAGTACCCGTTCATCTGGGTGGTGAGGGTGGTCATCACGGACTCGTGCAGCGCGTCCTGCAAGAAATTGCCCGCGTCCTCAATCCAGATCGTATTGAGAGCCCCGGGACCTGAGGTGCGCGCTAGGCTGACCGCTGCACCGATAGCGACGAAAACGGCGCCGCCCACCACCTGTCGCCAGCCCACGGTCCTGGCGACAGGCGGCAGGAACAAGGCCGACCGAAGCCACTCGCCGATCCTGGCTAGTCGCGCCGACCGCAGGTAACGACCACTTGCGGTCTCGACTGGGAGCACCACGCCATCCGTTTCCGTCTGCCCAGACACCGCACAATCCCCGTTCAGGTACGCAACCGGTCACGCAGCCACAGGTTGGCTGAGGCAACACAATAGTCCTTATTTCCGGCTGCCTTGGCCGATCAAAGATAAGATCTGCCGGTGGCGTTGAGACGACCCAGGCTAGCGAGAGATTGCGCAGGACGTTCATGAGTCAGGAAGCAAGCGCAGAAGTCGATCGTGGCGGGACTGACATGGTCCCGTCACGATCGGTTCAGTCCCGGTCGGGCCTGGGCCGCTTTGCGACGACCGGGGTTAGCTGGCTGCGGTCTGACCTGTTCCTTCGCACCCCGAGCGGGCCGGTTGGCTGGCGGAAAATCCTGCTCGCCTTCGCCTGCGTGCTCGGTGGCGCCGCGGTCAGCCTGTCCCGCACCGTGGGCGCGGGCTCGCTGAACACCATCTGGATCGAGGACGCGAAGAACCTGCTCGACCAGTCGCTTAACTTCTCCTTCTGGACGACCCTCAAAACGCCGATAAGCGGGTACTACCAGGAGCCCGCACGCATCATCGCCGAGATGGCGATCCAGTTCCCGTTGAGCTGGGCGCCCGGCATCATGTCGGCCGTCGCCGCCCTCCAGTACGCGGTCTACGGTCTCGTCGCCTACATCGCCAGCGGTCCGCACCTGCGCAGCCCCTGGCTCCGGCTGCTCATCGCCGCGCCCGCCTGCGCGATACCGCTCGCGTACACGCAGGCCAACAACGACCTGGTGACCGTCCAGTTCTTCGGCCTCTACGGGGCGTTCTGGGCCGTGCTCTGGATACCCGGCACGCGCGCGGGCCGTATCCTGTCGCCGATTGTCATGCTCAGCGTGGCCTCAACCGCGGTCCTGAGCATCGTCTTCGCCCCGCTCGTGCTCGCCCGGCTCATCGCCGACCGGTCCAAGAACGCCATCTTCCTGGCGGTCTTCTGGGTCGTCGGCGTGCTGCTGCAGATGAGCCAGACCCTGCTCGGCAAGAGCCACCACTACCTTTTCGGTTTCAACGGCCCGCTGTTCGTGCTGAAGTACTACGCGGGCCGCGTCGTGCCGCGCGCGCTCTTCGGTGAAAGCGCGCTTGGCGGTCCCGGCGCCAACTACCGGGGCGACTTCGAGAAGCTGCACATCATCAACACGGCCGCGCACGTCGCGCTGATCGGCAGCGCATGGGCGATCGTGGTGATCGCGGTCGTCCTCGCGCTCGCCCGCTTCACCGACCCGAACTGGGCCCTCGCGATCGTGGCGGGGCTGTTCAGCTTGGCCATCTTCACCGACGCGATGCTCATCAACACCGCCGTCGTGCAGCCGCGCTACGTCATCGCCCCGGCGCTGCTGATCTACACGGCCCTCGTCGCCTTGCTCCGCCCGCGGCGGCGGGAGGGGGCGTCACCCGCCCGCGCGGCCTTCGGCTGGCTGCCCGTCGCCGGGCTCGCGGTGCTCCTCGCGGTGGCCGTGACGCTCAATTTCCGGGTGACGAACGGCCGGACGATCAGCCCCCCGTGGACCAGTGTCGTCGCCAAGGCCACCGCGGCCTGCGCCGACCCGCACACGCCCTCCTACCTCTACGCCCCCGCGCACACGTGGTGGACGGTCACCATCCCGTGCTGGCGTCTGCGCTAAGCGGACCACCGGGCGGTGCAACAGGAGCCGAAGGTACACCAGCTAACGAATTACATTATCCAATATTATCTATTGAATAGGTCGGGTTACACTCGATGTCTCTGCGGAACGCGGAGACAGTACAAGCAGGAAACGGAAGGCTCATCATGGGTCGCGGTGGACACGAAATGCGGATCAGCGTCATCGGAACCGGCTACCTTGGCCTGACCCACGCGGTCTGCATGGCAGCCCTCGGGCACCAGGTACTCGCCGTCGATGTGGACGCCGACAAGATCTCTAAGGCGGCTCGCGGCGAGGCGCCGTTCTTCGAACCGGGCCTTGAACCGTTGCTGCGAAAGAATCTCGACACCGGGCGGCTCCGCTTCACCAACTCATTCGCCGAGATCGGCGAGTTCGGCGACGTGCACTTCCTGTGCGTGGGCACGCCGCAGGCGGCCGGCGGGAACGCCGACCTCAGCTACCTGCACGCCGCGACCGGCGCGCTCGCGCCGCACCTGACCCGACAGGCCCTGCTTGTCGGGAAATCGACCGTGCCGGTCGGCACGGCGCGGCAACTGCTCGCCAGGGCATGTGCGGCGGCCCCTGCAGGCGACCTGATCGACGTTGCGTGGAACCCCGAGTTCCTGCGTGAGGGGTACGCGGTGCAAGACAGCCTGACTCCGGACCGGATCGTCCTCGGCGTCACATCGGAGCGCGCTGACCAGACCTTGCGCGTGGTCTACGCCACGCCCCTAGCCTCGGGCACCCCCGCGCTGACAATGGATCTTGAAACGGCTGAGCTCGTCAAGGTCGCGGCTAACGCTTTCCTCGCGACCAAGATCTCTTTCATCAACGTGATGGCCGAGATGTGCGAGGCGACCGGCGCGGACGTCATGCGGCTCGCCGACGCGATCGGCCTGGACGAGCGGATCGGCCGCAAGTTCCTCTCGCCGGGACTCGGCTTCGGCGGCGGCTGTCTGCCCAAGGACATCCGCGCCTTCCGGGCCACGGCCGCGGAGAAGAGCGTCGGCTCGCTCGTCGACCTGCTGACCACCGTCGACACCATCAACCTCGGCCGCCGCGACCGCGTCATCGCCCTCGCTCGCCAGGCCGTGGGTGGCGAGCTTGACGGCAAGCGGGTCGCCATCCTTGGCGCCGCGTTCAAGCCCAACAGCGACGACATTCGCGACTCCCCCAGCCTGACCGTCTCCGGCCGTCTCGCGGACGAAGGCGCGATTGTCACCGTGCACGACCCGGTGGCCATGCCGAACGCGGCCCTGGTCCGTCCCGACCTGCGGTACGCCGACTCGGTTCATGAGGCCGCCGCGGACGCCGACCTGGTCCTCCACCTCACCGAGTGGACCGACTACCGCTCCATCGACCCCGCCGCGTTCGCCAAAATCGTCGCCGTCCCTGTGCTCATCGACGCCCGGTGCACGCTCGATGCCGCCCTCTGGCGCTCCGCCGGCTGGTCCGTCTACGTCCCTGGGCGACCCCAGCCAAGCACAGCCGCCCGACTCGCCGCACTCTAGGCGCGCCCAGCCCGGCCATCGGGCGGTGCCTGGGCGGGCCAGCTCATGGTGACTTGGCGCCTGGCCGCGACGAACGTACTTTCTGCCGCCTGGCGCGCTGTGCGCGCAGCCGCTTGACGAGCGTCGGATCGAACTTGAGCGCCTCGGGGCGGTCGATCAGCTCGTTGAGCAGCTGGTAGTACCTGGTCGCGGTGAGGCCGAGAACCTCGGAGATGGCCTGCTCCTTAGCGCCGGCGGTGCGCCAGGTGCCCCGCTCGAATGCGAGGACGCGCATGTCGCGCTCGGACAAGGCAGGCATCCACCGCTCCCTTCGAATCACATAGACGCATTATCGACGTAGTATGCCAATCTCGCCAGGCGAAGGTTAGCGCGCACTTTCCCCCGCTCGCCGCCGGGCGCTCGGGCCCCCTTGCCCGCTCCCTCGTCGCTCGGCCAAGACCGCCTCCCTCGTCAGCCCGACAGGGGGCGCGCCTTTGGCTCGCGGGGAGGCAGCCTGGTAGTAGCGATAGTCGTGGGGTACTTGAGTGTGCTTGGGGCGCGGTGGCGCCCAACGTCACTCAATAGTTAGCCGCACCTGCGTTCCGTTGCAGGGTGATCGCGTGGCACTATAAGGAACTGATTTCCCCATACCACCCCATTCGACCGCCCCATTCGTCCAGATTCGGCGGGCCCGACCTGGAGGGAAGGCGTGCACAACGTCTCCCGCCCGCTGCGCATCGCGGTAGCGGCCGCAGTGACGCTCGCCGCGGCCGCGGCAGCGGGCTCAGCGCTTCCCGCGAGCGCCAGGGAACTGGCGCCTGTCGGCCGCGCGGTCAACGCGGCCGAATGGTGGCTGCCCGCGCTCGACGCGCCCGCCGCCTGGCGCGCCGCGCCCGGGGAGGGCGAGGGCGTGACCGTCGCGGTCCTGTCCACCGGCGTCGACGGCAGCCACCCCGACCTGACCGGCACCGTGACGACCGGGCCGGACTTCGCCAATACCGGGCGCGGCCGCGGCCAAGCGTACTGGGCCGACGAGGGGACGGCCGTGGCCAGCCTCATCGCCGGGCACGGCCACGGGCCGGCGGGGCCGAGGGCATCACCGGGATCGCTCCCGGGACGCGGATCCTGTCCGTCCAGGTGACCCTGGAGTACGACGACCCGCTGGACTCTGACACCGCCATGACCGGCCGACTGCCCGCAGCCATCGCCGAGGGGATCAGGTACGCGGTCGATCACGGCGCCAGTGTCATCTCGCTCCCGCTGGATCCGGGCAGGATGATCGCCGCGGGAAACGGGAATCCGGCGGCCGGCGGCAGCCCGGCCGAGCGGGCGGCGGTCGCGTACGCGACCGTCCATGACGTTCTGCTGGTAGCCCCAGCAGGCGACAACGGCGGAGGCGGCAACGCCGTCAACTATCCGGCCGCGTACCCGGGCGTCATCGCGGTCGGCGCGACCGCTCGAGACGGGGAGCTGGCACCGTTCACAAACACCGGTGCGTACGTCGCGCTGACCGCCCCCGGCGCAAGCGGCCCAGCGGTCGCGCCGGACCACGAGTCCGCGACGGCGGGGCCGCCGGTCGGCCTCACCGTGGCCGCGTCCGGCGGCGGGTACCAGATCCTGGCCTCCACTGACATGTCCGCGGCGCTCACCGCCGGCGTCGCCGCGCTCATCCGCGGTCGCTACCCGTGGCTCACGGCCGCCGAGGTCGCCGAGGCGATCGAAGGCGGCGTAACCGCGCCGGGGGCCGATGCGAGTTCCGGCACGACCAGTACCGCCACTGCGGCAGGCCGGGGCCACGGCGCGCTGAATGCCGCGCACGCGCTCGCCCGGGCCGCCGCCATCGCCGCCGCTCACCCGCGGCCGACGCGGCCAACAGCTCCCGCGGTCGCCCCGCCGGCACCCGTCGGCCCGGCCGCCGCTGCCAGCACTGCGGCCGGCAAACCGGCCAACACCGGCGGTACGGCCCGCTCGGTCGTTTTCGACCTGCTGGTTGTCGCCTGCGTGCTCATCGCCGGCCTGATCTGCGCGCTTGCCGTGACCGGGCTCCGCCGTCGGGTGCGGTCAGCGCGGGCCGCTGACGCGACCCGGGCCGGGCGAGGCCGCGGCCCTGGCCGCCACTCCCGCCACCAGCCGCCGGCGCCGCCGGCCATCCAGCCACCGCGAGCCGCTGGACGGCCGCAGAATCCGCCGCGCGCCGCCATCGTCGCCGGGAGCGTCTGGGACAGCGCCACCCCAGCCTCCCGCCGCGACGCAGCCCAGGCAGCCGACGGGCCGCTGCCGCCGTGGGAGCAGTCGCCGACGGTGTTCGCCTCCGCTCCGGTCCCCAAGGCGCCGCCGCCCTGGCCGCTCTCGAGCACCGGCCCGATGTACGTCTGGAACCCGGACGCCACCACCGGCCCGCTCAACACCGCCGACGGGCAGCCGTCAGCACCCCCCGAGGTAAATCACTAAGCAGAAATCCATCGCGAAACCGTCACGGCAAAAGACAATCCATGGCGAAACCCTCCCCTGTGGCGTCTGAGCGGAAGGCCCCCGGCAGCCGGGGTCGCGTCGTCCGGGGCCCGGGCGTCTTTGCATAGCTCCCGGACAAAATAAACGTCTCAATGGCCCTGAAAATGTCCGGCAGCTATGCAAAGTCGAAAAAGTGTCCGGCAACTATGCAAAGTGCCCGCGAGGCGAGAGCAGGGAGGGTCTCCCGGGGCCGACGATGAGCGGGGGACGCGGTCAGCCCGGCGATCCCGGTTCGCCGACGGAGGCCGGCTTACCGGCACGCTGAGCCGCGACACCGCCGCGCAATGAGGGCTGGCTACGCTGATCTTCCTGCGCCCTCCGCCAGCGGAAAGAGAGAGCAATGACCACCACCCGTCCTTCGCCCGCGCGGGTCGCGGTGTTCTCCCTCGGCGGCACCATCGCCATGGCCAGGAAGGCAGGCGACCCCGGCGGGGTCGCCCCGGCGCTGACCGGGCAGCAGGTCCTGGAGGCGGTGCCGCTGGCAGGCACCGGGCTCTCCGTGGACGTGCACGAGTTCCGGCAGGTCCCCGGAGCGTCCCTGGCCATCAGTGACATCGCCGAGCTCGCCGGCGCGATCGCGAAGCAGGGCGCCGCGGGCGCGGTGGTCACCCAGGGCACGGACACGATCGAGGAGACCGCGTTCCTGCTCGACCTGCTGCACGCGGGCGAAGAGCCCATCGTGGTGACGGGGGCGATGCGCAACCCCGCCATGGCCGGACCCGATGGCCCGGCCAACATCCTCGCCGCCCTGCAGGCGGCGGCCAGCCCCCTGCTGCGCGGCCTGGGCTGCGTGGTCGTCTTCGCCGACGAGATCCACGCGGCCCGGTTCGTCCGCAAGACCGACGCCACCAGCATCGCCGCGTTCACCTCCCCGGCCACAGGGCCGCTCGGCCGGGTCGTCGAAGGGCAGGTCCGGCTCCTCGTACGCCCCGCCGGGCGGTTCACGCCGCCCGCGCCCGGCCCTCCCAGGCAGGTGCGCACCGGCCTGATCACCATGACCCTCGGCGACGACGGCGAGCTGCTGCGGGCAGCCGCGGGGCGCTTCGACGGCCTCGTCGTGGCCGCGTTCGGCGCCGGGCACGTCCCCGCCGTCACGGTCCCCGCGCTGGACGCCCTCGCCGGGCAGATCCCGGTGGTCCTCGCGTCCAGGACCGGCGCCGGGCCGGTGCTGGCCGCCACCTACGGCTTCCCGGGCTCCGAGCAGGACCTGCTCGGCCGCGGCCTGATCAGCGCCGGGTTCCTCGACCCGCTCAAGGCCCGCCTGCTCCTGCACGTCCTGCTGTCCGGCGGCGCCGGCCGCGAGGAGATCAGGGGCGCATTCCGGGCGGCGGGCGGGTACGGTCAGCCGTGACTCACCGACGATGCGAGGACGGCGACGGCAGCTGCACGCTGTACGTTGGGGCTAGTCGGCAGAGCCCTGGCCGGCCGACTTGGTCAGGCGTTCCTTGACGTCTGAGGCGTACTCGTGGACGTACTCCTGGCCGGAGAGCTCGGCGATCGCGTGCATTACCTCGTCGGCGATGATCCGGCGCGCCCGGGCAGGGGGGTCGCCCCTCAGGTGGCCGAACTCCATGGGCTTGCCGATCTTGATCTCGATCTTCGCCGGGCGGGGCACCGGCTTGCCTGGCGGCAGCATCTTCCTCGTGCCGATCATCGCCACCGGGATCACCGGGGCACCGGAGTTAAGCACCAGCCAGCCCAGCCCCGACCTGCCTCGGTACAGCCGCCCGTCCGGCGACCTGGTGCCCTCCGGGTAGAAGCCGAACAGTTCGCCCGCCCGCAGGATATCGGCCGCCGCCTCCAGGGTGGCCGTCGCGGACCGCGTGTCGTCCCGGTTCATCGCCAGCTGGTTGGTTGCGCGCAGGTACGCCGCCCACGCCCGGCCGATCGGCCCCTTTGCGGTGAAGTACTCGGCCTTGGCGGGGAAGATCACCGGCCGCGAGAGCATCAGGGGCAGGTACACGGAGTCGACGATCGACAGGTGGTTCGAGGCGAGGAGCGCAGGGCCGCTGGCCGGAATGTTCTCGAGTCCGGTCGCGCGCGGGCGTCCGAACGCGTACAGGAACGGGCCCGCGACGACACGCGAAAGCTGGTATTGCATTCCGGCGTCCTCTGTCTACCTGGGGGGTTGTGCCTGATCATACTTCGGGGGCAGGTCTTCCCCTGCCCCCGACCTAGCAGCGGAGGGCGCGGCGAAGGCACTACCAACATAGCCTCCCCCAGCAGCCGCAGCGGAAACTGCGACGGCCATGGAGACCACCAGCGGCACCGCGAACGGGAGCGCTGCAGCAGGCACGATAACCCCAGAATCATCGGCGAGCCAGCCGATGACAAGCACCAGCCAGCACAGCCACGCGACGGTTCGCAGCGCCGGCGCGGCCGAAAACGCCTGCGGCAGCGTCCGCAGCCGCAGCGACGACGGCCGCCAGAGCGCGACGCCTGCCGCCACCGCCGCGACCGGGATCAGCCACCTGATCACGCCCACCGTGAGCGTTCCCACATTCGAGCTGACCTTGCGCTCGAGCACTCCCCCGCCCTCCCCGTGCAGCAGGTTCCCCGCGAACGTCCCGATGTCCGACACGCCCACCGCCGGAACGAAGTAGCTGATCAGCGCGAACACGGCGAACAAGGCGAGGCCGCTCACCGCGATCGGCACCGCCCACCGCCAGCCCACCCGGATCCCGGCCCCGGTGCTGCTCCCGGCTAGCGCGATCAGCAGGAGCAGGCAGGGCACGAGCGCGATCGCCGCGCCCGCCTTGGCGCCGAACCCGGGCCAGCCCGCGGCGATCACCGCGAACAGCCCGATCCCGCTCGCCGCAAGCACCGGCAGCCACGGCAGCCGCCGTGGCCGGGGCAGCACGCGGCCCAACCACGCCGCCGCCACCAGGACACTGACGCAGTAGACGCCGAGCACGTCGTTGCCGATGCCGTAGTACCGGCCCGAGACCAGCAGCGACAGACCGAACGGCGCCTCCAACTGCAGCCGCGACCCGGTCATCACGTCCACCCCGAGGACGGCCAGCGTGGCCAGGCAGATCGCGCCGAACGGTCCGAGCGGATCGCGCCGCCACGGGCCGGCCAGCGCCAGCGCCGCCACCGCCAGCGCCGCGACGACCGCCATCCCGTACAGCCACCAGCCCGGGTGCGCCCGCTGGGACCAGGGGAACACGTTCGCCAGGTACGAGCCAAGCGGGACCGCGGTGGCGAGCACTCCGGCCACTCGCCAACAGCGGGCGCGGGCGCGGCGCCGCTCCTTCGCAGTGCCCCGGAAGATCAGCGCGGGCAGGCCGAACGCCAGCGCGTCCGCCGCCGCGTAGCCGACGAAGAACCAGCCGTGCGTGGCCAGCCAGACCTGCTCGGCGGTGTCCCGGTCGAGCAGCGCCGAGATCGTCGCGGACAGATCCCCGCGCGGAGTGCGGCCGATCCGCGCGCCGACTGTTCCCCCGGGCACCGCGCGGCCAAGCCAGCCGGCCACCGTCGGCGTCAGGTCGGTGACCGTCACGATCCCCGGCCGGCGGGTCGCGGTGGAGGTGAGCAGGCCGTCGGCGTACCCCGGGCCGCTGACCACCACCGTCATCAGGTGCGGCGGGCCGCCCGGCGGGCCGCCCGACCCCGGCGCCACCGCCGCGCCAGGTGAAGTGACCAGCAGCAGAGTGTCCGCCGGGAGTTCGGCCACGATCTGCGCTAGCTGGCGGTCGAGGGCGGAGACACCCGTCCGTTCCATATCTCCGGTCTGGCCGAAGTCGATGACGGTGAGCGGGCAGCGGGCCAGCACCACCGCGGAGAGCTCCCCCGCGGACCGTTCGTAGGAGGCGACCGCGCCCGTCGGCGAGGCCAGCGCAAGGGCCGCGCCGGGGCCGACGGCTGTCGCGCAGCCGGCCAGCGAGCCGAGCAATCCCCAGTCAGGGGACTCGTGGAAGCCCTGATTGCCCGCGATGATCCGCTGCATCGCCGGGACGGTGGCCCCGCTGCCGTTCGGCGCGACCTCGGGCAGCGGGTCGCAGGGGCGCGGGCCCTGGGCACGGGCGGCGGCGTTCAGCGTCAGCCAGCCGTCGGCCGGGCAGGCGAGCGGCTGCTGCGCGTAATCGACAAGCGAGCCCACCGATCCGCCGCTGGCCAGCCGCCACAGCTCCGGGGTGGCGGTCGGGGTCACTTGGTTCCAGCGCAGGCCGGAGATGCCCACGATCACCACGTGCCGGGCCACGGGCGAGGCCGCCGGCGCGGCCCCGCCCGACGCGGCGGCTCGCGCGGCGGGCGCGCCAAGCAGCGGCACGGCCAGCGCGGCGCACAGTGTCGCGCCGGCGACCGCAAGCCACGCACATCGCACCCGGGTCCTCACCTGGCCAACGGTATCGGGTGGCTCGCGGTTGCTCAGCCGGCGCAGATCGACTGATTGGCTGTGCGCGCCTGGATCGAGATCGGGCTGGCAGACGGGCTGGCAGACGGCGTCGCGGACGGGGTGGCGGACAATGTCGCGGCCCGGCTGACGGTCGGGTGAGCGCCCGTCGTCTTCTTCGTCGCGGCCGTCGTGGAGACGTCGAAGAGCGAGCTGCTCGCCGGCACGTCATTGCGGAAGGTCGCGAAGATCTCGTTGTCCTCCGGCTGCGTCCACAGCACGTTCGCGTCATCGCCGGGCACGACCTCGCCGCGCGGGAAGTTCGGCAGCGTGAAGAAGGCGATCTTGCTCGACGGGATGGCGCGCAGCGACTGCCCCAAATCGTAGAGGCCGGTGATGCCGCCGAGCTGGGTGTCGATAGTCAGCGAGTTGGTGAACGCGTCAACGAACCGGTAGATGGCCAGCGGGTTGTACAGCTCGCTCCGCACTCGGCTGATCAGCGAGGACATGAACGCCTGTTGGCGCCCGATGCGCTCGAGGTCGCTTCCGTCGCCGAGGGTGTACCGGGCCCGCACGTAGCCGAGCGCCTGGGCCGGCGTCAGCAGGTGGTTGCCGGCCGAGAGGTGCAGGTCGGAGTTCGGGTCATCGATCGGCGTCGGGTTACATTCGTAGACGCCGCCGAGCGCGGCCACCATGCTCTCGAAGCCGGTGAAGTTGACCACGATGAAATGGTTGATGTAGATCCCGGTGTCCTGCTCGACGGTCTTGACTGTGCAGGCCACGCCGAGCTTGGTGTGGTTCCCGTCCAGGTTCCCGATCGCGAACGCCTCGTTGATCTTGAACTGCGTCGGCGGTGACAGCTGGCCGTTCCCCAGCTGGCAGGCCGGGATGTTCACGTAGGAGTCGCGCGGGATCGACATCACCTCGGCCCACCTCCGGTCGGCCGGGATGTGGATGATCATCAGCGTGTCCGACTGGTCCGTGACCAGGCCGCTGCCGTACGCCGCGCTGAGCCCGTCCCGAGAGTCCGATCCGATGACCATGATGTTCTCGGCCTGGGGATGCGTTTCCACCGGCTGGGCGCCGACCAGGGCGCTGATGTCGTCCTGCTGGATGTTCGCGTTGAAGTGGTGCAGTATCTCGTACCCGGTCGCGGTGACCCCGATGAGCAGCAGCGCCAGGCTGCCGGCGCCCCAGGCGACGATCTTGCGGCGCGGCCAGTGCCGCAGCCAGTGCCCTAGTGACCGCCCGGCCCGCTGGAGCATGCGTCACACACCGCCCGAACTAAAACCCGCGACCCTCAACCAAGACAGACCTTCCCCCCGGGCGGGGCAGCCATGCCCTGCTCAGCTGACGCAGATGCTCTGGCTGGCGGTGCGCGCGGAGACGTCAACCGCGGGCGAGCCCGGCGAGACGCCGTACTTGCCGGGACGGACAGCCGCCGTGGCCTGCTCGAACAGGGACGCGCTGGCGGGAGCGTCGTCGCGGAACAGGGCGAAGATCTCGCTGTCCTCCGGCTGCGTCCACAGCACGTTCGCGGTGTCGGTTGGCACGACGTCGGCGCGCGGGAAGTTCGGCAGCGTGAAGAGCGCGATCTTGCTCGGCGGAATCGAGCGGAGCGACTGGTCCAGGTTGTACAGGCCGATCAGCCCGCCGAGCTGGCTGTCGATGGTGAGCGACTGGGTGGCCGCGTCGAGGAACTGGTAGATGGCCAGCGGGTTGTAGAGCTCGCTCTTCGCCCGGCTGATCAGGGAGGTCATGAACGCCTGCTGCCTGACGATCCGCTCAAGGTCGCTGCCGTTGCCGAGCCCTTCCCTGGCGCGCACGTAGGCGAGCGCCTCCGTCGCGTTCAGCATGTGGTACCCGGCCGACAGGTCGAGGCCGGACCCGGGCGCGTCGAGCGGCACTGGGCTGCACTCCTCGACTCCGCCGAGCGCGGCCACCATGTTCTCGAAGCCGGTGAAATTCACCACAATGAAGTGGCTGATGTAGAGCCCGGTGTCCTGCTCGATTGTCTTGATCGTGCACGCGGCGCCGAGCGCGGTGCGGTTCCCGTACAGGTTGCCGATGGCGAACGCCTCGTTGATCTTGAACTGGGTCGGCGCGGACAGCTTGCCGTTGCCCATCGTGCAGGCCGGGATGTCCACATAGGAGTCACGCGGGATCGACATCACCTCGGCCCATTTCCTGTCAGCCGGGATGTGGATAACCATCAGCGTGTCCGACTGGTCGGTCGTCAGGCCGGTACCGAACGCGCCGTCCATGCCCGCGCCCACCCGGGTGTCCGACCCGATGACCACGATGTTCTCCGCCTGCGGGTGCGGGTCGGCCGGCCTTTCGCCGAGCAGCGGGGTGATGTTGGCCTGGTCGATGTTGTCATTGAAGTGACGGAACATCGCGTAGCCGGTCACGCCGATCCCGAGTAGCAGCAGGGCAAGGCCCCCCGCCATCCAGGCCATGACCTTCCGATGCCGCCGCAGCCAGCCTGTAGTCACGATAAGCAACTTAGCAGATGCGTTGTGTAATCGAAGGGATAGCGGCAGCGGTTTTCTTAGCGCGTAGCGGCGCCCTCCGGCCGCGATCGCCAGCGTGTTGAACGGCGCGGCCTGGACCGGGACCCGCTCGCCGGGAACCTGGTCCCCGTCGTACAGGGTGTAGCCGTGGCCGGCCAGGATGCCCGATACGGCCGCCGCGTTCTGCCCGGAGACCTCGCAGATAACCGCCGGGGAACCGGCGAGCACCTGGCCGCCGCCGGCGAGCACGGCAAGCTCCGCCCCCTCCACGTCGATCTTGAGCACGTCGGGGGCAGGGAACCGCACCGCGAGCCAGTCGAGGGTGACCGTCGGAACGAGCCGCGTCGACCGCACGCCGCCTGCCATCGCGCTGCCGAAGCCCGCTAGGTGGCTCGTCGCGCGGTTGCGGCGCGCGATGTGGAACCGGGCGACCGACAGGTCATCGGATACCGCGGCGGGCAGGATCTCCACGGGCGCGTGCCCGGCCGCGCCGGCCGCCGAGCGGCGGAGCAGGCCGACCAGGTCGGTGTCGGGCTCCACGGCGAGGACGCGCCCTTCCGGGCCCGCCATCACCGCCGCGGCGAAGCTGAACAGCCCCATGTTGGCGCCGATATCCCAGACGGTGTCGCCGCGCCTGACGACCTCGGCCGCGAGCTTGAGCAGCGCCGGATCCACCTGGGCCATCGTTCGGGCGAGGTAGCGAAGCCCGCCCTCGGTCGACACGTAGATCCGCGCGCCCTCGAACGGCGGCGGAAGCCGCCTGCGGACGATGACTCGATGAGACGCCCGCTCAAGCGCCAGCCGCAGGCTCATGCTGCCTCCGCGTAGTCATCTAGCCACTATTCGCAGTCACCCTACTACGCCATGCCAACGGAAACGGCAACGGTTACTTAGAGCATCTGTTTATAATCACCGCGTGACTACCACGGATGGGCTATCGGCTCTGCGTGACCGGCTGTACGAGTCGTACGCGACTCAGCACAGCGGGGAGGGCTCGGCCGACGCCACCGGATTCATCTACCGGCGCGACATCGGCCCGCTGCTCCCGCCCCCGTCGGCCGGTCCCGTGGTTGACATCGGCTGCGGCTCCGGCCAGCTCGTCCGGTGCCTGATAGCCGACGGCTACGACGCTGCGGGCATCGACGTCAGTCCAGAGCAGGTCGCGCTCGCCCGCGCGGCCGGGCTCGGCACCGTGCGGCACGGCGACTACCGTGAGCTGCTGCGGGAGCGCCCAGGCGAGCTGGCCGCGGTGACCGCGACCGACCTGCTTGAGCACCTGACCAAACCAGAGGTACTCGCCACCTTTGACGCGGTGGCAGCCGCCCTCCGACCAGGCGGCCGGTTCGTCGCCCGGGTGCCGAACGCGGTCAGCCCGTTCGGCGGGCATACCCGGTACGGCGACTTCACCCACGAGACCTGGTACACGGCCCGCAGCATCCGGCAGCTCGCGGCGGCCGCGAGCCTGGGGCCCGTGCAGGTGATCGGCTGCCCGCCACCGGTGCACGGCGCGGCCAGCGCCATCAGGGCGACGCTCTGGAAGCCGGTCAGCGGGCTGTTCAAGCTCGCGCTCGCGGTCGAGACCGGCGCCGTGCGCGGGCATATCGTGACGCAGAACCTGACCTTCGCGGCGGCGAGACCGCAGCCGAGCGGCCAGGCAGGCACGGCCACGGAGAACGCCGCGGACCGTTGAGCACCCACACCCTCGCCGGGCAGCTGGCCGAAGCCCGCGCCCTGCTGCGCAAGCCCCATGTCGGCGGCGCGATCGCCAGGACGGCCGGCTTCAACACCGCCGCCGCGGCGGCGGCGGCACTGAGCGGCGTCATCATCGCCCGGACGGTAGGACCCACGGTACGCGGCGAGTACGCAGCGGTCATGGCCTGGTTCGGGGTGCTCCTCCTAGTCGGCGAGGCGGGCCAGTCCGCTGCGGTGTGCTTCTACGTCGCCCGCGATCCGCGGCATGCCAAGGGCTACGTCGCGACCTCCCGGGCGATGATGATGGTCACCGGCGCACTCGCCCTGGCGGTGGGCCTTGTCGTGGCACCCGTCCTTGCCCGCGGGAATCCGGGGCTTGCGGGTGCGTACAGGATCGCGTTCGCCGGCTCGGTCCTGGCCTTCATCGGCACCAGCTACACGTACTCGCTGCAGGCCACAAGCACCGAGCGCTGGAATCTGGTGCGCTTCAGCCAGCCAGTGCTCGCGCTGGCGGTGATCATCGTTCTGCTGCGATCCCGGCTGCTCACGCTTGATACCGCGATCGGCACGGTGCTCGTCACCATGACCATCCAGCTCGGCTATTCCTACTACTGGTGTCTGCGCAGCGGGCTGGCACCGGGACGCTTCCAGCCGCGCCTCGTCGGCCCGCTCGCGAAGTACGGGCTGACGCAGCTCGCCGCGGTTACCCCTACGGCGGTCAACAACAGCCTCGACCAGCTCGTGCTCTCCCAGCTCGTCCCGCCGGCGGACCTCGGCCGCTATGCCATCGCGGTCTCGGTCAGCCTGATTCCCGTGCCGCTAGTGTCCGCCGTCGGCAACGTGGCCTTCCCTCGGCTGGCCGCCAAGCGGCGGGTCGCCGCGGACGGCGGCCGGCTGCAGCTGGCCGCCGCGGCCGCCAGCGCGGGAGTGGCGGCCGCCATCCTGCTGCCCATCGCCTTGAGCGCTTACTGGGTGATCCCCGCGGTCTTCGGCCCGGCTTACCGCGGCGCGGTGCCGTTGCTGTGGATCCTCACGCCCGGGGGGATCTTCCTCGCGTGCGGACAGGTCGTCGGTGACCTGCTGCGCGGCCTCAACCGGCCGGGACTGGTAGCGACGGCGCAGGGAATCGCCGCCGTCTGCACCTTGATCCTGCTGCTCGCGCTGCTGCCGAGCACCGGGGTGGCGGCCGCCGCCATCGCCTCCACCGTCGCCTACGGGACGGCGCTCGCCGTGATGATCCGCTGGCTGTGGCGACCGCCGGGCCCCAGCCGGGCGCGTCACCGGCGGGCGCGGACTGCCTGACCTCCGAAGTGCTGTCAACCGCCAGCGGAAAGGGAACTCATGCGTATCGGGATCGTCGGGCCGACCTGGCCGGACTCATTCGCGCACAACATCATCGACGCGCTGTGCGCCATGGGCCACCAGCCGGTCTCGGTTGGCTCGACCTACTCGTTCGGCAACCCCTACACCTCGGCCGCCGTCGCCATGATCAGGAACGCGCTGCCCGCGCTCGACGAACGCGCGCAGCGGGGTATCGCGGCTGCCGCGCTTGACGCAGGATGCGAGCTCGTCATCGTCTTGGAACAGCGCCTGATGCCGGATATCGTGCGCCAGCTACGGCGGAACGGGATCAAGGTCGCGATGTGGTTCCCCGACTCGCTGCTGAACATGGGGCGGCAGCTCATGCTGATGAGCCCCTACGACGCGGTCTTCCTCAAGGATCCTTACCTGGTGAGGCGGCTGGGCGCCGTTCTGGACCTGCCGCTGTTCTACTTGCCGGAGGCGTGCAATCCCCGGTGGCACCGGCCGCTGAGCACCCCCGGCACCGAACCGTGCCTCGTCATCGCGGGGAACATGTACCCAAGCCGGATCCGGCTGCTTGAGCGGCTGCTCCGCCACGGCATTCCGCTCAGGCTCTATGGCGGAGGGTTCCCGCGGTGGGTCGGGAAGACGCCGCTGCGCGAGGTGCATGCCGGGCGGTACGTCTTCGGCGAAGAGAAGGCGCGCGTCTACCGGTCCGCCGCCGGGGTGCTCAACAACCTCCATCCGGCCGAGATCGAGGGGGTCAACGCGCGCCTGTTCGAGGCGGCAGGCTGCGGCGCGGCGGTCCTCACGGAGTTCAGGCCGGCGCTGCCCGGCCTGTTCGCCATCGACGACGAGGTGCTCGCGTTCCGCGATTTCGACGAGCTGCTCGGCCAGGCGAAACGGCTGCTGAACGAACCCGGGCTCAGCGCGAAGATCGGCGACGCAGCGGCGGCGCGCGCTCATGAGAGCCACCGCTACGAAAAGCGCCTCGCCGTGATTCTGGAAAAGCTTTTCTGAACGCCGACGGCAGGTCTGACTGCTATGAGGAGACGACGATGAGTATCAGGCAACTGGTCCGCCCGCTGCCGGGCGCGCGGCGGATCTCGCTGTTGCGGCAGCGGATGGCCTACAGCGACTCGGCGAATTTCTGGGAGGGGAACTACGCCCAGGGGAGAACGAGCGGCAACGGGTCCTACGGCACGCTGGCAGTGGGCAAGAGCCGGTTCCTCAACGAGCTGGTCAGCGCGCGCGCGGTCGGCAGCGTGATCGAGTTCGGCTGCGGTGACGGCAACCAGCTCTCGCTGGCGGACTACCCGGGCTACATCGGTCTCGACGTGTCGCGGACCGCGATCGGGCTGTGCCAGCGGCGCTTCGCCGGTGACACGACCAAGAGCTTCTTCCTCTACGACGGGGCGTGCTTCACCGACCGGGGCGGGGTCTTCACAGCCGAGCTGGCACTCTCCCTCGATGTGGTCTATCACCTGACCGAGGACGCGGCCTTCGAGACCTACCTCAGGCACCTGTTCGCCGCGGGCCGGCGGCTGGTCGTCATCTACTCGACCGACACCGAGATCAGCGGGACCGCGCCGCATGTGCGGCATCGGCGCTTCACCCCCTGGGTCGAGGCCGCCTGCCCGCAGTGGCGGCTCGCCCAGGTAACCCCCGGGCCGAATAACGATCGGGCCAGAGCCGACTTCTTCCTGTACGAGCGCTCGTGACCAGCCAGGCGGTCCTGCCCCGCCCCCGGACCGTCCCGCACGGGGGCCAGGCGGTGCTGCTGCTCGCTCCGTCCAGCGGGCTCGGCGGCGGCATCGAACGGTACGTCCAGACGGTGCAGTCAGCGTTCGACGACGCGGGCGTGGTCAGCCTGCGCCTGGACCTGGCGCGCCCAGGGCCTGGCGGGCACCGGGCGCTGCTCGCCGCGGGCACGGCCGCGCTCGCGGCCATGACCGGGCCTGTCCGGATGGTTGTCGCGCACCGGGCGCTGCTCCCGGTCGCGGCCTTGCTGGCCAGGACGCGACCGGTCCACGGCGTCTCGGTTATCTGCCACGGCAGCGACGTCTGGGGCAACCGGTGGGATCCACGGCGCGGGCTCGAGAGCTTGCTGATGCGCCGCCGTGACGTGCGCCTCGTCGCGGCGAGCAGCTTCACGGCAGGAGCGCTGTTCTCCAGTGGCCGGTCGGCCATCCTGCCGCCCGGCCTGTCAAGGAACTGGTTCGGCGAACTCGTCAGCGCTGCGGACCGGGTGCGCGCAACCGCCGACGACGTGCTGCGGCCTGGTCTTGAGATGATGACGGCGTTCCGACTCGGCCAGTGGCGCGACAAGGGCCTTCCAGAGCTCACGGCAGCGATCAGCGCCCTTGGCCGATCGGGCATCCGGCTCACGGTGTGCGGCAGCGGCGCGCCGTCGGCGGACCTGCTGGCCCACGTGCGCCGCTACCAGTGGTGCGCACTCCGCCCCGGGCTCGCAGATGCCGAACTGGCCGCGCAGTTCGCGCGGGCGGACCTCTTCGTGCTCGCCACCCGCACCAGGCCTGGCCGGCTGCCGTGCGGTGAGGGGTTCGGCCTGGTGCTGCTCGAAGCGCAGGTGGCCGGAACAGCGGTGGTCGGCCCCGCGCATGGCGGCTCACCCGACGCTTACCTGGACGGCGTGACCGGCGCGACCCCAAGGGACGAGGGCGTGGCCGCCCTCGGCCAGGTCCTTGACGAGCTGACAAGCGAGCCGGCCCGGCTGGCCGAGATGGGAGCGCAAGGGGCGTCCTTGGCACGGGCGCGCTTCGCACCTGATCGGTATGCCGAGCTGGCTGTCAGCCGGCTGCTCTGAACGCGACAGGGAGGCATTTCCCGTGGTAACTAGCGACCGGATGGCGCCAGCGGCGGCGGCGGCGCGCCCGGCCAGTACGCAGTTCCTGTTCATCGGACTGCTGCTAGCCAGCGTCTCCGCCGTGCTCGCCATCGTTGCGATGTCCGCGATCTCCGTCGATGATCAGATCCGGTGGGGCGCGGTCGCCCTCGCCGCGTTCTGCGCCGGCCTGCTGCCGGTCATGTCGGTGGCGGCCGGGCATGACGGCCTCGGGCTGACCAGCTGGCGTATCGGTCCATGGTCGCTGCTGTGGGGGGCGCTCGCCTTCGGCCTTGCCACGATCAGCTGGCTCAGCCCGCAGACCGAGACCGGGTCATCGGCCGTGATCTTGCCAGGCAGCATCCTCCGTGCGCTGTGGATGATCGCGGTGGCCCTCGCCATGCTCACGGTCGGCTACTGCGCCGGACCCTACCGGCTCGCCGCCGACCATGCGCGACGCGCCGCTGAGCGGTTCAGCCGGAGGTTCACGGGCGAAATCCGCAGTCCCATGGTCCCCTGGGTGCTGCTCGGAATCGGCCTCATCGCCCAGTTCGGATTCGCGGCGCTCACCGGTCATATCGGGTACATCGGCAATACCGCGGCGTCCGTGTCGACCGCCTCGGGCTACGGCCAGTACCTCGCGGTGGCCGGGGAGTGCGTGCCGCTTGCCGTGGTCGCCGCCGCGATCCGCGCCTACCGGACCAGGACGCCCTGGGCGTGGCTCACCCTGCTCGTCCTGTTCGCGATGGCGATCACGGCGGGAGCCGTCGCCGGCGGCAAGGAGAGTTTCGTCGTCGCCATCCTCGCCGTGATCATTCCGCACACCGTCATCCGCCGCAGGCTGCCAATCGGGGCAATCGCGGCCGCTGTCATCTTCTTCATGCTCATCGTCATTCCGTTCAACCAGGCATACCGCGCGTCGTCGCGCGGCGCCGTCACGCTCAGCACCAGCCAGGCAATGGCCGCCGCGCCCGCCATCGCCAGCCAGGTGGCGGCCACCGACGTCTCCACGGCCGTACTCGGGGAGTCGGCAAGCTACCTGGCTGGGCGCATACGGACCATCGACAGCCCGGCGATCATCATGCAGCGCACGCCGAGCGAGATCCCGTACGCGAGCACGGCCGAACTGCTGATCGCTCCGGTGGCCGATCTCATCCCCAGGATCCTGTGGCCTGGCAAGCCCATCCTGACCCCCGGCTATCAGATCAGCCAGGAGTACTTCGGGCTGCCCGCCACGGTCTATACCTCGTCAGACGTCACCCCTGAAGGGGACTTGTTCCGGCACGGCGGCTGGTTCCCGCTGATCGCCGGGATGTTCCTGCTCGGGTGCGTGATCCGGATCATCGACGAGGTCGCCGACCTGCGCCGCGGCGTGTACGGCGCGTTTCTTATCATTCTCCTTTTCCCCGACATCGTGCAGGCCGGCTCGGATTGCGCCACGCTACTTGCCGGGATCCCCGGCATGGTCCTGCTCTGGCTTGCCGTCGTCACCCTGTCCTTCACCCGGCGGGCTGAGCCGGTGTCATGACCGGCACGTAACTGGTTTGGCGACTTCTGCCACGACCAGCAGCCCGCGGCCGTGCTCCCTATCGGTTGCCACAGAACGCAGCAGGGGAGTGTTTGGGCTGTGGTCGGCCACGTCTACACCGAGGCAGCAGCCGAACGACCGGACTTCGAGCGTGATCGTGACTATCGTGGCCCTCGCCGCAGGAATCGGCGTTCCGGAGGCCGCCCGAGGTGAGTAGCTTGGCCGTATCTATAAGGTCCGCCGTGCGGCCCACGCCGTTAGTACGCCCTCGACGTACAGGCGGGCAGCACGGGCTGCCTCCAAGGTGGCACCAAGTTCGACTGAGTAAATCCCGGTGCCTGGTGGCCTGGTTAGGGTGTTCATCTAAACCTCCTGGGCCGCGTCCTCGGGCCCGTCCCAGATCACCTGGTGCGGCTTTGACTCGAAGTGCCGCAGATAACCGGCCCGAACGAGCACCGTGAGGCCGTGCAGCGCGACGACTTGTGAGACGCCGAACTCGGCTGCTAGCGACCGACTGGCAGGTACAAGGCTGAACTTCGGATAGGTGCCGTCCTTGATGCGCGCGCGGACGGTGCGCGCCACCTGCAGTGCCGAGACGCTCGACCAGCGGGTTGAGGTGCGGTTGACGAGGCAGGCGGTGCTCGACGCGCGAACGGCCGATGGAAGTCCGGGCTGTCCTTGACGAAAGCGTCATCCGACGCTTGGTCGGTGGGCGCGAAGTCATGCGCGGCCAGCTGCGCCGCCTCTTGGAGCTTGCCGACCGGCCGAACATCATCCTGCAACTGCTGCCGTTCGAGGTCGGCGCGCACCCTGGCACGATGCTGGGGCCGTTCGACATCCTGTCGTTCGAGCACCCGGCCGACCCCGGCGTCGTCTACGTGGAAAGCGACTCCGACCCGTATCCTGATCGTGAGGGCGACTTGCAGCGCTACACTGCCGCGTTCGACCACCTGCGGAGCATGGCGTTGTCTGTCCCCCAAACCAACGACCTCTTGCGTCAAACCCTAGAGGCCCTGTAATCACCGAAAGGACGGTGCGGGCGATGGAAGACAACGAGCTTGCTCGCGCTACCTGGCGCACGGCCACCTATTCCCAGGCCAATGGCTCTTGCGTCGAAGTCGCGGGCCTCGGTGGCGGGCGCGTAGCCGTGCGCGATACCAAGGACAGGACCGGCCCGGCCATCGTCATGACGGCCGGGCAGTGGCGGACGTTCCTGGCAAGCACCCACCGGCCCGACCCGGCCTAACCGGGCACCGCGTAAAACCGACCCCACGCTGCGGCATAATCCCCGTGGCTGGGGTCGGCGGTGTTTGGTGGGTTAACGGCTTAGGTTCCGCTTCCTCGCTTCCGGTCACGTCATGGACGACCGATTTCCCCGGCCGCTCCCAGTGACTGCCGGGGAGCAGCACGGCCTGGTCCGGGCTGAGCTGTCCTGCCTGGTGACAGATCCAGGTTCCTGAGGCTGGGTGAAATGCGATGCGGACACGGCCGACCGAACCCTGCGACTGCTCGCCGAAGGCTATGCCAGCCAAGAACTCCGCGTTACTGGCGAGCCCGATCATCCTTCGCCCGCAGCGCAAGTAACCGCCGTTCGGCGCACTCGGGAACAGTCAGCGCTCCTCAGCCAGCATGCACAGAACTGTCCGCTTCAATGCGGTTGCCTAAGATGATGCCACCCGGCACCGGAGTGGCGTGCTCGCTGGACGGATGTTCCGATTCATGTCCT
This sequence comes from uncultured Actinomycetota bacterium, assembly GCA_963844925.1. Classification (GTDB taxonomy): domain Bacteria; phylum Actinomycetota; class Actinomycetes; order Streptosporangiales; family Streptosporangiaceae; genus Trebonia. The sequence goes on along the minus strand of CAWJQG010000016.1, from coordinate 402,187 downwards.
CCCCTCGGAGTGCGCGGCGGCAGAACCTGCTGGTGATCTCGCGGTCCTAGGACCCGGCGTAAGCCGTGGTCGAATCTCCGGGCAACCCGCAGTACTGCCAGCCACGCGACCGTTAACGAAGTAAAGACACGCATTAGCAACTTATCCAAACTTATTCCAAGTTTTGAGTGTTGTGTGCCGCTTGGGGAAATCTCGTTACAAATGCTTGTCGTGGATAGGCAATATTTACACCGCTTGGGGGTGTAAAGTGATTGCAGCGTCAAAGGGCGAACTCATGGGAACGGGATGACGAGCGGCGAGGCAGTGCAGGACGGCGCATCCGTGGGGGCGGTCGCCGCAACGAACGTACCCAACAGGGGAATAGTGCGGGACGAGACCTGTACGTGGCCGGGCGGGACCTCACGATCACGCAGTATCTGCAAGAGAGCGGGCCGATCGCCACCAGCCTCTTCAGGCTGCCGCCCGATATAAGTGACTTTACTGGTCGGAGTACTGTTCGAGACGAATTGATCTCGCTGCTCAGGTCAGGCGGAAATGATGCGTACGCGATAGTGATATCTTCAATCGCTGGTGTCGCCTGCATCGGAAAACCGCGCTGGCGGTTCACATTGCACATCGGCTGGCAAATCACTATCCGGACGGGCAGCTCTATATCGATCTTCGTGGAGCGGGCGATGAACGACTTAGTCCGTCTGCGGTTCTCGCCGAATTCCTTCGGGCGCTCGGGCTGGATGGCCGTTCAATCCCGGACAGCGAAGAAGAACGGTCTCGGCTTTATCGTGCAGGGCTCGCGAATCGTCGCATCCTTGTCGTCCTTGATAACGCTGCCAATGAAGCGCAGGTACGGCCACTGCTGCCAGGAAGCGCAACATGCTGCGTGATCATTACAAGCCGTCGCAAGCTTGCTGCCCTGTCGGTTAGCAAGGCGTACTCGCTTGATGTCCTATCGCATTCAGAAGCAATGGACCTTCTACGCAAAATATGCGGAACGAGCGAATAGGTCAAGAACCTGAGGCCGCCAGCGAGATTGTAACTCTATGCGGATTCCTGCCGCTGGCAATACGTATAGCGGGCGCACGGCTCGTCCAGCGTAGCCATTGGAGGGTTAGTCATCTCGCTGGTATCCTGTCTACCGAGCGACAACGGCTTGAGGTACTTAGGGTAGGTGATCTGGAAGTGCGGAGCAGCTTCTCTCTCAGCTACGACTCTGAGAGCGAGGAAGCCCGTCGCCTGTTCCGCTTGTTGGGGCTTGTGAAAACTGTAGATTTTTCAGGCTGGGTAGCGGCCCCCTTGCTCGATTGCGATCAGGTGACGGCAGAGGAAGTTGTCGACCAGTTGGTGGATGCGCAGCTCCTGGATGTAAGCGGACGGATGCCGCCTGCGAAAACCCGCTTCAGGTTTCATGACCTGCTTCGTGTTTATTCTCGCGAGCGGCTGGCCGAAGAAGAAGAGCCCGGATCTGCCACCTCGCCGAGATGCGGCTATATCCGCCTACCTAAGGCTGGCCGAGCGAGCCCACAGTCTGCAATGGCCCGCGGGTCTGCGACCGGATGTCCACCCCTCCCCGCGCTGGCCATGATCGAAGAAATCGACGGCAGGTCGATCAGCGACCCTTTGCATTGGTTTGCCGCTGAGTACCCCGCCCTTATCGCCTGTGTTGAGTCAGCGTACGATCTGGGTCAACTTGCTGCCGCCTGGGAACTCAGCTGCTACTTGCCCTCTTCTTTGAGTCCCGCTCACAGTGGGATGCATGGGAGAAGACGCATCTGATCGGTCTCAAAGCCGCTCTAGAACTCTCAACGACAGCTACGCTGAGGCTTGCATGCGGCGCGGTCTAGGGGCAATGTATGTGTACCGTGGCCAATGGGATGAAGCACGGCTGAACTTCGACCTCGCCCTCGCGAGATTTAGGGCCGGGAATTCGCGTCGCTGGGAGGCCGCCACCCTCCAGAACCTCGGTGATCTCGACCGCAGGCTGACGAACTGGGACGCTGCCCTGTCGTATTACGACGACGCCTTGGATATCTACCAGAACCTTGGTGACACATTGCCGGTCGCCGCTGTCACCCGATGCATTGGAGTGATCCGACGTTACCAAGGGCGTTGGGCTGACGCCGATAGGTTCTTCATGACTGCCCTGCCGATTGTAGAGGCGCATAGCGACCGGAGGTCGCTCGGTTCTCTCTTGCACAGCATCGGAGATTTGCGGCGCCGTGCGGGGCAATACGCTGAAGCTGATGACTACTACTCCCGCTCTGCTGCGCTTTTCGAGAGCATAGATGATCGCCGCTGGGGATCGGCCGTTAAGCGTAGCCTCGCCGACCTGCGCCTGCGGCAGGGGCGTCCTGACGAGGCACTTGCACTGCTCGACAAGCAGCCGAAGTATTTGACGAACTCGCGGATAAGCTATGGGGAGCAGCGACCCTGCGCTGCCGCGGCGACGTTCTATGTGCCCTGCAGCAGTTCGAGTCCGCTCGGCCTGCCTTGCTCGAGGCGCTCGCGAGATTTGAGAGCGCTGGCGATCGACGCTGGATGGCTAAGTGCCACATAAGTCTCGGCGACGTGTCAGTCGGCGAGCACCGCATAGACCAGGCCGTCGCCCACTGGCAAACAGCTCTGGGACTGGTGGACGGTCTGGGTACAGCCGAGTACTCTGAGGCCGCGAAGGCGACTCAATCAGTCCGCCGAGCCGTAATCGAGAGACATTTTCTGTGTTGGCTTCAGCTCATACTGTAGACGGAGTGGGAATGGCTGCAGCAGAAATAGCAACGATCGTAACGGACGCGACGCCATACTTGACCGCAGCACTGACCGCCTACGGCACGGCGGTGCTTACGAAGGCTCGCGACGACGTGGCCGACGCAACAGTAGGAGTAGGACGCCGCCTGCTGCAACGAATTTTCGGTCATAGAGACGAAGGGGAGCCACTGCCCGTCTTGCTGGGTGATGTGATCAATGCGCCCGGCGACGCCGACACCCTGGGCGCCCTACGCCTGGCTATCCGCAGGGAACTAGAAGCGGATGAAAAGATGCTCGCCGACGTCCGTCAGATTCTGGCTTCCAGCCAGATCATGGTGAACACGCCGACTATCCACTCCGGCCGGGACACGTATTATTCGGCTCGCGACATGACTATCGATCGTCGTCCTGACTAGGCTCTACCAGTATTGCCTTACAAGAACCTCCTGAACATTCCCTGCTGCGACTCCCGTCAAACCGTCAGTAATAACCATGCATCTTTTGCTACCTATTAGCTCTGTTCAGTTAACATTCCTGCCTATGGAGTCGCGTTGCCCACGACCCTGGGTACGTGAGAGTCAACCGCCTGAAGGAATAATCTGCGTCGCGGTCGCACTCAACGGCGGGTCAACTACCGGGCGCTCATCGTCGGCGATAGGCGCGGTCGTGGGGCCGTTCGCGGGGAAGAAGAGACATCAACGTCTACAGGCCGGAGCTTCGGTCGCCAGGAGCCAAGCGTGCATCAGCTTCGCAACACTCACAACGTTTTCCACCCTCACCAGGAGGCCGCTGCTGCTGGCGGGGCGGGGTTCGCCTGGTCTTCGCTTGCGCGTGATTGGTATCCGAGGACGGGCGTTTTCAGGGAGCGACTCTCTTCGCCCCGTCGAAATTGAGTGTCTTCCCCGCCGGTCAGGGGATAGTGGGCATTGACAGCTTCTGGGGACTGCCGGGAAATCCGCGCACACCTTATTGCCGGACGTTCGAAACCCCTGTGACGGACCGCGCCCATCTCTACGAGTTCGTCGTCCCGATGGTTCCGCCGACGTGGAATGACCGCGACCGGGTACAACGGCACGCGCAACTGCTGCTGGCCGGCTCGCTGCCTGCTGCCGTCGCCGTGAGCACCCTCGACATCAGTCGGCCTGCCATGGCCGGCGACAACAGCGACTATTACGAGCACTGGGCACTAAGCCATTTCCTCCTCGATGGGCACCACAAACTGGAAGCCGCGGCGGCGGCGAGACGCCCGCTGCAACTTCTCGCACTCGTTGCGATAGACGCCAGCCTGGCTGGAGAAGCTGACATCCGCCGCCTTCTGCTCCTCCGGGCACAGGACTTCCGCCAGCGGGCCATAGCCGCTTCTGCCGTCGAGCACTCGACGGCGCCTGGCGCTTACGCGCGCCTGATCCGCCGATATGGCCGGTTTCCGTCAGCTGGACTCGGGGGCCTTGGCGTCACAGATCCGGGCGATCTGCGTCGACCGCGACTCTGCGGCTGATGCCGGGGCGCAGGTCAGCGACGGCCGGAGGTAGATGCCCCGCGAGGTAGGCAGGGGCAGGGGATGGGCTTCCCTCGCCGTCAACCCGTGCGCGTCGCTGATGCCACCCGAGCACAGCACGTGCGAGCTGGCGACGGGCACCCGGTTGTCCTATTCTTTATCCGTAAGCCTTTAGCCAGATCTTCCGAATCAGTATATTCATACGCATGCCTGAGGGGATCAGCGGCCATACGCCCGCCGAAGACGACACTGACCGCCAGCTCCGCGAGTTGATCGAAGGCAGGCCGGGCTCCGCCTCGCACCATGAGCCATCCGCCACCGAGCGCGCGAAGTCCTCTGAGGAGGCCCGCAAGCAGGCGAAGAAGCGGGCGCGCGGGGCCAGGCGACGGGATCGCCGGATGGCCCGGCGTTCCGGGGGCCGGCGGCGCGCCGCGCAGCCCCTGTCGTGGACCATCGCGATCGTGGTCCTCGCGGTGGCCGGCTTGCTCTCGTGCGCCACTACGCCCCCACGGGCAGCACCGCGGCGGCGGCATGGTCAGCAACCTGAACCCATCGACGGCAGGACCACCAGCTGACCCGTTCGCCGGCACGCCAGCCGACCAGTGGGCAGACGGTGCGGCGGGGATCGTCGATCCCTGCCGCCGAGCCAGTTGGCCCCTCCAGTGCCTCGCAGGTGCGGCGCATACGCGGCCACGAAGCGGCAGCTCCTCGCGGAAACCCTCGACAGCAGACCCTGGCGAGCAGCTCGCCGCGGCGTTCTCCGACCTGCTCACTCCCTCGCTCGGTCGCAGTTCCTCTCCTGCATAGACGTGCTCGAGGCTACCCGACCGGGCGTCGCGCAGCCGCGCTCCTACTAGTCCTTCGTCCTCCGCCACCGCAATGCTCATCGGCATGTCATCAAGGTCAAGGCCTCGATGAGCGCGCAGGCATACCGCGAGTCCGGCATGCTGGTCCTCGCCATCAACGTCACCGAGCTAGCCACTTACCCAGTCGAGCGGCCCGGCGACCCCAGCGCCTGGATGCGCGTCGTCGCCGACGTGTACGGGTATTTCTCCTTCGCGCACTGGGATAACCAGAGCGGGCCCCTTCAGCCCTGGGACCAGACGGTCATCGGGAACTCTGGCGTCCAGTGCCCGATGACCGATGGATGGGTCCACCCCGCCTACCCCAGCCTGCAGGCCGTGCCCGCATCTGGGCCCGACGGGGGCAACCCCTACACGCCGGTCAGCGCCGCCCCGAGCGCGTTGCCCACCGCCGTGCCCACCAGCGGCAGCGCGTGCAGCGTCAGCCGCAGCAGCACCTGACAACATTAATTTGGGGGTTGACGTACGAATACACGCCGTCGGCTGGTCCAGCGGCGTGTATCTAGGCGGCGAGGGGCCGTGGGTTCAAGCCTCCACGGGGAGTTCAGCTGGTAGACATGGGGCGGGACCTCGATTTCCAGGGTGTGGGCACAAGGGAGGTCTCGTACTTGGGCTTACCTTCGGTGGTGGGCGGCCGAGCCTGCGGGCGCTCCAGATCTGACTATTCTGCGCGTCCCGGACTAGCCAACAGCCACGCCGCAGCACAGGCAAATCATCGGCGATATGCGCGGCTTAGGCTAGCTGTTCACACACGCGCAACGGCGGCACGTTCATAACCGGCTGCCGTCGCGGCGATGGTGAAGCCCGCCAGCCTGTCACGCAGCCGCGCCCGGCGGACGGGCACGTCGCGCGCGACCCGGCCGAGGGCGTCCGCAAGCGCGCCGACGTCGCCGGCCGGGAACACCTCCCCCACGCCGCGGACGAGGTCAGGTCCGCAGCCGACGGCATCACTGACGACGGGGATCAGGCCGGAGGCCATGCCCTCGTTGACCACGAGTCCCCATGGTTCGCGGCCGCTTGGCAGGGCAAGTATGTCCCCGCTGCCGTACCAGGCCGGCAGCTCGGCCTGGTTGATAAAGCCGAGGCAGCGCACCGGCAGGCTCTCCTCGTACGCGCGCACCTGCGCTCGCAGCGGCCCATCGCCGAGCAGCAGCAGGTTCAGCTCCGGCCCGGCCCGCTCAATCGCGCGGACCAGGTCAAGCGGCCTCTTCCTGGCGATGAGCTTGCCTGAGAAGATGACCGTCGGCCGCCTCGGATCAAGCCCGAGCGACGTCAGCCGGTCGGCCCGCGATGGCCGGGCGGCGTCGGACATGGCACGGAAGCGCTCGTTGTCCACGCTGTAGGGCGCGAGGTACTGCGGTATCCGCCCGTAGCGGCAGTAGAAATCGGCGTTCCGCTCACCGATGGGCAACGCTCCTGCCGCGTTCCTGACCACGGTCCCCGCGATCAGGTGCCGCACGGCGCGGCGCAGGCCCGCCGACGACGACTCGGCCTGCGCCTCGCCGCGGAGCAGGTACGGGACCCCGAGCAGCCGGCACGCGGCCGCGGCGAGCAGCATCTCGGGATCGGAATGGCCGTGCAGCACGACCACGTCCTGCCGACGGAGCCAGCGGCTCGCCGAGACCAGCCAGGCCCCCTTGCCGGCCAGCGGCCTGCGCGCCAGCTCGGTCCAGCGGTATCCGCCGAGCAGGTCGATGTCCCATGCCAGCGTGACGCCGAAACCGGGATCATGAACAGGCGCCGCCCCGGCGCTGCTGAGGAACGCGACGTCGAGGTCCACCACGCCGCGGCGGGCAAGCTGCTGGTAGAGCGGTGCCTGATACTGGATCGGGTGAGTCGCGAGCACCCCGAGCCGAGGCCGGCCCGTCGTCCGGTCCAAGTGGGGGCCGCGCTTCCCCCGCCGCGCGCTAGGCATCCGTGGCGCCCGCTTGTCGGGTTCGCGCGTGGGCTGGCAGCAGGGCTTCCGCCTGCAGCCCGTCTACGGTCGCCTGATACCAGGCGTGGAAGAAACAGAAGCGCAGCCCGGCCCGCCCGTCGAGCAGGCCGAGCCGCACCACGTACATATAGAGGAACACCGCGAGCGGCCGGGCCGGGATGACCGGGAAGACCAGGTCCTTGAGTATGACCCGGGTAACCGGCCTGGTACCGGTCCGGTCCCGGGAGCGGAACCGGCGCATCCGCTCCCGCACAGGAGCCGGCTGACCGCGCTTGCGCTGCTCAAGCTCGGCGTAGCGGACGTGCTTGTGCAGCCAGTTCGCCAGGCCCTTACGGTCCTCGTCGACGATGTCATTGGCCAGCCGCCCGATGGGGCCGTCCACGCAGGCTCGCTCCCCTACCAGGCTTCCGTCGTATTTCGTGTAGCGACGGTCAACCAACCTGACCACCCAAGATCCGCTGTACCAGCCGCAGTGCCTTATCCAGGTGTTCAGGAAGACGAGCCGGAGGCGGTGGATGAAGGCGGCGCAGTCCGGCGAGCGGAGCCGGGCCCCTATCTCCCGCGCGAGCTGCGGTGAAATCCACTCATCGGCGTCGACGAAGTAGATCCAGTCGTTCCTGGCTTCGGGGAGCCGCAGCCCGAACTCCCGCTGGGCGGAGAACCCGAGCCACGGCTGCTCGACCACGTCCGCGCCGAGGGACCGCGCGAGTGCCACCGTCTTGTCCGCCGACCCCGAGTCGATCACGACCGCCTGGTCGGCCCATCCGACCGAGGAGAGGCACCGCGCGATGTTGACCTCCTCGTCCCGCGTGAGGACTACGACGGTGACCGGAACGCTCTGCGGCGGCGGGTCGTCGCCGGCGCCCCACGGCCGCAGACCGAGCCTGGTCACCAGTTATCCCCCAGCATCCAGTCGAAGTACGCGTCTGGGTCGAACGGTCCGGGGTCGGGAGCGAGCCGGGCGCTCACGGCCGCCATGGTCGCGTGCCGCAGCGAGTCACCGTCGCCCAGGGTGTAACCGCACAGTGCGGCGCCGGCGATCTCTCGGCTCTGCGGCGTGTCCCTGGCGATGACCGGCACCCCGTTGACCCGCGCCTCCGCCAGCGGGCAGCCGAACGACTCGAGGCCAGTCGGAAAGTAGATGGCCTGGCAGCGCGACCACAGATCTCGCGTCTGGGCAACGCTGAGCCGTCCCACGAAATGCAGCCGCGGGCTTGCCGCCAGCGACGCGGGCACCTCGGCGGGACTCGCGGTGACGATCAGGCGAACCGAGTCATCCACATCATCGATCGCCGCGAGCCATTCACCGATCCGGTCGGCCATCTGCTTGTAGGGCGCGAAGAGCACCGGGCACAGGATCAGGGCGCCGTACGGCCTGCGGGGATCCGCGGCGGCGGAGACCGGGTGCATGCGCACGGTCACGCGATCCGCGACATCCGGCAGCACCGCGGTGATCCGTTCTGCCATCGCCGTGCACGGCGCGACAAGGACATCGGATCGCCGGGCCGCGCGGTGGACGACCCCCGTTTGCCGCGATACGGCCGCGCGCAGCCGGGGGTCAAGCGCCGCCGTCTCGGGGGCCGTGAGGAAGTGCAGCGCGTTGACGAGCAGGGTCAACCGCGCGCCGCCCGGGGTGAGGAAGCCGACGTTGTTCAGCGCGATCCTGCGGCTGCGCCGCACCGCTGTCGCCTCCCTGGCCGCCAGCCAGGCGGGGCTCAGGTGCCGGCGCGTGCCGATTACCTTGATGTCATGGCGCGCGCGGCGCTCCAGGTAGCCGCTGAGCTCGGTCCGGTACCTGGCCGCCCCCCCGAGGTGGCCGCCCGCCAGGTCAATGGTCACCGCAGTCGTCACTGCTGTCCCCCCATGGTGTCGATCCGATACCCGGGGGTGCCCGCCGTGCTTGCTGGCCCCCCGGGCAAGGTGAAGGCGAGCAGTCGCAGCGGCCCGCGTGCCGCCCGGCCTGCCTGTACGGGCTCGAGCCCGGCTTCCCTGCCCGCCGCGTGCCACCACCGCAGCCGCGACCGCTGGCGGGAGATCCGCAGGTAGGCGAGGTACTGGCCGAACCGGCGCGGAGCGCTCCGCGCGATCCGGGTCGGCAGGATCCGCGCGGCCAGGCGCAGTGGCCATTCCAGCCAGCGCGCCGGGCTGGCCATGTTGGGCACGGTGCACAGCAGGACACCGCCCGGCCGCAGGATCCTGGCGCACTCGCCGAGCACGGCGGCCGGATCACTTACGTACTCGAGCACGCTCGCCGCGACCACCGCGTCCAGGCTGCTCGCCGCCAACGGCAGCGTGCGCCACCTGGGCTCAAGCCTGATCCAGCGGACGACGTGCTCGCGGTCGGCCGCGGCGGCCTGGCGCAGCATCCGCGGTGCGATGTCGCAGCCGGTCATCCGGTAGCCGACGCCGGCCAGGTGCCGGGCGAGCTCCCCGCTGCCGCAGCCGAGGTCAAGCAGTTCACCGCCCGCGCTCGGTCAGGTCAAGGACCGCGCCGGCCAGCTGGATCAGGCGTCCGGCGAGCCGGCCGTCTGCCGCGTACTTGCCCGGCCAGCCGTCGGCCTTCCCGTCGAACAGCGCCAGCACCCGGTCCGCGTGGTCGCCGGCGGCCGGCGCGTTCGAGGCGAGCATGTGATCACCCATGAGCGCCTCGCCGCCCGGCGGCGCGGATGGTGGCTCGCATGGTGGCGAGCATGTCCTCGGTGGGCAGGTCCCCCGCTCCGGCCACCGCCTGCCGGAAGGCCGCGGCCAGCGCGCGATGCCCCTTGTCCTGATGGCCCTTCCAGAGCCGCTTGCCATCCGCGGTGGCCGACCGGAAGTCGTCGATGACGATCCGGTGCGCGCCCGCGTGCACCTCGATCCATTCCTTGCCCGCCGACGGGGCGGCGCTGCCGTAGCCGATGCTGGCCAGCGAGCCGTCCGCGAAGCGCAGTGCCACCACCGCGTCGTCGGCGGCTCCGCCAGGTCCGCCGCCGGGCAGCGCGGTCACGTCCTCGATCGGCGCGCCGACGAGCGCCTGCGCGGTGTCGACGAAGTGGCACACCTCGCCAAGCAGCCGCCCGCCCTGCCGCCTGTCCCGGTACCAGTGGCCGTCCGGGACCCGCCCGGCCGCGACCCGGTAGACAACCAGCCTGGGCTCGGTGACCCCGGCGAGTTTCCGCCGCGCCGCGGCAACGGCAGGAGACCAGCGACGGTTGAAACCGACGGCGAGCACCCGCCCGGACTCCAGCCAGGCGGCCCGCACCACGTCAAGCTCGTCCTCGGTCAGCGCGACGGGCTTCTCGCACCACACGTGGCGGCCCGCGGTAAGGCCCCGGACTGCGAGCGAGGCGTGCGTGTCGTGCGGGGTGGCGATGACGAGGACGGAGACGTCAGGGTCGGCGATGACCGCCTCCGCGCCGGCCACCGCCTTCTCGAAGCCGTGCCGTTGCGCCGCCCGCGCCGCGGTCAGGCCGCTGGCCGAGGCCACCGCGACGAGGCGGCTGAAGCCTCCGGCCTGGAGCGCGGGCAGCAGCGTTCCGGTGCAGAACGCGCCCGCGCCTACCATGCCGACGCCGGGTGCCGCCTGGGCGGACGGGGCGACCGGGGCCCGCCGGACCTGAACGGGCTCGTGCCGATCGGCACCGCCGGGGTAGTCAAGCCGGATGGCCAGGTATGGCTCGGTCCGCTGCTCGATCAGCTCATAGGCGGCCGCGGCCAGGCCGATGTCGAAGGTGTGCGTCACTAGGTCCCGCACCGCGAGCCGGCCCGCGGCCAGCAGGTCAAGGACGGCCTCGAAATTGCGCCCTTCTGACCAGCGGACCTGCCCGGCCGGGTAGTCGACGCCCCATGCCTCATAGGACGGGTCGTAGCGACCCGGGCCGTAGGAGCGGGCGAACCGCAGGGAAAGCTCACGCTGGTAGAACGGGGTCCGGTTGAGCTGGAGCCCGACATCCCCGACGATGACGACCGCGGCCCGGTCCCGGCAGAGCGGCGGCACCCGCATCACGGCGGCCGGCGACGGCCCGGCCGCGCACACCAGCACGGCGTCCGCGCCCCGGCCGCGTGACCAGGCGAGCACCTGGTCTGTGGTCTCCGCACCCCGTTCGTCGAGCGCCTGCACGCCGACCCCGGCGGCGACCATCCGGGGGTAGCCGGCGGGGTCGACTCCCGCCACGTCGCATCCGGCCGCCATGGCCAGCCGCGCGGCGAGCTGCCCGATCAGCCCGAGGCCCACCACCACGACCTTCGAGCCCGGCCCCACCTCGGCGATCCGCAGCGAGTGCAGCGCGATGGCCGCGATCGTGGTGAACGCCGCGTCCCGCGCGTCCACTCCCGCGGGGACCGGTGCGCACAGCAGGCCGGGCACGACCTGGAACTCCGCGTGGCTCGCCTTGCCCGCCCCGCCGGTGACGACTAGCTGTCCAGGCAGGACCCCGGTGACCGCGCAGCCGACCTCAAGCACCACCCCGGCGGCGGAGTACCCGAGCGGTACGTCCTGGGCGAGGCGGCCGCGGACCGCCTGGCGGGTGGCGGCGACCCCCTCGGCCCGGGCCTTGCGCACCAGCTGGCGGACCAAGTCAGGCCTGGCGCGCGCCTTGGCCAGCAGGCTGGACTGTGCCAGGGCGGTGACGGCTCGCTCTGTGCCCGGCGAGATCACCGACGAGACCGTCCTGACCAGCACCTCGGTCGGTTCCGGCACCGGGCACGGCACGTCAAGCAGCGTGACCGGGCCGCCGCTGACCGGCTGCACGATCTGTTTCACGTTGGCTCCTGTCGGGGTTCGGCCCGCCGCCAGACGGTGCTGATCCGCACCGGCAGCTCGGGATGGAGGGTGCAGGCGAGCACCGGCGCGGGGACGGTGCTGCCGAATCCGGTGCTCACCTCGGCCAGCGCGGCCGTCAGGGCCAGCTCGCCGGCCGAGGTCGCGGTCACCGTCACGGTGAACTGGCCTGTCCTGGCGGTGACGAGGGCGCCGCCGGGGATCACCCGCAACCCCGAACCCGGCGCCAGATGCCAGCGCAGCACGACGCGATGCCGTCCCCGTCCGCTCACCGTGTCATCGACCCGCAGCTCATGCGCGCGCACTGACCAGCGACGGTGGTGCGTCGGCCGACCGCGCAGGGTCCGGTAGCCGTCGTGAGCGGCCTCGACCATCACGGTGTCCGCGCCCGCGCGGGCGGACACGCCGAGCACCCGAGCCCTGCGACCGGCCCGGAACACCCCCCAGACTTCGGTGGAGTCACGGCGGTCCACCTCGAGGGTGTTATGCGCGGCTGTCGACCGCTCGCGGTCGCGCGCCGCCCCGGGCGCGTAGGTGGAGGCGCCGGTGTCGATGAGCAGCGGCGCGCCGTCCACATGCACGAGGCAGCTGAGGGTATCCGCGTGGGCGTGCGCCGGCAGGCTGCGCGGGCAGGGCGGCCCGATGTCGGCCAGCACGTGCCAGCCGCCGGCGGTGACCCGGGCGAGTCCTGTGTCAGGCAGCACATGGAGCGGGCCGGAAGGCGGTGCGGCGGGCGCTATCCCGGCGAGCAGCCCGGGGCTCACCGGGAACCCGTCGTTCAGCAACGGGACCTCGCCCGGCGGGGTCAGCACCACGCCGAGCCAGCCGCGCATCGCGGCGATCGCCTCGGGCATGCCGACCGGGGCATCATGCCCGGCGGCGCGCAGCAGTCCCGCGATGTCTATCAGGTCTCCAAGCACCTGGCAGTGGTACGCCGGCGCGCGTTCGTAGTGGCCTCCGTCGGGCAGCACCTGCGCGGCTAGCTGACGGCGCAGCCGCCTGAGCGTCCGGGCGAGCAGCGCGTCGTCGCCGAAGAACACCGCCAGCCCGGCCAGCGCCTTCAGGTTCTTGATCAGATGATTGCCGCCTACGTCTGTCTCCAGGTTGCGGCGCAGGAAGCCGGCGTGCGCGGCGAGCTCGCCGAGAAACGGGGCTTCGATCGGGCTGCCAAGGACGAGGTACCGGTAGATCCCGCAGAAAGACCAGGCGCGAAGGGCTGCCGGGTAGGGATGCCACGCGTCCCCCCGCCCGGGGGCGACGGCCGCGTGCCACGACCCCCAGATGGCGGTGAACAGCTCTCGCCCGTCCGCGCCCGAACGCTCGGCCGCCAGCCCCCAGGCCCAGTCCCAGTAGTACAGATGAAAACGCCAGAGCAGCGGCGCGCTTGCCGCCTCCCAGTCCGCGGTCGCCCAGTCAGCGGCGCCCGCCTCGCCGGCAGCGGCCACGACCCGGGCGACGCCGATCAAGCGCAGCTCGCCGGCGCGCAGGCCCATGCCGCCCTGCGCACCGCGCCAGAGCCACGAGTCGAGCGGCGTGAATCCGGCGGGCCAGCCGGTTCCGGCCGCTGGTTCAGGACCCGATAGCAGCCAGCGGCCGACCAGCGGAACCGAATGGTCAAGCGCCATCCGCTGCCCGCGCAGCCGGACTCGCTGGCCGATCTGGGCAGGCCTCAGGTGGATCACGGTACGGCTCCATCGGCCGAAGTCAGTCGTCTTCACAGGAGTGAGCTGATGCGCGCGTCGATCGCGCCGGAGACCGCCAGGAAGTTGCCGCCCTTGGCGGGAGGCTCGAGCAGTCGGTCAAGGGCCGCCAGCCGCACCCACGTGCGGGCGCAGGAGTTGAACAGCATCCGGGCCGGCCCGCGCAGCGGCACGCGCTGACCAAGGATGGGGGCCAGGGGGCTCTTGGCGATGCTAAGCATGACTTCTCCGCGTGCGGGTCGCGCTGGCGGCACTGAGGGATGCCGGTGCTGAGGGTGCAATGAGGTGCAGGGAGTGCAGGGCGCGGAAGTCCGGGGGCGAGGCCCAGGGCCGCGGCTTCCGAGCGGACGCCCTCGGCGAACGGGCGGGGCGCGTAGTCCAGGTCACGCGCGGCGGCGTCGATGGGGAACGCCTTGTCCTCGGCCAGGCGCTGCCACTGCTCCACGCGAATCCTCGGGCTGCGGCTCGCCCGCTCGTAGCCCCGGGTAAGCGCGATCACCAGCGCCAGCGGCACTGCGGCCAGATGAACCCGGCCGCCGACCGCGGCCGCCGACCCGCGCAGCACGTCGGCGAACGTCAGCGGCTCGGGACCGGCCACGTCGTAGCCACGGCCCGCTGCCGCCCGGCGCTCCACCGCCGTCAGCACCGCCCCGGCCAGGTCCGCCACGTGGACGGGCTGCTGCAGCTGACGCCCGCCGCCTGGCACCGGCACCACCAGCGGCACAGGGGCGCGCCGCAGCCGCGCAAGCAGCACGAGCAGCCTGGACAGGTTCCTGTCGCCGGCCGCGCCGTAGATCATCGTAGGCCGCAGGATCGTCCAGCTCAGACCAGAGCCGCGGATCTCTTCCTCGGCCGCAAGCCGCACCGCCTTGGAACGAGCGGGAAGCGTCGTGGTCACCGCGGTGGTCGAGACAAAGACAGCCCGGTCGAGCCGGGCGCGGACCGCCGCGCCGACGATGCCGGGAGCGTGCCCGAAGCCGAGCGACGCCAGGTTGACCAACCCGTCGCACCCCGCGCTGGCGAAGACCCGGGCCAGCGCGGTGCCCTGGTCAAGATCGCCGCTCAGCGGCATGGCACCGCGCGCAGCCACCGTCCGCGCCGCCTCGGGCGAGCGCGCGAGCGCAACGCAGGAGTGCCCGCGGCGGACCGCCTCGGCCAGCACGTACCCGCCAAGGAACCCGCTCCCGCCCGTCACAAGCAGCCTCATCGCGGCCCGGCGAACGGGTCTAGGTCCAGGATCTTGCGGTACTCCAGGGCCAGCGCCGCCCGGTCATAGCCCCGCTCCACGAACGCCCGGCCCAGCCGGCCTAGCTCCGCCCGCAACTGCGGGTCGGCGGCCAGCGCGGCGATGGCGGCCGCAAGCGAGCCGCTGTCCTCCGGCGGCACCACGGCCGCGCCCGCCTCCGCCAGGACCTGCGCCGCCTCGCCGGTGACCGAGCCGATCACCGCCTTGCCCGCGGCCAGGCACTCGAACATCTTGGACGGGATGAACGTCGCGAACAGCGGCACCTTACGCAGCGGCACCAGGCAGACGTCCGCCGCCGCGAGCAGCGCCGGCATCTCGGCGCTGGGCACGCCGGGTAGCAGCACCACGTTGCGCAGCCCAAGCCTCGCCACCCGGCGCTCCAGGCGCTTCTTGTCCGCGCCGTCTCCGACGAACGCGAATCTGATGGCCCCGCCCGCGTGGTCAAGCAGAGCCGCCGCGTCCGCGATCGTCGACAGCCCCTGCGAGATCCCGTGCGTCCCGGCGTACAGCACCAGGCAGTCCTCGGGCCCGGCGCCCAGCCGTGCGCGCAGCTCGTGCCGTTCCCCGGAAGACGCCACGGCGGGCGTGAACCGCACGAGGTCCACGCCGTTCCTGATCGCGTGCACCTTCTCCGACGGCACCCCGCGCCTGATGAGGTCGCTGCGGAACCCCTCGCTGACCACGACGACCTGGTCCGCGGCCGCATAGGCGGCGAGCTCAAGGCGTTCGAGCAGCCAGATGACCCGGCGGTTGGTCAGCACGCCGAGCTGCACGAAGATCGCGGGCCACAGGTCGCGGATTTCCACCACGAACCTGGCCCGCTTCAGCCGGGCGAGCAGCCACCCGGACAGGATGGAGAAGAAGGTCGGCGAGGAGACCACCACCACATCGGCCGGTCCGCTCGCCCGCCAGCCGAGGAGCACGCTGCTTGCCATGAAGCTCAGGTGGCCGAGCGTCTTGCGGGCCACCCCCTCGTTCGGCGTGGCGTACAGCCAGCTGCGGACCACCCGGTAGCCGTCACAACGCTCCCGGCGGAGAACAGCCCGCCGGTATGACGGTGGCAGCACCCCGGTCGGGTGATTGGGCATCCCCGTCAGCACGGTCACGTCGTCGCCGGCCGCCGCCCAGGTCGCGGCGAGTCCGGACAGCCTGGCCTGCGGCGCACCGGCCTCCGGCGGAAAGTAGTGCGTGACGATGAGAATGCGCATGTCAGGCCTCGCTCACCAGGCCGGCCCGCGCGAACAGCCCGGGCGAGGCGAGGTAGGCCGCGAGCACCCCGAGCCCGGCCAGGTCTGCCGTCACCCGCGCCCCGATGCCGCCTAGCACAGTGCCGCCGACCATGCCTGCCGCGCCAAGCAGGCAGAGCAGCACCGTGAGGGCGGAGGTCATCAGGGTGACCTGCTGATGCGACCACCCCACGTCGCACCAGCGCTGGTAGACGTGCGTGCGGTGTCCCTCCAGCCACCGCTCGCCGTGCCTTATCCGTCGCTGCAGCGTCCACGCCACATCCGCTAGGTAAAGCGCCACCGGGCCGATGACCGCTTCGACAGGCACCCCGAGCATGATCAGCCGGACCGCCAGTACCGCCAGGGCCGCGCCGATCGAGTAACTGCCCACATCCCCGAGGAAGACCCGCGCCCGCACCGCATTCCATGGCAGGAAGGCAACGGCGGCGACGGCCAGCGCCAGGCCCGCCGCGACGCCGAATCCGTCGTGCCTCCAGCCAGCGAGACACGCGTACGCCACCCCGCCGATCAGGGCATGCGCGCCGGAGATGCCGTTCACCCCGTCCATGAAGTTGAAGGCGTTGACGAAGCCGACCAGCCAGACCGTCCCCGCCAGAGCCGCCATGACGACCGCGAGCGCAGGCCACGACAGCCGCATGACGAGCAGCGTCGCAACGGCGGCGGCCCCGGCCGCCTGAAGCGCAAGACGTGAGATCACCGGCAGCCCGCGCAGGTCGTCCACCAGTCCGAGCAGGCCGAAGAAGCCGACCGCGACGGCGAACGCCAGACCCGTGTCCCCGATGCCAGGCGCGACCGCTGCCGCCACCAGCAGGCCGGCGGCGATCGGCGCCCCGCCGCCGCGCGGTGTCGGCACCAGGTGCGACGACCGGCTTCCCGGCATGTCAAGCACCGCCAGCCGGCGCAGCAGCGCGACCGTCGGCGGCTCGGCCACGAGAACAATCGCACCGCAGGCCACGATCGCCCAGACCACCCTGTCCCCCGTCACGGCTAGCGCCCGTGCCGCCCGGACGGCAGCGGGAAGCCATGCTGCTCGTCGGCCCCATTCTGGGTCGCCCTGGGGCGGCCAGCGGAGACGTCCGACGGCAGCACGTAGGGCTGATAGCTGCCGTAGTATCCGTACCCGTCCCGCGCCGTGGCCTTGTTCAGCACCACGCCCACCACGGGGGCGCTCGCCTGCGCCAGCTTCTCCGCGGCGTGCCGCAGCTCGGCCCTCCTGGTGTGGCCGGCCGCCACCACGAGCAGTACCGTGTCGGCGTAACCGGAAAGGATCAAGGCGTCGGCGACCGGCAGTACCGGCGGGCTGTCGACCAGCACGATGTCGAACCGCTTGGCGAGGTCGTCGACGAGGGATCGCATCCGCTGGCCGGCCAGCAGCTCGGTGGGGTTCTGGACCATCCCCCGGGTGCCGAGCGTCCAGAGGCCCTCCACGCCGGGCACCGGGGTCAGCGCCCGGTCAAGCGGCTGCCTGCCGGTCAGCACCCAGGCGAGCTCGGCGTCCTCGCCCGGCGCGAAGAACTGGCTGAGCCCAGGACGGCGCAGGTCACACGAGACGAGCACGACCCGGGCGCCGGCCTGGGCGTACGCCGCGCCCAGGTTGACCACCGTGGCGGTCTTGCCGTCCCCGGCGCTCGGGCTGGTCACCAGGATGGTGCGCACCGCGGCGTCGTTCCGGACGAACTGAAGCGAGGTGCGCAGCGACCGGTACGCTTCGGCCGGCTGCGAGGTGGGCTCACTCACCGAGATCACCATGGGGCTCGCCTTCTTCCGCCACGAGGCGACCATCGGCACCGTCGCGAGGACCGGCGCTCCGCCCGCCCGCTCCACCGCCTCGCCGGAGGTCAGGGTGTCGTCCAGGTTGTCGCGCAGGAACGCGGCGCCGATGCCGAGGATGAGCCCCGCCATGAGCCCGAGCAGCACGTTCTGGCCGGGCTTGGGAGAACTCGGCGAGCTCGGCGCCGTGGCCGGCGTGACCAGCTCGAGGCCCGTGCTCGCGGTCGCGCCCGCCACCTGGAGCTGCGCCAGCTGTCCCTTGAGCACGGCCTGCTGATTGGAGAGGGCGGCGAGTTGCGCGGTGGCGCTCGAACGCAGCTTGCCGATCTCCTTGCCAATGGCGTTGATCTGCCTTGTCAGCTGGTTCTCGGCCGCGGCCAGGTTGCTTATCGAGGTCGCGGTTGTCCAGGAGACGAAGGCCCGGGCGTAGGCGTTGGCTATCCGCGCGGCGCGGGCCGGCTCGGGGCTGACCGCGGTCACCGCGATCACGTTGGTCGTGCCCACCTCCGAGGCCGAGACTCCCGGCGCGCTGCCGAGCTCCGCGCGGACCTGGCTCTGCACCTGCGCGCTGGTGACGAGCTGCAGCTCGGTCTGCACGTCGGCCTGGGTGACATAGGTCTCGTTCGAACCGGTGGTGAGGTTGACGCTGCCGACCGACTGCACGAGGAGCTGCGCCGTGGCCGTGTACTGCCTCGTCGCCGTCAGCGACAGGACCAGGCTGATACCCAGGCCGAGCAGTGCGAAGCCGGCCACCCACCAGCGCCCCCGGCGCACGACCTGCAGGTAGCCGCGGAGCGTCGGCTCCGCCCCAGGCTCAGCCATCATCAGTCCCCCCAGATTTCCCCTTGATTGGCGAGCTAAGAGTACACGGATCTTTACTGTGAGTGATTGAATTGCTGCGGTGAGCGAAATCCTTCTGCTCTGCACAGCCAATGTCTGCCGCTCGGTCATGGCGCAGGCCATGCTGTCGGCACGGCTGACTGCGCGCGGCGTCACCGTTCCGGTGGCCTCGGCCGGGCTGCTCGCCAGCGGGTGGCGGCCGCCACCCGAGGTGATCTCGGTCATGGCCGCCAGCGGCATCGACGTCGCCGGCCACCGCAGCCGGATCGTCACCGCCGCTGACCTCGCCGCCGCTGACCTGATCCTCGGGCTGGCCAGGGAGCATGTCCGGCATGCGGCCGTGCTGCTGCCCGCGGCATGGCCGCGCGCCTTCACGATCCGCGAGCTTCTCCGCCGGGGTCGGCAGGCCGGCGCCCGCGCCCCCGGCGAGCCCCTGGGCGACTGGCTGGCACGGGCCGCAGGCGACCGATCCCGCCGCGACCTGCTTGGCAACAGCCCGGCCGATGATGTGGCCGATCCGGCGGGAGGCCCGCTGCCTGGGTACCAGGCGACCTCCGACACCCTCGATCGGCTCACTCGCGACCTCGTCGAGCTGGGGTGGCCGAGATAGCTGGTCGCCGCGGGGGTCGCCACGGTTCGTTCAGGATGAAGGTTTTTGAATCCTTTCCCCTGAACGGTCCCGTGTTTCACCACGATCCGCTACGCGCCTTCCGTCGCGGTCGGCTGAAGCTTTCTGGGCCGCGAGGATGCCTGCGCAAGCCATGCCCCTCCGGTGGCGCATTCGGCGAGCCGCCGCCGCAGGTCGTCCGCTCCGCAGTCCACCGCAAGCCGGGACAGCTCACTGGGGTCGAGCGGCTTGACCTGGGCATGCCGGACCAGCGGATGGCTCGGCCGGTAGTCCACCTCGCCGATCCCGAGCAGGTCCTCGGCCAGCTTCTCGCCGGGGCGCAGCCCGGTGTAGACGATGTCGACCGGGCGGGCGGACTGCGCGGACAGCCGGCGGGCGATGTCCGCGATCCGCACCGGCTCGCCCATGTCGAGGATGAGCACCTCCCCGGTGCCGCCGATGACGGCCGCCTGGAGGACGAGCTGGACCGCCTCGTCCACCGTCATGAAGTACCTGGTCACCTCCGGGTGCGTCACGGTCAGCGGGCCGCCCGCCTTCACCTGCGCAGATAGCGCCCCGAGGACCGACCCACGGCTGCCGAGGACGTTGCCGAAGCGGACGCTCAGGTAGCTGCCGCCGGACTGGCCGGCCATGTGCGCGGTGAGCCGCTCGGCGATCTTCTTCGAGTAACCGAGCACGCTCACCGGGTCCGCGGCCTTGTCCGTGGAGATGTTCACGAACGACTCGACGCCGCAGGCGGCGGCGGCCTCGAGCACCGTCTGAGTGCCCAGGACGTTGCTCTGCACCGCCTCGGCGGGGTAGCGCTCCAGCAGCGGCAGGTGCTTGAGCGCCGCAGCGTGGAAAACGATCTGCGGGCGGAACCGCTCGAACACCTCGCGAACGCGGCGCGGGTCCCGAATGTCGGCCAGCAGGGTCTCGTCGGAGTCGAGCAGGGCGCGCCCGTGCAGCGTGAGCTGGACCTCGTGCAGGGCCGACTCGTCGCGGTCGAGCATGATCAGCTCGGCCGGCGCGAACTGGTGGAGCTGGCGGCAGAGTTCCGAGCCGATGGAGCCGCCCGCCCCGGTAACGAGGATGCGCTTGCCCGCGAACCGCCCCGCGATCGCCGACACGTCGGTCCGGACCGGGCGGCGGCCGAGCAGGTCGCTGATCCTCGGGTCACGGACGCCCTCGATCCGGGCGCTGCCGCTGATCAGCTCGGTGGTCGTCGGCACCACCTTGGGGATGAGCCCGCACAGTTCCGCCCGCGCCGTCAGGTCGCGGATCACGGTCCCGCTGGCCTTCGCGATCGCGATCACCAGCACCGTCGCGCCGGTGGCGGCGGCCACCTCGGCCATCCTGGTCCGGTTGCCCCGCACCGCAATCCCGTGCACTCGCAGCCGCCGCTTGTCCGGGTCGTCGTCGAGGAGCGCGACCGGCCGGTACGCCGCACCCGGCTCGTCCAGCAGGCGGGTGATCAGGGCTGTGCCCGCGTCACCGGCCCCGAACACGATGACCTTGACGCCAGCCTCCGTCGCCGGCTTTCTGCGCCGCTGCCGCGCGGCGGACAGCACGTACCGCGCGACGGCGATCGTCGGCAGCGCGATGAGCGTCCCCCCGGCGACGGTCTGCACCAGCTCCCGCTGACGGCCGACGAGCAGGCCGCTCAGCAACACGAGCGGGACCAGCATCAGCGCGCCGGCGATGGCCACGCCGAACACCTCGTCGAGGCTTCCCCGCTGGCGCCGACCTTGGTAGAGCCCGGCAAGCAGGCCGCACACCACGGACAGCAGGCAGATCGCCAGCACCACGCCGACGAGCCGGCGCGTCCCGATGTCGCTCCTCGGTATGTCCGTGGTGATCCATGCGGCGTAGCACAGCCCCGACACCCACACGATCGCGTCGTAGCCCGCCTCGGCGCCGGCCCGGGCGAGCCGTTTCGCGTAGCCGACGCGCAAGTTCATGGATGACGCGTATCCCGGCGTACAGACCTCCGGATCGGTCTCCGCCACCTGCGTGTTCACTTATCCCCCTGTTCGACGGCACCGCGACGCCACGTGACTCCCGATAGCCGCGCTGCGGATGATGCCTCGGCGCGTGATATTACACTGTGTAGTCACTTGAGGACGTAGAGTGTCCGAAACATGCCGACGACGGGGGCAGCGGGAATGGTCGATACGCGCACTGCGGTGAAAGCTCCGCCATCCGTCGGGGACCGGCGCGGCCTCCGGATCACGCTGCTGTCGCTTGCCGTGGCGATCCTGCTGCTCGGCGCGGCGGCGGCGGGCGTGTACGGCTACGCCGAAATCATCCGCCTGAGATAGTGCCGATGACCCGTCACCCGAACGTGGGGGTCAGCCGAAGCCGTGCGCGGCCTTACCGAAGGCGGCGAGCGCGGGCGGATCGCCGCCCAGGCTCCAGTCCCGGAATCCCTTGGCGTCGAAATAGACGACTCCAAGTATCCCGGCGGACAGTGCCCCGGCGAACAGTCGAGGAATTATCGCCGCCTTGCCAGCGGCCGGGGCGATACCGGTCTCTGGAATCAGAACAGGATCGCTCGTGAAATGCCGGATGACCGAGAGCGTGCTGCCGAACACTGTCTCGAAACTCTCGCCCGGGTAGTAGTAATAGCCGTCGATTCCCACCCAGGTGACGTAGGACGCGCCGGGCCACCAGGCCGCTGGCGCGGCCGCCTGCTCCGGTCCCCCCGACAGGGAGTTGATGGTCCACAGCCAGGTCACGTTGAACGCCCCCCAGCCGCGGAACACATCGACGATGTGCCGCCATGCCGCCACGAAGTTGGCCGGAGAGGTTTTTCCGTTGCCCCACGAGTACCAGCCACCGTTCATCTCGTGGCCGAAGCTGATTATCACCGGACGGCCAAGGCTGCGGACAGCCTGAGCGTATGACCTGAGGTAGCTGTCGTACCGACCGCGGGCGATCGCGGCCAGACTGATCCCCTCGGGATCGATCTGCACCAGTGGCACCGCCCCGCGCGCGGTCACTTGCTCGGCGAAGGGCGTCTGGAACGGCTCCAGCCATCCGCTGTAATACACCGCCACATTCGGGTGGGTGCCGGTCGCCGAACCGAATGCGGTCAGCCCGGCGTCGGAGGTCGGCGTGCCCGGTACATAGACCCCCAGATAACCGTGCGGCGTGGCCGACAGGGCCTCGGTTGATCCGCCCGCCTCCTCGTCGTGCACGCCGAACGCGACGGCGGCGGCGATCGACGCCACGACCACCACCACAGTGCCGAGCCGGCGGAGAACGCGCATCATGTCATGCCCCTTCCAGCAACTCGTGGTTGCGGCGGGAAAGGAGCGCCATGACCGTGACGGCCATCGTCACCAGCCCGATGGCCAGTAGTACGACAAAGCTCAGGCTGTCATTCAGGGTGCGCCAGAGGGCCAGCAGCACCCAGGCCGCGCTCGTGGTGCCGTTCCACAGCGCGATCCCGGTCCAGATGCGCCGGGTCTTCGACTTGCGCGTGGCTCCGCCGGTCGGCTGCCAGCCGACGCGCTTGCGGCGCAGGATGTCCCACAGTGCGAACACGTGCGCCCAGCCGTACAGCAGCTTGGCCATCAGCGCCGCGGGGCCGAACCGGCAGTGATGCCACGCGGGGAACACGGCAATCGTGTAGACGAGGGACGGCACGATAAGCAGGTAGTTGATGAGCCGCACGCTGTTGGGCAGGAAAATAAGCATTACCAGCGGGATGATCGGCGTGGCGAACGTGAACAGCGCCGTATGCACGTAGTAGCAGAAACCCGAGAGGTAGCAGAAGCGGGTCCGCATGCGCATGCGGGTGGACCAGAATTTCCGCGAGCCGAGCAGCGACATCGATCCGGCGCACCACCGGTACTGCTGGGTCAGGAACGAATCAGGGTCGGGCGGGCACAGCCCTGTGGCGAGCGGGATTGGGATGTAGCGCAGTCCCCATCCGGCCCGGCGCAGGTCGAAGCCGGTATGGACGTCTTCCGAGTGCTCGACGAGCGACGTGCCGCCATTCGCGGCAAGGGCCGTCCGCCGGTAGATCGCGCACGAGCCGACGCAGATCGCGCCATCGTGGGTGTCCCTCGATACCTGGACCAGCCGGTAGAAGAGCTCTTGGACCGCGCCGGCACCGCGCTCGATCCACGACATGCGTCCTCGCGTCTGGAAGTACTGCGGTGACTGGACGATGCCAACTGACGGGTCCGCGCTGAAATAGGGCATTATTTCAGCGGGCAGATCGGCCCTGGGCGCGAAGTCGGCATCGAGGATCAGGATGAACTCGCCGGATGACCGGCTGAACCCGTACCGGAGGTTCCCGGCCTTCTTCATCCAGCCCCTGTCCGGCCGGACTAGGTACGTCAAGCCGAGGCTCTCGGCCAGCTCCCGCGCCTGCGCGCTGTCGGCGTCGTCAAGCACGTAGGCGGTAGCCACGCCTGGGTAAGCCCGCAGCAGCTCGACAACGTGCACCCAGGTGTTGCGCAGGACCGCGGTCGCCTCGCCGCAGACGGGCAGGAAGACGTCCAGGGTGGGATAGTCACGCGGCTTCCAGTCTCGGACGAGCCGCCGATGCGCCTTCAGGTTGAAGCCCCGGGTGCCGATGTTCACGACCAGCGAGATCATGTAGTACACCGTCGTGAAGGCGATCAGCGGGGTGAGCACCAGCAGGTGCGGGCTGAGCCTGATGAATCTGGACTGGCTGATCAGCAGGGCGCCGAAACTCGGTATCGAGGTGCGGATGATCAGCGCCAAGTTTCTTTCCGCGTACATCGTCTTCTCGGCATCCGAGGGCGGCACTGGCAGCTTCGGGTGGTCTCGTTGCGCGGGCAGGTCAGCCGCCTGCGCAGGCAGGGCCGAGCCAGCGGGATCAGTGCTGACGCTCACGGTGCCTCCGGTCGCTGTTCGAAGCGGTGGACTGGGTGGTGGCCGTCAGCGGCTGGTACTGCCAGACGGTGAACTGGCCCACGCCGAACCTGTCCCAGTAGGGCAGTTCGGCGATCAGCTGATAGCCGCCGGCTTCCTTGAGATAAGCCTTGATCGCGGTGTCCGTTTTGGCCGTGTCACCGAAGTCGAGGATCACCAGCGTGAAGTAGTGGCGCAGGATGGCCGCCTTGTAGGCGGGCAAGCCGATGAGCGTTCGCTTGCCGCCTGGGGGACGCCAGGCGAAATACCAGGTGTCGTACCACTGCTCCCAGGCCACCTGATTTCTCAGGTAGTAGGCGGGGATGTCGTCGTCCTCGGTCAGGTAACGGCCAGGATGCTCATCCGTGAGGGAGGCAAGCTCGGACGCGACCTCGGACGAGTCCGGCCACGCCTGGTAAAAGGCCGCGGACTGGGTGCTGCCGACGACCGCCGCGGGGACAAGCACGGCCACTACTGCCGAGAGGGCGGCGGCGGCCGCTGCCAGCCGACGTCGGCTGACGCGCGCGAGCTGCGCGATGAGGTAACCCGCGGCCGCTGCCGCGAACCAGACTCCGAAGTCCACGTGCTTGGACAGCGACGTCGAGGTGTGGATGCGGGCCTGGTTGAGCGGCGCAAGCGCCGCCGACACGGCCAGCAGAGCGACCAGGACCGCCTCGACCCGGCGCTGCCTCCGCGCCAGCGCGAGCAAGGCGGCGAGGGCGGCCGGGATGCAGGCGACGCCGATCCAGTCGGCGGCGTCGATGAGGATCTGGCCGGGCGGAGTGCTGCCGGCCGTCCGCGAGATCGTGGTCGACATCAACCCGGCGAGGTACTCCGATCCGCCGAGAGCGAGCAGCCCCGCATCCAGGGCCACCGTTGTGGCGCCGACGAGCCCGGCGCGTCCCACCGCGATCTTGATCCGGCTGCGCTCCATCGTGTCCGCGGTTCCGCGGTGCATGACCACGGTCAGGCCGCTCAGGATCACGATGGTGGGGTCGTAGAGAATGCTGGCGTATTTTGTGGCGTTGGCCAGGGAAAGCAGCGCCGCGCCGGCGATCAGCAGCCAGGAGGAATCCTGCCGGTCGCACGCCGCGACCACGCACCAGGCGGCGGCCGCCATGAGGGCGAGGGACATCGCGTCGAAGGTCGCGAAGGCGCCGAGGAACTGGGTCGGTCCGAGGGCGGCGAACAGCGCTGCCGCCGTGAATGCCGCCCATTGGCCGAACAGCCGCCTGGTCATCCCCCACAGCAGGCAGGTCGCCCCCAGCATGAATGCCAGTGACAGCATCCTGGCTCCTGCCAGCCCGCCGAAATGCGCGGCTACAGCCGCCACCGGCGGGTAGACGGTGGGCGCCCCCGAGAAGTAGGTGGCATAAGCCGGCCCGGGCGTTCCGTGCAGCCAGTGCGCCAGCTCGACATGCCCGGAGTACAGGTACGTCGCCTCGTCGAGGAACGCCGTGTTTGTCCAGATCAGCCGGAGCGACATCGCTGCCTGGGCGGCGAGGATGACGACAAGCAGCCATGGAACATCATCAAGCAGGGACCAAGGGCTACGGCGGGGCGCGCGCGGCGCGGCCGGGCCTTCGTCTCCCGCTTCCCATGCCTCCCCGGCTTCTCGCTTCTCCGGCATGGTGGCCAGCGGCGCGGTCACATCGTCGGACGGTAGGTAGGCTGCCGTGTCGAGCAGTAGCGGCGAATAAGCCACCTCCCACGGCGGGGAGCCGCCCGGACCGGCACGCTGGGGCGAGCTCTGCTTCACCGGCGCGCCCCGTCCGGAAGTGACCATGTCATGGTGACTTCCACCACGATCCGCCATGCAAGCAACCCTCCTTTGAATGTTCTTGTAATCATTGGATATCCGCGAGTAATCAAAAGTGGGCATGCGAATCCCGTCTGCGGGACGGGATTCGGGCCGAAGATCGGCAAGGAGAGAAGTAACGCCCACAGTGCGGGCACCGGGCCGCCGCGAAACGTGCGGGAGGCCGGCTCTGGCCCATCCGGCCAGCGCGCTCGCTGGCCAACGGGATCGCTACAGGCGCGCCGCCAGGTGGCGCCGTGCCGGGGTTTCCGTTTCCTGGGTGACTGGCCGAGGGCAGCGGATCATCATGGGGGTTAATATCCTTCGCATTATTTACGTAGGTATTCGGGCTAAAGACATCTAGCGGATATACCGGACTACGCACCTGCCTGTCGGCAGTAATTTACGACCTGCGTCCACACCAATTGGGGCGTTTGCCTGATGTTGCCGAGAGGGATTCCGGCACGCTGTCCGTCCTGCCCACAGCCTACCTGAATCGGTCGAGCGGTCGACGCCATTTGCACACGATCGCAGACTGATTGGCAAGCGTCGCGAAATCTAGAAATCGACGTAAATTCCCCTGCCTGCGCGAGTTCACGACTTACGGCCGGTTGAGGCGAATTTCCTCAATTCGGCACCGGGCCGCGGGCGGCGATCTCCGTGAGCTGATCGGTTACCCAGCGGTGCGCGTCATAGGTGCGGACGCGCTCGGCCGTGGTCGCCAGGGCCGAGCGACGGTCGGTGTCACTGAGCCGAAGCGCCTGCTCGACCCGGTAGGACAGTCCCTCCACGTCCGCGCCGGGCCGCGCGCGAGGTAGGGTCGCCGGTCTCGCGCGGGGGCTTCTGCCCGCGCCGTACTGCCATCGCTGGTTCCGTCATCGCAGGTCAACCGTATCGTGACCGGCTGCCTGGCGACGGCAGGGGATGGCAGCGCAAGCCACCGGGTACCCGTTCGTCAGGGTGACCGGTTTCCGCCCACCAGCGCGGAGGCGGTCACCGGGCAGACGACGAGAGAAGGCGGTCTGACCTATGGATACGGAACCGCAGCATGCTGCCGGGGTAAGCAGACAGACGTTCCTGCGGTGCATCGCGGGGGTGGCCGCAGCGGCCGGGCTTCGCGGCCTGCGGACCATTGGATCTTCCGCTCCAGCGGCCAACCCGGCGCGATCGGCGTATCGCGACGTTGGCGCGCTTGGCAGCGTGGCGGTCGACCTGTCGCATGCGACCGGGAGAACCATCCAGCCGCACCTTTACGGCTACGCGACCGGCGACCTTTGCGACAACGATTTCCTGCTGGCAGCCAACGGAGTTGTCGAGAGCTCAGCCAAGACGTTGGCGCCCTCCCTGATACGCTTCAACACTTCAGAATCAACCATTATCCAGACGGTATTCGCGAATGGGGTCTCTCGACCCGATTGGGCGCCCTTCTCTCGCTGGCAGCAGCATCATGCTGACTTTCTCGGAAACGGCGGCAGACTGGTCTTCGGTATCGGCCCTAACGACGGCGACACATCCCTGCCGCCCGCGACCTGGGCGCAGTATGCGAGGGCAACCGCCCTGTACTTCCGGGAGACCGGCCAGCAGATCTCCTACTGGGAGGCCGGCAACGAGTGCGACCCCATGGGCGCCGAAGTCTATTCTCAGTACTTCAACGCGATCGCCGATGCCCTGCACTCGGTGAACAGCGCCTACCTCGTGGGCGGCCCGGTGACCTCGTGGTGGAATGGCATCCATCTGCCCACCTTCATAAGCCTCAGCGGCACACGGCTGGGTTTCATCAGCTTTCACAGCTACCAGCTCAGCGATGCAGACTCGACGCAGACAGCCTATAAAAGGGCGGCCACCTTCGGCGACGTGATGGGCGCCCGCCGCGCCGTTGCGGGGACGGTGGCAGCCAGCCTTCCGATCGGGCTCCTTGAATACAACATGAACGGCTTCCCCGGGCCGAACGGAACCTACGGCGAGCCCGCCCAGGGCGCGATCACGGGCGCTGTCTATATTGCGCTGCTGCTCACCCAGGCGTTCGGGTCTGACCCCAACTTCACCATGGCCGGCCTGTGGGACCTGGTGAGCGACTCGTATTACGGGGCCATCGGCAACGCGCAGGCTAAGCTCGGCTACCACGCTATCGACGAGCAAGGCTGGTACCTGCGACAGGCAGCCCGGCTCATGCCCGGACAGCAGGTATACGCCAGCACGACCGCGCCCGGCCTGCAAGTCCTCGCGACCAGGAGCGACCGGCGCTTCTCGATCCAGCTCGTGAACTACAACCTCGACGAAGAGCAGTCAGTCGCCATCAGCGTGAAAGGAGGGACGACCGGCAGCGCAAACAACCGCTGGGAGCTCAGCTCCCGGTACCCCGCCGGGCACCTCTCCACGATGGCAAGCCTTATCCAAGTGCCACTCCCCCCGCAGAGCATCGTCATCCTGAGCGGACTTAGCAACGCCATCATGGATGGCAAGACCGATGGCGAGACAGACCCAAACGACAACTGATCTAGTGACAAGCCGGAGCCTCCGCAACAACTGCGCTCCGGTCACGGTCCCGGATTGTCGAGCTGTATGCCAGCGGTGTGGCCGGCGTCGGCGGTGCGGCGCAGGAACCTGGCGATGAGCTCAAGGCTATCGTTCGAATATTCCGCGCAGATCTTCGCGACCTCGGCGTTCATCCCGGAAGCGAGCCGCAGCACGTCCGCGCGGCGGCTGGCGACCGGCTTGAGGATGACGCCGCGGCGGTCGAAAGGATCGCGCTCGCGCATGATCCAGCCGCCGCGCTCGAGGCGGTCGACGACACCGGTCAAGGTGGCGGGGTGGAGGCCGGTCAGCTGTGCCAGCGTGCTCGGGCTGAGCGGGCCGTGCCCGTCGAGGAGGTCAAGGCACTGCAGGTCGGTGCCCCTGAGATCGAGGTGCCCGCTGATGCGCTGGTTGAGGAGGGACAACTCAACGCTCAGGTCCCGTAGCGCCTCCCTGATCGCCTGGTTCAGCCCGCTCCGGCGATCCGTCTGTCCGCTGTCGGCAGATGATACTGTTTCCATATGATATGCTTTCCGTATATTACGAGTTCGAGATCGGCTAATCAGATATTACGCCCGGCCGTCAGGGAGCCCTCACGACCCGGTAGCAGGCGAGCCCGGCGGCACCGGCGAGAGCCAGGCCTCTGGAAGGCGCCGCGTTGTCCACCGGCTGGCTCCCCGCAGAAAGGCAGATGTCATGAAGCTCACTATCTTCGGCGCGTCGGGCGCGACCGGAACGTGCCTGGTCACGCTGGCACTCGACGCTGGTCACGAGGTCACGGCGGTCGTCCGCGACCCGGCCCGGTCGACAGTTCCCGCCCAGGCGCGGCTACAGGTCATCAGCGCCGACGTCATGGACCCCGCTTCGATCAGCCCGGTAGTGGCGGACTGCGACGTGGTGATCACCGCCATCGGCCCCCACGGCACCGGCCCTAGCACGCTCCGCCAGGACAGCACCCGCAGCATCATGCAGGCGATGGGCACGACTGGCGCGCGCAGGCTGCTGTTCGTCAGCGGCTCCATCGTCACCGACCTGGGCGAGAGCCCCTACCTGCGCTACCTGATCAAGCCGGTGGCGCGGCACACGTTCCTCCGTCACGTTAGCGCCGACTTTCTCGCCGCCGAGGCCGAGATCCATGTCAGCGACCTGGACTGGACGATCTTCCGCCCGCCGTCGCTGACCGGCAAGCCAGCCAGGGGAACCTACCGCGCCGCAACCGACCGCAACCTGCCCCGCTGCTTCAGCATCACGCGCGCGGACCTTGCCGCCTGCATGATCAGCGTCCTCGATGACCCCGCGACCATTCACCGACACATATGCGTCGCGAACTAAGACACATCCGGGGCGATCATGCCCCGCCGAGGCAGCTGTCGGGAAGGACCCGCCCGCTAGCCCGCGCGGCGGCGGGACGAGCCGCGACGGCCAGCGGGGCCACCCGCACGCACGGGAACTGAAGACGTCGAAGTGGTCGGGTCCGGGAGCGGGGTGCTCAAGGCGGTCGCGGACGGCTACGATGCCCTGGACGTGCCGGGCCCGGCCGATGATGGCCCGTGCCTGTTCGCGGGTTTGCGGCCGGCCGACGATGGTGGCGACCCCGGCTGTCACGCTGACGTCGAGGGTGCCGGGGTCCGCGGGCGTCTCGGTCGACAGGATGCCGGTCCTGATCTCCTCGGCGATGTCGGCGTCGGTGCGGCTGTAGACGGCGAGCACGTCGGCGCGGCTGACGATCCCGGCCAGGCGGCCGCCGGCGTCGACGACGGGCAGCCGCTTGACGTTGCGCAGGTACATGATCCTGGCGGCCGTCTCGACGGTGTCCCCGGGCAGCACGGTGCACGCGGGCGACGTCATCAGCTCCGCCGCCGTGACGGCGTGCGCCTTCTGCAGCTGCTGCCGGCGCAGGATGCCGGTGATCATGCCCGGGATCGTCGCGTCGTCTCCGGTGCCGAGGGCCAGCTTCGCCAGCAGGTCCGACTCGGAGACGACCCCGATCACCTGTGATGCCTGGTCAAGCACGGGGAACGCGCTGACCCGGTGCTCGCGCAGGGCGGCGGCTACGGCCTCGAACGGGGTGTCCTCGCTGACGGTGATCACGTCGGGTGTCATGACGTCCCTGACGACGGCGTTCATAGCCCTCGCCTGCTTCGCTGCGGGTCAGCGCTACCTTGAGCGCGGCGCTGGCCGCGGGGTTGCCGAACACGTCGTAGGCCTTCTCGAAGTCGTTCAGGCCGAAGCGGTGGGTGACGAACCGGGCGGCGTCGAGCTGCCCGGAGGCGACCAGCCGCATCAGGGTCGGGGTGGACGAGGCGTCCACCAGCCCGGTGGTGATCGTGATGTCCCTGGCCCACTGCTCTTCCAGGTGCAGCACGGCCGCGCTGCCGTGCACGCCGATGTTCGCGATCCGGCCGCCCGGCCGGGCCAGCCGCACCGCCAGCTCGAAGGTGGCCGGGGTGCCGACCGCCTCGATCGCCACGTCCGCGCCGTGCGGCCGGCCAGGTCCTTGATCACGGTCACGGGGTCTTCGCGCGAGTCGTTGACGGTGACGTCGGCGCCGAAGTGGCGCGCCGCGTCCAGGCGGGCGTCGGACAGGTCGACGGCGACGATGCGGCTGGGGCTGAACAGCCGCGCGGAGGCGATCGCGGACAGGCCGACCGGGCCGGCGCCCACCACGGCCACCACGTCGCCCGGCCGGACGCCGCCGGCCAGCACGCCGACCTCGTAGCCGGTGGGCAGGATGTCGGCCAGCATGAGCATCGCCTCGTCCGACACGCCGCCGGGGATCCGGAAGGTGGACGTGTCGGCGTACGGAACGCGGACGTACTCGGCCTGGGTCCCGTCGATGCGGCGGCCGAGCACCCAGCCGCCCTCGTCCAGGCACTGCCCGTAGCGTCCCTCGCGGCAGTACTGGCAGGTGCCGCAGGCGCTGATGCAGGAGACCAGGACGCGGTCGCCGGGCGAGAGCCGGTGCACGCCGTCGCCGACCTCGTCCACGGTGCCCACGGCCTCGTGGCCGAGGATCCTCCCGGCGCGCACCTCAGGCACGTCGCCGGCCAGGATGTGCAGGTCGGTGCCGCAGATGGTGGTCGCGTCGACCCGGACGACGGCGTCGCCCTCGTCGATGATCTCCGGGTCGGGAACCTCTTCCCACGCCTTCCGGCCCGGACCGTGGTAAACGAGCGCCCGCATGGCCGCCTCCGATCGCTGTCTCGCTGTCGGCTCAAGCCTCGCCCCGCGCTCACGCCGGCGGCAGGGGCCGAAGGTCCCGGGATGCGGCCCGAAGGTCTGGTCCCCCGCGGGCCGCGCGCGGCTAGGGTCGCAATGGGCCCACCAGGCCAGGAAGCACCGTGCCGGGAAGGAGCAGCGCAATGGCTGACCGGGTAATGGAAGAGCTTGACGTGAACGAGTGCCTGCGCCTCATCGGGCCGGGAGGGATCGGCCGGATCGCCTACGCCGGCCGGTTCGGGCCCGCCGTCCTGCCGGTGAACTACAAGCTGCGGGGCGGCGCGATCGTGTTCCGCACCGCTGAGCACGGGCCGCTGGACGAGGACCTGCGGACCGGGATCGCCGCCGCCGACTACAAGGTGGCGTTCGAGATCGACGACATCGACCTGGCGGCCGGGCGGGGCTGGAGCGTGCTCGTCCAGGGGCCCGCCCACCATGTTCAGGGAGCCGAGCTGGACATCGTCCGCAACGCGGGCATCGAGCCCTGGGCCCCGGGCAACCGAGAGCTGTTCGTCCGGATCATCCCGTCCCGTATCACGGGACGACGCGTCGGCCCGGCGTGACCAGACTGGCTCCTCCCAAGCCCGGAATGGCGGGCAATGAAGCCGCGGGCGAGATGTGGTTCGGCGCTCACGCCCGGCCAGGCATACCAGGCTCAGTTCTGTGACCGTTTGGGCGGGCCAGATCCTGCTCGGCCGTCGTCTTGCGTTGCGCTGGGACGTCCGCAGACCGCCCTGGCGGCGCTTTGGCGCGCTTGGCGAGCAGGCCGGCCAGGAGCATGACGAGCACGCCGATCCCCACGCCGCACAGCGTCCACAGCACCCGGTAGCCCTCGGCGCTGTAGTCAGACGGCTGCGGAAGGTCCACCAGGATCAGCACTCCCGCGGCGATGGCGCCGGTGTAGAGCGCGTAGTTCCAGAAGCGGACCGCCGCCCCGTGCATCAACAGGACCAGCGCGACCACCTCGAGTCCGAGCGTGATCGCGAACAGCCTGAGCCCGTGTTCGCTGGCGGGTATCAGCAGCAGCAGCCCGGCCGCGGCGGCGCCGATCAGCGCGCCGGCCAGGCGCTGCGCGGCTACCAGCGTGGCCTGCTCCAGGCTCGGCTTCATCGCGACCATGGCCGCGATCGGCAGCCAATAGCCATGCGACAGGTCCAGCCCGAACGCGAGCGCGACGGTGCCGGCCATGACAAGAGCGCGGATCACCGCGAACATGACCAGCGGCCTTGACAGCTCCCGCCGCGAGGTGTCACCGGGCAGCTCCGCGACCGGCTGGGGCCGGTCCTGGCGCCCGCGGGCCAGCCACCCGATGAACGTCACCGCGATCCACAGCGCCGCCCCTCCGGCCCAGGCGACCACCTGAGCCCAGGTGTAGCTGGTGATGCGGACGTGATGATGGAAGCTGAACGCGACCCCGAGGGTGACGACGAACCACAGGTTGAGAAGCAGGGCCGTAACGAACCTGCGCACCCCGAACGCGGCCGCCAGGCCGGCCGCCAGCGTGACCGCGAACGCCGCGAGCACCAGCCAGCCCCAGGCGTCCCCGCCGATGCCGAACCCCAGCGCGGTCAGCCCGGCGCCGGCCAGCGCGAAGACGGCTATGCGCGACGCCCGGTATCCGTAGCCGCCTCCCGGGTCGGCCAGCCACGCGAACAGCAGGCCGAACAGGGCGCTGAGAAGATACTGCTCATAACCGATCGCCCAGAACACGACCAGAGGCACCAGCGCGACGTCCAGGAACAGCACTGCCCGGGGCCAGTTGAGTCCCGCGGGGTTGAGCTCGAACACCTTCGACAGCCAGCCCATCACCTTTCCCTGGTGAACGGCCTGTCCTCCTGCGCTTGCACTGGTCATGGTCGCCTCCGCCGCCCCGGACCGACACTAGACATCCCCCTTCCGGGGTAAAACCGGACGGCTGCCGAAGTCACACCTCGGAGTGGAATATTCACTAAAAGTACCTGACTGTCGCCACCCAGCCGGGGTGAAAGGAACTCGCGCGGGAGGCAGCTCCCTTAAGGCC
Source organism: uncultured Actinomycetota bacterium (assembly GCA_963844925.1). GTDB lineage: Bacteria > Actinomycetota > Actinomycetes > Streptosporangiales > Streptosporangiaceae > Trebonia. The sequence continues at coordinate 368,541 of CAWJQG010000016.1, read as the reverse complement.
AAGCAGCGGCCGGCTTCGAACAGCGCCGTGGACGCGTCCAGACCACCGGTTACCTCGTCGAACGTGCCGGTCCGCCTGGCCGCCTCAAGCTTCGGCCGGACCGCGGCCGGGGCGTCGGCGAAGTACCTGTCATCGATCCGGCAGAACGACATCACCGGGGCGCCCACCCGCTCCGAGCCGAAGCTCAGGAACGCCTGCGCGTAGCGGTCCTGGCGGAACGCGGCGGACGCGTGCAGCTCGGCGGCGGTCACGACGCCCTGGCCGCAGCGGCCGTGGAGTCGCACCCGGAACATCGGCTGGCTGCCTGGCTTGTCTCTCTCCGCTGGTCGCTTCAGCAGAGAACCCCCGGCTGGCGCCTTCGCCGGCGCCGACCGGGGGTCTTCCGTGTTCTTGCGCGTTGTCTTGCTGGTGTGGGTCGTCGTTGCCGGTCACGTGCTGCTTACGCGGTGACGGCCGGGGTGATGGTCTCGTGCCCGCCCGGCTGCGCAGCCTGGCCGGCGCCCCTGGGCAGGCGGCCGAAGGCGAGCAGGTACGCCGAGGCGAGGCCGGCCACGGCGCCGAGGCCGAACAGGACCAGCGAGACGATGTAGACGATCTGGGAGACCTTCCACCAGCCGTAGGCGTTCAGCAGCATGCTGCGCAGCGTCTCCCCCTTGAAGACGGTGCTGACGGTGGCGGCGAGCGCGGTGTTAGCCGGCTGGGCGAGGGATTCGGCGGACAGCTGGGAGTAGGTCTTGCCGGCGCCCATCTCCTGGATGTGGACGGCGATGAAGTGGTCGGCGTAGGCCTCGGCCTGCTGGCCGGTGAGCATCTGCTGGCCCGCGTACTGGCTGACGGACGGGATCATCGACGGGGTGATCTCGGTGCCCGCCTTGGCGTGCGCGAACGCGCCGGCCGGGGGGAAGAAGATCTGCTGGGCGGCGAGCTGGCCCTGCACGGTGTTGTGCACGTAGGCCGAGCCCCACAGCGCCAGGCCGCCGGCGATCAGCAGCACCGCCGCCAGGGCGGCGCTCGCGGCGGCGAGCAGGGTACGGGGTGAGAAGCGGCGCATCGTAATGCCTCCTTGTGACGCGGGCCGGTGTCTGCGGTCCGCTTCGGGTTGACCTGTCAGACACGAGTGTTCCGCCGCACGGGGGGGCGCCGTCACGGCCGGACGTCACCGCGTCGCGGGCCCTTCGGCCCTAATGGCCGCGCTGCGGCCGCCGCAGGCTGAGAAGACAGCAGGGGGTGATCGCATGATGGAGGTAACGGCATCGGCGCTGGCCGGCCAGCGGTTCCTGCACGGCCTGCGGGACCCGAGCGCATGGTCCGTGCCCAGTAGCGGACGGCAACCGGCCTGATCGCCGGGAGCCGATGGTCGGCATCCCGTGCCGGTGGGTCGGGGCGCCGACCACTATCAGGCCGGCCGAGGCGACGAGTTCCCGGCCCTCGGGTCGCCCAGGTGCGGTGGCTTGGGAAGCATGAGTACCTCTGAACGCCGCCCGCTGGTCTGCGGAGTTGGCTCGCGGCTCAGCTTGGCGCCGATCCTGCCGACGTCATCGCGACTCCCGGGCTGCTGGAGCCTCGGCGACCTCATGGACCCGCCGGGCGAAGGCCATGCCGAGCTGCGTGCTGACCATCCTGGGTACGTACGAGGAGGACAACTGCTCGGCGTGGGACATGAAGCCCGATGGCGGGTACCTCCTTCGGCACCCGGCCGCGGGCGAGTCCCGCAGGGGTGCTCAAGAGGTGTCATCGAGCGCTCGGCGTCGGCATGACGACTCAGGCCGCCGTGTCCAACTGACGGGGGAAGGGAATATGGCTACTGACGCGCGTGAGATCGAGCGGAAACGCGGCCCCGGCGCGGCCGGCCCCGGCGCGCTCCACGACCCCCGGTTGACCAGGCACTCGTCCGCGGGCGAGGCGGTGCTCTCCTACCTGCGCGACCAGGTGGCGGCCATCGCGCGCTGCGACCCGCTGGTCCGCCGGGACGAGCCAGACGCGGTGCACCAGATGCGGGTGGCCACCCGCCGGGCCCGCAGCGCGCTGCAGGCCTTCGGGAGCATCATCGACCGGGAGGCGACCCGGCCGCTGGGTGAGGAGCTGAAGTGGCTCGGGGTCACGCTCGGTCAGGCGCGCGATACCGAGGTAATGCTGGACCTGCTCCAAGCCAGCCTTGCCGGTATCCCGCCTGCCCTGGTCGCCGGGCCGGTCGAGGCCCGCATCTCCGCCCACTTCACCACCGAGCTCGCGCAGGCGGGAAAGACCGCGGTGGCGGCGCTGGACGGGCGGCGCTATCGACGGCTTCGGGATGACCTGGACGGGCTGCTCGTCCGGCCGCCGCTGACATCACTGGCGGAACGCGAGGCGAGCGAGGTACTCGCCAAGCCGGTCCGGCGGGCCGGCCGGCGGCTGCTGCGTGCCCTGGCCGCCGTACCCGAGGCCGAGGACCGTGACGCGGCGTTCCACGAGGCGCGCAAGGCGGCCAAAAGGGCCAGGTACGCCGCCGAAGCGGCAGTGCCCGCGCTTGGCGGCGCGGCCGGCCGTCAGGCTGCGGCGGCCAAGGACCTGCAGCAGGCGCTCGGAGACCACCACGACAGCGTCGTCGCCCGAACGGTGCTGTTCGACCTTGCCGGAAAGGCCCGGGAGGCAGGGGAAGACACCTTCACGTACGGCCTGATGTACCAACGCCAGGCCGACCGGGCCGCCATTACAGAGCAAACTCTGCCGCCATTCACCGTCGAGACGCTTGCGTGAGCGAACGCCCCCCGGTCAGTGGTGGCCGCAGAGAGCCGTACGGCCGGGCTCGCGGCGGGACCTAGGGCCTCGGCCACAGGGGCGTTCGCCGCTAACGCGCCGGCCCAGCCTGCGATTAACCTGGCGCACAGATGCGTGCGAAGGAGGCAAGATGTGCGCGATGACGTCGGCGCCCGCCTACGCCTTGCTGGCCGACGGCTCGACGGTCCTGGTCAGATCGGCGGGTCCCGCCGACTTCGAGGCGGTCAAGGCGATGCACGAGGCGATGTCGCCGGACAATTTGTACCTGCGGTTCTTCAGCATCGGCCGACTGGTCGCCGAGCGGGAAGCCAGCCGCGTGTGCCGGGAGGCCGAGGCCGGCCGCGCCGCGCTGCTCGCGCTGTCCGGTGATGAGGTGGTGGGCTGCGCCAGCTACGAGTCTGTATCGGGGGATCAGGCCGAGATCGCGTTCGCCGTTGCCGATCGCATGCACCACAAGGGAGTCGCGACACTACTGCTGGAGCACCTGGTCTCGCGCGCGCGGGACGACGGCATCGAGGCTTTCGTCGCCGAGACGCTTGCCGAGAACACCGCGATGCTGCGGGTTTTCGCCGACGCCGGGCTCCCGGTGCGGAAGCGGCGCGACCACGGGGTGATGGAAGTGACGGTTCCGATACCGCGTGACGACACTGACGCCGCGCTGGACGCGTACCTGTCGGCGGTCGGCAAGCGGGAAGGCTCGGCGGGCACCGCGAGCCTGCGGCACCTGTTCGGGCCAGCGTCGGTCGCGGTGATCGGCGCCAGCCGACGGACGGGCACGGTCGGGCGGGCGGTACTGGACAACATCCGCACCGGCGGCTACCAGGGCCGTCTGTACGCGGTGAACCCGCACGCCCGCTACCTGGGCGGCGTGCGCTGCGTGCCCACGGTGGCCGAGCTGCCGGAGGCGCCCGACCTCGCGGTGATCGCTGTTCCCCCCGCCGGGGTCACCGACGCCGCCGAGGCCTGCGGCGCCAAGGGCGTGCAGGCCATCGTCGTGATCACGGCCGGGCTCGAGGTCCCGGCCTCCGCCGACTTGCTGGCGATCTGCCGCCGCCACGGGATGCGCCTGGTGGGGCCGAACTGCTTCGGCATCGCGGTGCCCGGCACCGGCCTGGACGCCACGTTCGCCGCCAGCCACCCGCAGCCTGGGACTGCCGGGCTGGTCACGCAGTCCGGCGGGCTGGGCTTCGCGCTGGCGGCCCAGCTGTCCCGGCTCGGCATCGGCATCTCCTCGTTCGCATCCGTCGGCAACAAGCTCGACGTCTCGAGCAACGATTTGCTGCTGTGGTGGGAGCACGACGGCGTCACCCGGCTCGCCGTCTTGTACATCGAGTCGTTCGGCAACCCGCGCAAGTTCGCCCGCACCGCGCGCCGGGTCGCGCGCCAGATGCCGGTGCTGACCGTGCAGGCCGGCCGCTCGGCGGCCGGGCAGCAGGCCGCCGCCTCGCACACCGCTGCCGTCGCCGCGCCGCCGGCCAGCCGTCAGGCGCTGTTCGAGCAGGCAGGGATCATCGCGACGCCCGGTCTTGGCGAGCTGACCGAGGCCGCCGCCCTGCTCGCCACACAGCCGGCTCCCGCCGGCCGCACCGTCGCGATCATCTCCAACGTCGGCGGCGCCGGCGTCCTGGCGGCCGACGCCTGCACCGACCAGGGCATGACCGTCCACCAGCCGCACGGGGCTACCCGGCAACGGCTGCACGCGCTCGTCCCGCGCGGCGGGACGGTGACCGGGCCGGTCGACACGACCGCGACCGTGAGCGGCGAGGCGTTCCGGCAGTGCCTTGAGCTGCTGTCCGCCGCCGGCGACGTCGACGCGATCATCGCGCTCGTCCTGCCAACCGCCGCGACCGGGGACCTCGCTGCCGCCATCACGCAGGCCCAGGTCAGCGTCCCGATCGCGGCCGTGGCGCTCGGCCAGCCGGAATCGGTTCGGCTCCTCGACGGCGCGGACGGCAAGCGGGTACCGGCCTACGACTGCCCGGAGGCCGCCGCGGGGGCGATGGCCCGCGCCGCCGCGTACGGCACCTGGCGCGCCGCCCCCACCGGCCCGGTACCCGCATTTCCCGACGTCTCCGCGGCCCAGGCACGAGCCTTGGTGCTCGGCTTCCTCTCACACTCACCCGGCGGCGGCTGGCTGCCGCCCAGGGAGGCCGCCGCGCTGCTCGCCTGCTACGCGATAGCACCCGTGCCGCTGACTGCCGTGGCGAGCGCGGATGAGGCAGTCGCCGCCGCTGCCCGCACCGCAGGCCCCGTCGCGCTCAAGGGCGACGTCGAGGGCCGGCTCCACAAGACGGATGCGGGCGCCGTCCGCCTGGACCTGCGCACCGAGGACGACGTTCGGGCAGCGTATGAGCAGCTCGTCGCTCATTTCGGCGCCAGCTTGCGCGAAGTGTCGGTGCAGCCGATGATCAGCGGCGGCACGGAGGTCCTGGTTGGCGTAGCCGACGACCACGTGTTCGGCCCGCTGATCGTCTTCGGCCTCGGCGGCACCGGCACCAACGTCCTGGCAGATCACGCGGCCCGCCTCGCCCCGCTCACCACCACCGATGCCGACACGCTGATCAGCTCAATCCGCGCCGCACCCCCGCTGCACGGCTACCCCGGCACCCCGCCCGCCGATTTCCCGCCCCCGGCCAAGGACGCGCTCCGCGACCTGCTGCTGCGAGTCTCCCGGCTCGCCGAGGACCTGCCCGAGATCACCGAACTCGACTTCAACCCCGTCATCGCCCGCCCCGACGGCGCCCACATCATCGACGCCCAGATCAAGGTCATGCCGTGCGAGCCGCAGGACCCGTTCCTCCGCAAGCTGCGCTGACCGCTGTGTGGGGATCGGAGATGGATTTGCGCGCAGTTGAGATCCTGGTGATTAATTGGCGACACGCGGGGTCTCGTCCGTGGTCCAGGCTGTGATCCGGGCCACGACTTGCCTGCGGGCCGTTCCTTCCCCTTGTCCTGGCCGCAGAATGGGCGTGTCATGTCTATCCAGCCTGCCGTGTGGCCGGAGCCGGATTCCGGTGGTCGCGGCGGTGATCGCGGCGACGTACCGGGGGAAGCGCCAGCGTCCGCTGGCGGTGCTGGTCCGCGACCGGCTCGGGCAGTGGCTCGATGAGCTCCCCGAAGCCCTTCACCCACCGGCGCAGCGTGGAAACGCCAACGCCGATCTCGGCGGCCTTGGTGGCGTACCGGGCTAGCAACGGGACGCCGGGGGCGTACTCCGGCCGCGGCTCGCCGTCTGCCGCCAGCTCTGCGCATGCTCCTGAACCCCGTCCGCACCTCCTGGACGTGCGCGATGCGCTCCCGCAGCTCGGCCAGCTCAGCCTCGTCCAGCCCGGCCAGTTCCGGGCCAGCGCCGTCGGCAGGGCCCCTGGGCGCGTTCGCCCAGCCAGGCTCCCGTAGATGACGTGGCCACCGACTGTCGCGGACCAGTAATAACCCGGGTAGCTGCGCGCCGCCCGCCACAGTGCCGCGCATGCAGCAGCCGACAGGCAGCAACTCAGGTTGACTAATTCATTTTGTCAACTAGAGTTGCTTGTATGGAAGTGATGGAGATCCGGCCGGACGCCGACCCGGCTGACGCGCTGGCTGCGGTGGCGGCGCTGCGGCGGCTGGCGGACCAGCTGGAGGACGTGGCGGTCGAGCGGGCGATGCGGTCCGGCTGGGGCTGGCCGCAGGTTGCCGAGGCGCTCGGCGTCACCCGGCAGGCGGTCCACAAGAAGCACGCCGCGCGGCTGATCGCCGCGGGCGTCACGCTGAGGAGGCGGTAATGGTCATACGGTTCGCTGAGCATGCCCGTGCGGTCGTGCGGCAGGCAGAGGAAGAGGCGGGAGAGGCCGGGTCGCCGGTGATCGAGGCGGAGCACCTGCTGCTGGCGATGACCGGTGAGCACGGGATCGAGGCGCGGGACGTGCTCGCCTCGGCCGGCCTGGACCGGGACGGGATCCGCGCGGCCCTGGACCGCGAGTTTCGGCAGAGCCTCGGCGCGGCAGGGGTCACGCTGCCCGCTGGCGGGCTGCCGCGGGCAAGCCGCGACCCGGCGAGGCGGGCGCGGCTGGCGGCGTCAGGAAAGCTGGTGCTGGAACGGGCGCTGAAGGCCGCCCTCGGGCAGCGCCAGATCCGGCCCGGGCACCTGCTGCTGGGCGTGCTCGCCGCGCAGGCCGGCACGGTGCCCCGGGCGCTGGCGCTGGCCGGCGTGGACTCCGGCGACCTGGCCGCCCGGACCCGGCAGGCGCTTGACCGGAGCCAGCCATGACCCGTGCCACCGTGGCGGTACCGGATCCCGCGATCCCCCCGGGGGCTGCGGCCGACGTTGCGGTGCTCACCGAGGGCCTGGGAAAGACGTATCCCGGCGGAACGGTCGCGGTGGAGGGCCTGAGCCTGGCGGTGCGCCGCGGCGAGGTGCTCGCCCTGCTCGGCCCGAACGGCGCCGGCAAGTCGACCACCGCCGGGATGCTGACCACGACCGTGCGGCCGACCGCGGGCCGGGCCTGGGTGGCCGGAGTCGATGTCGCCGCGGCCCCGGCCCGGGTGCACCGGCACATCGGCGTGGTCCCGCAGCGCAACACCCTGGACCGCCGCCTGAGCGTCCGCGACAACCTCGTCTTCCACGGCCGGTACTTCGGGATGCGGCCCGCCGCCGCCCGCACCGCCGCCGGCCGGCTGCTCGAGCGGGTGAGCCTGGAAGACGCCGCGGGCAGGCGGGTCGACGAACTGTCGGGCGGGATGGCGCAGCGGCTGATGATCGCCCGGGCCATCATGCACCAGCCGGAAGTCCTGTTCCTCGACGAGCCCACCACCGGCCTGGACCCCCAGAGCCGCCTGGCCGTCCACGACATCGTCACCAGCCTGCAGGCCGCCGGGCAGACGATCCTGCTCATCACCCACGACATGGCCGAGGCCGACGCCCTCGCCGGCCGCGTCGCGATCATCGACCACGGCCGACTGCTCGCCCTTGACACCCCGGCCGGGCTCAAGCGGTCGGTCCGCGGCGGCACCGTCGTCACCGTCACCGCCGACGGCACCGCACCGGCCGAACTGGCCGCCGCACTCGCCGCCGGCGTGCCCGGCGCCCGCGGCGCCCGCCCGCTCGGCGACGCCGTCATGCTCACCGTCGAGGACGGCCAGCCGGTCCTTCCAGCCGTCCTCGCCGCTGCCGAGACTTGCCATGCCCGGCTGCGCGAGGTCCGCGTCGACCCCCCGACCCTGGAAACCGTCTTCATCGAGCTGACCGGCAAGGAGCTCCGCGACTCGTGACCGCTGCGACCATTACCGCACCCGCGGCCCGGCGGCCTGCCGGCGGCCGGCCCTGGCCGCGTTCGCCGCGCTGCTCGCCCGCGACCTGACCGTGCTGCGCAAGCAGCCGGCCGAGTTCATCACCCGCACCATCATCCAGCCGGTGCTGTTCGTCTTCGTCCTCGGCTACATCAGCCCGCGGATCGGCCAGCCGACGGAAGGCAGCGCCGCCCAGACAGCGACCACCCTGCTGGCGGGCATGATGGCGATCGTGATCCTCTTCCAGGGGCTGTTCGCCGTGGCCCTGCCGCTCGTGCAGGACTTCGGCTACACCCGCGAGATCGACGACCGGCTGCTGGCCCCGCTGCCCGCATGGGCCATCGCCGTCGAGAAGATAACGCTCGGGACCATCCAGGGCCTGCTCGCCGCCCTGGTCATCTTCCCTCTGGCGATCTGGATCCCGGCCGCGCCCCCGAGCCTGCACATTCACTGGGCCGTACTGCTCACCCTCACGCCGCTGGCCGCCCTCATGTGCTCCAGCCTCGGGCTCTTCCTCGGCACCGCGATGGACCCCCGGCTGACCATGGCCTTGTTCGCCGTCCTGATCACCCCGCTGATGTGGCTCGGCTGCACGCTCTTCCCGTGGAGCGCCCTGCACGTCATCCCCTGGGTCCAGGGCCTCGCCCTCGCCGACCCCCTCACTTACGCCAGCGAAGGACTCCGCGCCGCCGTCACCAGCCAGCCCCACCTCAGCCTGCTGGTCGTCTACCCCGTCCTGGCCGCCGCCACGGCCTTCCTGCTCTGGCAGTCCATCCGCTTCTTCACCCGCCGCGTCATCAGCTGACCAGCCCAGACATCACCTGCCAGCAGCGCCAACCGCCGGATCGGGCAACGCCCGGCCCGGCGAGACATTTCCCGAAGCGAGTGGCTGCACGACTTGCCCCGGAACGCAGCATCCGACGAACGCCCCGCAAGAGGGCACACGGCGATGACCCCTTCAACGTGACGTCCCCTGAGCCGTTCGCCCGTGCCTGGCAAAGTTACTCATGGTGAAGCCTGACGCGCCAGTGCTCAGATATCCGGAAGCTCTCCCGCGGCGGGGTCAGCGCACGATCTCGCGTACCTGATCGACCAGCTTCGCTACCGCGGCCGCCACTTCGGCGGTCAGCTCGGTGCCGAAGCCGAAGTCGCGGCCGACTACGGCGAGGACCGTGAGCCGTTCGGGCAGGCGGCCGAGCGCCCGGGCCAGCTCCACGGTGTCGCCGAGTCCGATGCCGTGCGAGCTGGCTGTGCCGTCCGGCAGGAGGGCCAGGGCGCCGGGCGCGAGCTGGCAGGTGCGCCCGGGCGGCAGGGTGGTGTCGCGCACGGCGTCGATCACGACCGCGAGGCTGGCGCCTTCCCACAGGTCGATCAGCCGGCCCGGCTCCCCGTCGCTGAGCGCCAGGGTGACGCCGGCAAGGCCGGCGTCGCCTGGCTGGAGGGCGCGCAGCCGGGCGATCACCTTGGGCCCGGCTCCGTCGTCACGGCGGAACTCGTTGCCCACGCCGACCACCACAGTGCGCCGGCCGGGATCGCCGCGCCCGGTCATCCGCGGTCGATGGTGAGGTCGAGGAAGTGGGTCGAGCAGGAGATGCACGGGTCGTAGTTGCGGATCGCCTGCTCGCACTGCCGGGTCAGCTGCTGGTCGTCGAGGTCGAGCCGGCCGGCGACGAACCGGCGCAGGTCGTCTTCGATGCTGGCCTGGTTCTGCGAAGTGGGCGGGACGATCCGGGCGGAGGTGATGAGCCCTTCTGCGTCGATGGCGTACCGGTGGAACAGCACGCCGCGCGGCGCCTCGGTGGCGCCGTGCCCGACGCCGGCCCGCGGCGGAACCTCCTGATAGGGCGGCGCGGGCGGTTCGTACCGCTCGATCAGCCGCAGCGCCTCCTCCACCGCGTACACCACCTCGACGGCGCGGACCAGGATGCTGCGGAACGGGTTGCGGCACTCGGCGCCGAGGCCCGCCGCGTCGGCGGCCTGCCGTGCCAGCGGGGAGAGCCACTGGCCGCTCAGGGTGTAGCGGGCAGTCGGGCCGGTCAGGTAGCGGCCTCGCCCGGCCAGCCGGGCGTGCAGCGCCGTCGAGTGCGGCACCTGCTCTTCGATGATGTAGTCCTCGAACTCCGCCGGGGCGAAGCTGAGGGCGCCGGTAGAGGCGACCGTGCCCCGGTCGATGGCGTACTGCCCCGGCGTGACGAGCGCCAGCATCTCGTGGTCGTGCTGGAAGTCGGGGAACTCGAACCCGGCCGCCCAGGTCACGGTGTCCAGCGCCAGGTCAAGCGCGGGGCGAAGCTGCTCGGCCAGGGCCGCCATCTCGGACTTGGCCGGCGCCCGGTAGAAGCCGCCCACCCGGACGTTGACCGGGTGGATCGCCCGGCCGCCGACCAGTTCCATGATCGCGTTTCCGGCCTTCTTCAGCTTCAGCCCCCGCTCCACCAGCCTGGTGCCGCGGCCCTCCCGAGCCAGGTCGAGCGCGCTGGGATAGCCGAGGAAGTCGGGCGCGTGCAGCAGGTAGATGTGCAGCGCGTGACTTTCGATCCACTCGCCGCAGTAGAGCAGCCGGCGAAGATCGGCGACCGCGTCGGAGACCTCGATCCCGCAGGCCGCCTCGATCGCCAGGCATGCGCTCATCTGGTACGCCACCGGGCAGATCCCGCAGATGCGCGCGGTGATGTCGGGCGGCTCGGTGTGCCGCCGGCCGCACAGCAGCGCCTCGAAGAACCGGGGCGGCTCGTAGATCTCCAGCCGCACGTCCTCGACGGCGCCCGTCGCGCACCCGCACGTGCATCGCGCCCTCGCCCTCGATCCGGGCCAGCGCCCGGACCGTCAGCGTGCGGTCGGCCTTGTCACTCACCCTGTCACCCTTCCGGGATGTCGCGCGGACCGCGCCCCGGCGGCGGGCCGGCGGTGACCTGGGACAGCTCGATGAACGCGGGCGCGCCCGCGTTGAACGTGCGGAACGCCCGCTGCACATCGGCCTCGTCGAGGCCGGCGGCCCGCAGCAGCCCCACCTGGGCAGCCGCGTTGGGCGTCTCCATCGGACCGAAGCAGCCGTAGCAGCCGCGCTGGTGCGCCGGGCACAAGGCGCCGCATCCGGCGTGCGTCACCGGCCCGAGGCACGGCGTGCCGTGCGCGACCACCACGCACACGTTGCCGCGCTGCTTGCACTCGAAGCACACGCTGTGGGCCGGGATGTTCGGCTTGCGCCCGACGAGCAGGGCGGTGATGACCTCCAGGAGCTGGCGCCGGTCGATCGGGCAGCCGCGCAGCTCGAAGTCGACGTCCACGTGGGCCGCGATCGGGGTCGACGTGGCCAGCGTGGAGATGTACTCAGGCCGGGCGTACACCACCGAGGTGAACTCACGGACGTCGGCGAAGTTTCGCAGGCCCTGGACGCCGCCTGCGGTCGCGCACGCCCCGATCGTCACCAGTGTCCGTGACATTTCGCGTACCTGCCGGATCCGCTCCGCGTCGGCGGCGGTGGTGATCGAGCCCTCCACCAGGGACACGTCGTACGGGCCGGGCTGGGTATCGCTCGAGGCCTCGGTGAAGTGCGCGATCTTCACCCGGTCGGCGATCGCCAGCAGCTCGTCCTCGCAGTCAAGCAGCGTGAGCTGGCAGCCGTCGCAGGAGGCGAACTTCCACACCGCCAGGCTGGGATAGGCGCGCCCATCACAGCTCCCGCACCCGCATCAGCGCCGCCGCCCGGTCGTAGCCGACCACCGGGCCGTCCCGGCAGACCAGCAGCGGCCCGAGCTGGCAGTGCCCGCACCAGGCGGCGCCGCAGCGCATGTTGCGCTCGAGCGATACCCGTATCCGGCCCGCGGGAATGCCCAGCGCCGCCAGCGCGTCGGCGGTGACCCGCATCATGATGTCCGGGACCGCAGATGAACGCCACGCTGTTGCCCGGCGCGAGGCCGGCCGGCTTGATGAGCGCCGTCACCAGCCCGACCTCGCCGCTCCAGCCGCTGTCGGCCTGGTCGACCGTGACCGCCACCTCGACCCCGTCGCGGCGCCAGCGGTCAAGCTCGCCGCCGTAGAGCAGGTCAGCGGGGGTTCGCGCGCCGACCAGCAGCACGATCCGCCCGTACCGGGACCGGTCGGCCAGCGCGGTCAGCACCACCGGGCGCAGCGGCGCCAGCCCGATGCCGCCCGCCACGACCACGAGGTCCCGCCCGGCCGCGGACGCCACGTCCCAGCCGGCGCCGAACGGGCCGCGCACGCCGATAAGTCCGCCCGGCCGCACGGCGCACAGCGCGCGGGTGACCGCGCCGACCGCGCGCAGCGTGTGCTGCAGGCGGCGGGCCCGCCCGCCGCCGCTGTCACCCAGGCCGCTCACCGAGATCGGCACCTCGCCGACGCCAAGCGCGGTCAGCATCGCGAACTGCCCCGGCGCGAAGGCCGGGACCGGGCCGTCACGTTCCGTCAGCTCCACGGTGACCGTGTCACTGGTGTCCTCCCGGCGGGAAGCCACCCGGTAAAAGCAGGGCACCGCGGCCGCTGGGTCAGTAAGCGACGGCATGGCCGTCTCCCGGCCGGTCATGTGTCCGCTTGCCGGATCTCGCGCTGCCTGACCTGGGCCGGGGTCGCGTACAGGTCAAGCAGCCGCAGGCGAGTCGCCTGGAGCCGCTCGGTGATGACCGGCGTGAACAAGCGGAGGGCGGCGTAACCGAAGGCCGGGTCAGCGTCGCAGCGACGGCGCACCGACGGGGCATCGAACTCGATCGCTGTAGTTGCCAGGCGGGCCACCGCGCCGAAATGCCACCGGTACGGCGGATGCAGCCACGACCAGCCGAGCACCGTGCCCGCGGCCAGCGTCTCGACGATCTGATCGCCGCGGCCAGGGACCCGCATGTCCAGGGCGATGCTGCCGTCTTCGATCAGCCAGAACCGGTCGGCGATGCCGCCCTCGTCGAACAGGCGCCCCCCGGCGGTGAACATCACCGCCGCGCCATCCTCGGCCAGCGCCGCGCGCTGCTCACCGGTGAGGGCGGCGAAGAACGAGTGAGCCGAGATCCGCGCGGCGACCGTGCCCGTCATCGTCCGTCCTCGCCCTCTTCCCCGGTTGCCGCGTCCAGCAGGCTGGCCAGCGCGGACACTTCCTGGGTGATGTCAATGCCGGCCGGGCACCAGGCGATGCACCGCCCGCAGCCGACGCATCCGGATGAGCCGAACTGGTCGTGCCAGGTGCCCAGCTTGTGAGTGATCCACTGCCGGTACCGGCTCTGCCCGCTCGTGCGCACGCCGCCGCCGTGCAGGTAGGAGAAGTCCAGCGAGAAGCAGGAGTCCCAGACCCGCCACCGCTCGGCATGATCGCCGGTCAGGTCGGTCACGTCCTCGGTTGTCGTGCAGAAGCAGGTGGGGCAGACCATGGTGCAGTTGCCGCACGTCAGGCAGCGGGAGGCGACGTCGTCCCAGTGCGGGGACTCGCGGCTGTCGGCCAGCAACTGCTGCAGGTCAATGAACGGCATGGTGCGGCCCATATGGTCAGCCGCCTCCTCCACCGCCGTGCTTGCGCGCCGGATATTCGTCTCGTCGGCCACCCGGCTCGGCACGTCCGCCAGCACGTCGGCGCCGGCAGGCGTGCCGGCCCGTACGACGAAGCGGTGACCCTCAGCGTCGACCAGTTCCGTCATGGCCAGGTCGAATCCGGACTCGACACCCGGACCGCACCCCATCGACGTGCAGAAGCACGTCGCGCCCGGCTCCGTGCACTCGACCGCGATGATGAACGCGCCATCGCGCCGTCCGCGGTAGACCGGATCGGCGTGCCGGCCGCCGGTCAGCACCTGGTCCAGGATGCCGACCGCGCGCACATCGCACGGGCGCACGCCGAGCAGCGCGTACCGAGGCGGCTCCGCGGCCTCGCCGGCTTCCACGCTGCCGGTTGCCCGGTCGGCCGACCACAGTCTCGCTCGCGGCGGATGCAGCACGCTCTTCCACGATTGCGGGCCGGCCGAGTGCCCGAACGCGGCGGTATCGCCGCGTTCTCGCAGCCGGTACCTCCCCGCCTCGGCTTCCACCCCCCACCCGAACGGCAGCTCAGCGACCGACGCCAGCTCCGCCACCACGATCGCACCGTCCCGGACGGTCGGGCCGACCACGGTATAACCGCGGCCGCGAAGGGCGTCGAACAACGCGGGCAGCCCGGCGGCATCGACCACCACAGCCTCGCCAGACGGCCGGATCGCTGAGTCCTCACCAGGGTGCATGACTGGCCTCCTCCGGTCGCCGTGCGCCGCCCCGTTCACCCAAGGGTGCGGGTTGACTGCCGCACGCGGTAGGGACATAGGTCCTCGGTTCGCAGGTCAACGGCGCGGACCGGCATGCCGGATCCGAGCATAAGCGAGAATCCTCCCGGATCCACTGGCGCGACGTCGGGTGCCAAATCGGCTTTATTCATGTCTCGCACAGCCTGAAATCAATGGTGAAGGGAGCCAGTCCCTGAGTTTGCGCGCCGAGCGCGTCGAACGGGTAAGGCCGATACAGAGCACGGCCCGCGCTTTCCAAGGCCACGCCGACCTGCGGGCCGTTGCCGCGCGTGATGATGAGCTGGTCATCGCGCGCCAGCGGCGCAAGCGCTGTGCAGGCGCTGTTCACGTGCTTCTCCTGGATGTCTGCGTCTGGCGGCTCGCCCCGGTGGAGCAGTGCGTTCCCGCCAAGGCGACGACGATGCTCATGAAGGTTCCCTTTTGCTAAGCGCGGGTCGTCCAGCGCGGTCCGGTCGACTGCCAGTCGGCATCCCACGCGGCCATCCTGCGCTTGTCGAGTGACCGACGGGCCAGTTCTCCGAGTATGGCGAGCAGCAGCGCGACGGCAGCCGCTCCGGCTATCTCGCCCAGCTCCGTCAGAGATGCCACCTGCGAGTCGCCCAGGGGGTGCGAGGTGAGCTGCCCGTTCCGGGTCGTCCACACGGAGACCGTCGCGCCGGCCCTGGTGCCCTCGGGGACGGCCAGTTCGTCCGTCACCACCGTGCCGTCCGGTGCGGTCCAGCGTGCCTGCGCGACCGAATCCTGGTCCCAGGATCCGACGATCGCCGTCGCGGATGTCGTGAGGACGACTGCGGTGACCTGGTGCCGGGCCGCTGCCTCAGCGACCTCGGCCCGCTGCGCCATCGTGTGCGCCCACGCACCCGATGCCAGCGCGGCCAGCGGCGCGCCGACCAGGAACGCCACGCAAAGCAAAGCCAGCACAGTGGTCTCCACCCGGTCAGCTGCGCGCCGCAGCGGATTGCGGTCGAATCGCCGCCCGCGGAGGAACCTGCCCGTGAGGGTCGCCTTGGGCTTTCGCTCCTTGCCACCCATCGTTCTCACCTCGCCTTGACCGGTATGGGCTGCACCAGTCCATGGTTCCGCGCTGGCCGGCCGCGGCGGCAGGGCCATGACGCCCGGCTCCGTGCGGGACGAAGGTCCCGGCCATGGCCGGCCAATGCCGCTGGCCGACGGCGGGCACCGGAGCGAGGCTGCGGGTAGCCAGGGGAAGAAAGGGAGGAAGCTGATGGCAGCGAGGGTTGGGATTAACGGCTTCGGCCGGATCGGGCGAGCGTTCACCCGGCTGGCGGCAGAGCGCGCGGACCTGGAAGTGGTGGGGGTCAACGACATCGCCGATGCCGGGACGCTGGCGCACCTGCTGGCATTCGACTCCACTTACGGCCGGTTCAGCGAGAGGGTGGAATTCGACGACCAGGCGCTGATCGTCGGCGGCAGGCGGATCGCGGTGCTGTCGGAGCGGGACCCGGCGGCGATCGGCTGGGGCGCCCTCGGCGCGGACATCGTCGTGGAGTCCACCGGCAAGTTCCGCAGCCGCGAGGCGGCGGCCGCGCACCTGAAGGGCGGGGCGCGGAAGGTACTGATCTCCGCTCCGGGGAAGGGCGCCGACCTCACGGTGGTGCTCGGCGTCAACTCCGGCGCCTACGACCCGGTCAAGCATGACGTGATCTCGAACGCGTCCTGCACCACGAACTGCGTGGCGCCGATGGCCAAGGTGCTGCACGACGCGTTCGGGGTGGAGCGCGGGTTCATGACCACGATCCACGCCTACACCGGGGACCAGATGCTGCTCGACGGGCCGCATAAGGACCTGCGGCGCGCCCGGTCGGCCGCGGTGAACATCGTGCCGACCACGACCGGCGCGGCCCGCGCGACCGGGGAGGTCATTCCCGCGCTGGCCGGGAGGCTGGACGGGGTCGCAGTCCGGGTCCCCGTGCCGGACGGGTCGCTCACCGACCTCGCGGTCGTCGTCGGCGTCCCTGTCACCGCCCAGACGGTGAACGAGGCATTCGCCGCCGCGGCGGCCGCGGGGCCGCTGGCCGGCCTCCTGCGCTACAGCACCGACCCGATCGTGTCCCGTGACATCGTCGGCGACCGGGCGTCCTGCGTGTTCGACGCGCCGCTGACTCAGGCGTCCGGGACGCTGGTCAAGGTGTTCGGCTGGTACGACAACGAGTGGGGGTACACCGCCCGCCTCGCCGACCTGGCCGTCCTCGCGGGCAGCCAGCTGCGGGCCTGACTGCGGGGCGCGCCCGGGGGGCTGCCATGGCGGTGATGCCGGCCGTATCGGCCGTATCGGGCGCGGGCGGGTCCCTGGCCGGGCCTGTCCGGCCTACCCGGCCGTGACCGTTCCCGATACTCTGGCGAGGCCGCCGACCGCGTCACCCGCGCGGCAGACGCGATGGACGAGACCATCAAGGAGATCCGCGGCGCAGGAGCCGGCCGAGCAGGCGCTGATCGTGCTGCGCGAGGCGCTGTCGAACACGGCCAGGCACGCGGGCGCCACCCGGGCCGACGTGACGGCCGACATCGGCCATGACGGGTTCCTCGCCGTCACGGTGGCCGACAACGGGACCGGCATCGCGCCCGGGTCCGGGCGCAGCGGCCTGCGCAACCCCGCAGACCGCGCGACGGGACTCGGCGGCGAGCTGCGGCCGAGCCCGGCCGAGCCTGCGGCCCCGCAGCCGGGAACCAGGCTGGAATGGCGGGTCCCGGCAGCTGGCCCCGGCATGCGGGCCCGGGCGGGCCCGCCCCTAGACCCCGAGGCCGAGGGAACGGCCGGCCTCCCGGAGCCGCTCCCGCGCCGACGGGTGGGCGACGTGATCGATAACCTGCCTCGCCTGCCCCGGCGCGTCATAGCCCCAGATCACCGCGGCTCCCTGCTCGCTGACGATGAAGCTGTGCTGGAAGGACGTCACCGGCCCGTCGATCCGGGGCACCACGGTGGACACGCCCGCCTTGGGATGCCACGACGGGAGCGCGATGATCGCCTGCCCGCCCGCAGAGTGCAGCGCGCCGACCACGAAGTCCGTCTGACCGCCGAACCCGGAATGAACCCTCCCGCCGACCCAGGTCGCGTTCGCCTGAGCGAACAAGTCGACCTGCAGCGCGCCGTTGACGGAGGTCATCCGCGGCTGCCGGGCGATCCGCGCCGGGTCGTTGACCGTCTCGGTCCGCAGCATCCGCACGTCCGGGTTGCGGTCCATCCAGGTGTAAAGGTCCGCGCTGCCGAACGCGAACGACCCCGTGACCGGGCGGCCCGGGTCCAGCGCGCCCGCCTTGGCGAGGCCGAGCACGCCGTCGCTGAACATCTCCGACCAGACCGCCAGCCCGCGCCTGCGGTGCAGCCCGGCCAGGACGGCGTCCGGGACGGCGCCGATGCCGACCTGCAGCGTCGCGCCGTCGCCGATGAGCGCGGCCACCCGGTCGCCGATGCTGGCCGACGCTTCCGCCGCGGGCCGCTCCGACGGGGACGCCAGCGCCGCTTCCGCCTCCATCGCGTAGTCCACGGCGTCGCAGGAAAGCACCGAGTCCCCGTAGGTGTACGGGACCCGCGGGTTGAGCTGCGCGATCACCAGCCCGCCGCGGGACCGGGCGGCCTCGATCGCGGCGGGCAGCACGTTCACCTCGGTCCCGAGCGACACGGTGCCGTCAGACGGCATCGACGTCTGCACCAGCACCACATCCGGCGGCAGGCTCCCGCCCAGCAGCGCGGGCACCAGCGACAGCCGGCAGGGGAAGTAGCGCAGCCCGCTCTGCCCGCGCATCCCCGGCCCGACGAACGGCGACTCAAACGTCACGCCCTCCCGGCTCGGCAATCCCGCCTGCGCGTTCAGCGCGAACAGCCGGTACCGGGCAAGCGCGCCGTCCAGCACGGCCAGGGCCTGCCACGGGGTCGCGAAATTGCCGCCGACGACGACCCTCGGCGCGCCAGCCAGCCCGCCGAGCACCACCGCCAGCTGCCGTTCATTGACGACGCGCATCAAAGCCCCCGGTAACTCGCCGGCCGCAGACGCGCCGCCCGTTCACGATCGCCGGCGCGATGCGGATGAAATGGCCGCCCTGCCCCGGGACCCATGACGCTAGCGCGACCCGCTCCAGGCAGCGAGTCTCCTCGCCGTCGGTTACCGCCCGCGCCTGCCCGACAACGGCCACGCTCCAGCCTGCGCGCCCCCCGGGTCCACGCTGTCGGCCTCGAACGCGACGACAGCCCCCCGGGTCGCGGCGGCGAGCTTCCCCCCGGCACTCGTCCTGATGACGATGTCGCCATCGACGAGCGCGAAGTTGACAAGCTCGACCGCGGGCAGCGCCTGCCGCGTATAGACGATCCGCCCGACGGGCACCGACCCCATCAGCCGCATGCACTCATCCCGCGTGAGGCGTTCGAGAACTGAGCCGTCGGAATCCATAACAAGCAGGATGCCCGCCGCCGCCCCAGGCGGTCGAGGGCACAAGGTCCCGAAAACGGCAGGGCTTCCGCCGCCACTCGGGTCCGCACCGTCCGCCCCCGCGCGGCCGCGGCTCGCTGAGCCCGGTCACAGGCAGGCCAGAAGCCCCCGGGCGCCGGGACGTTCGGCCCTGACCGCCACCGCCCCGCCAGCCTAGCGTAGACAGCGGAGAAGCAGGCCAGCGTAAGGAGGAGAGCAAGACGTCCGCGCCGTCGTCGGCCTGCCCGCCGAGGGACTTCTCGAGGCGGCCGCCGACGCGGACATGCTCGTCGTCGGCGCCCGCGGAGCCGGCGGGTTCAAGCGGCTGCTGATGGGCTCCGTCAGCGTCCAGGTCACCCACCACGCCGCCTGCCCCGTCGTGGTCATCCCGGACGAAAGCACCTGACAAGCGCCCGAACAGGAGGCAGCAACCATGAACTCCACCGTCAAGGACGTCATGAGCACCCACGTGATCGCCGCCAGGCAGAGCGCAACGTACAAGGAGATGGCGGCCATGCTGCACGAGCAGCGGGTCAGCGCGTTCCCCGTGATCGACGACGACAACAGGGTCATCGGCGTCGTCTCCGAGGCCGACCTGCTGACCAAGGAGGCACTCGAGGGCACCGCGCCCAGGACGCTGCCGAGCCGGCAGGAGCGCTTGCGGAAACAGGCGAACGCGCTCACCGCGGCCGACCTGATGACCAGCCCGCCCGTTACCATCGGCCCCGACGAGCCGGTCACCCGCGCCGCCCGCCTGATGTTCGACAAGCGGATCAAGCGGCTCCCCGTCATCAGCGGCAACGGGAGGCTGATCGGCATCCTCACCCGCTCCGACGTGCTGAGCGTGTACACCCGGCCGGACGCCGAGATCCAGCGCCAGGTCACCAAGGACCTGATCCTGGGCACGTTCCAATGCGACCCCGACCGGTTCACCGTCACGGTCAAGGACGGCATCGTCACCATCGAGGGCACGCCCGAAACCACCCGGGTCGGCCTCGACATCATCAGCGCCATCAGGCACACCGAGAGCGTCGTCGCCGTACGCGACCGGCTCAACTACCCGAAGGACCCGCCGCACCGCTCCAGGACACCCCGCTGATGGTCCCCCGGGGACTCGATGGGGGCGGTAACAGTTACCGCCACCCCCTTCGACGTGCTGGGGGTTATCCCGTTCACTGGTCCCCGGCCGGGATCACGACCACCGCGCAGTGCGCGTGGTGACAGACCTGAGCGCTGACCGACCCCATGACAAGCCTGGCGAACCCGCCGGCGCCCCGGGACCCGACCACCAGCAGGTCCGCGTCGTGGGTGGCGCGCAGAAGCTCCTCCACCGGCGATCCGGAAACGGCGTCGACGGTGACCTGCGGCGGGGTGGTCCCCCCGAGCCGGTTGAGTATCTTGTCCGTCTGCTCGCGCGCTGCCTTGCGGACTCGCTCGGACATGGCTTGGTCCTCGGGGCGGTCGAGGGCGCTGCCCAAGTAGGCCACCACCGGCTGGTGAACCGTGATGACCGTCAGCGGCACCTGGCGAAGCGCCGCCTCCCGTGTGGCCCATTCGAGCGCCCGCTCGGAATGGCCGGAGCTGTCAATCCCGACAACGATTCCTGGCATATCTTCCATCTCCCTCATGGCATGCAGCTCCTGCGGCACGCGGCCTCGACACTCCCGACGCTAAGCGCGGCGCAGGCGCGGGTCAGGAGCAATTAGTCTGGCGGCGGCGGGACCTACGAGCCGCCGCCCGGGACTAAAGGCCATATCGCACTGACGCGCGGGCCCGGAGGATTGGAAGGGGTCATTCAGGTGTCTGCGCCGTCGGCCTGGACCTGGAGAGCGAAGAGGCGCTAACTACAGAAGCGGCCGCGCAACGGGTTTCGACCGCTGCACTGGTCTTATGCGCTCAGATGATAGGAGGGAGGTGACCGATATGACCGCGCAGGCGCCCGCGTATTTCCGGGCGGTAGCGATCGACTACGACGGCACCCTGGCTGACGGCCGGGTCAAGCCCGGCACGCTCGCCGTCCTCGCCGAGGCTCGCGCCCGGCAGATCCGGGTGATCGTGGTAACCGGGCGGATCCTAAGGGAGTTGCAGACCGTGTTCCCTGACGCCTGGGATCATGTCGACGCGATCGTAGCGGAGAACGGCGCCGTGCTGGCCACCCCGGTCGGCGTTCGCCTGCTGGCCGCCCCTGTCAGCCGCGCTGTGAGCGGCGGCCTTGCCGCATGGGGCGTCGCCCACCGCTGCGGCCAGGTGCTGGTCGCCTGCGCCGCCGCGAACGAGCCGACCGCCTCGGAAGTGATCCGCGAGCTCGGCCTGGACTGCCGGCTCGTGCGCAACCGGGGCGAGCTGATGATCCTGCCAGCCGGGGTAACCAAGGGTGCCGGCCTGATCGAGGCCCTGGATGATATGGGCTTGTCGCGCCACAACGCGATCGGCATCGGCGACGCAGAGAACGATCACAGCCTGCTCGGTGCCTGCGAGGTCGGCGTAGCCGTCGCCAACGCGGTCGACGCCATCCGCGCGCACGCGGACGTGGTGCTGACTTCGCCGAACGGCCAAGGCGTGGCCGAACTGCTCCGGGGACCGCTGCTGGCCGGGCGCGGCTACGTGCATTCCCGTCGCTGGCAGCTCGTCCTGGGGACGGACGACCTCGGAAAGAGGGTGCTCCTGCCCGCCTCGCAGCTCAACATTGCCATCTGCGGCGGCACCGGGGACGGCAAATCGTACCTGGCCGGGCTGATCCTGGAGCAGCTGGTGCAGCTCGGCTACTCCCTCATCGTCTTTGACCCCGAAGGCGATCACCGCGGGCTAGGCGAGCTGCACGGGGTGTTCGTCACGGGAGGGCAGGAGGACCACCTCGCCGATCCGGCCACTGTGGTGCGCCTCCTGCGCAACGGCTACTCCTCCGTTGTCGTTGACGTGTCCCACCTCGACGCTGACGGCCAGGCCAGCTACTCGGCACGCCTGGCCGGCGAAATCGAGGCTCACCGAGTCGCGACCGGCCTGCCGCAGTGGGTCGCCATGGACGAAGCCCACGGGCCCGTCGGCCGGACCGGGGCCGCGCGCAGCATGTTCAACCCCGCCGCCAAGGGTTACCTGCTCATCACCTGGAAACCTGGGGAACTGTCAGCCGATGCCCTCGCCTCCCTGGACGCCGTGCTCGCCCTTGGCTCACCCTGCCTCGACAGCGCGTTCGTCGACCTCACCGCAGCGGTCGCCGGCATGCCCCGCGCCGACATCGCCAGGCTCCTGGACGGGCCACCCGGACGGGCGGTGCTGGCCTGGCGACAGTACCCCCGCCAGCCGGTGGCCTTTACCATAGGGGCCCGGGTAACCGCTCACCTGCGCCACGAGCACAAATACGACCAGTCCGGCGTCGAGCCCGCCCACCGATTCTGCTTCCGGACCGAGCCAGGCGTCCCCACCGGGGCCGTCGCCGCCAACCTCGCGGAACTGGAAGCCGAACTCGTAGGCTGCGACGAGGGCGTCCTGCGCCACCACTGCACCGGCCACGACTTCTCCCGCTGGGTAGCCGACGTCTTCCACGACGGCCCGCTCGCCGCCCACCTCGCAGCCGCCGAAGCCTCCCTCACCCGCCGGAGTCCCGCCGCAGTCGTCGAACAGCTGCGCCTGACGCTCATTGCCGCGCTTCAAGACCGGCATCCCCGCTGAACCCGCGGACCTGGATAGCGCGGCAGGACTTCCGACCCTGCCGAGCCGGAGCCATCCATGGTCGGGTTAGAAACACCAGAGACTTCGCGATTCATCACAGGATCTGTAAGCCGACGAGGAGACCCGATGACCGATCACACCGCCCCGGGTGAACGGGAGACGCCAGCGATTGCCCTTCAGCAGCGCGTCCGCCTGCTGGAGGTACGCGTTACGGCACTCACCGATGCCCTGCAGATCCTGACCGGCGGCCTTGAGGGCCTTCCCACAGCTGAACCGGGAGGCAGGCCAGCCGCGAGGGCTGCCAGGAAAGCGCACGCACTGCTGCTCGCTACGCAGCCCAGTCCAGGAGACGACTAGCCACAGGCGTCGCAGTCGCATGCACGTAGCCGCCTGGACTCATGGCCGCCCTGCCGGCCGTCATCACCGACGCAACCGGAGGAACCATGCGGGCATCGCCAAGCGATAGGCTGCTTGTCAAGGAGCGCCGAACGGGTGAAGGCGATCGTGAAGCGCTGATAATCGAGGTGTGGAGCGAGTACGGTAGGCCGCCGTATCTGGTCCGCTGGTACGACGGCCGCCAGAACGTGTTCTTCCCCGCGTCAGCCGACACTCTTATCGCCGCGGATATCCCCGCTTAGTCGCGCTTCACCCGCCGCGTTGGCGTTTCCGCAGGTGCTACGGTGCACCGCCAAAGCAAATCCGCTGGGCCCTTGCCGCCCATCGTAGGGGGCGCTGATGAGATCCGCCGTCATGCTCGTGCGTTACCACGCGACCGCCTCCGTGTACGGTGCCGTCCGGCGCCGGAACGTGTCGCTTACTGCCGTAGGCGGGCAGTCCAGATCAGTTGCGTGCCTCCGCCGACGGGGGCGGTGATCTGGAAGGTGCCGCCGTTGTTTTCTGCGCGGCGGCGCATGCTGGCCAGGCCGCTGGATCTGGCGGGGGTGCCGAGGCCGCGGCCGTTGTCGGTGATGTCCAGGGTGATCAGCCCGTCCTGCCGTGCCAGGGCGATGGTGACGGCGGTGGCGCGGGCGTGGCGGGCGCAGTTGGACGGCCTGCCTGGCCATGGCGCGCTTCATGCTGTCGGGCAGCTGGATGTCCTTGAGCTCTACCAGGGTCACCTCTACGCCCCAGTCGGCGGTGGTGACGTCGAGGATCCGGCGGATGTCGAGGTTGATCCGGTGGGTCTCGGACAGCGTCTCGTCCAGGGAGTGCTGCCCCACGACCTTGCGCAGCGTGGTCTGCGCGATCTGGTCGATCGCGGCGCGCACGTTCTCAATCGCGACGACCGACTTCACCGCGTCGACCACCCGGAAGTAGGAGACCGCGGACACGTCGACGCTGACGTTGTCCCGGGTGTCGGAAGCTGGGACCAACGGCCCTACGATGCGTGGCGCAATTATGACTGAATGAAAGCATGCAGTGGTTCAGGAAGCAGCAGATGGCCGGATCGATGTCGGGGCAAGCCCCTACCCGCTGTCTTGCCCCCAGGGCCACGAAAACGCCGGGATGCCCGCCCGGCCGTACATGCTAACAGAGGCGTCCCCGACAGCGCACGCCTCTCAGGGAGGAGCGAGAAGATGTCGGAATACGGGATCCTGGCGGCATACGACGGATCGGCCTCCGGCTACGACGCGCTGCGCTGGGCGGCTCGGGAAGCATGGGACCGCAGGACGCGACTGACCGTTTTCCTGGCATCGGATCTGGCACCGCCCGGGCAGCCGCCGCCGCGCGATGCGGCCAGGCGCGCCGCCGACCGCGGCGAGCGCCGACTGGCTGAGGGACTGCGGCACGCCGAGTCAGTGGTCGGGAGCTCGTTGATGAGCGTGGAGGTGACCGATGAACCTCCCGCTCTTGCGCTATGCGAGCGCAGCAAGGACGCGGAGATGACCGTTCTGGGAGCGTGCGGCCATAGCGTGTTGCCGGGGATGCTGCTCGGTTCTGTTCCCTGGCACGTGGCCGCCCACGGGTGCGGCCGGATCGTCGTGGTACGCGGTAAGTGGGCGGCAGTGAACGCGAGCGCCGGCCCTGTCGTGGCCGGCGTCGACGGATCGCCCGCTTCGCGGGACGCGCTGACCCTCGCGTTCGAGGAGGCCGCGCTGCGCCGGGCGCCGCTTGAGGTGGTGTGCGCCCTGGCGGACGCGCCTGGGGTCTTCGGCGAAGTGGACCAGATAGAGAAAGAATTCGACCATGCGATGACTCGCCAGGAAACAGCGCATCCGGACATCACGGTGGCACGCCGCCTTGTGCCAGGATCACCACGGTCATCGCTGATGACGGCCGCACTAGACGCGCAACTCCTCGTCATCGGCGCCCGGGGTCGGCGCGGCTTCAACGACCAGATCCTCGGGTCGGTAGCGCTGGCCATGCTGCACTACTCGCCCTGCCCCCTCGCCATCGTCAAACCACGCACCACGCGACCTGCCCTGTCGTGGTAATCCGGGATTCAGTCACCAGTGGCTGAACACTTCACAACCTATCTTCTCGGCGTTCGCATCGAGTCCGGGACATTGGTCCCTCCCCCGATCGCCGTCGGCCTGGACCTGGTCGGCGCCGCGGCGCAGACCACACAACCCAGGGTGCGTCAGCGCATCGAGACGGCGGCCGCAGACCTGGATCAGGTGCTGCGCCTGCTGCGAGAGGCGGTATTCGGCCTGGAGCACCGGCTGCGCGGCCGTGGGCTGCGCGAGGAGATCGTAGCGCTGTGCAGTGAGCTGTCCCAGGTACCGGAGATCAGCTTTACCGGTCCGGTCGACGGCGGGCTGCAGCCGAGCGGCGGGGTCAGGCTGGCCGGCATGCTGCGCGAGGCCCAGCCATGATCGGGCGGCACGCCGTCCCATCCAGCATCGGTATAACTACCGGGCAGGACGTCTGCATGGCGGTGATCGATGCGGTACCGCTGGATCAGTCTGCCGACTCAGCGTGGACGGCTACCGAGACGGCTGCCCTTCGGCTTCCGCTGGCCGCAGCCAGCGTTATCAGTCCCGGGTGAGCCCGTAAGCTGACCGCTGCCCGGTCACGGTCGTAGGCGGGTGGTCCTGCTTCCCGGGTTTGCCCCCGCCCCTGACCACGACCACCGGGACGGAGCTATCAGCCCTCTCACCTGCGGAAAGGCAGAAAGAGAGGGTCTTTTGACGTTAAGTTCGGTCAATCTACATATGGTGCGGCCAGGGCCAAAGGTCCCTGCTGCTGACGGGTTCCCAGGCGTAACGTGCCGAGTATGGCCCTGCGACCAGAGCGACAAGACGTTACGCCGTTGCCGGATCTGCTGCACGGGCGGTCCCTCGCGGGACCGGTGCGCCAGCAGCGTCCGGTCTACGTCGACTTGCTGCCGCCGTGCAATGCGGGCTGCCCGGCCGGGGAGAACATTCAGGCCTGGCTGGCCCATGCCGAGACGGGGGACCATGAAGGGGCGTGGCGGCAGCTGGTCAGCGACAACCCGATGCCGGCGATCCACGGCCGGGTCTGCTACCACCCGTGCGAGAGCGTCTGCAACCGGGCCAGCCTCGACAGCGCGGTCTCGATACACAGCGTCGAGCGGTTTCTTGGTGATCTCGCGCTTGAGCGAGGGTGGTCGTTTGACCAGCCGCCGACGCGCAGTGGCAAGCGGGTGCTGGTCATCGGCGCCGGGCCGAGCGGCCTTTCCGCCGCTTACCACCTGGCCCGGCTCGGGCACGAGGTGGAGATCAGGGACGCCGGGGAACGACCTGGCGGGATGATGCGGTACGGCATACCGGCCTACCGGATGCCACGGGACGTCCTGGACGGCGAGCTGGACCGGATCGCCGCGCTGGGCGTGCGCATCACCTGCGGGCACCGGGTGGAGGACCTGGACGCCGAGCGGCGCGACGGCGGCTTCGACGCGGTGTTCGTGGCGGTTGGCGCGCATCTGTCGAAGCGGGTCGACATCCCGGCCAAGGACGCGGGGCGGATCGTGGACGCGGTTTCGTTCCTGCGCAGCGTCGCCTCGGGCGAGCGGCCGGCGATCGGCCGGCGGGTCGCCGTCTACGGCGGCGGCAACACCGCGATGGACGCGGCCCGGGTGGCCCGCCGCCTGGGCGCGAACGACGCGACGATCGTCTACCGGCGGACCCGGGCGCAGATGCCGGCCCACGAGGAGGAAGCCGAGGAGGCTGAGCGGGAGGGCGTGCAGATCAACTGGCTGCGCACGATCACCGCGTTCGACGGCCCGGAGCTGACCGTCGAGGCCATGGAGCTGGATGACAGCGGGTTCCCGCAGCCGACCGGGCGGTTCGAGACGCTCACCGCCGATACCGTGATCCTGGCGCTCGGCCAGGACACCGATACCGGGTTCCTGCGCCAGGTACCGGGCGTGGAGTTCGGGCGGGACGGCACGGTGCAGGTGTCGCCGACCATGATGACGGGCTGCCCCGGCGTGTTCGCCGGAGGGGACATGGTGCCGGCCGAGCGCACCGTGACGGTCGGCGTGGGGCACGGCAAGAAGGCGGCCCGCAACATCGACGCGTGGCTGCGCGGGACCGGGCCCGCGAACGTCCCCAAGCACGAGGTCGTCGAGTTCGCCGACCTGAACTTGTGGTACTTCGGCGACGCCGCTCGCCGGCAGCAGCCGGAGGCAGAGCCGCTAGAGCGGGTCGCGGGGTTCGGGGAGGTTGTCGGCGGCTTGTCCGAGCGGGAGGCGACGTACGAGGCGCGCCGCTGCCTGTCGTGCGGGAACTGCTGCGAGTGCGACGGCTGCCTGGGGGCGTGCCCCGAGGACGCGGTGATCAAGCTGGGCCCCGGGCACCGCTACGAGTTTGACTACGACCGCTGCACCGGCTGCGGCGCGTGTTTCGAGCAGTGCCCGGTGCACTCGATCGAGATGGTCCCGGAGGAGAACCGATGACGCGCGTCACGATCGACGGCAACGAGGCCGCGGCGTCGGTCGCCTACCGGCTGAACGAGGTCTGCTGCATCTACCCGATCACGCCGTCGTCTCCGATGGCCGAGCTCGCGGACGAGTGGTCCAGCCGGGCACGGCCCAACGTGTGGGGCACCGTGCCGGCCGTCGTCGAGATGCAGAGCGAAGGCGGGGCAGCGGGCGCGCTGCACGGCGCGCTGCAGAGCGGGGCGCTGGCCACGACCTTCACCGCCTCGCAGGGCCTGCTGCTGATGATCCCGAACATGTACAAGATCGCCGGCGAGCTGACCCCAGCCGTGCTGCACGTCGCGGCCCGGTCGATAGCCGCCCAGGGGCTGTCCATCTTCGGCGACCACTCGGACGTGATGGCGGTGCGGCAGACCGGCTTCGCGCTGCTCGCCGCCGCGTCCGTCCAGGAGGCTCACGACCTGGCGCTGGTGGCGCAGGCGGCCACGCTGACCACCCGGGTGCCGTTCGTGCACTTCTTCGACGGGTTCCGCACGTCGCACGAGCTGAACACGGTCGAGCTGCTGTCCGACGACGACCTGCGGGCGCTCGTGCCCGAGGAACTGGTCCGCGCGCATCGGGCCCGAGGACTGTCACCGGAGCAGCCGTTCATCCGCGGCACCGCGCAGAACCCGGACGTCTACTTCCAGGCGCGGGAGACCGTCAACCCGTTCTACGCCGCCGTCCCCGGGGCGGTCCAGGACGCGATGGACGCCCTGGCCGAACGGACCGGCCGCCGCTACCGGACGGTCGACTACACCGGTGACCCGCAGGCCGACCGGGTGATCGTGGTGATGGGCTCGGCCGCCCAGACGGTCGCCGACACGGTGGCCTATCTGCGCGAGCGGGGCGAGCGGGTCGGCCTGGCGCAGGTTCGGCTGTTCCGGCCGTTCCCGGCCCGCGAGCTGCTTGACGCGCTGCCCGCGAGCGTGCGCCGGGTCGCGGTGCTCGACCGCACCAAGGAGCCGGGCTCAAGCGGCGAGCCGCTCTTCCTCGACGTGGTCACCGCGCTGGCCGAGGCGCACACTGGCGGTGAGCGAGCGGAGCTGCCGCTGGTGACGGGCGGGCGGTACGGCCTGTCCTCCAAGGAGCTCACCCCCGGCATGGTCGCCGGAGTTTTCGCGGAACTCGCGCGCGAGCAGCCGCGGCGCCGGTTCACGATCGGCATCACCGACGACGTGTCCGGGCTGAGCCTGCCGTACGACCCGTCGCTTGACATCGAGCCGCCCGGCACGGTCCGCGCGGTCTTCTTCGGCCTCGGCTCCGACGGGACCGTCGGCGCGAACAAGAACACGATCAAGATCCTCGGCGCCGAGGTGAGCCTGTACGCACAGGGGTACTTCGTCTACGACTCGAAGAAGTCAGGCTCGCAGACCGTCTCGCACCTGCGTTTCGGGCCGCAGCCCATCCGCGCGCCCTACCTGGTGCAGCAGGCCGGCTTCGTCGGCTGCCATCAATTCGGGCTGCTCGAACGGGTCGACGTGCTCGGCCTGGCGGCGCCCGGGGCGACGCTGCTGCTGAACTGCGCGCACTCGCCGGACGAGGTCTGGGACGCGCTGCCCCGGCCGGTCCAGGAGAAGATCCTCGCGAAGCGGATCGAGGTGTACGCGATCGACGCCGACCGGATCGCCCGCGACGCCGGGCTGGCCGGCCGGACCAACACCGTGCTGCAGACCTGCTTCTTCGCCATCTCGGGGGTGCTGCCCCGGGAGGAGGCGATCACCAAGATCAAATCGGCGATCGTCAAGAGCTACTCCCGCCGCGGCGCCGAGGTGATCGCGCGCAACCACGCCGCCGTCGACCGCGCGCTGGAAGGGCTGCACCGGATCGAGGTACCGCCCACGGTGACCTCCGTCCGGGAACTCCCGGCAATGGTGCCCGCTAGCGCGCCGGAGTTCGTCCGCACCGTCACCGCCGCGATGATGGCCGGCCGCGGCGACGACCTTCCGGTCAGCGCGCTCCCGGCGGACGGCACCTACCCGAGCGGCACCGCGGCGTACGAGAAGCGGAACATCTCCGAGCTGGTCGCGGAATGGGACCCGGACCTGTGCATCCAGTGCGGCAACTGCAGCTTCGTGTGCCCGCACAGCGTGATCAGGTCCACCTACTACGACGAGTCGCTGCTGGCCGGGGCGCCGGCGGATTTCCGCTCGGCTCCGCTTGATGCGCGCGGGCTCCCCGAGACCCGCTTCACGCTGCAGGTGTACGTCGAGGACTGCACCGGGTGCGAGCTGTGCGTGCAGGCCTGCCCGGTCGGGGCGCCTGAGGACCCGGCGCGCAAGGCGATCAACCTCGCACCCCGGGAGCCGCTGGTGGCCGCGGAGCGGGATAACATCGCGTTCTTCGAGACGCTGCCGGTGGCCGACCGGTCCCGGGTGGACTTCGGCACCGTGCGCGGCACGCAGTTCCTGCAGCCGCTGTTCGAGTTCTCCGGCGCCTGCGCGGGCTGCGGCGAGACACCGTACGTCAAGCTGCTGTCGCAGCTGTTCGGCGAACGGCTGATGGTCGCCAACGCGACCGGCTGCTCCTCGATCTACGGCGGGAACCTGCCCACCACGCCGTGGACGACCGGTCCGGACGGGCGCGGTCCGGCCTGGTCGAACTCCCTGTTCGAGGACAATGCCGAGTTCGGCCTCGGGTTCCGGCTGGCCGCCGACCGGCACACCGAGCTCGCGCGGCGCCGCCTGACCGAGCTGCGGGACGCGGTCGGCGACGACCTGGCGGACGATATCCTCGGCGCACCGCAGCTCACAGAGTCGGAACTGGGCGCACAGCACGAGCGGGTCGCCGAGCTGAAGCGCCGGCTCGACCGTCTCGACGGGCTCGGCGGGCCCGCCGCCGACCTCCGCAGCGTGGCCGATCACCTGCTCCGACGCAGCGTGTGGATCGTCGGCGGCGACGGCTGGGCCTACGACATCGGCTCCGGCGGGCTCGACCACGTGCTGGCCAGCGGGCGCAACGTGAACGTGCTGGTACTCGACACCGAGGTCTACTCCAACACCGGCGGCCAGTCATCGAAGGCGACGCCGCTCGGCGCCGTCGCCAAGTTCGCCGCAGCCGGCAAGACCATGCCGAAGAAGGACCTCGCGCTCCAGGCGATCGCCTACGGCTACGTGTACGTCGCCCGGGTGGCGATGGGCGCCGACCCGCAGCAGACCCTGCGCGCCTTCCGCGAGGCCGAGGCCTACGACGGGCCCTCGCTGATCATCGCCTACAGCCACTGCATCGCGCACGGCATCGAGATGCGCGACGGGCTCGGCCAGCAGTACCGCGCCGTGGCCAGCGGCTACTGGCCGCTGGTGCGCTACGACCCGATGGTGCGCGCGGCCGGCGGCAACCCGTTCCTGCTCGACTCGCCCAGGCCCCGCATCGCGCTGGCCGACTACACCCAGCGGGAGCTGCGGTACCGCGCTCTCGCCAACGCCCACCCGGCCGAGGCCGAACGGCTGGGCATCCTGGCCCAGGAAGCCGTCGACCAGCGCTGGGACACCTACGAGGAGATGGCCACCCGCGGCGCGCACCGGTTCCCGGCCGACGCCCGGAAGGACCGCTGATGGACCTGTCGACCCGCTACCTGGGCCTGGCGCTACGGAACCCGCTCGTCGCCTCCGCATCCCCGCTCTCCAACACCCTCGACGGCGTCCGACGGCTAGCCGACGCCGGGGTCGGCGCGGTCGTGCTGTTCTCCCTGTTCGAGGAGCAGCTGCGCCGGGAAGCGGAGCGGAACGCGCTGCTCGCCGACGCCGGCGCCGACAGCTTCGCAGAATCGCTGTCCTACTTCCCCGCCGGAGCGGACAGCGACACCGGCCCGCGCCGTTACCTGAACCTGCTCGAGCGCGCGGCCAAGACCGTGGACATCCCGGTGATCGGCAGCCTCAACGGCGTGACCCGCGGCGGCTGGACCCGCTACGCGCGGGCGATCCAGGACGCGGGCGCCGCGGCGATCGAGCTCAACATCTACTACATAGCGGTAACCCGCGGATGACCGGCCGGGACGTCGAGCAGCGCCACGTCGACATCCTGGGCCAGGTCAAAGACGCGGTGACCGTGCCGGTGGCGGTCAAGCTCGGCCCGCAGTTCAGCTCCCCCGGCGAGATCGCGCTACGGCTCGACCAGGCAGGCGCGGACGGCCTCGTCCTCTTCAACCGGTTCCTTCAGCCCGACATCGACACAGAAACCCTCGCCGTGCTGCCCGGCGTGGACCTGTCCAGCCCGGCCGAGGCCAGGCTGCCGCGCACCTGGATCTCCCTGCTGCGCAGGCAGGTCCGCGCCTCGCTCGCGGCGACCAGCGGCGTCGAGGGACCAGCCGATGTGGTCAAGTACCTGCTGGCAGGCGCCGACGTCGTGATGACCGCGTCCGCGCTGATCCGGCATGGACCCCAGCACGCCGCCGTCCTGCTTGACGGCTTGTCGGAATGGATGGCCCGCAAGGGATACACCTCGGTCAGTGAACTGCGCGGAATACTCGCCGTGCCCGCGGACACTGACCAGGCTGCCTACGAGCGCGCGGGCTACGTCCGCGCGCTGCGCGGCGCAAACGGCGCCCCCTGGTAACGAGCGGCGCTGGCGCTGACGGCGGTCAGGCCGTGGCTTTCCGGTAGAGGTTCAGCGAGATGGCCAGGAAGACGATGAAGATTCCGGCGCACCACAGAGCCGCCTGCCACAGGTCGTGGTAGACGGGGCCGCCCTCGAAGAGCGCACGGACGGCGTTGATAGTGACAGTGGCGGGCTGGTTCTGGGCGAACGGCTGCAGCCAGCCCGGCATCGTGGACACGGGGACCAGCGCGGAGCTGGCGAAGAAGAGAATGAACATGGGCAGGATGGAGGCCATCTGGGCAGTCTGCGGGTCCTTCACGGCCAGCCCGATCGCGGCATAGACCCAGCTGAGGGCGTAGCCGAAGGCGATGATCAGGGCGACGCCGACCAGGCACGCGCCAACGCTGTTGTGGAACCGGAAGCCGACGAGCAGTCCGAGACCAATGATGAACGTCAGCGCCAGCACGCTGCGGCATACGTCGGCCAGGGTCCGGCCGGCCAGGAACGCGGACCGGGCCATCGGCAGGCTCCGGAACCGGTCGACGATCCCGGCTTGAAGATCCTGGGCCAGGGCGAGCGCCGTGGTCATGCCGCCGATCAGGACCGCCTCCAGGAAGATGCCGGGGACGACGTAGTCGACGTAGTCGAGCCCCGGAACGCGGATGGCCCCGCCCAGCACATAGCGGAAGAGCAGCAAGATGATGGTGGGCTGGACGATCGACATGAACAGCAGCTGGGGTGTGCGGATGATCCGCAGCAGGTTGCGCCTGGTGATGCCCCCGATGTCGCGGACGGCGAGCCTGAGGGTCAGCGGCACCGCCGGGGCCCCCGACGGCTTGATTGCCATGTCAGTCATTGGCTTGCCTTTGCTGATTGCGGCGCCCGGCCTGCGTCGTCGCCTGAGGTGGCCGGGTGGCCGGTGATTGCCAGAAAGACGTTGTCCAGCGAGGGCCGCCGGATCCCGAGGTCCTCCAGCTCGACGCCCGCGTCGTCGAGCGCGCGCCCGGCGGCGATGAGCACTCGGGCGCCCCCTTTGACCGGGAGGGTGACGCGATTTAGGTCGGCGTCGAGACGGGGCGGCGCGCTGGCGAGGCCGGCGATGAGCGACGCGGCCTTCTGAAGGTCGGCGCGCTTCGTCACCTGCACCTCGAGCACGTTGCCGCCCAGCTGATCCTTGAGCTCGTCGGCCGTCCCCTGGGCGGCGATGCGCCCGGTATCGAGGACGACGATGGCCTGGGCGAGATGCTCTGCCTCTTCCATGTACTGGGTCGTGAGCAGCACCGTGGTGCCCTCGGCCACGAGCTCCTCGATGAACTGCCACAGGTCGTTCCGCGTCCGGGGGTCAAGGCCGGTGGTCGGCTCGTCAAGGAACAGCACCGGCGGTCGGCCGATCAAGCTGGCAGCCAGGTCAAGCCGCCGCCGCATGCCGCCGGAATAGGTCTTGACCTGATTGTCCCCGGCGCCGATGAGCGACATGCGCTCCAGCGCGTCCTGGGCGCGGCGCCGGTACACCGCCTTGTCGAGGTGGTAGAGGAGCCCGATGAGCTCGAGGTTCTCCCGCCCGGTGAGCAGCTCGTCGACGGTGGCGTACTGTCCCGCAAGACCGATCAGCGACCGGATCGCCCTGGCGTCCTTCCGGACGTCCAGGCCCGCTACCCGGGCACGACCGCTGTCGGCCGCCAGGAGTGTCGTCAGCACCCGGATCAAGGTGGTCTTCCCGGCGCCGTTCGGGCCGAGGAGGGCGAGAACGGTTCCTTGCTTGATGCTGAACGACACGTCATCCAGCGCCAGCGTGCCGCCGAACCGCTTCGTCACGCCCTCGACTTCAACCGCGGCGCTCACGCATCACGCTCCTGCCTGCGGATCACGACGACGGGGCAGCGCGCGTGGTGCACGCAGTGCTGGCTGACCGAGCCGAGCAGCGCCTCGGTGAACCCGCCGCACCCGCACGCGGGGCACCGCGCCGATCGCGCCGACAGTAACGCCGTGTCCGGCCGGGCCCGGGAGTTCGGTGACGGCGGCGCTGGCGGCGGCGAGGGCCTGGCGTGAGACCCGGTAGTGGTGGCCGCACAGCAGTAGCTCGGTGCGATGGGGGCGGGCGGCGGTCGCGGGCATGATCACCCGTACCACCGGGTGGGCGGGGCAGCAGCAGGCCGGGCCGAGCACGGCCGCGCTGCCGGCGCTGATGGTGTCGTCGTGCAGCAGGCCGGGTGCGATGCTCCGCTGGCCTGCCGGGTGCGGGGATCTGGTGTCATGCGCCCATCCTCGCCGGGCCCGCGAACGGCCAGAAGGGACGAAATCCTCACAGGGGAGGGACCAATGTCCCGGACTCCGTAATGCACCGCTTGTCCTGGCGAGTCCACGCCAGCCCGACAGGCCCAATGTCCCGGCGCGCAGGGACCTTCTTATCTGAGGGCGTCCTCAGTACGCTGGTGAACTGGTGCCGAGATCGACGAGGATCATTAGGGAGCCATTATGACAACTAAGCCCATCGTGGTCGGCACTGACGGGTCGGCTCAAGCCATGCGGGCGGTCGAGTGGGCCGCCAGGGAGGCGGTGCTCCAGGGCGCGCCCCTGCGGATCGTGTCCGCGGCCGAGATGCCGCAGAGGATGAGCGCGCCAGCACCGGGCACGGGATTGGAGACCGTCGCCACTCACCTCGTCGGCGAGCGTGACCAGGCGCTGGCCAGCGCAGCCGAGGCGGCCGCGGCTATCGCCACTGACGTGCTGATAGACACCGACCCGGTGGACGGGCCGCCCGCCCAGGCGGTGACCGACAGCGGCTCAGGCGCGCTGCTGCTCGTCGTCGGATCAGACGGCAGAGGCGCCTTCGCCGCTATGACCCTCGGGTCGGTGAGCCGCTACGTCGCCGTGCACGCCTCGTGCCCGGTTGTGGTGGTGCGAGGAGAGACCACTTCCACGGACCGCCTGGTCGCCGTGGGTATACGGAGCATTGAGGATTGCGGCCCGGCGCTCGCGTTCGCCTACGAGGAGGCCCGTCTGCGGAAGGCGTCCCTGCTGGCCGTCCATGCGTGGCAGTTCCCGGAATCCCGCGCCGCCGAGGACGCAGGCGGGAAAATGGACGACCTGCTAAACGAATGTCGGGGCACGCACCCCGACGTCAACGCGAGCCGCGAAGTGGTGCACGGTCACCCGGGACGGGTGCTGGCCGACCTGTCGGCGCGGGCCGACTTGGTGGTGCTCGGCAAGCACGGCGCGAACGACCGAATGGTGCCGGGACCGGCACGGGTCATACACGCGGTGGTGAGCCACGCGCACGGCACGGTGGTCACCGTTCCGCCGCAGAGCGCCTGATCTCCGGCCAGCAGGACCGGACGCCGGGACCCTGCTCGGTTTCGCGGGCCGGATGGCATTGCTTAACGGCCATAGCAGAGGCCCCTGGCCATGAACCGGGGCTGGTGGTGTCTGCCACCCGGTCACTTACCGTGTCGGCTGGCGCTACGGCGCGATGTACTGGGACCAGCGGCACCGGGTCATGGTGCCTGTTGCTGCGAGTCTCTCCCGTAGCGTCAGTCGTTGGTGGCGGGGATGACAGCAACCGGGCAGTGGGCGTGCTGGGTGACCTGGGTGCTGACCGAGCCCATCAGCAGCCGCTTGAACCCGCCCGCTCCGCGGGAGCCGACGACGAGCATGTCCGCGTCAGCGGCCGCCTTCAGGAGCGCCTCGGCGGGCAAGGCGACGACGGCCCGGACGGTGACTGACGAGGGCCGGGACCCGGGACCGACCTTCTCGAGCGTGCTGTTCGTCTCTTCCTCGGCCAGCTTGAGGCCCTGCTCGGCCAGGTCCTGATCGTATAGGTAGGGGATGGGAACGGCGGCGCCCACACCCCAGTACCCGGTAGCCGGCTGGTGGACGGTCAGCACGGTGAGCGGTGAATGACGGACCGCTGCTTCTCTGATCGCCCACTCAAGGGCGCGGCGGGAATGATCCGAGCCGTCGATACCGACGATGATTCCTGGCATTTTGCTCTTCTCCTCACGCTGACCTACTTCTTCACCTCCGACGCTAGGCTTGCCGCTCGGTAACGGTCAGGGGCGCTCGTCCCCAGCCCCCAGGGGCATCCGTCCTTGCGTGATGGGACCAAGGGTGAGCACCGTGAAGTCGGATACCGCGGGACCGTAGCGGCATGCCCCGCGATTACGGGGGCGGTGGGGGCCGGGCGGGCGGCCTTGACGGTCACGTTCGGGGTGCATGGGTCGTCGGTTTCGGCCCGCAGTTGTGCTGTAGATGGGGACATTCCGGAGCGATCTTCGATAGGCATACCATTGGGCTGCGTTGCCTTCTACAGCGAGGGTTCAGCGGAGGCCAACGCCTTCCACTGAGAAAAGGAATTTGCGTCATGTCGGTAATCAGGATCTCGAGGCCGAAGCGAGACTGGTCGGTGTCGCTCGCGACTGTGCTCCCTGCCGGCTTGCTTGTTCGCCTCTTTAGGCTTCATTGGAACTACACGGTGGTTCTCGACCACCACTCTGCGGGCAAGATCGGAAACGAGCAGGTGAGGGTCTTCAATGTGGATCCAGGGGAACATCGCCTGCGTATGCGGTTCGTCCTTCTGCGCAGGTCCAAGGAGATGCGGATGTCCCTAAAGGAGGGCGAGGAGCGGGAGTTTCTCTGCGGCACCAACGGGATTGGCTGGCCCACCCTCCGGGAGGCGTCGCCTGAGGATCTCGCTGAGATTCGGGGATCGTCCATCAGCGAGCCACCAAAGCCAGGGGATCGCATTTCGCCAAACTAGCGCAGACTGCCGGTTCAGGCTCATGACGATCACGCGCGGTCCGCGTCAGCTAAACGCGATTACCGCACGCCCTTTAAGGCGCGGTCGCAGCTGCGGCGGGCTCCCTCGGCGTTGGATCACCATGTTCGCGTCGCCCGACACTCCGCTGAGGGGCGACCGGGAACGGCGATCATGACGCCGTCCGTGCCCGTAGGTCCGCCGACGGCGAGGGCGGCTCACGCGGGGGCGCGGACGGCGCGGATGAGCCGGCCGCCTTTCCGCCAGGATCAGCAGCAGGCCGAAGCGGCTGGTGACACTGCATCAGTCGTGCTGGCGGCCGGTGCGCAGCAGACGGAGTCGGTCGCCTTGTCGAGGGTGTCGGCGTCGCCCGTGACGACGTAGACCTCCCAGGGCTCGTCGCCCGGGCCGGTGACCCAGACCTTGTCCTGGACGGCGTAGCAGCAGGCGGTGTCCTCCTCGGTCGCGGTGGCCATGCCCTCGGCGGCCAGGCGGGCGGTGGCGGCGGTGACCTCGTCGGTGCTCTGGACTTCGACGCCGAGGTGGTCCATGCGGGTGGGCTCCCCGGGGGCGCCCTCGATGAGGACGAGCTTGAGCGGCGGCTCGGCGATGGCGAAGTTGGCGTAGCCGGGGCGGCGCTTGGCGGGCTCGGCCCCGAACAGCTTGGAGTAGAAGGCGATGGAGCCTTCCAGGTCGGCGACGCGAAGCGCGAGCTGGACTCGGGACATGACGTTCCTCCTTCGTAGAGCGGACACAGGGTGCTGCTTAAAGGAACCTCTAATCATCACCAGGGTCAGTTTGCGCTCTGCTTAAAGATGTGTCAAATTAAAGAGGTGACTAACCAGAAGCTCCTGCCGGTCCTCGATCCGGTCACGGATGCCTGCTGCCCCCCGCTGGCGTGCGAGCCTTTGTCGCCCGCCGGGGCGGATGAGATGGCGGTGCTGTTCAAGGCGGTCGCGGACCCGGTCCGGCTGCGGCTGCTGTCGCTGATCGCCTGCCACCCGGGCGGCGAGTCGTGCGTGTGCGACCTCACCCCATCGTTCGACATGACGGCGCCGTCGGTCAGCTATCACCTGAAGATCCTCCGCAAGGCCGGGCTGATCACCTCGGAGCGGCGCGGCACCTGGGTGTACTACCGGGTCATGCCGGAGGTGATGGCGCGGATGTCGGCGGTGCTGGCTCCGCCTGCGGGCTAGTCACGCCAGGGTGGCCTGGCGGGTCCAGGCCTGCGCCCCCGCCTGGATCGCGTCCCACGGGGAGCCCAGCGGCGGAGTGTAGGACAGGTCCAGGTCGCTGACCTCGTCCACGGTAAGGCCGCTGTAGATGGCGGCGGCGGCGATGTCGACGCGTTTGGCGATCTCGGCGTTCTTGTGGCCGAACAGCTGGAGGCCCAGGAGCCGGCCGGTCTGGCGGTCGCCGGTGAATCGCATGGCGATGCGGTGGCTGCCGGGGTAGTAGGCCTTGTGGTCGTCGGCCTCCCAGGCGACAGTAACCGGGTCGAACCCGGCGGCGGCGGCCTCGTGGTCGCGGAGCCCGGTGCGGGCGGCGGCGTGGTCGAAGACCTTGACGACCTGGGTGCCCAGGGAGCCGGCGAATTCGCGGTGCCCCCCGGCGGCGTTCTCCCCGGCGACCCGGCCCTGCTTGTGCGCGGTGGTGCCCAGCGGCAGGTAGGTCTCGCCGAGCAGCCGGTGGTGGGTGATGGCGCAGTCCCCGGCCGCGTACACGCCGGGTAGGCCGGTCCGCATCGCCTTGTCGACGCTGATCGCGCCGCGTGCCCCCAGGGCGGCCCCCGCGCCAGCGGCGAGGCTGGTCTCGGGACGGACCCCGGTCACCACCAGGACCAGGCCGGCGTGCAGCGTGACGGGCTCACCGCCGGTGGTCGCTTCTACCCGCAGCCGGGCGGGCTCCCGGGCCCCGGCGCGGCTGATCTGCCGTACCAGGGTGCCGGACAGGACGGTCACGCCGTGGCCTTCTAGCTGGGCGCGGACGAGGCCGCCGAGCTGCGGGTCGACGGTCGGCAGCACCTCGGGGAGCTGCTCGACCTGGGTTACGGCCAGTCCGCGGGCGGCCAGTGCCTCGGCCATCTCCAGGCCGATGTAGCCGGCGCCGACGATCACCGCTGATTCCGGGCTCGTTTCCTCCAGGGTGCGCATGACGGCGAAGGTGTCGTCCATCGAGTGCAGCAGGTGCACCCCGTCGGCGGGGCCGAGCGCGTCCAGTCCCGCGATCGGCGGGCGGGCGGGAACCGCGCCGGTGCCAATCACCAGCTGGTCCCAGGCCACGATGTCCTCGGCACCGCCGGTGCCGGTCAGGAGCAGCTTGCGGCCGGCCATGTCGATGCGGCGGGCGGTCGTGTCCAGCCGCAGCGCCATCCCCGCCGCCTCCAGGTCGGCGATGGTGCGGTGCGCCAGGTTGCGCCAGTGGGGGACCTCGCCGGAGACGTAGTAGGGGATGCCGCAGATGGAGAAGTTCGGGTAGGCGTCGGCCACCACGACGGTGACCTCTGCGCCCGGGTCGACCTCGCGGGCGCGCAGCGCGGCGCTGATCCCGGCATCGCTGCCCCCGATGGCGATCATGTGCATGACCGGTACCTCCGTTAATTGACGCTGCTGGCCGGGATGCTGTCCTCGTGCTGCACGACGGAGTCGGCTGCCTGCGCAGGGGACCGCGACGGGTACAGGAACCTGATGAGGAGCACCCCGGCGATGCCCCCGCCGAGTTGCGCGGCGATGAACACCGGGGCCGACGACGGCGCGATGCCCGCGAGGGTGGCGGAGAACATCCGGCCGATCGTGATCGCGGGGTTGGCGAAGCTAGTGGAGGAGGTGAACCAGTACGCGGCCCCGATGTAGGCGCCGACCGCCGCCGGGGCGTAGCCGCACGGCCGGACCGGGCGAGCGCGAAGATCACCAGCAGCAGCCCCGCCGTCGCGATCACCTCCGACAGCGCGTGCGCGCCGCTGGCCCGGTGCCTCACCGAGACCGACACCGCCGACAGCCCGAACATCAGGTTCGCCGCGACCGCCCCGCTCACGCAGCCGGCCACCTGCGCCGGCAGGTAGGCGAGCGCGTCCCGCCACGAGATGCCTCCCAGGGCCGCGTCCGCCAGCGAGACGACCGGGTTGAAGTGCGCGCCGGACACCGGCCCGAACATGAGGATGACCGCGAACAGCCCGGCGGCGGTCGCGGCCGAGTTCTCCAGCAGCTCCAGCCCGGTGTCGGAGGGGGACAGCCGCTGGGCGGCGATCCCGGAGCCGATCACGATCGCGGCGAGGAACGCGCTGCCGAGGAACTCCGCGGCCAGCCGCCGCCCCAGGGATGATCGGTTGCTCACGCGGCCATCTTGACGGACCGGATATGACTCAGTCAATATTGAGTCAATGAACGCTGAGGTAACTAGTGACCTGGGGTGGCGCGCGGCGATGCACGCCGCGCTCGCCGACGCTGCCCGGCTGGCGATCACCGACACCCTCGCGGACGGGGACGCCTCGCCTTCCGAGCTGGCCGCCATGCTGGCCATGCCGTCCAACCTCCTGGCGCACCACCTGCGGGTGCTGGAGGACGCCGGCATGGTCGCCCGCCACCGGTCCGAGGGCGACCGCCGGCGAACCTACCTGCGGCTGGTCCCCGGATCGCTGGACGCCCTCGCCGGGCCGCCCGGGCGCGCGGCGCGGCGGGTGCTGTTCGTGTGCACCGCCAACTCCGCCCGCTCCCACCTGGCCGCCGCGCTGTGGCGGCAGGCCAGCACCGTGCCCGCCGCATCGGCCGGCACCCGCCCGGCCGCCGGGATCGCCCCCGGGACGATCGACGCCGCCGCCCGCCGCCGGCTGCCGCTGCCCCGGCTGCGCCCCCGGCACTTCGCCGACGTCCGCCACGACGGCGACCTCCTCGTGACGGTCTGCGACCTGGCGCACGAGGAACTCGGCGGCCAGGCCGCGCTGCACTGGTCGGTCCCAGACCCGGTCCCGGCCGGCGACCCGGACAGCTTCGACGCGGCCCTGGCCGACCTGGACCGCCGCGTACGCCTCCTCGCCCCCCGCCTGGCCGCCGCCTCGTAAGCGGCGCCGGCCTCAGCCGGTGCCCGCAACGCGGCTGCGCCGCTCGAGCAGGACCGTGTCGCGCCACTGGCCGTGGTGGCAGCCGACGCGC
This sequence comes from uncultured Actinomycetota bacterium, assembly GCA_963844925.1. Lineage (GTDB taxonomy): Bacteria > Actinomycetota > Actinomycetes > Streptosporangiales > Streptosporangiaceae > Trebonia. The sequence goes on along the minus strand of CAWJQG010000016.1, from coordinate 327,835 downwards.
TCCCGCACCCCGATCGCCCTGAACCCGGCCTGCTCGTGCAGCCGCAGGCTGGCGGTGTTCTCCGCGAACACCGAGGACTGGATAGTCCAGATCCCCGCGTCCTCCGACGACGCGACCAGCGCCGCCAGCAGCGCCCGGCCGATCCCCTGCCCCTGCCGGGCCGGGTCCACGTACACACTGTGCTCGACCACCCCCGCGTACACGGCCCGGCTCGACACCGGCGAGACGGCCGTCCAGCCGACGACCCGACCGGTGGCCGCGTCGGCGGCGACGTGACGGTGCAGCGGCAGCTTCACGGCGTCGAACGCCTCCCAGCCCGGCGCCGCGCTCTCGAAGCTGGCCTGGCCGGTATCCAGGCCAGCCTGGTAGACCGCCAGCACCTGGGCGGCGTCGGCGGGCCGCATCGGCCGGATCAGCACGCCGACGGGGGCGGCGGGCCGGACGGCCTGGATGACCGCCGAGGACAGGCCGCCCCCGGCACCCGCAGCCGGAGTTATCCTGACCCGGGTGAACCCAGCCGCCAGGAGCTGGTCGCGGTACTGCGCGGCGGTCACCGTCCCGCTGGCGCAGCCGACGCGCCGCTCCGCCTCGGCCCGCTCGGCCGGGTCGGCGTCCTCGGCAGCGATGACGTCGCTGACCCCAAGCCGCCCGCCGGGCCGCAGCACCCGGAACGCCTCGGCGAGCACCCGCGGCTTGTCCACAGACAAGTTGATCACGCAGTTGGAGATCACCGCGTCGACGTGCGCGTCCGGCAGTGGGACGTCCTCGATGCCGCCCTGCAGGAACTCAACATTCCCCGCGCCCGCGGCGGCGGCGTTCGCCCGGGCCAAGGCGATCATGTCCGGCGAGGCGTCCAGGCCGTAGATCCGCCCGGAGGGGCCGACCCTCCGGGCCGACAGCACCACGTCGATGCCGCCGCCGGACCCCAGGTCCAGCACCGCCTCGCCAGGCTCCAGCGCGGCGACCGCCACCGGGTTGCCGCAGCCCAGGCTCGCCCGCAGTGCGGCATCCGGCAGCCCTGCCGTGTCGTCGTAGGCGGCGGCACCCGAAGCAGCCCTCGCCGTCGGTGACCTGACCGCCGGCCGCCGCCTCGCGGGCCAGCCGACTGTAGCGGGCCACCACCAAGGAGCGGGCCTGCTCTTTGTCATCGGGCACGGGATACCTCCAGGTTCCGTGGGGGTCAGCAGTTCGGGGCTGCAGGGACGGGGCGGCCCACGACGATGTCGGCGGCGGACGGGAAGCACTCCATGCAGGCGTCGTTGACCCGGTAGTACGCGGCCGTGCCCCGCCGCTCGGCCAGCACGAACCGGACTCCGGCCAGGATCTTCAGGTGCTCCGACACCGTAGATTGGCTGACCTCCAGTTCCGCGGTAATCGCGCCGACTGTCATCGGCTCGCCCCGGCGGGCCAGCAGCGACACGATCTGCACCCGGGTTGCGTCCGCGAGCGCCCGGAACCATGACGCGTACTCTGCCGCAGTCGCCCGGTCCAGCGGTCCTCGCCGTTCACTATTCATCGCTTATCGACGATAAACGATGAATCCTCGGCGCGCCAGCCTGCGATCCGGGCGAAGCAAGCCGCCCGTTGCCAGTGAACCGGAAACCGCAACACGCTTCATCGCACGGCACGTCTGGCAATGAGCCAGGGCCAGAGCAGCTCCCGGCCCGGTGAGCCAGGTTCAGCCGACTGCCGCGCCAGGGCGCCGGTCGGACGCGGCAGTCGTGGGAGATCAGTCATCCATGAGGCGTGGGGGCGACGCCGGGCTCGTAGCCGCCGGCAGCGCGCAGGGCCGTGGCGGGGACGGCTGCCGAGCTCGCTGTCGCGCCGCTTAAGGTAGGCGCGGTTCCGATGGGCGGCCGCCGCGCGCCCCCGGGTCGGCGAGGCCTTGGCGGTGCCGTCCAGGTTAAGCCAGCGCGAGAGCCGCCAGCGCAGCCGGCTTGCTGGGTGGCGGACGATGGCAGCCCGGGTGACGTGCGGGCAGCCGCCCGGCAGGTGATCGATTGCCCGCACCACGTCGTTCGCGCCCGTGCTCCGGGTCAGCGGGCGCGCAATAGAACGATTGTTAGTTATATAAGCGGCCTTATTTCGGTTCGTTGCTTATTCTGCCCGGGGTTCATCGACAACAGCCACCAGTGCTTCATGAACGGGCCGAACTACCGCCCGAACAAAAGCCCCTCGCGTGTCGTCTCCACAGGGAAGACGAGCACCAGTTAAGGTACGGACAGATCCGTGACCTGGGGAATCACTTGATCAAGGTCCTTGGGGAATAACGTGATCGACCGCAGCCAGCGCAGTTTACGGTATCCGACGGCGGGTTATATCTCGGCCGTCAGATCCACCGCCAGCAGAGGACGGGAAATGGAAAATGTGAGTCGCCGTGGGCTCCTGCGGAACGGTTCGCTTGCGGTCGTGGGAGTAGGCCTCGTGGGCGCCGTCCCGGCGGGCCTGGCACCCAAGGCGCCAGATGCCAGCGCGGCAGATCGCTCGCCCGCGTCGGACAGCGCTGCCCTCCCGACGGGTGCCAGCCTGGACGGCCCACTGGTCGCTCACGTGAAGAATCTCAGCACCGGCGAGATCGGCGTGTACATGGGCACCAGCGAGGTGACCTTCCGCGATCCGCATCTGGCCGCGAAGCTCTACCGGGCCGTCGGCTGACCGCCGCGCCCGCCTAAGGACACCGCCGGACCGCGCCGCTCCGCTTTTTAGACCGGCTTGGAGTCTCTCCGGTATCTCTCCTGCCGCTTCGTGCCGTACCAATTCGGCCCGCTACCACTTCCAGCCGTACGACTTATCCAGGGGTAAAACGTGTCATCGCATCGTGAAGCGCCGTATATCTCCAGCGACCCCGTTGCCGACAATACCGACGTCTATGCGTTTGTCAGCCCGGATTCGCCTGACACAGTGACCATCATAGCCAACTTCATCCCGCTCGAGGCGCCCGCGGGCGGGCCGAACTTCTACCAGTTCGGCGACGACGTCAGGTACGAGATCAACATCTCCAACTCCGGCACCCAGACCGACATCAGCTACCAGTTCTGTTTCAGCACCGCGGCGCCGAACCCGGCGGCGGGCTTCCTGTACAACACCGGGGCGATCACCTCGCTCAGTGACACGACCTGGAACCGCAGGCAGACCTACGACGTGACCAAGGTGGAGGGGGGCAACTCGACCATCGTGGGCTCCTCGCTTCCGTGCCCGCCCTGCAACATCGGCCCGCTGTCCACCCCGAACTACTCGTTGCTCGCCGACGCTGCCGTCCAGACTCTCGCTACCGGGGAGAAGGTGTTCGCCGGCCAGCGGGCCGATGCATTCTTCGTCGATCTCGGCGCGGTGTTCGATCTCGCTGACCTGCGGCCCTTCGCCTCACTGCACGCCGGCGGCGGCGCACTCGGTATGCACGAGGGGATCAACACGCTCGGCGCCTCGAACGTCCACACGATCGCCCTTCAGATCCCGAAGGAGATGCTGACCTCCGACGGCTCCAACCCGACGGACCCCGCCAAGTCCACCGCCGTCATCGGCGTCTATGCCTCCGCCAGCCGCCAGAAGGCGCAGATATTTGACCCCTCGCAGGGTCACTTCGACGGCTCCGGGCCCTACGAGCAGGTGTCGCGCCTCGGGATGCCGCTGGTCAACGAGGTGCTGATCTCGCTCGGGATGAAGGACAGGTGGAACGCGAGCTGCCCGTTCAACGACAGCCAGTTCGTCAGCGACGTCTCCTTTCCGTTGCTGGCCGACCTGCTGCCAGCCTTGTACCCTGGCGTGTTCCCCAACCTCATGGCGCTGAACGCCAAGCTGCAGCCGCTGCCGTCGGCCAAGCAGCGGGCGGACCTGGTGGCCATCTTCCTGACCGGCCTCCCGCCGGGGATCGTGCCCGGCTTCCAGAACGTTACCGCCGGCGGCAAGATCCAGGCTGACCTGCTCCGGCTCAACATGGCCATCCCGCCGACGCGGTCGCCCAACCCGGCTGGCCTGGTCGGCGGAGACGCGGCCGGCTTCCCGAACGGCAGGCGGCTTCAGGACGACGTCGTCACGATCGAGCTTCGCGCCCTGGCCGGCCTCACCTATCCCCTAGTGAACAAGAGCTACACGCCTGATGCGGCGGCCTCCAAGATCACCGACGGGGCCCCCAGCTCGGGAATCAACCTGCTTTCGTCCTTCCCGTACATGCCGGTGCCCTACAGCGGTTACTACACCCCGTCAACCACTCCGGTCGGGAATACCGGCGAACCGATGCCCACGGGCGCGCCCCAGACTGGCGGCGGAGGTGCCGCCGGTCTTGCCGACCGGGTCCCGCTGGCGACCGGCGCCGCCGCCCTCGCCACCGCTGGCCTGGCCGCAGCCGTCGTCGGGCACCGGAAGAGCGGTCGCAACCTGGCGCACGCGAACGGCTCCGAGGCCATGGCGGTACCCGGCACCGCCGATGAGGCCTGAGGCCCCCCGGCCAGCCCGCCGGGACCGCAATGCATCACTCCGCCGAGCCTGGCTTCTCGCCGAGCTCGGTGGTGGCGGGGCGGCGCTGGCGGGGATCGCCGCCCTGATCCTGGTCCTGCTGGCACCGGGCGGCCCGCCCGGTCCCAGCGCGGCCGCGTCCGCTCCCCGCCCTCCGGTGCCGCTCGCCCTGTCTGCCGTGGCGCCGGGGAGGCTGCCGCCACCGACGGCGCCCCCTGTACGGTTGCAGATCCCCGCCATCCATGTCTCTACCAAGATCGTCGACGAGGGACTCGACGCCGACGGCGCGATCCAGGTGCCACCTCTCACTGACGCAGGCGTCCACGAGGCCGGCTGGTACGACCTCGGGCCGGCGCCGGGGCAGGTCGGGTCGGCCATCATCGTCGGCCACGTCGACTCCTACCAGGCGGCTGGGGTCTTCTACGATCTCGGCCTCCTGGCCCCCGGCAACGCGGTCGAGGTGACGCTCGCCAACGGCGAGACGGTCCACTTCACAGTGACTTCGGTGCAGGAGTACTCCAAGGCGCACTTCCCGGCCAGCGAGGTCTACGGGCCCGAGCCCTACCAGGCCCTGCGCCTGATCACCTGCGGCGGCGCCTTCGACGAGGCCACCGGTCATTACCTGTCCAATATCGTCGCCTACGCAAGGATGAACTGAGCACATGGACATGCCACCGCCAGAGCAACCGCCCGACGCCGCCGGCATCGTCATCGTCGACATCGGCGGCGACGCGGGCGCCGCGGTGATCTACACTCCGCGCGAGCTGGCCGGGGCGGAGATCGAGATCCGCGCCGCGGGTACCGAGTGGGACGGCTCCCACACTGCGGTGTGGGAGCGGCAAGGGCCCAGAATTACCACGACCGCGGCCGTATTCGGGTCGCTCCGGGCCGGGCGCTACGAGCTGAGGATCAAGGACGCCGTCGGAACCGAGCATCCCGCCCCGGTCGTCGTTGAGCCTGCCCAGGTCACCTGGGTCACCTGGGCAGGGGGAACGCCAGTGCGCTCGGAGGCCTGAGAACGGTCTGCCTGGTCTCCACCACCTTGGTCCGAGGTTGAGCGACAACGGAACCGTGATGGGCGTGGACGACCGTCATTCCTTGGGCAGCCGACATCAAGCGGGCCTGATACTGGTAGTGGTCGGCGTTCCCGCCGACATCATTAGCTTTCGCGTGCAGAAAGCCACGTTCGGCGCGGAACAGACGAAACCTCCTGCAGACAAACTATGGCGCTCAGATCGGCTACGCGCGCCGTATCTCGGCCCGGCGGCCACTACTCGTGACGTTGGGCTCGGTTGTCCGCGTCATTGGAGCCACGATGGCGAGCATCCCGCCTCCAGCGCGCACGCCGGGCTTAGTGTCATGGCACTATCCCGCACGGACTGTCTCCTGTGCGTGCCGACGGCGCGCCGCCGGGGGTCAGGGAGTGTCGGTCATGACCCTCTCCCCCGCGCGGGCCACCGCCTGGTAGATGCCGTTCGGCGTCAGGGGTCCCGCTGCTCCCGCAGGCCGGGCATTCCTCCTTCGCCGCGGCCTCGCGGATCTTCCGCTCGCACAGGCAGCAGTGCTCGCGGCCGATGATCCCGACAGGAGCGCCGCATCCGGCGCAGTCCCGCTGCTTCTTGCCCACGCCGGGCCCGCCTCAGACCGGTGGCAGGGACCGGCCGCGGGCTGACACCGCCTTGACCGGGACCGCCTGCGACCTCGCAGGGGTGGCGGGCCGCTGGACCGGGGTGGCGTCGACGTCCAACAGGTCGTTGGGGGTGCAGTCCAGTGCGGTGCACAGCGCCGCCAGGGTCGACAGCTTCACCTGGGCAGGCTCCTTGCTGAACAGCGCCGACACAGACGCCGACGACAGCTCCAGCCCGGCCCTCTCGGCCAGCAGCCGCCGCAGCTGGGCGCCAGTCCACACTTCACGCCGGGCCGCGGCCATGCGCAGCCGCCACCGGATCCTCACGCCGCAGGCTCCTCTCCGGCCGGCTCGCCGAGCGTCCCGGAGACCCCACGGCGATACGCGTCCTCGATGAACGTCGCCGACGTAACGGCACATACCGCATCGTCGAGCTCACCGTCCAGTGACCGAGCATCTGCTGGATCGCCACCAGGTCCACGCCGCGCTCGTAGTTGTGCGTCGCGCACGCCCGCCGCATCGCGTGCGGGCTGAACCACTCGGCCCGCGGCCGGCCCTCCCGGGTCATCAGGTAACGCAGCCGGTTCCGGATCGTGCCCGGGTGCATCGCCCCGCCCGACTCGTCGGCGAACAGCACCCGCGACTCGGGGAACTTGCCGCGCACGTCGTCGAGGAAAGGGCTTAATGAGGCTCGACGGTGCTTTCGTAGCCCACTGCTACCTGCCGAGGTGACTTAGCACGTGTCGGGCACGCCGTAGCGGTAGCTTCCCGTTGCGGCGTGGCCGAAGACAGGTCATCCCGCCGCCGTCGGCCCAGGTCAAGCCGAGCCGCCTCGCGAGCTATGTACCTCAGCCCCATACATCGCCGAGCCGGATCGATCCGCTGACGCCTTTCGGTCACGGACCGGGTTCCCCCGTGATGAGGTCGTAGGGGTCACCAGCGTTCCACATCGAGACGAACTGCTCGTAGAAGTAATCGAACCACGCCTCATCGTGGGAGCGGTCCACTTGGAAGGCGGGGCGAAGGTGGTGCTTGCCATGGAATGAACCGAGCCGCATCTGCATCATGCCGGTGTCGAGGCCGGGGTCGTAGGCATAAAGCGCGTACGGAGCGAGGTAATCGATCAGTCGGACCTCCAGGTGAGGCCCTCAGCCCTTGTGCGCCAGCCGTTTGCCGGTGCTGGTGTCAAGGGTACTCAGGTGTCGAGACTGCAGTCCAGGCTACGACCACTCATGAGCACCGATGAGTTCAGCTTCGACCGGAGGTCTACGCGATATGTCACTAGTTCGCGTTCACAACATTTCCGTCTCCCTCGATGGCTTCAGCACCGGTGCTGACCAGGGCCTGGAGGCACCCTTCGGGCATGCCGGCGACCGGCTGATGCGATGGTTCATGGACACTCGTTCATTTCACGTCATGACGGGCCAGGAAGGCGGAAGCACCGGCATCGACGACGCCTTCGCGAGCAACTGGGGGCCGGGCATCGGCGCCGAGATCATGGGGCGCAACAAGTTCGGCCCGCAGCGCGGGCCTTGGACCGACGAGGAGTGGAAGGGCTGGTGGGGCGAGGAGCCGCCGTTCCACACCCCCGTCTTCGTGCTCACCCATCACGTCAGGCCCTCGGTCGAGATGAAGGGCGGCACCGCCTTCCACTTCATCGACGCCAGCCCCGCGCAGGCGCTCGCGGCGGCCAAGGACGCTGCGGGTGGCCTCGACGTCCGCATCGGCGGCGGCCCCACCGCCATCCGCCAGTTCCTCGCCGCTGACCTGATCGACCACATGCACATCGCGCTCGTGCCGATCCTCCTCAGCCGCGGCGAGTCCCTCTGGGACGGCCTGGAGGGCCTGGAGGAGCGCTTCGCCATCGAGTCGGTGAGCTCCCCCAGCGGCGTCACCCACGTCACTTTCACCCGTCGTTAGCGCCGATTTCCACGCAGGAGGATCGGGGCAACTTTCAGGCGAATTCGTAGCGGATGGGCCGGCCTTGCCACCAGGGGACGGGGGTGGTTGGTGGCAGATCTGCTGAGCGGAGGACGGGTGAGAAGGCGCGGCGTTCGAGGCGGACGGTGACGGCGTCGGGGGTGGTGATGACCTGGCCGGGGGTTTCCGGGAACCGTCGCTGGATGGTGTCGGGGGTGACGGTGGCGTAGCCGGGCAGGCGGGCGCGCAGGGCGGCGGTCAGGGCCTGGGCGAGGACGGCGAGTACCACGTCGAGGTCGACGTTGAGGTTGACGGTGGAGGACAGCGCGTCGGCGCAGAAGGCGCGGATGATCTCGGCGAGCCGCTGTTCGATGGTCATCCGCCTGGCGTACTGGGTGACGAGCGCCCTGGTCTTGATCTGGTTGTCGTTGGTGATGATGACGGTGGGCTGCTCGCGGCCCAGGCCGGTGACGATCAGCTGGCGGACGGTGCCGGGGTAGCTGGTCAGCGTCACGGCGGGGTCCTCGTGGACCCTGGGCTTGTTGTGCGGGCCGGGCCGGTCCAGGGTGATCGTCGTGAAGTCCTTGCCGGCCAGGCCGTTGATGTATTTCACCAGGGACGAGGAGCGCATCCGCAAGGTGGCGAACTTGACCCCGCGCTCGTCCAGTTCGCCGAGGACTTCCTGGGTGGTGACCTTCTGGTCCATGATCAGCATTTTCGGGTCTGATCCCGATACGGCTTTCCAGTGGTCGCAGAAGGCGACGGCCTCCCGGGCCTGGGTGGCCTTGGAGATGTCGGCGTTGGCGTAGACCAGGTTGTGCGTCCCGGTGTCCTGGGCGAAGAACGTCAGCACCGAGCGGGCGCGCTGAGACCGGGAGGGCACGTAGTGCTTCTCGAGGGCGGGGTCGCGGCCCCAGTGCATGATGGCGTGGAAGTCCAGGTCGAAGATCGCTTCCCCGCCGCTGGCCAGCCCGCTGCCGATCATCTGCTTGTCCAGGGCGGCGAGGAATTTCTGCTGGTGGCCGTGCGACAGCCGGTAGCTGTAGCTGGTGAGCGCGGACTTCTTCGGCAGCACGCCCATCCCGGCGAACAGCGCGGCGGCGGGATCGGACAGCAGGTCGTCTACGTGGGAGACCCGCCGGGTGCGGGTGAGCTTGAGCGCGAGCAGGGACAGCAGCCAGCTGATCGCGGGGATGACGCGGGTGCCAGGGTAGCCCGCCGCCCCGGCCAGCGCGGGCAGGTCCAGGGCAACCAGGTCGGGGACGGCCAGCAGCAGCCCGGCCCTGGTCGTGTCCAGCCGTTCCGGCCAGGCGGCAAAGTCCAGGACCTTCGCAGCGGGCAAGTTCGCGTCCCGGCCCGCCGTCGCCGGGCTGATGCTGGCCTCGGACTCTGGCCTGCGCAGCAGCCGGCCGAACCCTTCCTCGGCGAGGATCTCCGCGACCGAGGTGCGGTTCAGCGGGGCGCCCTCCGCCGACAGCCGGGCGGAGATCTCGTAGCTGGACAGCCCCTGCCGGCGCAGCTCGATCACCCGGCCGCGGGCCCGCTCTTTGACCGGAGACGCCCCCGGCGGCGGGCCGGGCTTTCGCGGCGGGGCGAACAGCTCCAGCTTCCCGGCCCGGTAATCGCGGACCAGGTTGATCATCGCCCACCGGGTGTAACCGAACCTGGCCCCGGCCTGCTCGTACGTCAAGCCCTCGGTGAAATAGGCGCGCAGCGCCTCATAACGCCGCTGGTTCACCTGCTGCGGGGAGGTGAACCACTCCGCCCCGGCATGTTGCCCCGATCTCGCTGTCACATGGAAAGCATGCCATATGAGCTGTCCCCGCGTGGCCGCCCGCCGGCTGCCCGGATCATGCCTCCCGCTGCATGAATGTCATGATCTGTCCCGCGCTAGACCCGGCAAACTAGGCATCCGGCAGCATCATCACGCATGCATAACAAATGACAATCACGTCTTCCCATGCCGCGACCCCGCAACACCAGGCACCCCGCGGAGACGGCAGCCAGGGACATTCCAGCAGGTAAACCCACCGCCTCCTGACTGGCCGCTAAGCGACCAAGCGGCCAGGTTGCCCCGAACGTCCTGTGTGGAAATCCGCGTTAGCCCCGCTCAGGCCCGCCTCTCGAACAGGGGTGACGTCTGGGGCGCTCCATCTAGCGGCGCTTCGCGGCGGCGGCGAGCATCGTGAACCTAGTGATCAGGCGGTGCAGGATCCGGGCAGCCACGGCGCGCCGGGCGCGGCGGGTGGTGCCTCGTGATGCGAATAGCGCCTGCTGCCCGCTGGCGATGTCGGCCAGGGCTCGGGCGAGCTCGCCGACCTGCTATCAGATCTCGACGGCGCAGGCGAATAGCCACATGAGCCTCTAGATCGGGAGGTTCCGGAACCAGAGCCAAACCACCAACCGCCCCGGATTCCGCCAGACCTAGCTCGATGTCCTCACACTCTCGAACTGGTCTGACCTGCGGGAACCCGACCCAGCGCGACTGCCGTAAACGAAACCGACGTGCATGGCGTGCAGGCAATCACTTGGTGCGGTTGCGTCGCCGGGGCTTGCGGAGCAGGCGTCACGAACGGCGGATAGCGCTGGCGCATTCGCACGGCGAACGACTCGTCCACGTCCGCCTGCATCGCGCTGCGGAAGTCGGCGCGAAGATCTTCCAGCGTGGGCGCTATTCCCGCTGTTGCCGCGGCGAGCACGAGGGTCAGGGACTCCGAGACCATCTGCGCCTGCCCCCCGAGATAGATCGCTACCGTGTCCACGCCCAGCGCGTCGCCCCAGTCGAGGAGCGCGCAGGCGAGCACTTGGCTAAGCCAGTGGCCCATGCACATGGCCGGATCGAACGCTGTCTTCACCTCGATCAGGCAACGTCCGACAACGAGATCGCCGCCGTCTCAAGGCAGGCGGCCAGCGCAGCCCGCTGGCCGGCGTCGCACCTGACCGGCTGATGCGCCCGGCGCCAGTCGAACAGCAGCGGGTCAGCCGTTCCGGTGACCGCGGCCGGGCTCTCATCCGGACCGAAGCCCGCGGCATCCAGCAGGGCGCCATACTCGGCTGGCGGCAGGAAGGACAGCAGGTTGAAGTAAGCCGGTGCCTCGCCCAGGGCCCCCGTGACCTGCGGGCCTCCTATGAGGTCGACTACGTCGTCGAACTCGCGTGGGAGCAGGGGTATGACGAGTGGGCCGCTTCCGGTACGAGGAGTGTCGGGGAAGAGACCAGGTGGCTGCGCGAGCGGGGAACCCAGATCGCGGACCACCTTGTCGACGATCCCTGGAACGCCTCAGGGCGTGCGCCCAACACCGGCCAAGATCGTCGCGACGCGCTCCGGCCGCGCGGCATCCGCCTGCTCAGGGCGCCACGCCGCAGCGTCGACGACGCCGGGAGGTATGACTTCCAACCCGCCGAACAGCGCGTTGATCCCCTCGCGCGACTGTCGGTGGATCACCGGGCCCGCTTGGGCGTTGTAGGTGTCGGCGAAATCGCCGTCGGGCGCCGGACTGCCGTCGAAGCCGACGGAGATGATCAAGTATGAGCCAGGCACCATGGCGCCGGTGAACGCCGCGATCGTCCGCCTCGCGGTGTCGGGCGGAACGAAATGCAGCACGCATCCCAGGACCACGCATGCTGGCTCAGCCAGTTCAAGCCCCGCGCCGAGAATCTCCTCATCGGCGAGCACGGCGCCAGGATCAGACAAGTCCCCCTGGGTGGCCACGACCCGTTTGCATCCATCGACAAGCAGCGCCTGCGAATGCCGCACGGCCACGGGGTCACTGTCGACGTAGGCCACCATCGCGTCCGGCTCGACGGCCCGCGCGGCCTCGTGGGTGGCCAGCCAGAACGGGCTGGCACCTGGCGCGCGCAGCGGGGAAGTAGGCAGCCCGGAGCCCACATCGACGAACTGCCTAACTCCCTGGCCTGCCACGTAGCCGACGGCGCGCGTCAGGAACTTCTTATTCTCAAGGGCCAGGTCGGCGACATCGGGACGGCTGGCTCTGACCGCCTCGGCCGCCTCGCGATCGACCTCGAAGTTGTCTTTGCCGCCGAGCCAGTAGTCATACATACGGGCAGTATTCGGTCTTGTCACATCAAAGGCCGCCACAGGACCCAGTGTGCCATAGCCGTCGCGCAGATGCCGCCAGCTATCGGGACGTCACGGCCTGACTGCACGAACGCTTGCTATCAGGCGACCGTGTGCAGGTGATTGGCGTTGACGAGGGCCCGTCGACATAGAACAGCGCAGCCTTCACCTCTGCGGTCATCCTTACCTGGCCGCCAACCGCGGGCCGATTCGCCCGGCCGTTGCCCAAGGACCACCAAGCCCCACCCAGCGGGCACGAGAATGGGAGCTTGGCCGCTACTGCGCCTATCAGTCAGGCCAGACACGGCATCATGCCTGCCTTCGCCCGCTGTACGGAATTCCTTGCCCGAACCGCCAGCCTCGCCACCACTGCCCAGCCCGGCAGTAGACGATGAGGCCGCCGCGGGTGCTGGCGAAGGCCGCTACGTCCTTGGCGAACTCCGCCTCCACGCCCGGGTTCTGCTCATTCGGACGCCTGGGGGTCATGACCAGTCGCTCAGCGAGGTGGCTGAGTACGCGCCTAGCTTCCGCTCGATCTGGGCCAGCCGTGCAATGACTGGGTTTCGGCGATACAGGCGCGAGCCGGGCCCGGCCTAGCCGGACGCTGAGTCGCGAGGTGTCCTGGCGTCCAAGCAATCGAGCGTGGCCGCCGCACGAAAGCGGGAGCCATGTTGGAAGCCAATGGCGGCCTCCTTCGGGCTACATTGATACTGCTGGAGCGTTCGATATCTGCATTTGAACTGGCACCTAGCCACAGTCAGCCACACCCGGCGACAGTTAGGACCTCGTTCGCATGGAGGAGGTCAAGGGAAGGACGCCACACAACAAACGTTCTGGCAGTGAACATTCGTGACGAGGTTCCTGTTCACTCGTAAGAGCCGCACCCGTCACGCGCCTGGGGCCGCATCTGGCACGTCCGCCGGGGCACAAGGGTGAACGCGTAGTCGACCCCTCGATCCTGATCGAGATCCAGGCCTTCAGTGAACCATGGGCGACGGCGCGCCCGCCTCAGTGCAGCCCGGCATCGTCTCGCGGCGCACTCACCGAGATCCGAGGCAAGTGGGTGACTTCCCGGCGCGTCATGGCACGCCCGCGCCGCCTGAGGCGGCAACGTGCCGCGCCCGATCCCGCCACGCCATGGCGCCGGGCATAGGCCGGCTCGCGCATCGAGACGTCGTTCAGTTACGGCCCTGCCCGTTCTCAGATAATTGCAGGAGTGAGGGCACGGCTGGAAGTGGTGCGCCTGCCGGTCTCGCCAAGGCTGGCGAGCTGGAACCGGGCCGGAGATCAGGACCAGGTCCGCCTCTCCGGGTACCTTGACGTGGCTGAGGCACTTCTCCGCCCGCGCATTGAGCAGCTCAGCGGCCCGCTCGCGCTGCGGCTGGACGTCGGCCTGCCCGGTCCCGCCGCGCTCCTCGACCAGCGCGACCTCGACAACTGTCTGCTCCCTCTGGCCGCGCGGCTCAGCCGGGCCGGCACGGGCGCGCTGGCTTGCGTCTGGGGCGCCAAGCAGCACGCCGGCAGTTCCCTGGTCAGAATCGAGCGCGCCGTCCCCGCGGAGACCGCCCCGCCACCCGGATGCTGTTACACGGTCCGCACCAGCGCGTCGAGCCAGTCAACCGCGTTCAAGGAGCAGATCTGGGAGCAACTCAGCGGTGCCGGCCCCATCCCGCCGGGGCCGGTGCGGATGGAGTTGCGCTTTACCGTCGGACCAGCCAGGAACTGGCTGAACCTATGGAAGCCGACCATCGACTCCCTAGGCCAGATCCTCGGGCACGGACCCAATGCCGGCCTCTGGTCACCCCTGGACGGCCGCATCGTCGATCTCGGACTGCACTGCCGCGTGAACCCGTCGCTGGTCAACGACGTCCTCATCGCGATCGCCGCCACCCGCGCACCTACCGGATAAGCATGAGCCACTGCCCGCCCCGTTCAGAAGGGGACGGCGGCCGCCCGATGCGGGCTCAACAAGGGATGTCGACGGAGCGTAACCATACGGGTGACGCCAGGCTCGCCCCGATCGCCGACTCGGCGCGCATGAGAACCGGCAGATGCTCTGCGCTTGCTGTGCACCGATCATCCAGTTCTGGCGCGTATCCAGCTTGGCTGGCACGCCGCGGGAGGCTGGCTGGATGCTGATCGGTCCGGGTGCGGCGATGCTATGGGTCTTGTCATGACCGGGGTGCGATCCGGAAGGCAATGTCGGCTGCCTGGATCTGGTCCAGGTCCTGCGCAGTAATGCCGCGGCCGGTGAAGCGCTGGACCGCGACCAGGCCCTTGCCTTCCGTGTCCCGGTAGTCATCGAAGTCCAGGCCTTCCAGGGCTGCCGCAATCGTCGGCCCGGCATTGATGTCCTCGGGCGGCTCGAAGGACGCCAGCACGTGGCCGCCTTCGGCAAAGGACAGTCGCGTCAGGGCGTTGACGTTCCAGAACATGCTCGCCGCCCGCCCGCGGGCCGACGCCCGGCGCAGAACGGCCTCATCCGCGCCCTGGAAGCCGTTGCACTCGACGGCGAGCACGGCGGTTTCGGCCTCTAGCACCGCGACCAGCGGATCGATCGACATCCAGGCGGGCCGGCGTGAGCTGCTGCGGTGCAGGGGCTCCGGCCGCGCCGGATCGGCGCCGAATGCCCGAAGGACGTCCTCTGCGTTGGAGCCGGTGACCACGGTAACGGTGGCGGCCACGCTCAGCATGCTGCGCCGCACCCAGCGGTACGCGCTTTCCGGCGGTTGGGGCCGACCTGGATCTGGCTCGCCGCGGAGGCGATATCCGAGCCGGTCGGTGCGCTGGTGCACGATCTCGGGTGCGGCGGAGCCGGCCAGACAGCCAACTCGTAGCCCTCGTCCTCGTCGGCATCGTCCCTGCCACGGGCGTGCACCCGCAGCCGGTAGTCTCCGGGCCACGGCGGCGTTGACCGGCGCAGCCCCCAGACACCCGGTGCGTCCGGCCCCGTGACCGAGGCCAGGCCCGCAGCGGCGCGCCAGCTTACCTCGACGACCTCGTCCCAGGCTCGCACGTCCAGCGGCGGCGTGCTCAAAGACCCTGAGCAGCACCTGCACGCTGCCTTCCGCGGCCCCGGTGCGGATCACCACGCCGCCCGGCACGACGGCGACCAGTCCGTTGACGCTGAAGTCAGCCGCCTCGGGAAACTCGCCTTCCACCAGGGCGAACCGATGCCCAGCCACCGGCACCGACCCAGCGGTACTACGGGGCAGCCGGTACTCCCTTCTCGCCTTCTCCAGCAGCGCCGCCGCATACCCGGCGGGCATGGGGGCATCGCGCAGCAGCAGCACGGCGGCACCGACGGCCACACCGACCACGGCGGCGGCTGGGCTGCCAACCAGGGCAGGCAGCGGCCGCTGGCCGATGACGGCACTCGCCGCCGCCACGGCCAGCGCGAGGTGAGCGGTGCCATGCGCCGCCGCGATCGATGCCTCATCTGTGGCGTCCGGCGGAACCGCCAGCAGCGGAACGACCAGCTGGTGACCGGCGAGCTGCCTGGTCAGCGAAGCAGCCAGGTCAGCG
Organism: uncultured Actinomycetota bacterium; assembly: GCA_963844925.1. GTDB lineage: Bacteria > Actinomycetota > Actinomycetes > Streptosporangiales > Streptosporangiaceae > Trebonia. The sequence goes on along the minus strand of CAWJQG010000016.1, from coordinate 312,233 downwards.
GCGCCGGGACGAAGCCGTTCCAGCAGCGCCGCCGCGGTGACGGCCTGGCTGTCTCCGGCGGCATGCGCGAAGGCAACTCGTCCCGTCGGCGGCTGGCTCAGGCAGGACGACAGGTCCGGCACGCCAGCTAGGTCCAGTGCCGAGACGGTCAGCTCGAGCGCGCCGAGCAGCCGTTCGGCCAGAAACGGTCCAACAGCGCCAAGCGCGCCTGCCACGGGTGACTCCGTCTGCATGGCGGCACCGCCGCGCGCCTTCCCCCGGGCCACCGCTCCGCGAAATCCAACAGCGTCGGGCCGGGCTGCGTCGGGCGGCGCCCCGATCCGGCCCAGCTCCGCCGCGGGGCCAGGCGGAATCCTGGCCGCGATAACAGGCAGCGCCTCGGCCACCAGCCCGGCGAGCACCTCCACCACTGCCTCGGCAATATCAGCCACTAGTCTGCACTCCACGATCGGCATCGGCACGGGCTCTGATCCCGTGCCACGACAGGAACGGATGTTAACCGCACCCACCGATCACTTCACCCGTCAGCACCGCGCGTGGCTTTCTTAGGCGTCCGAACTGCAGCCGGGAACCACCTGCAACAGACGACGCACAGCCACTCCCTGCATCCAACGACCGCATCTGCGCGGCCAGGCGATAATCGACCATGAAGCGTGAGCCGTCCATTAGGCGATTACCTGACCGCAAGCGAGCATTAGCGCCGATTACACTAAGTGATTGGCGTGCGACCGCAGCAGAAGTCAGGATGGTCAGCCACGCGCATTGCCCTCACGGCTGGCGGGCAGCCGGGATTTGCATCGCGGCTGCATGGATGAATTCTTTGACCGCAGCCTCGAACTGATCCCCGGTAGCGCGCAGCTCGGCCCTGTCCGCTGAGCGGCTGATGGTACCGGCGACGGCGAAGGCAACGTCTGCGAAATTCATCAGCTCAGGGTCACCGGAGACCAATTGCACGCGAAACTCGGCAGTTTCCGCGCTGGCACCCAGGCGATCGCACTCTATGCGGGCCGCCCGGGCCGCGGGGCCGCCCGGGTCCTCCAGCCGGTGAAACCAGAGGGTGAGAGCCCTCTCTTGAGTTCGGTGAGAGCAGCGGCGAACGAACTGCAGGCATCCAGCTGCTCCAGCCTGTGCCGCGCATCACGCTCGAATCCCTGCGCGCGCTCGGCCGCGCGGCTCTGAAACCCTGTACGTCGCGAAAGAGCCCAAGAGCGTTGCGGCAACACCGATGAGACCCGTAAGCAGCGCATCCACGCGAGCAGTCCATCACGGTCAACGCCACCCTGACATCGTTCGCAGCACGCCAAATAACGATCCGTTCTGTGCGCCTCAGCTGACAGGCGCCGAACGCGTCACTATCGCGCCGAATGCGGTTCCGGCGTGCTGGGGCGGTTACTGGATCCGGGTCCAGAAGTTCAGGTAGCTGCGGTGCAGCCAGTCGTCGACCCATTGGCGGTCGGGCTGGTCGGGGATGCCGGGGTTGCCGCGGAGCTGGGCCAGCCGCTCCTCTGCGTCGGTGATGGCGTCCAGGACCTCGCCCAGCGGCCGCTCGCCGCGGCGGATGGAACGCAGGTAGGCACGGTGCGGTTCAGGAACGGGCAGCGTGATGCGCCCGGTGGTCAGCAGCTCGATGCCCTGCAGCCCGAGCCGCAGGGCATGCATCGCGTACTTGGTGTCGTACCCGTGTACGGCCACCAGTTCCGGCCGGTTAGTGTGCGCGCCCGGCTGGCCGGTCATCGCCGCCTTCTGCCCTTTCAGGTATCCCAGGTACCGGTCGGCGGCCAGTCGGGACACGAAGCGGCAGGCGTTCGCGGTGAGCTCCGCGCCCGCCTGATCGCGGAAGACGACCTCGTCGTCGGGCACGAACAGCACCAGCAGCACGGTCGGGTTCCCGGCCAGCGCCAGCCGTGCCCACTTTCGCGCGGAGTAAATGATGACGTCCAGGTCCCCGGCACCCGACCGGTTCGCCAGCCCGCCCGGACGGTCCCACGCCGTATGCCGCTCATACTGCCCAAAACGCACCCTGGGCGCTAGCTCGCCGTCGGCCGTCCGGAACGCGCGCCAGCCCGGTGACGAACTGCGGCGGCTCCAGGCACAGGCCCATCTCGTCGCGGTCATCCTGCCCGGTAATCGAGGTGCCGTGCACCCCGGACCCTACTTGCACCCGCAAGATCATGCCCTTCTCAGCGATCGAGCGGGCCTCCTCCGAGGCATGCCGATGCGGGAAGCCGGCGGGCAGCGCGGTGGAGCCGGGAACCGGCCCAGGCGAAATGACTGGCACACCCCAGTTCTAGCGGCACCCGGCCAGCAGCGTCACGCCATTTACGACGACACCGGCGGAACTGCCCAGCGGACCCGCCAACAGGCGCGGAACGACCAGATATGCGCGCAGCCACCGGCCAGTTCCCAACCGGGAGATGCCGCGCCGATCGGAGGATATCGCACGCGGCATGCCAGCACTGCCACCGCCCGTGACGCGAGCCCGGAGACCCATGCTCCGGGCGCGAGCCGCCATGGCGATCGACCCGGCGCCAAAGTTAGCGCCCCGAAGTCGCCCAGGGACCGTCATGCCAGTAACTAATGCTTTCCACCTGCCAGGATTCGGTCCATCACCTCGGCGCCCGTGTTGATGACGGGACGCAGCTCGTGGCGGTAGACGAGCTCGGTCGTCGCGGTCTGGTTGTGCCCGGCCAGGCGCGCGATCTCCTCGATGGGCACGCCATCAGCTGACATCAAGGACACGAATGTGTACCGAAGGTCCCGCGGCGCCCATCCTGCACCGAGGCCAGCTGCCTCCATGATCTTCCGGAACTCGCGCCGGACGCTGGACGCGTCCAGCGGCGTACCAATAGTCGAGGTGAATACGAGCCCGTGGTCTTGCCACAGGGCCCATGCCGCTAGCCGGTCCTCGGCCTGCCGCCTGCGGTGCTCCCTGAGGGCCTGGATCGCGGTTTGCGGAAGCGCGAGCGTCCGGCGTGACTTAATTCCCGTCCGGCCCGAAGCCAAGCGAGACAGCCCCCGACGTATCGGTTCTTGGTCGCATCGAAGTAGATCGCGTCTTCGCCGTGCCCGCGACGACGCGCTGCGGTGTCGGTCATAAAGAGAGCGTAACTCGCTGGCTCCCCGTTTGGCTCCCGACGAGAAGAGCAGACCGCTCGACAACCCCTCTGACCTGGAGCCGGTGAGCGGATTCGAACCGCTGACCGTCCGCTTACAAGAAGGCTGGTAGTTACGTGCCTTCTGAGTGGATCCAGCATTGAAGGCATGCCTGAGCTGGGCAAACTGCGGAAAGGACAAGACATCCCCATATTAGCAGCCGTGCCGCTTCGTACCGGGAGATACCGTTTCGTCCGTGTTGGAACCGTGTTAGCGGGCCGTCCGGCAACGGGGTTGTGTTGGTCTTGTGTTACCGCAATCGCCTCAGTGACTCCTTCGGCGAGGGATATCCCAGCCACCCGCCAGCCCTGCGCGACATCGCGGACAGAGGCACGAACGGTCGATGGCCGACCGGTACGCCACCCGACATGCAGGACCGGCGCGGCTTCGAGGCCCACCGAGACGCGACGACATCTGCTGAGCTCCTTGAGGTGAGCTCCCGCGAGCACCCGGGCTGGTGCCCTCCCGTTGGCGGTCATGGTGCGCCGCCCGGGCGTTCGCGCAACCGGCTGGGGAGCGCCGGTGTGGCGCGCCCGCCCTCCATGGCGGCGCCCTTTCCGTGACCGCCGGGAGGCGCCCGCCGCCCGGCCGCAGGCGTCTCGCCTGTGCTCACGGAAGGGAACGTGCTCATGACTGCTGTCACCGGCGACCTGCTGGCCACGCGGAACGCCACCATCGACGACCTCGTGGCGCTGCTGCGCGATCAGCAGGCGCGCAAGGTCGACGTCGTCGCCTCGGCCTCGTCGGTGCGGGCCGAGGGCGGGTGCCTGGTCCTGGACGGGACGATGCCGGTGCTCGGGGCGGACGGGGTGACGATGACCGAGGGCCGGTACCGGCCGACCGACGTGTGCGATGCGGGGATCGCCGGCAAGCTCGGCATCCCGGCCGCCTACCTGCGCAGGACGCGCGACTGCCACCCGGCGCTGTTCGATGCGAACGTGAACGGGTGGCTGCAGCGGGACGACCGGAGGTTCTTCATCCGCGCCCTGCGCGGCGCCGGCGGGGAGACCGGGATCGCCCGGGCTTGGCTGTCGGACGGGTACAAGAAGATCGACCACCTCGACACGCTGACGGCCGTCTTCGACGGCATCCGCCGCGCCGGGCACCCGGTCCAGATCGAGACCTGCGACCTGACCGACCGGCGGATGTACGTCCGGGCCCGCTGCGAGGCCGTCCAGGTCCTCGCGCCCGGGCTGCTGGCCGGGTACCGGTCGCCGTTCACCGGGGCATCCGGGGCAGACAACCCGCTGGTGTTCGCCGGGTTCGTCGTCACCAACTCCGAGACCGGCTGCGGCGCGGCCACCGTCACCCCGCGGATCATCGCCCGGGTCTGCGCCAACGGGATGACGATCACCCGGGACGCGATCCGAGCGGTCCACCTCGGCGAGCGGATGGACGAGGGCATCCAGTGGTCCTCCGACACCCTCGACCGGCAGCTCGAGCTCGTAACCGCCAAGGCCCGCGACGCGGTGACCGCGTTCCTCGACCCCGGCTACGTCGCCCGGCTGGTGCGGGAGACGGAAGCCCACGCCGGGCACCGCGTCGCCGACCCGCCCAAGGCCATCGAGGTGATCGGGGCCCGGCTGCGGTACACCGAGGCGCAGCAGAAGGAGATCCTCGACCACTTCATCGCCGGCGGGCCGCTCACGGCGGGCGGGATCATGCACGCCGTCACCTCCGCCGCCCAGGTCCAGCACGACGGCGACGCCGCCTGGGACCTGGAGACCAGCGCCCTGGACGCGCTCCGCCTCGCCGCAGCCATCTGATCCGCCCCTGACGCGGTCCTGGCCCGGCGCTGTACCGGCAGGCCAGGACCGCTTGGGCCTTTCGACCGTCTTCCTGTCCCATCGCCTTCAAGGAGGGAACTCCATGGCCGACACTCTGGCATCGGTGATGCGAATCCGGCCCCCGTTGCGGTCCGCGCTAGCCTTGGCCGAACGCGGCTGGCACGTGTTCCCCTGCGTTCCCGGCGGGAAGCGGCCCGCGCTGCGCGGCAGCTGGCACGAGCACGCCACCACAGAACCGGTACGCATCCGCGCCTGGTGGAGCCAGGCCGCGTACAACATCGGGATCGCCTGCGGAACCCTCCGGCCTGGTCGTCATCGACCTGGACGTCCCGCACGGCACCGGGGAAATCTCCTGCGCTGAGGGCAGGAGCGCCGTGTCCGGCGCCGACGCGCTCGCCGATCTGTGCGATCAGCATGGACAGCCGTACCCGCTGCCCACCTACGCCATCGACACCCCGTCCGGCGGCTGCCACCTGTACTACGCGACGCCAGGCTCAGCGGTGCGGAACTCCGCCGGGCGGCTCGGCCTGCACATCGACGTCCGCGCCGGCGGCGGCTACGTCATCGGCGACGGCAGCCGGCTCGGCGGGCGCGCCTACACCGCCCGGGACGCGCGCACGCCTGTCCCGCTGCCTCCGTGGATCACCGAACTGCTCACGGACAGGCCGCCGTCGGGGGCCTGGCTGCCGGTCCCGGTCCTGCGCGGCGGCGGGCGGGGAGCGGCGTACGCGATGGCAGCTCTCCGCGACGAGACCCTGCTGGTCGCCACCGCCCGGCCGGGAACTCGCAATGACACGCTGAACCGCGCCGCCTTCAGCCTCGGCCAGCTCGTCGCCGCCGGGCTTCTGCCGCCGCTGGCCGTCGTCAGCGGGCTAGGCAACGCCGCTGAGCTGGCGGGACTGCCGGCGGACGAGGCCCGCAGCACCATCCGCTCGGGGCTGGCCGCAGGAGCCCGCTGTCCGAGGAGGAGCTAGGAGCGCGGCATGCGCGAGGCGGTCATCAGAGGCTGGAAGCGAGGCCAGAGAGCCCGTCCAGGAGCGAGGGCGAGGCCTTCCAGCAGATGGCGTGAAGCGTGTTGGGGTCGGTGTCGAGGAGCATGAACGAGACCGAGCCGGTGCGGCCGACCAGGCTCCAGCCGTCTCCGTCCGCGCGGACGATCGTCGCATCGCCGCCTGCGGGGTAGAGGCGGATCCTGCCGGCTGGCGGGGGCTGCTGGAGGTAGGCGCGGGCGGCGGGCGGCGCCGCGTCGGCGCCGGCCAGCTCGGGGACATCAGTGTCGTCGGTGAACCGGACGTCGTTGATGGGGAGGGTCGCGATGACGTCGTCCCAGTGGGTGGCTAGCTCGTAGGCAGCGCGACGGCGGCGGCCCGGGGTCCACTCCGGGGGTGCGGCAGGTTCGGGCGGCCGGTGGCTGGCCCAGAACTCGCGCCACGCTGACTGCACGGGCATCGGCACGTCGGGGTCGCAGTACCGGTCGAGCAGGCTGAGCCAGGCGGCGAGGTCCGCGGCCTCGATCAGCTCGTGGCAGGCGCCGCACGCGTGCCAGTCGACGCAACCGACTACCTCGCTGCCGACCACGGGAACCGGCTCGCCCGTGAAGCCGAGCAGAGGCTCCCCGAACAGGACCTCGACGTCCGCGCCCTCGTAGACCCAGGTCGGGTCAGGGGCCCGGCAGAACCGGCAGCGCGGCCCGCCCCCGTATTCCTCCGGCCATCCGTCGCGGACATCGATAATGTCCGCGACAGCTATCCCCACCGCCGTCGCCGCCGTTGCGGTAGGCGAGTTCCGCCTGACGCACAGCGGTGGTATTAGTGCTGATAAGGGTCTGCCGCTGGTTCATCTGGTCGAGGAGGTAGAGGGCATAGCCGCTGGGCACTGGCGGCAGCTCCAGGGCGGCGCAGGCATCCTCATAGCTTCCCCCGAGCTCATCGGGGACATGGCCGGGCTCCAGCAGCACGGCAATCTGGTCCATGGTCCCAATATTCCGCTGCCTGCATGCCTGCCGACGGGAAGTAGAGCCAGAGTCACGCCTTGCTGCACATTCCGGATCCAGACGAGGCTGGCCAGTGACGGCAGTGAGCTGCTCCGCGTTTTCCGGACAGGCAATTTGCGGGCTAATTCATGCGGCTGCCTGCCCGTTCAGGAACTCGTCCATGACTTCCTGCGGAGTCCGGTACCCGAGTCCCGAGTGGAGACGTGTCCTATTATAGCGGAGCTCGATCCATCGCGCAATGTCCTTGTACGCCTTCTGGCGGGTCGGATAGACGGTGCGGTGCACGAGCTCGACCTTCAGCGTCCCGTTTACCGATTCCGCCAGGGCATTGTCGAAGCATATCCCGGTTCGCCCGACGGACTGCCGGATGCCGAGCTCCTTCAGTCCCTTCGCGAACTCGCCTGACATGTAGTTGCTGCCGCGGTCGCTGTGGAATATGGCATTGCCCGGGAGATTCACGTTGCGGGCGGCCATCCTGATCGCCTTGGTGATGAGCGGGGTCTTGTAGTTGTCGTCCATTGCCCACCCGACGATTTTCCGTGTCGCGCAGTCGATCACCGTGGCGAGAAAAACCCAGCCTTCCCAGGGTAAGTGCTCGGAAGTCCTGTGGAAGGGCATGCCGGCACCCGGCGTGGCGATCGCTGGCGGCCACGCCGGTGGCGGTGTTACTGATCCGGGGTTTTGCCGTTCGGCGGTGGCTGGGCCCAGGTGAGGAGGTCCTCGGGGCTGGCGTTCCAGGGCAGGAACCGGCTGAGTGCCTCGCCGGACAGGGGCTTTCCGCCGTTGCGGCCGCATTCGTCGAGGTAAGCGGTCAGGTACGTGATGATGTTCAGCCTGGCCATCTGCGCGGTCGCGGTGACGGTCCAGATCGAGGCCGCGGTGCGGGCGGTGCCCGGGTTCTGGGAGCCGCCCGCGTTCTTCCTGGTCACGACGGGACCTCTGATGGTCCGCTCGGCCAGGTTATTGGTTATTGTCAAGCCCTGCCATGGGATAGTCCCGGTGCGCGATGAGGCCGTCCCATTCGCGGTCCAGGGTCGCGAGGGCTTTCTTCGCGGGCTCGGCCAGGCCGGGGCCTTTCGCCTGCTCTTTGCGGGTCTCGTCGATCACGGTGATCGCGGCGTCCCAGGTCTCGTGCGCCTTCTCCAGCCGGGCGGCGGATGCCTGTTTTCCCTGGACGGGCGGGCCAGCGGCCTCCTGCCAGGCGGCCATGAGCTCGCCATGGGCAGCGTAAAGGTCCCGGATCCGGTCCAGCCACGCACCGGACCAGCGGCGCAGCTGCTCCGGGTTCGCGTCCCCCGCCCGCACGAAATACCGCCTCAAATCGGACCAGCAGTACAAATTGACCAGCCCGTCGGCCTTCCGGCCCGCGGACTGGTACACCGCGTAGAAATCGGAGGAGACCACCAGGCGGCGCGGCCCGCCGTCCGCGTCCGGCAGCAGCTGCCCGGTCTCCTCGTCGATGCCCGCGTGGCGGGCCAGGACCTTCCCCGACCGGGACGGGTCCATCACGAAGCACACGGTGTCGGCCCCGATGAACACCCAGAGCCAGAATTTCGCCGGCCCCTCGCCGTCGCCGGGGGCGAACACCCGCCACGTGGTCTCGTCCGCGTGCAGCAGCCAGGAGTCCCGGTTCCGCTCCGCGATCGCGTCCGACAGCGGGGCCAGCAGCCTCCCCGCCTGCGCGCACGTCCCGGCCAGCGTCGCGGGCGAGATCTCCGCCCCCTGCCGGGCCAGGCCCGTCACCAGGGAGTTCATGCTCCGCCCGGCCGCGAACCGCTCCGTCAGCAGCATCGCGATGAACCCGTTCGTGAACAGGCCCTTCCCGGCCGCCTTCGGCGGCCCCGGCGCCATCACCGTCACGGGGCCCGGGCAGCGGCACTCTCTCTTATAGCGGCGCTGGCAGTTCGCGACCAGGCGGATGATCACCTGCCAGTCCAGCTGCTCCCCGGACCAGTGATCGCCCAGGACGGCGAACGGCTCCCCGCACTCCGGGCAGCAGTAACCGCCGCCCGGGAAGTCCCAGAACACCTCGAACCGCGGCAGCCCCGAGTAATCCCGCCGCCCCGAACGCGCCCCAGGACCGCGTTTCACCTGATTCTTCTTCCCGCTGCCCGGCTTCCCGCCGTCACCGGGACCCGCATCATCATCATCGCTGCCGTCCGGAGCCGGGCCGGACCTCTCCGACGACCTCCCGAACAGCATCCGCTGCAGCACCGCGATAGCGGCATTCGCCTCGGCCAGCTGATCAGCCTGCCGGGCAGCCAGCTCCCGCAGCTCCGTGTTCTGCCTGGCCAGCTCATCGATTCGCGCCGACTGCCGATCAATGACTCCCAGCGCCCGCGCCAGCAGCTCCTCAGCGGACGCCCCGCCGGCGAACGGCGACCCGGCACCGTCCGCGTCCGCCAGAACCCCGGCCGCCGCAGCCACGAACCACAGCAAACACTGTCGTCACCGGCAAATCACGCACCCCGCCCCGGCGTGTCGCAGCCGTCGGCCGTGCAAGACTCCGCAGCCACCGTCACAGGATTTGCGAAGACTTACGGTCCATCACGCTACCGAACGAGCTGGCAACATCGGCCTCGAAATCCCCTGCGCTGCTGGCCTACATCGCGGCTCTCAACATCCTGGACGCCGACGCACTCCTGTCTACCGGGAAGGTCCGCAGCAGGCTCGATCCAGCGATCACGGCAAAGAAGGGCATCGAGCGCCACCACATCTTCCCGAAGGCCTACCTGCGGTCGGAACTGAAGATAACCGATAACAGGGAGATCAACCAGATCGCGAACATGGCCCTGGTCGAATGGGCCGATAACATCGCGATCTCCGACGATTCCCCGCGCACATACTGGCCCGCGCAGCTAGCAGCCAAGCACCTCCCGCCCGACACGCTGTCCCGCCAGCAGTACTGGCACGCCCTGCCCGACGGATGGGAAGAAATGGATTATCCTGCCTTTCTCGCTGCCCGGCGCCGACTCATGGGCCACGTCGTCAGAGACGCGTACGCAAATCTGAACGAGCACGGATACACACCCGTCTACCCCAAAGCAGGACAGGCTCCCGCCGAGCAATCAGACGCCGCCCACTCGTGGACCCACCACGGCGTGCGACTAGCCGACCTGATCTCAGCAGACCTGCTCCCAGCCGGCACCGCGCTTCTCCCGGCACAGGGCGCGACAGACGAAGTTGCCACTGTCCTGCCCGACGGAAAAATCGCCTACGCCAACGAGATCTACAACACCCCCTCGGCCGCAAGCGGCGCCGCCTCCGGCGCATCGACCAACGGATGGACATACTGGACAGCAAACGCACCCGACGGGCGATTCTCACTCGCAGCGATCCGCGACGAATTCCTGGCCCGTCGTCAGTAGCCGGACAACCCAGGGTTCCCCGCCGAAAGGCTCCAACTGCACAACCCACCCAGATCGGCCGCGCTTGAACCACGAACACAGCGCCTCCTGGATCAGGCGCCCTGTCCGGTTAAATTCGGCGGTAGGAGCCGGTTACCGCTTCACGATCCGTATCCGCCAATCTGCGCGGCCTGATATTCCGAAGTTTCCATGCGCGGGGAGCCCTATAGATTATTATCCACCTGGTCTGACTGCATGACGCCTATCCGCGCTGCATGCCTGTAGTGACATGCCCGCCTAGCTCGATAGGCGAAAACCGAGTGCAGGCTCGGCGTCCAGCTGTGATGAATACGACTAATGCCATCCCGCGAGATCAGCTTATATCGTCAAAGACGATCATCGCCCATCGTCGCACAATAGGGTGCCTGTCAAGATATTTCTTCGGTCAGAATAGAATCGACGAAATAAGTGCGGACTTTTAGCAGGGATTGCCTGGAGAGGCGATCGCGATCGGCAGCGAGCTGTCGGAGAACCCGCGCGAAATAAGAATTCCTGCTTATCGTATCATTGTCGTCCCGGCTCCAGTGGATGACCTTCAAACAGTCCTCGTATACTTGTTCCAGCCCATCAGGGCCAGTTGGCCGGCTGGAGGCCAGCCACAGCTTAAGCATGGCATGCGTAACGGACACTGCTTGCCCGTCAGAGCGCACCGCAAACGCAGTCGTGGCTTCAACAGGCGCAGGGTCGGCCGACGGATCGCTCATGTCAAGTTCCTGCACAAGAGGGGCAAGGCCGTGCCAGACCATGTCCTCGGCCATATCGCAAGTGAAATAGCTCTCTTTGCGGAGCGATTCCACGTCGTTGTGCCGCCATCCATCCCATTTCCTCCGTTCGTCTCCCGGTGGGAATATATGGATCCAGAAGCCGTCCGGGGGAGGCGGACTCCAGGGCCCCGAAGCCACCTTGATCTCGCGGTCTTCCCCCTGCCATATCCGTTCGAGCGACAAGGCGGCAGCCAAGCTTGCCCATCGTTCTCCTGTGAACTGAGAACGCCACAGCATCGAGTGCCGACGCCATTCAGGAACCGGGAAAGCCGTGCGCGGGAAGAGCTCACGGCCTGCAACGGGGCCGCCGACAAGAACCGTCAGCAGGAGAAGGTTCGCAGAGTACGCAGCATAGCGAATCGGCGCGCTGAGCAGTGGCCCGTAGCCGTGATGACCCCACTCTCGAATTTCGAGGCTGCCGTGGAATGCAGCGAGCAGCGGGCCGCGGACTAGGCTGGCATCATCATCGGAAAAGCGCCGCAGGAGAACGGTAAGGAAATCAATAATCTTACCGCGAGTGGTCAGCGGCGCAAAGGACAATGGTACTCGCATGAAGCCATCATCAAAGGCCTTCCTGCCCCGTCCGGAAGTCGCCGCAGTCATGACTGCGAGGTCGGCGAGCTCACGGGCGATCTGGCGTGCTATCAGGAACTCGCCGAATGTCGCATGCAAGAATTCACATGCCGTCAAGCGGACATCGTTGCGTATAGCCTGCGCCTGATGGATGAAAAAGAAACGGCCGACGATCGACTGCGCCGCACTCGGCGGCGAATAGAACCCTCGCGAAAGACGGGGCATGACGACAGTGCCGAGCAGAGCCGTAAGATCGGCAGATAGCTCATCTTCGGTTACCCACTGGCGCCCGCGGTTGAACATTGCGAATGCCGCAACCGACAACTGGAGAAGCTCATCTTCCACGGCAGCCTGGAGTTGTTCTCCTGTCATTCCCGGGCGAGACTTGCGCACTTCTCGTTCGGCGAAGCGGAAAAATATCTTCTCATATAGGTCAGCCTCGTCTATGCTGTCGCCTCCATTCTGGAGGGCATTACCGTCCGCATCGTATATGGCCAGGAGCAGAAGGAGGAGCGGCTGAGAAGCCAGGTCCGGTTGCCGGAGGGCCACGTCCACCAAGAGCGGACGTAGTCCTCGTCTTTGCAGGTATTCGCCATTGCAGGCGTTCCATATCGCGAGCCAGGATCCGACCTGGTTGGCTGAGAAGGGTTCAAGCCGCACGGCTACCAAGCCTCCCGGAGGGATCCGTGCGCGGTCGGCGACGGCCGTCCGACTAGTGACAACGACAACCACTGGACGGCCCTGGTCGGCCTCGCGTTCTTGGAAGCGCACGATCTGCTCTAGGTAGTCCGTCTGACCGATCCCCGTCGCCTGTAGGAGCTCATCGAAGCCATCGAGCAGTACGACGGGCAGGGCATCGCCGGCCGTCCGCGCGAGCGCCGGCCACGGCAGGTTCTCCCCTGTGGCGTCCCTGATGGCGTGCTCGACTTGGGACTGCAGATCCGTGTCGGCGGGGACCTCACGCAGCTCGACCCGGACCGGCAGGAAATCGCGGGCCGGCAGACGAGCCGCCAGGATTCTTGTGAGTACCGATTTTCCGGACCCCGGCTGGCCAAGAACAATCAGCGGGCTGGCTACCGCCTGAGAAGACGTCAGGTAGCGGACGAGAAATCCTTGAAGATCGTCTTGAACAGGTTGACTGGCCCACCAAGCTTCCTGATCGAGCCGGGAAGACAGGGACACCCAGGCCGAACGGTAGTGAGGATTAACGTATCCGGCCGCCAGTGTAGGGATAACCAGGCCGTCTGGCACGTCCCCGCTTGCCGCAATGGGGCGCTGGAGCATCTTGCCGTACCTCGCAGCAAGCGCCTCTCGACGGTCATCCGGTAGCCGCCCCGAGGCAATCCCTTTGAGTATCCGTCCCAGTCCTTCCATGCCGATCTCAAGTTCCTGCACGTGCGCCCTAGTGGCGGCGTGATCCAGTCGATCTGCCCAGAAAGCCACTTCCGGGAATTCGACGGCCAGCCGCCTGAGGTACTCGTGGTAACGCCGTTCAGCCACAGTCGGAACGGAATCCGCAAGAGAGAGCACTATCTCTTTTCTTGATTCAAGGTCCAGAGTATCCCAGATGCGTAGCTCTTCAATATAAGAGGCTAGTCGGTTTCCTATAGATACATAGAAGTCGCGCAGCCCTGCGTGCCGGCTTCCGGAATTGAAGAACGCCATATCATCCGGGATATCCTTCTCGTTCAGGATATTAGCGATCGCTTGAAGGCGCGGAGAAGCAGCATCCAGGCCAGCGGCTATCGCGACCTGGGTAGATTTGCTCAGTCGGAGTTCTTCAGATCGAAATGGGAGGCGAGTTTCATGCACAGCCTCGAAGTATGAGGTGAGAATAATCACGCGGTGTGCGGCAGTCAATCGTTCAGTGCGATCAAATCTGGTCAGCCCCCGCATCCGGTCACCGAGACCGCGGATCAAATCGCCACTGAGATCAGCCAGCTCACCCTGAACGTCGAACAGATTGATCAAGAGTTCGGCCGTGCCTCCAGTTGCCGCAGAGAGTACCCCGCCAGTTAGCCTATTGACCAAGGTAATCAGGCGGTGGTCAGCGCCGCCAAGCAGCTTAACAGCATCCGTGTACGAGAGGCTTTTCGTCATCATAACACCACCTTGTCTAACGCCTATCTTAACCGGGGCACGGTCCTACAGCTTCGTGTTTCCTCCGCCAGGTCCCATCTGCGTCAATGGCCACTCCCCGCTCATATGGAGGCCGTCTGAACTGGCCGTTCTGTCGCGGCAGCCTGACACCACTTGTGCAGCGACCGCCGGCGCGGGATCGGCAGTTGCTCCCTGCCCTGGCGCATGACGACGGGAGCCGAAAATAACCCGAAACTGAGGCGCTTTATGATCCGGCCGGGATGAGGGACGCGGGGTTTGCCAAGCCGACCTCGCAATCGAGGCGGAACACAGGGAGCGAGTCGCCGACCGGCCGGTTCTCGTAGTGCTGGATGGACATGAAGCCGTTAGGCTCGCCCAGGTTGAACGCGTTCAGCGACATCCGCGGAACAAATGAGGAAACCCGGATCTCAAGATCCCCCCGCACGCTGTCCCTCAGACTCGCCAGCTCATTGAGTGTGCTGTGGATCCTGCCCTCGAGTAGCCGCCCACTGGTCCGGTCTGCCACGAACATCAACTCGGGCCGGAGGCCACCCCGGCCTGCCCGTCGGGCACCGCGGACATGACGCCGTAGGTGACGGCGGGGTTGAGCAGGCCGGCGCCTGCGCCGAACAGGCTGTAGGTCACGCTCAGGAACGCCGGGGAGGATCCGCCGGTCAGCCGGGAGAGCGCGGCGCAGCTAGCGGCGAGCGCCGCTCCCGCGATGACGGCCGGGAGCCGGGCGCCGCGGCGGGCGATGAGCCGCCCGGCCAGCGGCGCGCATACCGCCATCTCCGCGGCCATCGGGCCGATGGTCAGCCCGGCGCGCAGCGCGGACATGCCCCGGACGTCCTGCAGGTACAGGGTCGACAGGAAGCCGAAGCCGGCGAGCGCGGCGATCCCGCAGACGGCGGACAGGATCGCGGCGCTGAACGGGGCGCTGCGGAAGAGCCCGAACTCGATCAGCGGGTCGGCCCGCCGCGGCTCGAGATACAGCAGCGCGGCCAGCGCCCCGGCGGCGAGGGCGAGCAGGCCCGCGGTCCGCGGGGACAGCCATCCCCAGCCGGGCGCCTGGATGATCGCGGTGGCCAGGGCGGCGATCATGACGGTGACCAGGGCCTGGCCCGCCGGGTCGGCGCGGCGCGGGTGCGGCACCCGCGAGTCGGGCGCGAACAGGCCGATGAGGGCCAGCGCGGCCAGGCCCGCGGGGATGCTCGCCCAGAAGACCGCGCGCCAGCCCGCCGACGCTGACCAGGATGCCGCCGGCGACCGGGCCGGCGACCATGGACAGGCCGTAGGCGGCGTCCCAGGCGCCGATGGCCCTGGCCCGGCGGGCCGGGCCAGGGAAGGTGCTGGTGATGATCCCGAGCGCGGCCGGGTTCATCATGGACCCGCCGGCGCCCTGTGATGACGCGGAACGCGACCAGGCAGCCCAGGCTCGGGGGCCACGCTGCACAGCCAGGAGCCGAGGATGAACAGCGACAGGCCGGCCTGCAGCACCGGCCGCCGGCCGTACCGGTCGGCCATGAACCCCGAGGACATCAGCAGGCTGGCGAGCGTGACGGTGTAGGCGGCCACGCTCCACTGCAGGCCGCTGACGCCCGCGTGCAGGGACCGGCCGATCGCGGGGAGGCCGATGGTGACGATGGTGGCGTCCAGTCCGGTCAGGAAGACGCTCATGGAGCACACCGCCAGCACCAGGCCGGGGCGCCCGGCCTGCCCGGCGGGAGGGCTCGGGGCCGCATTGGCGGTCACGGCGCCGTCCACGGCCCGGGGTAGGCGGTGAGGAACTCCTTGTAGACCAGCTCGGTGACGACCGCGATCGGGCAGCCCAGCCACAGCCGCGCCGCTGACCAGATCACCTGCTCCTTGCCGCTGGCGTCGCGCTGCCCGGGCGTCGGCAGGACCTCCAGCGGCTCCCGCCGCACCCCCAGGCCCGCCAGCGCGCGGCCCAGGGGCACGCCGGCATCCGCCAGCGCGGCCCCGCCGGAGTCGATGCCGATGGTCTGCAGGGCGGCGGCGGGGATCCGGTGCGGGAGCAGGACGGCAGTGGTGGCCGCGGCGGGCACGGCGCCCGCGTACAGGACGCCGCGCCGCTCATGGCCGGTGGTGGCGCCCAGCGCCTGGAGCTGCTGCTGCTCGCGCTGGGTCAGCTCCCGCGTGGCGCGTGGCGCATCACGGCGGTGACGGGCGCGCCGGAGATCGCCGTGAACGCGGCGGTGGCCCCGCCTTCCTCGACCGGGCAGCCGCGCGGCGCCTCCAGCAGCCACGCGATGAGCGCGCCGATGTCGTTCACCGGGAGCCTCCGGGCACGCGGCGGCGCGCCCGGACGGCGGCGGCGAGGACTTCCAGGACCGCCGTGGTGGCGGGGAAGTCCATGCAGGCGTCGGTGACGCTCTGGCCGTAGACCAGGCCGGACAGCTCGCCGGGCTCCTGGCGGCCGGAGACGAGGAAGCTTTCCAGCATCACCCCGGTGATCGCGCGCTCGCCGGCGGCGACCTGCCCGGCGACCGCGACGGCGGCGGCCTCCTGCCGGCGGTGGTCCTTGCCGCTGTTGCCGTGGCTGGCGTCGATGACCACCCGGCGGGGCAGCCCGGCGCCCTCGATCACCTCCAGCGCCCCGGCCACGGAGCGCGGCCCGTAGTTCGGCCCGTACCGCCCGCCCCGCAAGACGACGTGGCAGTCCGGGTTGCCGCGGCTGGTGACGACGCCGACCGCGCCGGCCTCGGTCATGCCGAGGTACGTGTGGCCCCTCGCGGCGGCCTTGCACGCCTCGGCGGCGACCCGGACATTACCGTCGGACGCGTTCTTGAACCCGGCCGGCATCGGCAGGGCCGAGGCGAGCTGGCGGTGGACCTGGCTCTCGGTGGTGCGGGCGCCGATCGCGGACCACGTCACGGCGTCGGCGAGGTAGTGCGGCACGACCGGGCTGAGCCACTCGCAGGCGGCCGGCATGCCCAGCATGGCGATGCCGGCCAGCAGCCGCCTGGCCTCCCGGAGCCCGCGGTGCACATCGTGGCTGCCGTCCATGGCCGGGTCGTTGAGCAGCCCCGTCCACCCGGTGACCGTGCGGGGCTTTTCCATGTAAGCCCGCATGACGATCAGCAGGTCGCCTTCCAGGCCGGTGCCGGCCAGCCGCTCGGCGTAGTCCAGGGCGGCGTCGGGGTCGTGGACCGAGCACGGCCCGGTGATCACGAGCAGTCGGTCGTCCGTGCCGTTCAGGACGGCCCGGACCTCGGCGCGGCTGCGCGCGACGCCGGACGCGGCGGCCGGCGGCAGCGGCATCTCGGCCAGGATGGCATCCGGTGAGGGGAACAGCCGGTAGGCGGCTGCAGGGGAATGCGCGGTGCGGGTCATCAGGTCCCTTCTTCTGTCATGGAGGGCAGGGGAAGCGGCCGGGTGCCGCGAGCCCGACCGAGTCCCGCGGCCGACGGCTCCGGTGGCCGGGGCCCGGCGGCCTTCCCGGTCACAGCGGGCGCTGCCGAGGCCGGGCCGCGACGGTCGGCTACGGGGCGGGGCGCGAGGCCCGCACCGCGGGCGCGGTCACGCCCTTGACCGGGAGGGCGGCCGGGCGAACGGGTCCGCGCGGAATGAATCCCGCACGGGAAATCAGGCTGGCGGCCGGCAGGTGAAATGAATCCGCGCCCGGCGGGACGGCACTGCAGCGAGCCGGGGCACAGCCGGGCGCCGGCGGCTGCGCTGCCGTGAGAAAGGCAGCGCCGGGTATCAGCGGTATTGCGATCGCCAGCGCAAGTCCAGGCAAATCCCGCCTGACGCATTTCGGCATCGTGGATGGTTCCTTCCAGGGAAAACAGCCGGTCCCCTGATCGCGGAGTCGCCGGCAGGCTGCCTGCCGCGGCGAGCCGCCCATTGCCGGCCGCGGGTTCATTGCACCGCCATCGTGCGCCAGGGCCGCTCATTCGGGTCAATGCTTAACACGGCTGAATATTCATGTTCATTGCGGAATTCACGTGTTAACGGCAATTACCGGCGGGAGCGCCCGCGGTACATGTCGCTGTGCAAGCCGGGACGGGCCTGCCGGCGCTGTCAGGTGGCGATCAATCTTCTGAGCGATGCTCAAGATCGACGATGGTCGGCGCTTACGGCGAGTGGCGCCTACCGATAGTTGCGGCGCCCGTAGTGACTGGCGGCCGTCCATGCGCCACGGCTCAGGACTGCGGCGGTCGGATGCCGGGCGGCAGGACCATCGTGTACGTCCAGAGCTGGGGGCTGACGGGCATGAACAGCACGTGGCCGTCGATGATCCCGTAGGTCAGCGTGGCGGACCCTGACCGGGTACTCGTGCGGGGGGAAGGCGACCTCGTGCCGTGCCCACAGGGCCGCCGCCTCGGGGCTGCCGGCGGTGAGCCGCGCGACGAGGTGCGCGAACCCCGGGGCGGCGAGGTTGCGCGTGTACTGGTATCGCAGCATCGCCATGCTGGCCCGGCGGACTGCGTGACGTCGGGCAGGGAGTCCTCGGCGCTCTTGGAGAAGAGGTAGGAGCACCAGGTGCCGTTCGCCTGGGTCGGCGGCGTCGTACCATCCCCTGGCCCAGGCGTTCATCGCGGGGTTGTAGTGCAGGAGCGTCCACGTCTCGTCTGTCAGCGCGGCGGGGTAGGGGTCCATGTGAGCGACCAGGTCGCGCAGGGCTCTGCTGGGCTCGCGCGGGAGGCCCTGCGCCGGGCGGGTCGACCCGGCGCGGCGGGTCCTGTCCGGTGGCCAGGACGTGCAGCGCGCTGCGCTCGGCGTCCGACATTTGCAGCGCCGCAGCGACCTGGTCGACCATGGCAGCTGGCGGGGTGAACTCCCCGCGCTCGAACGCCGCGTAGCGGCGCAGGCTGATCCCTGCCAGGTGGGCGACGTCCTCCTGCCGGAGGCCGCCGCGGCGGCTGCCGGGAACGGCGGGCGGGCCAGCCGGGCGCGGCACGCCCGCAGCAGGTCGGCCAGCTCTGCCCGCCACGCCCAGTCCCCGTCGGGCACGGGCCTGCTGGACCGGCCGCCAGCGGGGCGCTCAGGGTCGGCCGGCGGCATCGCGGCCTGCGGGCGCGGGCGCCGCGTCCGCTGGGGGCGGGGTTCAGGCCGGCCGCCTGGTCCGCCCTGACGACCCAGACGGCGTCGCGCCCGTTGCTCTTGGCGGCGTACAGCGCCTGGTCGGCGAGGCTGTAGTAGCTGCCCAGGTCCCAGCCGGGCCGGCTGGCGGCGGCCACGCCGATGGACACGGTGACGCGGGCTGGCACCGGGCCGCCCGGACCCCCGTCCGGGTACGCGAGCCGGGGGATCTTCTCCCGCAGCCGCTCGGCGATCTCGACCGCCTCCTCGGGCGGGCTGTTGGGCAGGACGAACGCGAACTCCTCGCCGCCCACCCTGCCGATGACGTCGTAGTCGCGCAGCAGCGCGGTCGTGGCGGCGGCGACCGCCGACAGCACGGCGTCCCCGGCCAGGTGCCCGTAGGTGTCGTTGACGGCCTTGAAGTGGTCGATGTCGAGGATGCCGAGCGCCACGGGGGCGCCGGTCCGCGCGGCCCGCTCGATCTCCCCGGCCGCCTCACGGCGCCATGTCACGTCGTTCAGGAGCCCGGTCTTGCCGTCGACGCGGGTCTCGGACAGCAGCTGCGCGTGCCGGAGGCTGCGCTGGAGCGAGACCACCAGCGGGACCGCGTACAAGATCGCGAGCGCGCTGTGCGCGGCGGCGAACGCCGACAGCGTGCCGAGCGACAGTTCCGAGACGCTGCCGTACAGTGCCTCCGCCCCGGCGATCTCGGGAAGCAGCCGGGTGCCGGGCGACGATCCCTTGACGGCCGCGAGGACCAGGCCGTCGTTGACGGCGAGCCGCAGCAGCCCGCAGCCTGCCGCCAGCACGGTCCAGAGCATGGCTCGCCCCCCGGTGCCGGCCCCGGCGCCGGGGCCCAGGGCCGGCGCCGCGGCGTGGAAGGCCAGGGACGCGGCTGCGTAGGCGAGTCCGACGGCCGCCGCGGTGTAAGCGCGGCGGTGCAGCGCCGTCCGCCGCACCCGCGCCTGGGTCAGGGCCATCCGCGGGACGGGCGCCAGCAGCGCGAACAGCGGAGGCAGCAGAACCGCGGCGGGCAGGTCCCAGATCGCGTACACGTCGCGGACGACCCCGGCCGGCTCGCCGGTCCGCCGCGTAAGCTCGACCGCGGCCGCGCTGCACGCCACCAGGACCGCGAAGAGCCTCAGCTGGCCCGCCTGCACCCTGGTGACCGCCGCCGATGCGCAGATCGCCCCGCAGTACCCGGTGACGACAACCGCGACGAGCACCTGAAGCCAGCGGGGCAGCTCCCTCAGCGGCCAGCGCGAAACAGCACGGCGCGCGGACCCCACCGCAGCCCCCGGCTCACGCCACTGCGCCTCCACCCGCCGGCCCCCTCTTGTCCCGCCCGCGATGCGGGCACCGCCGCCCTCCGGATCTCCCCTCTTGCCGAGAGCCCCGCAGGGATCGCGACAGCCGCTCAGCAGGCAGCCGCCGCGCCCGTCCCGCGGGCTCACGGCGCAGTGTCCCGGCCGAGCTCGTGCGGGGAAGGGCGGCCCGTCAGGCCGGGGAGTCCGCGCGATCGGCGAGACAGCATGCGCTCAGCATCCAGCTCCCCGCGCACCGGCGAAAGCTGAGAGCCTCCCGCAGGGCCGGAGAGCTGGCACCGCACCCTGTCAGCCCAGCGTCCGGCGCTGATGGCAGGGCGGCTCGCATCGGAGCGCGAGCAGCTCTCGGCTGCGTCGGCGGGCTAGCCCGGGACGCCGCGCAAGGGGTAACATTTCCACGCAAGATGGGTCACGCACCGCTCCAGTCATTACCACAGACGGTGAGATATGCCTGCACTTGACTTCAATGGGTGACACTGAGTGCGCTGAGCGCATCCGGTATCAGTACACGGCCCAGCTCCAGTCGGCGGACGGCCAGCGGGCGGTGGTCCTGAGCCGGGTCGCCGCCGAGATTGCCGAGCAGTGCGGCGTCACCCGCCTGAAGTCGCACAGGCTCGCCCGCGGGTGGACCGTCACCCAGGCTGTGGACGCGTTTCACGCGATGTGCCGCCGGGAGAGAATCCGGCCGCGCGGGCTCACCGCGAGGTCGTGGATGGACTGGGAGGCCGGCGGGCGCCCGAGCTGGGATTACCAGGACCTGGTGTCCCGCCTGCTCCAGGCAAGCGCGGTCGAGCTGGGATGGGCCGCCGACTACTCGCCGGCCGGGGCGACCGGACCGCGCAGAGCCCAGGCTGCGCCAGAGGCGGCGGCGCGCGGCGGGACGGCCACGCTCCCGCAGGCTGCCGGGGCCGACGTCAGGCGGCGCTCGCTGCTGCACCTCCCGCCGGACATCCGCGACTTCACCGGGCGGGCGGACCAGGTCGGCCAGGTCAGCCAGCTGATCGCCGCCGCAGCGGAAAGCGAGCTGGCTGCCCCGCCGATCGTGTGCCTGTCCGGTCAGGGCGGCACGGGGAAGAGCGCGCTGGCGATCCACGTCGCGCACAGGATCGGCGGCGACTTCCCCGACGGCCAGCTCTACGCGAACCTGCGCAGGGCGGACGCCGGCCCGCTGGACCCGGCAGACGTGCTGGCGGGCTTCCTGCGCGAGCTCGGAGTGAACGGCGCCGACATCCCCGAGGGGACCGGCGAGCGCGCCCGCATGTACCGGGCGCAGCTCGCGGGCCTGCGCGTGCTGGTGGTGCTCGACGACGCCTCCGACGAGGCGCAGGTCCGCCCGCTGCTGCCGGGCAGCGCCGGGTGCGCGGTCCTGGTGACGAGCAGGTCACGGCTGGCCGCCCTGGCCGGCTCGCATGCCGTGCCCCTCGGCGCGCTGCCGGCCGACCAGGCGGCGGGCCTGCTGACGGCCATCATCGGCGCTGACCGCGCGGCGGCCGAGCCGGAGGCGGTGGCCGGGATCGCCCGGCTAGTGCGGGTACCTCCCGCTCGCGCTCCGCATCGCCGGGGCGCGGCTGGCGTCCCGGCCGGCCTGGACGGTTTCCTGGTTCGCCTCGCGGCTGGAGAGCAGGCGGCTGGACCTGCTGAAGTCGGGGGACCTGGAGGTCCGCGCCTCGTTCGCGCTGAGCTACGACAGCCGCGACGAGGCCGAGCAGCGCGCCTTCCGGATGGCGGGCCTGCTAGCCTCCGACTTCCCCGCGTGGGCGCTGGCGACCGTCCTCGGGACGGACCCGGACGAGGCCGAGCGGCTGCTGGAGCAGCTCGCCGACGCGGCGCTCGCCGACATCGCCGGCGTGGACGCGACCGGCCTGATCCGGTACCGGCTGCACGACCTGCTGCGGGACTTCGCCAGGGAACTCCTCCACGACGCCGAGGACGCCGCCTCGACCCGGGACCGCCTCGCCAGGCTCGCCGGCGAGTACACCGGCGCGGCCGAGCTCGCCGCCGCCCTCGTCCACCCTGGCGCGCCGGCCGACCCGGCGCAGCAGCCGCAGCTGCTCGCCGGGGATGTCGTGCGCGGCGACCCGTGGGGCTGGCTCTTCGCCGAGCGCGCCACCCTGGTCGAGCTGGTCGGGCAAGCGCACGCGGCGTCCCTGTGGGACCACGCCTGGCAGCTCGCCGAGGCGCTGCCCGCCCTGTTCGACTGGCGCGCCGACTGGCGCTCCTGGGAGCGCACCCACCAGCTCGCCCTCGACGCCGCCCGCCACAGCGCGGACATGACCGCCCAGGCCAGGACCCTGCGCAGCCTCGGCGCCCTGTACCGCGAGCTGGGCCGCTACGACGAGGCCGTAACCCTGCTGACCCAGGCCGCCGGGATCTTCGCCGACCAAGGCGACCGGCACGGCCGGGCGGCTGCCATGCGGAACCTCGGCGACACCTACCGTTACCAGGGCCGCCTCGCCGACGCGATCGGCGCGTTCACCGACGCGCTCTCGGTATTCCGCGAAGAAGAGGACACCAGGTCCGTCGCCGGGGCGCTGAACGGCATGGCCGACGCCTACCGGGGGCTTTCCCGGTGGGACGAGTCCGGCAGCGCCTTCAGGGACTGCATCGCCCTCTACCAGGACCTCGGCGACCGGATGGAAGAGGGGCGCGCCAAGATCCGGTACGCGCTGGTCTTCCGTGACCAGCACCTGAGCGCGCAGGCGCTCCCGCTGATAGCCGACGGGCTTGACGCCGCCCGCCAGCTCGGCGACCGCCGCTGGGAGGCCCGCGCGATCCGGCAGCTCGCCATCGTGCACCGCAACGACGGCGACACCGGCACGGCGATCGCCGCGCTCGCCGACTGCCTGGGCATCCTCAGCGAGCTGGAGGACCGCCGCGGTCAGGCCATAGCCTTGCGCAACCGCGGGGACGCCCACCGGCTCGCCGGAGACCCTCGGCGACGCCGAAGCCGACCTGGCAGCCGCCCTCAGCACCTTCCAGGACCTCGGCGACCGCCGCTGGGAGGCCCGCACCCGCGCCAGCATCGCCGGGCTGCTGCCGGCGCCGTCGGCAGTGGGCCGACGCCGGGCAGCACCTAGACGCCGCGCTCGAAGCGTTCCGCGCCATCGGCGACCAGCCGGGCGAGGCGCGCGCCCTCCGCGAGATCGGCCTTCTCCTGCGCGACCAGGGCGACCTCGAAGGCTCCGGGCAGGCCCTGGACGCCAGCCAGGCGATCTTCGTCGAGCTGGGCGACGCGCTGTGGACAGCGCGCGTACTGGCCGGCAAGGCCGTCCTG
Organism: uncultured Actinomycetota bacterium; assembly: GCA_963844925.1. Classification (GTDB taxonomy): domain Bacteria; phylum Actinomycetota; class Actinomycetes; order Streptosporangiales; family Streptosporangiaceae; genus Trebonia. The sequence goes on along the minus strand of CAWJQG010000016.1, from coordinate 288,811 downwards.
GAGGGCCTGCGCGGCAGACGACCCGGAGCCGCTGGCGCGGCAGGCGGCAGCCGCCTGCCGCCAGCGCGGGATCGCCGAGGAGAACATCGCCAGCGCGCTGAGGGAATGGTGACCGTGCAGCCCGCCGACGTCGGCGGCTCCACGCGCTACGAGAAGATCATGCAAGCCGCTTCCGCCCGCCCGGGCGACCTCCCCGGGCGGTTCGCCCTGGCCAGCCGCGCCGCCAGGGCCGAAGTCACCGTCGCGTCCCGGCGCGAGGCGGCGATCCGGGACGTGGCCGCAGGCGTCGCCGCTCCCGCCCTCGCTGCGTTCGCGATCTGGCTCCTGGAGGAATCGCGGCGCCGCGGGCTGCGGCGGCTCCGGTTCCTGTCACGCGACGGCCAGGTCCTCTACGAGCTCACGCGGCGCCTGGCCTCGGCGGCGGGCGCCGCGCCGGACCTGGAGTACGTCTACAGCAGCCGCCTGACCTGGAGCCTGGCCGCCACGGACCCGGGCCGCCTCGCCGGGGCGCCGTGGCTGCTCAACAGCTTCGTCAAGTCCAACGCCGGCGGACGTGTGCGCCCGGCTCGGCCTGCCGCTCCCCGAATTCCGGCAGGTCCTGCTCGACTGCGGCGCGTCCCTGGACCCGGGCGCGCGCGCCGACCAGCCCGCCCAGGCCGCCGCGCTGCGGCGGTTCGCCGCCGCGCCGGAGGTCGCCCAGGCGGCGGGGGCGCGCATCACCATGATGCGCCGCCTCGTCCTGGACTACGCGGCGCAGCACCAGCTCGCCGAGGCCGGCACCGGCCTGGTGGACATCGGCTGGACCGGGCGGATGGCCGGGTCGTTCACCGAGCTGTGCGAGGCGGCGGGCATGAGCCGCCCGGCGGTGCTGTTCTGGGGGCACGAGCCGCGCGCCACGGGATGGACAGGCCCCCAGGTCGCCGCCTACATGTACAACACCGCGACCGGGCAGGGCCTGCACTGGCGGGTACCCGACGTGCCGTTCATCATGGAGACCTTCTGCATGGCAGACCACGGGATCATGTCCGGCTACCGGAAGGACGCAACCGGGACGATCCGCCCCGAGCTCATGTCACCAGACAACACGCGCAGCGCGTGCCTGGGGACTCGGGCTGTACAGGTCAGTGCTGTACGCGTTCGCCACGGCGCTCGGCCCCGCCCGGGAACTGCCCCCCGGCGACCTGCGCCCGGTCGTGCACCAGGCCCTGGACGCCTTCTGGTGCCGCCCCACGCGCCCCGAAGCGCTCGCCTGGGGCAGCTACCCGTACGACAGCGACCCCGCGGGAGCCGCCATCCGCCCCCTCGCCCGGCCGTTCACCCCCACCGACCACGCCCGCGGGGACCGCGCCTGGCTCGCGGGATCACTGGCGCTGAGCACCCCCAGCGCCCGCGACCAGTACCTGAGCAGCGCCCCTGCGGGCGAGCTAGCCGGCGCTCCCGAGACAGACTGACCTTCCCCGCTGGGATCAGGTCAGACCACGGGGATTCACTCCAGCCCGTCGCGCGGATCACCATGTCCCTAGTCACCGGTGTCGCGGCGGACGTCCGGCGAACGCTTGGCAGGACTCGCTTGTCGCCGGACCGACGTCGTCAACCGGGCCGGAGAGGACCCTGCTTCTTCATCCCTGGCGTCGGCGCCGATTGTTGTAGCCACTGCGAGCATCCGACGGCTGGAGAAGGGAGCCTCGGCGAAGCCCGTCCCAGACTCTGGCCGTTCCGCGGCACTCGAAGCCGGCCGCGCCTTTCAGCGCTGAGGACTGTTGCGCGCCTGGATTCGGGATCAGGCGTTTTCGCCGGTCTGCGGGCCGCATCCCGGCACGTCTGGCCAGAGTCGGCTGGGTGCCGGGTCACCGTCCCGTCACCGGCCCCGCCCGGCCGCGCCCGGCCGCGGACGTCCCGTCACGGTCGTCACGGGCCGGCCGGGTGATGATGAGCAGGTCCGCGATCAGGCGCCCACCCGGCGGGCGGAGGTAGTAGACGCGGTGCAGCGGCATGACGGAAAGGTCCTCGTGCCTGATGTAGCCGCCTTGCTCCAGTTCCCGCAGTCGGCCTGACAGCACCTGCGGGCTCAGTTTGCGCCCTGCCTCCGTCCGGGCGTTGATCGCCTGCCAGGATGTCCGCCGGACGGCACCCGGCGTCCGCGTCCAGGTTGCACAAGATCGCCAGGTCCCACCGGTGCCGGACCGGGCCGAGCTGCGCCTTGGCCTGCTGCCAGTCCAGCGTGCCGTGCCGCGCTTCGTTCCCGGCTGCCGGCCCATCGTCCCCGGGCCTGGCGACGGCATCGCCTGTCGAGCCGCGCATTGGCCAGCGCACTCGCGCGAGCAGTCCTTCAGATCGCTTTTCCCGCACCGCGTGTGATCTCCTTCGCGTCGGCACACCGCCTGACGGCGGGATTCCGCTTGATCCGGACCGCCTGCTCAGGCTTTCAAGGGACCGCACCATGCGCGGCCCCGGCCCGGGCGCCGCGGCCCACGGCCGACGGCACGTCCACCTCGCGCGGCACCATCGCCTCATGGGGACAGGGCGGCCAGTGACGAGGCAATCACAAGAACCCCGGCAGCCAGCCTTGCGCACTAGGAAAACACAATCGGCACGGTATAACCGGCAGCAGAAATGCTCATTACCTCATGGCCGTCAACGCGAACCATCCGTCATACGCACTCCACCTGGCGCGCGGCTAACACACACGGCCCTATGCCGACTCCCATCTTGCCCGCCAGAGACGCTGGTATCCAATCCGTTACGGCAGTTGTAGTTCGTGATCTGGGGCGCGTCGTTGCAGGTCACGCCCGTCCCTCGCGCGAGGGCATCACACTGGCCTGGCACGGCAGCGACATGGACCGATATACGGGAAAGCTGGCGCGACTGCCGTGATCATGCCGGTTGTGGAACGCGACAATGACCCGGCAGCCGCTGCTGCCAGCGTAGATCATGCCGCGCATGGCGGCCTGCTCGATGACCTGATGGCCCGGGTAGCACCGTGCTTTGCCCGCCGCGAGACGCGGCTGACCTGCCGTGACATGGTGAACGGGCTGCTGTCGGAGCTGGAGGATCACAACTGCTGGACGCTGGCCGAGGCCGCCGGGCACGCCAGCCCGTACCGGATGCAGCACCTGCTGTCCCGCGCCCGCGTTGATGAGCGGCAGATGCCGGGCGCCGCCGCGGACTGGGCGGCCGCGCGCCTGACCGCGGGCCAGGACGAGGACGACGTGGTGCTGATCGTCGACGAGACCGCCGGCGAGAAGTCGCCGGCGGACTGCGCCGGCGCGGCCCGGCAGTACAGCGGCACCGTCGGCGGCATCGCGATGTGCCAGGTTGCGGTCACCCTGACCTGCGCGTCCCCGGCCGGGCACGCCCTGATCGGCCGGGCCCTGCACCTGCCAGCGGACTGGGCCGCCGACGAGGAGCGCCGCGAGCTGGCCGGAGTGCCGGACGAGGTCATGCTCGCCGCGAAACCCCAGCTCGCCGGCGACCCGCTGCAGCACGCCCGCGACCGGGGCATCCGCGCCGGGTTCACCGCCGGCGGTCTACGGCGGCCTTGACCTGCGCAAGAGCATCCGCGAGCGCGGCGCCGGCTACGTCATGGCCGTCCGCTCCAACTGCACGGTGACCGTGGCCCCCGCCCGCGCCTCACCGTGAAAACAGCCGCCAGCTGGTCAAACCCGGAATGTGGCAGCGGATGCGGACCGGCCCGGCGACCAAGGGCACCAAGGACTACCACCGGGCCATGATCGAGATCACCCCTGACGACACCCCCGAGGGGCACGATCCCGGGCACGCCGTGCTGCTGCCCCGCCGCCACCGCTATACCGGCACCGTCAGCAGCTACCTGTGCTGGACCCCGCGCCCGGTGCCGCTGGCGAAGCTGATCAAGGCAGCCGTCACCAGGCGGAGAATCGAAGAAGATCATCAGCTGGCCAAGCAGGCCAGCGGGCTGGACAGCGGCCAGGTCACCACCTGGACCTCCTGGCACCGCTGGACCGCGATCAGCCTGCTCGCCTGCGCGTTCCTCGCCGTGGCCGCCGCCTGGCAGCGTGCCGCGGACATCGGCGCGAGCGTGCCCGGCCTAATCTCCGTCACCGTGCCTGAACTGCTCAGACAGCTCCGCGGCACTGCCATCCCCGAACCCCGGCGCGACAAGCCGCACCGCGACGCCTGGGCGCTGTGGCGACGCCGCCACCAGTACAGCGCCCAGCAAGCCCACCAGCGATGGCATGCCTACGCAGACGAGACGCCACGGTAACGATCTACAACTGCCGTATCTGAGGCCGCGACCTTAGGCAGGCGGTCACCCGTAGTGGCGGCGCCCGACCCAGGTCTTGGGCTCTCACGTGGGGCATGGTCGGGACGCGGCGAGGCTCGTCCGAGCTATAAGCATTACGTAGCGCGCGGAGGCGCGACATCGACGCCGATGTCAAGGCTCCGCCCCAAGGCCATGAAGCCCCCGATCTCGGCCAGACTTGCGGGCGGCCAGATCTGCTAGCCCGGAGCTGGCCAGATTGTCAGCGCATATCTGCGCATCGCGGGGGCTGGGCTGAGCTGCGCGATGAACTGGGGCGAGCCGATACGGATGATGTGGCTCACCCAGTATCCGATCTGCAAGGTGGCCGTGTCTGCGTGCATATCTAGGGGAGCTGGCTCGCCGTCTTGCGCCATGAGGCTGGCGACTGCGGTCATGTCCCTATTCTCGGCCAGGAACTGGACTGTTGCTTCCGCCTCCGACCCGCGTCCGGGCGGCTCGGAGCAGGCCGCTATGACTGTCATCAGCGCGCTCGGCCCCCTCGCGGAGAAGAAGTCAGCGTAGTCTGCCGGCGGGATGACGACCTGGTGCGAGCGCTTGTGAGTGTGCTGGAGCATCAGAATGGTCTTGACGGACCACCGTGCCAGGGCCTCTTGCTGCCCGTCGGCGAGCAGCACGCGGCGGCCTTTGACGAGCTCCGGCAGGATGGCGCTGACGGACTGCTCGATCTGACTCATCCACGAGTTGTTACATGTAGCGCACACGGCCCTGGCCTTGATCTCCAGGGATTTGCCGGGACGTGAGTGAACTGCTGGTGTATCGCCTTGATGTCCCTTGGACTGGCGGTATACGACCGTCCCGGTGACCGAGGGATTCCTCCAGAGCCTTGAGAAGCCAGCGGGGTAGGACGTCCTCGTTGGTCAGGCCGCCTTCCGCGCCGCAGAAGACACAACGCGTGCTCATGAAAAGCAGGATAGGAGCCGCGAGCGCCGGGTGACGCCCGCTCACTCTGCGCCGTCGGCCCGCTCAAGCGCACTACCGCCGTTAGGGTCCGCTGACTGTTCATATAGCACGATCACGAGCGACGGGGATAACGGGGCAATATGCGCTGCCAGTAGCAGGCGGGAATCGGTGGACGGCGATGGCGGGTTGGCCCTCGAGACTCTTGCCATCCGGTACACGACCTATGTAGAGTACGAGTTATGCCGAAACCGCGCATGACACTGCAGGTGCAACTGGTCCTCGGGGAGATGCTTAACGAGCCCGACGTATCCCGCTACGGCCTGGACCTGTGCACTGCGACCGGATTGCCTAGCGGCACCATTTACCCCATCCTCGCCCGCCTGGAGCGGTACGGATGGGTGGAAAGCGACTCGGAGGATCCGGAAGCGCACATCAGCGAAGGTCGGCCGAGGCGCCGCTACTATCGGTTGACGCGCGATGGCGCGGAGTTCGCGAGCGGGGCCCTGAACGAGATCAGGCAGGCGCGGAGATCCACCGCCTGGACGTGGCGCGTGCCGGTGCCCGGCACGGGCGGTACGGCCTGATGAGCCCGGCTGCGGGGTCCGCGGGCGTAGCGGGCGCGCTGCTGGCGGACAGGTTCGCGACGTCCGCTGACGTCGCGGCCCGCGAAGCGGAGCTAGCATCGAAGCGTCTGCGGCCAGGGCGCGTCAAGAACATGGCACGTGAGCTCAGGGCGGCGGCCAAGGCAGGTGCCGGGACGAAGATAAGGCACGACCAGATCATCGAGCAAGACGGCGTCTCTTACGCGATGGCGGGCATGGCGGACACGGCCAAGTACGCCACAGCCGCCGCTAATGCTGCCCGGTACGCTGCCCGGGCAGCGCGGTCAGCGGGAGCCCGGGGCGCCGCCGGCCGGGCCGACCGCGCAGCCGCGGAGGCAGCCAGCTGGGCATCGCAAGCGCAGGAAGCCGCAGAGAAATTCAACTATGCCCCCTTTACCGTGATGATGGCGGCCGCTGCGGCGCGCAGGGCGGCTATAGCGGCGCGTGGCGCGGCTCTCGCCGCTGGGCCTCTAGGACCGTATACGACGCGCGCAGTTGGCATCGCCGTAGTGCTGCTCCCGCATGCCAGCCGCGCGCGCTATCAGGAGGAATGGAAGAGCGACCTGTGCACGCTGCCTGACTGGCGGGCGCGGCGCCGGTACATCGCCTCCATGCTCTCCGGGGCTATGCGCCTCGCTGTGGTTCTGCGTGTTCCCCCCTCGGTTTCCGGGAGTGGGAGATGAGCATCCTGGCAACCGCACCCCTGCCCGTCATCATCGCCGTTACTGTCCTCGCCTTCACCCTCCTCACGGTCATAGCGAAGGCAGTGTTCGCCCCGACCGATGAACCCGCGCGCCGCCTGTGCGCCATCCTGGCAACGCTCAGACGGCAACGTTCTGGGACCGAAGCCTGGCGGAGCATCCTCCCGGCGCGCCCTTCCGATTCCCGTAACAGCCCCACGTCCCCAGCAGCCCGTTTCATCATCATCACGCTCTCAACACCAATCGTCCCAAACCCGAAGACTGGCCAGCGGCCAGCCGCCGGGGAAAGAATGCAGCATGGCCGCCGAGCCGCCTCGCGTAGCGATCCTTCGCTTCCGCCGTAACGCGGTATGTCCGACATCCGCGGGCGAGATCCTGCGGTGATGTGCGCCGGAGCACCGGACTCATAGCCCGCCGATCATGAGATACAAGCCGCGCCGGAAAGGACAATCTGCGCTGGATCGCGCTGCGAGATTCTCCCGACCACCAATCGCTCATACTCGGCAGGCGCCGCCCGGGCGCATGGGTATGACAACGTTCAGTGGTCAATCATCCGCGGACAAGACGGCACTCATCGGCACAGGCCATTCGGCGTGAGGGGCAAGGCGGAGCAGAGCGGGACAGGGCGCTGGCGCGCGGGTAGCGGCGCCCGGCGTCAGTGCTCAGCCGGCGGCGGCGAGCGCGCTGTCGACCCGGGTCCGCAGGGCGGCCAGGGGGACGGCGCCGGTCTGCCGGGCGGTCACCTGCCCGCGGCGCAGTACCAGCAGGGTGGAGATGGGCTGGACGCCGAACCGCTGTGAGGTGTGCGGCGAGGTGTCGACGTTCACCTTGACCAGCTTGATCTTGCCTGCCAGGTCGCGGGCGAGTTGCTCCAGCACGGGGCTGACCGTGCGGCAGGGCCCGCACCAGGGTGCCCACAAGTCGACGACGACCGGGGTCTTGGCGGCCTCGGCGACCTCGCCGAAGGTGGAGTCGTCGGCGTCGGCGATCCACGGCAGCCCCTGATGGCACTTGCCGCACTGGGGCGTCCCGGCCGCTGCGGCCGGGACCCGGGTCGCCTGGCCGCAGTGCCCGCACCGGAGCAGCCCAGCTGTCATGGCCTCATTATCCCCGCCTCAGCGCGCCACGCCAGTCCTGGCCAGTGACGGACATCGCATCCACGACCGGGCCCGGAAGCGACCACACCGCTGTCGCATCCCGGCGGCCAGCCCCCACACGGCAAGAACCCTCGGCTGGCTGGTTAATCGCCGCAGGGGCCACGCCGGACCTGCCGCTCAGCGGCATCGCTCCCGGTGACGAGACGTGAGCAAGCGACGCGCCCGAGCCGCCGTTAGGTACGCCGCTGACGATGACTGTCCGGCTGGTTGCGGACATCCAGAACCGGCTGTTCTGGCGCGTTGCGCTGGCCGGGTTCTGAGTGCTGCGTTGCCTCTGCGGGATGGAGCCGAGCATCCCGAGATGGGCAGCGATGTGCCAGCTGAGCAGGGTCGGCGTAGGCTCTGGGACGGCCCGCGCGGTCTAACGGCTTGTCGCCCGCCAGACGCGATAGGCCAGCGCGCTGTTCGCCACCGCGCCCGCGAGCGTCAGCAGCGCCCAGCCCCAGTAGCCGTAGGCCAGCAGGACGCCGGTCAGGGCGAGCAGCCAGGCCGTGACCAGCACACGGATGAGTATCACGCTACGCGGATGCCTGCGGTCGAAGCCCGTTGCCATGTTCATGATGGTCTCCCTCCATCACAGGGGTGCGCAAGAGTGCTGCCCATGCCAGAGGATCGAGCAAGGTCATTGAGCTTCCGCGGACCGAGGGTGGATGGGCCCTGGCGTGGGCCGCTCTGGTTGACCTCGACGCTGGTGCGGCCGAGGCGGTAGCCAGGAAGGTTCAGCTGGGGCTGACGACCTGGCGGTTCAACGCGAGATATCGCTCTCAGTCATGAACCGCCTCGAGCCTGACACGGAATATCCGCCTTACCTGCGTCGGCCGAGCGCCGCAAGAGGGGTTTCGGGGCGTGCCTGATTCTGCTTCCTGTCCCCTGATAGGTGCCGGGTTCTGCGAGCGGGCGGCCAGGTCAAGGGGCGCGGAGCGCCCGCGGAGCGGAGCCGGGGGCGCCCTTGACGCGGCTGTCCGGAAACGCGGGGCAGCTCACGTTTTCGGTAGTCCCGTTTCCCGCGCGAGTTCGGCTGTTGACATCCCGAGTTCGCGCATGCGCTCGCGGACAACGACACGGACCGCCGCCCAGTCCCCGGCCCCCGCGCCGTTGCCTTGGTCCTTACTGGCGCTTATGCTCTGATGCTCGCATCCGTTCCCTGAGCAGGTACAAGCAGCTCTCTAGGACGTCGTCGCACAGCTCATCGGGCTCGGCCAGCAGGGTCTCGACGGCCAGCATCCTTGCAGCCTGCGCCGGCAGCCTGGTGAACTGCGTTACCGCAGCATCCATCGCAATGTCTCCCTTCGGTACATCTCCTGGTTGATCCCGCGGTACCTGTCAGTCAGTGCCGCTATTGCCTTCGTGAGCCGTCGCCACTCGGCTATGACCTGGAAGTCGTCTAGCTCCGTGACCTCACTGGATGCGTCATCCATGGCCGTCCCCTACTCGTGGGCTGCTCCGTCCGCACTTCCGCTTGCCGCAAGAGTTCGCTTGGCTGGCACTCCTCTCCCGGACAGCAGCTGGGACAAAGAAAACCCTGCGTACCCCATCGGGTTGTACAGATGCTAACCGTGCACAGAACAATAATCTGTACCGTACAAAATCTCGGACAGATCCAAGTATTGAACTGTATCAAGGAGATTTCAAGTGCTTCAGCAAGGTTCGCTGTGACGGCCTGCCGGAGATGCTGATGGCGAACCCTGGTGACGGCAGGGGTTAGCGCGCGACAGCAGACCTGCGGGTTCGACGTATCGGGATCAGCTGGCCGTACGGCCGAGGTCGGCCCAGCAAGAGCTAGACGTCAGCCAGTCCCGCGGCGGCCTTCGTGAGCAGTTCGATGCTCTCCTCTGGAGGAAGCGCAGCCTCACGGAGCCGTTCGTACAGCCTGTCGTAAGGCGCGACCTGATCTTTGGCTGTGAGGATGAGGTCGGAGGTCACGGTGTCGACAGCAACTACGTCCGGGTCGCCGGGATCGGGGTAAGTGAATATCGTGAACGCGCTGCGCGGGACGGTGAAGTCCTTGATGAGGGCATGAACCGGCAGGACGCGCAGCGTGACGTGGGGATCGTTGTTCACGGCTGTCGCCAGGTGATAGAGCTGCTTCTTCACCACGTGTGCCGGAGCAGCCAGGCGGCGGACGGCCACCTCGTCCACGATCACTTCGAGAGTCGGACCGCCGGGGCGGCGGAGCATCCGCTGTCGGCCGGCGCGCCCGGCAAGGATCCCGTCCACGGTTCCTGACACCGGCTCAAGAGTCGCGGTTGCCACGCTGCGGGCACGGACAAACTCCGGTATCTGGAGCAGTCCGGGCACGAAGGTCTGTTCATAGGCGCGGATGGCAGAAGCTCCAGCCTCAAGGTCGGCGATGAGGGTCTGCCGCTCTCCCATCGACTTGTGAGATTCCCACCAGCCGGTCTCGCTGGCCTCCCGCGCGATCGTCATGATCTGCGTCCAGCGCTCGCCGCCGACTCCCAGCGCTTCGAGTATGCCAAGTACGTCGGCCAGGTCGACGGTGTGCCCGCTTTCCAGCCGAGAGATGTCCGCGCGGGACTTGCCGATTAGCCGCCCGAGTTGCTCCTGGGTCAGCGCGGCGTCCTGGCGAAGCGAGCGCACCTCGTCGGCCAGCCGCAAACGCCGAACGTACGGGCTGATCATCCTCGCTCCTCACGGCGCTCGCTGCACAGTCCGATCTTTTGGGCTGTCCCAAATTACGGAACGTCCTAAGTATTGGACTGTCTCGCTTACGATGCAAGCGAACCCTGAAGTGGCGACGAGATCTCGGGAGCCCAACTCGTGCTACCTAGTCCTTGGTAGTAGCGATGAATGCCAGCCATGCGGGCGCCGGGAACGTGAGCACCGGCCCCTTACCGCACTGCCTGGTGTCGCGGACGCCAATGACGCGCTCGTCCGCCGCGACCTCCACGCAGCCCCCATTGGCATCGCTGTAGCTGGACTTGCGCCATCTGGCGAACCCGTCGTCCGTCATGATGAACGATCCTCCTTGCGTGCGGTTCTCTACTCGTCTCGCAGCCCGTCGGCTGTCGCGGTGATTAGGTCGAGGCTTTCCGGCTGCGGCAGCGCCTGCTTTCGCAAACGATCGAAGAGGTCTTCATAGGGTGCTTGCTCGGCCGGTTCGGTGAGCAGAACCTCGGCGGTGATGGTAGCGATAGCGACTACTGCGGGGTCGCCCGGGTCGGGGAACGTGTAGATCGAGAAGGGCGTACGCGGGATGGCGTAGCCGTCGATCCGGGCCTCCACCGGCAGCACCCGCAGAGTGATTCTCGGGTTTTCGTTGACCAGCGTAGCCACGTGGTAGAGCGCCTTCTTGACCACGGCAGGCGGGGCGGCAAGCCGCCTGATGGCCAGTTCGTCGATGATCGCCTCGTACTGCGGCCCGCCAGGCCGGCGGAACATCCGCTGCCGCATCATCCGCCCGGCCACGATGCCGTCCGGAGTTCCGTTCGGCAGCGGCCGGAGCCCGGCGAGGGGATCGGTCCTGGCGAGTGCGAACTCGGAGGTCTGCAGCAGGCCAGGGATAAGCGTCTGCTCGTATTCGAGGATCGCGGCCGCACCGGCTTCCAGGTTGGCGAACATCTCCTGGCGGTCGCCCATGTTCTTGAAGGACTCCCACCATCCAGTTTCGCTGGCTTCCAGGGCGATCATCATGACCTGGTTCCAGCGGTCACCGTCCTCGACGCCGACTGCCTCCAGAATCTTCATGACGTCGGCCTGGTCGATCACGTGCCCGTTCTCGAGCCGGGAAATGTCCGCCCGCGACCTACCGATTCGCTTGCCGAGCTCGGCGGCGGTCAGTCCCGCCTCGGCCCGCAGTGCGCGGATCTCCGCGCTCAGCCGGAGGCGGCGAACATAAGGGCTTATCATTCGCGATCCCTGTGCAGCGTCATTCTGTGGACAGTCCTAATTTCTGTACGTTCACAATATCCGTTCACGGAGGCCGCAGGTAGCCCAGACCTGCGTGAACGTGAGAGAGCCGACCGTCTCGTTCGGTAGCCGCCCTTTGGCAGCGCGATCCCGCAGAGCGCTTGCGAACGCGCTTGTGCCGCACGATGATTAGGATGTTCCATTATTTTGGACAGTACATAATCTGCGATGATCACGGGAGGTGCCGTGGGTGTCAACGAGCCTGCGAGGGCTGGCGGGAAGCGTGAACCGCCGGAGATCGACACCGCGGTCGCGCACGTGGCGCGTGTTTATGACTACCTGCTCGGCGGTTCTGCGAACTTCAAGGTTGACAGGGAGGCGGCCGAGCAGGCGTACGCCGCCTGGCCTGGCGGGTTTACCGGTGTGCGCGCGGACGCGCTGGCACACCGGGCGCTGCTTGGCAGGATTGTCCGGTACCTGGTCAGGGAGGCCGGGATCAGGCAGTTCCTGGATATCGGAACCGGTATCCCGAAGGAGGACAACGTCCACGAAGTTGCGCAACGGGAGGCGCCGGAGTCGCGCGTCGTCTACGTAGACAACGATCCCATCGTCCTGGCACACGCGCATCGGCTGCTGCGAGGCTCGCTCGAAGGAGCTACCAGGTACATCTTTGGGGAACTGCGCGAGCCCAGGGCGATCCTGGGTGAAGCCGCCGAAACGTTGGACCTCGGCCAGCCGGTCGCGATCATGCTTCTGGGCGTCCTGCATTTCTTCAGCGCGGCCGACGATCCGGCTGCGGTGGTACGCGAGCTGATGTCCGCGCTGCCGCCCGGAAGCTACCTGGCGCTCAGCCACCTGGCGCGCGACGTCGCCGGTGATGCCGTGACCGAGACGTTCAGCCGGCTGAACTCGCAGATGGCCGAGTCCGTGGTGCTGCGGACGCAGGAAGAGGTCGCCGGATTGTTCGGTCGGCTGGAGATGGTCGAGCCTGGCGTGGTGCAGCTTCCGCAGTGGCACCCAGACCCGGACGCTCCAGCGCCGGGCCCCTTGCCGATGTGGTGCGGGGTCGCGCGCAAGACCGCTGACCAGTTCTAGCGGCCGTGCGCGGCCGCCTTGACGGGAGGATCTGATGGGAGAACCGGGTGCCGGTACTGGCGATGCCGGGCTTACCGCTGTTGTCCGCGACGTGCTTGATCGGCTCGGCCTTGCGGATCCGCTTACGCTGGCGGAGGTTGCGCTCTTGCATCAGGGATCATCCGCGATGGGCGGTCTGGGTACCTGCGGCTGGCGGCGAGTGGGCCGCGGTGCGGCCTGCGGGGTCGCGGCCGCCTGGACCGGAAGTGCCGATGCTGTGGGTGCGCGCGGCTACCGCCGCGGAGCTGGGCGGGCGGATGTCCCGGGCGGATGCGGGGCTGTCGCCTTCGGGTCAGGACTGATCAGGGGGCCGGTTCTTCTGCCACCAAGGCAGTTCTGGCTGCTCGCTGGGCCAGGCCGGCTGCGGCTCCGGGCCGGTGTGCGCGGCCGGGCCTGCCGGGTACTGGCCGGCGGCGGTGATGGCCGGGTCGGGGTGGTTCGTGAAGGCGGGCGGCATGTCGACGTACGGAGGCGCATTGCGCTGGATGCTGCCTGGTGGCGGCAGCGGCGCGGAGCTGACGCCGGGGAAGCTGGTGATCGAGGGGTCGCATTCGACGGCGTGCAGTTGCAGGGCGGGGCCGGATCGGTCGGCGAGCAGGAGCGCGTATTCGGGCAGGTTCTGCAGGGCGGTCAGGCTCGACGGCGTACTCGTAGACTCGCTGCCTGGTTGCCGTCTCGCTCCAGCTGGTGCCGTCGGCCTGGGAGGAGGAGGTGGACCAGTTCCTGGAGGTGCTGGTGCCGGTGGTGCGGCTGCGGCCGCCTGAGGTGCTGCCGGCGCTGAGGAGCCCGCTGTCCTGCCAGCCGCGGTTCCGGGCGTCGCTGCGGGAGTCGCTGGTGCCGTATCCGTCGCTGGCGCCCTGGGTGCTGGTCTGGTTCCCGCCGCGGGTGGCGGTGTAGGAGGAGATGACGAAGGTGTGCCTGCGCCCGATGTAGGCGGCGGCCTGCTCGGCCTCGGTGTGGTTGGCGAGCCGCATGAAGGCGGCGGTGCCGCCGCCGATCAGGCGGGCCGTGTCGTCGCGCAGGTGCCGGAACATGAACGTGAGCGGAACCTCGCGCCGTTCGCACGCGTCGGACAGGCGCTCGGCGTGCGCGGCGGGTGATCTCGTCGGCCCCGGCGATGATCACTGCGGGAATGGCCGTGGTAGCCGATACCTGGACGGTCAGCCATTGCATGATCAGGGCGGTGAGCACCTCGCCGGACGCGCTGGGCGCGGCCGTGTCCAGGGCAAGGCAGGTGAGCCGGGCCCGGCTGCTGGGGCCAGCCGCCGCCTGTGTAGGCGGCCAGCTCGCCGAGGACCGCGTCCAGGCGGACCAGGCTGGCGGTGACCTGCTGCCGGTACGCGGCAGGGAACAGGTTGCCGCCGATGAGCTCCTGCTCGGCGGGGCTGAGCAGTCCGTGCGCGTCGGTGTGCCCGAGCGCGGCGCGGATGGCTGCGGCCAGCCGCTGCGGGGTCGTTCCGCCTGAGCCGAGCGCCCCGGTGAGCTGCTGCAAGATCCGGACGTCGACCGCCCGGTCGGCCCGTGCGCCGTCCGGTGCCCCGGCGTGCAGGGCCTCGGCGATGGCGCCGGCCAGCTGTGCGGGCGCCAGGTCGGACAGCAGCCCGCAGCTGCCCAGGTCCTGCGGCAGGCGGTAGGCCACGGAACGGATGCCGGCGTCCCTGGCCGCCGCGGCGAGCATGCCGGCGGCGTGCTGGCCGGTCAGGTCGACGGTCAGCAGGGGCCGCTCGGCGAGGATCGAGGCGCCGTGCACGGCCAGCAGGGCCTGCCAGCCGGCCAGGGTGCCGCCGAAGATGTCTGTCCGGCGGCCCGGGATGAGGGCGCTGCCCCATTCCGGCTGGCCTGCGAGCCGGGCGAGCTCGGCGTCTTCGTGCCCGGCGGCGCGCTCTTCCCATTCGGCCACGGCCTGGTAGTACTCCTGCTCAGGGGTGACGTCACGTGCCTGGTCGCGCCGCAGCCAGCACCAGCCGGCGTACCCAAGCCCGGGGCCGCAGAGCACGACGACCGTGATGAGCGTCAGCACCGGGTGGAAGCTTCCCTGGACGGATTTCTCGCACCCGGCTAGCAGCACGAGAATCAGCGCGAGCCCGATGCTGGGCTTGCCCGCCCAGCGCCAGGCCCGCGCCAGCGCCTGCTCCGCGGCCGCTGCCCGCGCGGCTGCCCGCGCCTGGATGACCTGCGGGTCCGGCCGGGGCTCGGGGTAGGCGGGGGCAATCTCGCGGCGGTCCCGGAACACCCAGCCCAGCCGCGGGCCCGGAGTGAACAGCAGCTGCCGCCCCGCCGGCGCGGGCCCGGCGGCGGCCGGGACAGGCCGGTAGTTCATCGCGCAGGTCCCCTTCCCGTCAGGCCCCCCGGCTGATGATGGCATGATATTACCGTCATAGTTACTGAAAGCGCACAAAAAGTAGCGAAAGGCGTCCGCCTGCCAGTACCCTCGGGACTGCATGACCCGGGGGGAAACCGCTGCCGGCACGGGAAAGGGGCACCTCGATGGGCAGTCCGGTATGGCAGGCGCTGCACGGCCTGCCCGCCTGGGACATCACCCAGATTCCCCGCAGTGACGGGCCGCCCCCGGATTTCCCGCCCGGCGGCCGGGCCGACGGCGGAACAGCGCAGCGGACGCAGGCGCTGGCGGCCGCCTGCCAGCGCGGCGCGCCGGTAGCGTTCGGGTGGATCCGCGACCGCGCCGGGGGCCCGGTGCGGGTGATCGCCGCCGGGCCGGGCATGGCCGCCGGCACCGACGGCACGGGAGAGACGGTCCTGACACTGCCCGCCGGGGCCCGGGCACGGCCGCTGCCAGCCGGCGGGACGGCGCCGTTGTTCGCCTCGCTTGCCTGCTGGACGCCGGTCGCGGTCATGACCGACGCGCTGCTCGCCGATGACCAGGACAACGGCACGGGACGTTCCGCCGGGACGGAGCCGCCGTCGCTGGAGGACGCGCTGCCGGGCAGCTGGCCGGGACCGTTCGGATGGATAGTGATCGCCGAGCCCGTCACCGACGGCCAGCGCCGCGAGATGATCAGCCGGGTCGCGCTGGCGCAGCTCAGCGCGCAGCGGCACGACAGCCCACGCTCGCAGCTGGAGGCCAGGCGCACGGCAGGCAGGCACGCCGAGCTCCGGCGGGCCGCCGCGACCGGGCTGTGGGACATCTGGCTGCTCGCGGGGGGCGAGTCACCGGGCGCGGCCGCGCAGATCGCCGGCCTGCTGTGCGCGTCGGCGGACCTGGACGGGCTCCCCTACGGTCTGGTGCCCGGGCGCCGCTGCGGTGCTCTCGGACAGGTTCTCGGGGATCCCGGGCAGCCGCGGGCTCCTGCGGCTGCCGCGTCGCCTGGCATGGCCGGTCACGGGCTGCTGCAGGATGTCATTGCGATGCAGCCCGCCGCGAGTTCCGCCCCGTACGGGCGGTCAAGCGCCCCGCCCGCCGGGCTGCCTGACGGGCCGCAGGCAGGTACCGCGGGCGATGACGGCGACCCGGCCCCGGAGTTTCCCTGCGCGGGGTCGTCGCGGCTGCTCGCGGCGCTGGCCCGGCCGCCGGCGCGGGAGGTGCCGGGCATCCGGTTCACGCTGCGGCCGGACTTCGACGTCACGCCCGAGACCAGCCCGGGGGCCGGCGGGCGGGGCGGGGTCGCGCTGGGAACCGTCCTGGACCAGAACCGGATCCCGGCCGGGGAGCTGGCCGTCTCCCTGGAATCGCTGAACAGGCACGTGTTCGTGTGCGGCGCGACCGGCTCCGGCAAGTCCCAGACCGTCCGGCACCTGCTGGAGTCCGCGGCCAGGGCGGGCATCCCGTGGCTGGTGATCGAGCCGGCGAAGGCCGAGTACCGGCTGATGGCCGCCCGCATGCCCGGCACTCAGGTGATCACGATCCGCCCCGGCGACCTGGACGTACCCCCCGCCGGGGTGAACCCCCTGGAGCCGGCGGCCGGCCCGGGCGGAGAGCGGTTCCCCCTGCAGGCGCACGCGGACCTGGTGCGGGCGCTGTTCCTGGCCGCGTTCGAGGCCAGCGAGCCGTTCCCGCAGGTGCTGGCCGCCGCGCTGGGCCGCTGCTACGAGCAGGCGGGATGGGACCTGGTCACGGGCCAGCCGCTGGTACCGGGCGGCCACCCGGGCTATCCGTCGCTGGGGGACCTGCAGGCCGCGGCGATGACGGTGGTGGAGGAGATCGGGTACGGGCGGGAGATCACCGACAACGTGCGCGGCTTCGTCACCGTCCGGATCGGGTCGCTCCGCTTCGGGACGGCGGGGCGGTTCCTCGAGGGCGGGCACGGCGCTGGACTTCGGGAGACTGCTCGCCAGCAACGCCGTCCTGGAGATCGAGGACTGCGGCGACGACACCGACAAGGCCTTCCTAATCGGCGCGGTGCTGATCCGGCTGGCCGAGTACCTGCGGATGCGGCAGCGCGCCGAAGGCCCCGCGCCGCCGCGGCTGCGGCACCTGACCGTGGTGGAGGAAGCCCACCGGCTGCTGCGCCAGCCGCCGCCCGGCACCGGCAGCGGCCCGGCCGCGCACGCGGTGGAGATGTTCGCCGGGCTGCTCGCGGAGATCCGCGCCTACGGCGAGGGCCTGATCATCGCCGAGCAGATCCCCGCCAAGCTCATCCCCGACGTCATCAAGAACACCGCCGTCAAGATCGTCCACCGGCTCCCCGCCGCCGACGACCGCGACACCGTCGGCGCGACCATGAACCTCACCGCCGTGCAGTCCCGGTACCTCGTCACCCTCGTCCCCGGCGAGGCCGCGGTGTTCACCGACGGGATGGACTACCCGGTCCTCGCCAGAATGCCCGACGGGACCCTGCGCGAGACCAGCACCCCTGCGCCAGCAGCTCCGCCAGCTGGGATCATCGCCAGCGCAGCACGTCCTGCGGGCCCGCCTGCGCTCAGGCACCGTGCACCCTGCGGCAGATCCGCGCCGCGCAGAACACCGCGCCTCCACCCCGCAGATCACGCTGTGGGCCGAGCTGTCGGTGCTGGCGCACCTGAGCGGTTGGTCGATGCCCATGCCCGGACCGGCCTGGGCGGCCGAACTGGCCGGGACGGAGGCCAGGCTCCGGGACTGCGCCCTCGCCCAGGCCGCTGACGACGCGGTCGCCTCGCGCACCCCGGTGACCGCCGCACGAGTCAGCGGACCCGCGCTCGCGGCCCATGCCACCGCCGCGATGCGCGCCGCACTCGACGAGGGGCGATGGGCATGCGACGCACACGAACCGCAGTGGCTCGCGCCCCCCTGGCAGTGGGCCGGCCTGCTCGACGAGCTGCGCGCCTGGGACCGCGATCACCCCGGCGGCGGCCCGCACCCGCGATACGCCGGACCTGGAAGCCCGGTACTCCCGCGCCGTCCCCGGCCGGACCTGCGCCGAACAGGCCGCCACCGTTCAGCGATGGCACGACGCCGCCCAGCGCGACCCCCGCGCCCTGCACGCCGTCGCGTTCGGGGTCCGCACTCCCAGTGCGGTAGAGCACGCAGTCGGCGCACGCACGACCGACGCCGACTGGGACCAGCGGCTCGCTGACGCGCTCGCCGATTTCCCGGACTCCAGCTGGGCGACCGACCAGCTCCGCCCGCAATCCGCGTCACCTGCGAGCCCGCCGTGAGCACTGACACGCCGGCCAGCGGGCAGGACCAGGCGCCCCGCGCTGACCATCCGCACCCCGCCGAGCACGCCACCGGACAGCAGCAGGCCGACGGCGGCCACCCGCGCCAGCCCGCAGAGACCCGCACCCGAGCCGAGTACAACGCAACCAGGCACGCCGGACCGCCCATCCAACGGCAAGACACCAGCAGCCGCGCCACACCAGCCGACAGGCCCGTGCCGCCCCCAGCGAACAGCAACGGAGCAGAACATCGCACCGGGCAAGGGCAGCGCCCCGCCTCGGCAGACGCCACCGCTGAACCGATGCACAAGCCAGCGGAAACCCGCACCCGAGCCGAGTACAACGCAGCCAGGCACGCCGGGCCGCCCATCCACCGGAACGAACATCAGGCAAAGGCACCCGCCCGCGAAGAACCCGCGGAAGCCACGCACCCCACGCATCCCGGGCGTCCGGACGCAGGCCCGGAAGCTACTGCGCGCGACCAGCAAAGCAACCAGACAGCAGACCCTCCCGACGTGGCGCGGCCCGGGCATGCACACCGCCCAGGCAACCGCGAGGGTGATGACCGGGAAACACGCACTATCGAAAACCGCAGCGGCAATACGGGACGAGGACCGGTCAGCAACACGGAACGCGGCGATAACGGCCAAGATGGCGACGATGGCCACCTGCGCAGCACCGGAATACAGCGACACGACAGCCCAGCCACAACACCACCGGGAACACAGCAGCAGGAAACAGATACCCGCTGGCACGAAACACCTGCGGCCGGAGGCGCTCGAGCCAGCGCTCACGGCAACGACGCTCCCGGGCCGACAGGCGAGCAGGGCAGGCAGCATCGCGTCGTCCGTCCGGCCGACTTCAGCGATGGTGCTACAACCAGCGAACAGCAATCTTCTGCGGACAAGGACAGCAGAAGCGAACATAAGCCAGAGCCCGAAGAGCCCGTCAAGGTCTACGTCGACGGCCACGAAATCGAGATCACCGGCGATCCGGCCGACGGCATCTGGATCCAGGGACTGCCCGGCGAAGTGCCCGATAAGACAGGGGACGTTCTCGCGGGCCCGGAGAAAGATAAGGGCACCCGCCGTGACAGGCTCCTTGATGGGGCGATTGAAGTCTCGGAGGACCTGTTTGATTCCGTTGAGAAGGATGTAAACGTCGCTTCCGGAGCGATTCAGCGCCCGCCGACGTACGCTGAAGTAGCCGTGTCGACTCATTACCCTACGCTGGAAGCGCAGCAGTACGATCAGCCTGAAGCAGGCAGCCTGGCTACTGCGGTCCTTGCTGCGGGAATAATGATGTGGGCGGGCGCTCGCTGGGCCGACGGACGACTGAAAGGAGCACATCATGCCCGTGACGGATGATGAGGTTGCCGCGCTACGGGCGCACCTCTCCGGAGACCAGGCTCTCTATCACGAGCTTTACGGGCGGCTGGATCGCTCCGCTATCCGCATCACGTATACCACCCTCATCACGGCCGCGTTTTTCGAGGCTGTGGACCGGCGGTTCGCCGGGAATGGCACGGCAGCGGACGTGATCAGCTTCGTCGCTGACGTGCGTTCACGGTCAGACGAAATCGCCAGGACCATCGACCCGCAAGCGGCAGAGCGGGTGATCCGGGCCGTACTGACAGATGATGACATCACCGATATTGACGGGCAGGCTAGAGGACAGCTCTTTTTCGTCCTGCTCTCAGCGCTGGTATCCGACGAGCAGTTTGATGACGACGCACTCGACGCTTTTCTCACGGAGGTGCGCAAGCAAGCTGACGACTGGCTCGCGAGGAGAGCAGGTTCTTGACGACTATCGTGACAGACGAGTACGTCGCGGCGCTGCGCGCTTCCCTGACCGGAGACGGGACATATGAGCGGCTCAGCGATCAGCTGCAGGCGCGGGACGGCGAGTCCAGCGGGGACGTCTTCTCCGCCCTGACGGGGATGGCGCTGTTCACCGCAGCCAGGCGCAGGTTCCCGGACGGGTACACGAACGCGGACGTGATCCGGCTGGTCGGGCAGGTGCGTGCCAGGTTCGCGGAGCCGTCGGATGACATCGACCCCCTGGTCGCCGAGGGCACGCTGCGCGGCGCGCTCGGCGACTCCGCAGCTGCCCAGAACCTTGACACGGCTGCCATGGCCATAGCCATCCCGGCTCTTCTTTTCGTGCTCCTTGAGCAGGAAGGCATATCCGGCGGCGCCCAGCTCGACGGCTTTCTCGCCGACGTGCGGCCCCTGGCCGACACGTGGCTCGCCCGCCAGCAGCAGTAACAGGGCACGCCCCGGCGCGTTTGTTGTATGGGGCCTTCGGGGGCGGTCGATGGCGAGCTAGGCGAGGATGGCGTCCTTGGCGCGTTTCCTGAGGTCCGAATGACCACACAGTCGCCTACGGTCGTCCGTGCTTGGGTGGTGCGCATGGCCCGCCGGGGGCGCCGCTGGTTTCGGCATCGTCGGCAGCGGACGACTGGGCCTGCGAGAGCCGGGCGGTGGCTTGATCGAGGTCTTCGGCGGTGGCGGTGTCGGTGATGCGGAGCCAGCCGCGTTCGTAACCCGCGGTCCCCACGTCGAAGCGGGCCCGGTCCTGTCCCACTGGTGTCGGCCTTCTCCTGCCGCCATGTCTCCACCTGCCCGAGAGCGCGGGTGACACGAAGACCACCCAAGGCGATCAGCGGGCAACCGTATCCCGGCTAATCCCGGCGCCCCTCTTAACGCGAGGCCATCGCGCGCAGGACCGGGGATTCTCCGGCGGCACCGGGCTGCCGACGGTTTTCCTGCCCTTTCCTCCCGCTGCGCGGCCTATCCGCCCGGGGCGGTTCCATTTCATGGTAATGGCCCTGCATTTCCGGGTGGCGGGCGCATGAATCCAGGATGGGTATGCGATATCGCGGCGCGGATGAAACACCCATGTCGTGCCGTTGACTTGCGCTGGGAAGTGCTAGCCTGCAAGGCGATCGGGGATCGGGGTCACCGGGCGGGGTACGCAGGGCGGGGTAATTCGCGGCATTCTCTCGGGTGTTTCCGGTCATATCGGGGCGGCTTTAAGGCAATCAGGGGGGATTGGTCCGAGTGCTTATTATCTGCCGGGGGGAAAGTTCATCGCGAGGATCGCGCGGCCGTGCCGGGAAAGGCCGTGCTCGCGCCGCCGGGCTGGTTTCGCTGGCCATTGTGGCTGCCGCGCTGTGCCTGGGCGGGCCGACCGCCGCGTCGGCCGCTCAGCGGCCGGCCGGCAGCGTCCTGGCCTGGGGCTGGAACACGTACGGGCAGCTCTGGGACGGCACCACCACCGACAGCTCCACCCCGGTCCCGGTGGACCTGCCTCCGGGCACCCACGTCACCGCCATCTCCGCCGGCGGCTACCACAGCCTGGCGTTGACGTCGGCCGGCAGCGTCCTGGCCTGGGGCTACAACGAGTTCGGGGCGCTAGGGGACGGCACCACCACGAATAGCTCCACGCCGATCCCGGTGCACCTGCCCGCGGGCACCCACGTCACCGCCGTCTCCGTCGGCTACCAGGACAGCCTGGCGTTGACGTCGGACGGCAGCGTCCTGTCCTGGGGCAACAACGAGCTCGGGGCGCTGGGGGACGGCACCACCACGAACCGACTCACGCCGGTCCCGGTGGACCTGCCTGCAGGCACCCGCGTCACCGCCGTCGCCGCCGGCGTAGATGACAGTCTGACGTTGACGTCGGACGGCAGCGTCCTGGCGTGGGGCGAGAACGGCGACGGGGAGCTGGGGGACGGCACCACGACGAACCGACTCACGCCGGTCCCGGTGGACCTGCCTGCGGGGACCCGCGTCACCGCCGTCGCCGCCGACGGCGCACAGAGTCTCGCGTTGACGTCGGACGGCAGGGTCCTGGCCTGGGGCAACACGACGCCGGGCAGCTGGGGGACGGCACCACCACCGACAGTCTCACGCCGGTCCCGGTGGACCTGCCCGCGGGCACCCGCATCGCCGCCGTCTCCGCCAGCCTCAGCACAAACGACTACAACTTGGCGCTGGCCGACACCCGCACACACGCCCGAGGCGCCGCTGACCGGATAAGCCGCCACGGCGGTATGCACCCCGAGAAGGGCTGACTTACCTGTTGTTGCCGGTTCTCTTAGAGAACAAAGCGGACATTTAGTTCTTCTTGATTGTTTCTCCAGGTCAGGTGGCCGGGTGTGCGCGACTGTCGCGCAACAGGTGTGGTTTTTGCCGCGGGTCTCTCAGCGGCGGGCTGTCGTGTTCAGCTGGGCCATGAGTTCCCGATTGGCTGAGCGAGCGGCGGCGAGGTCCTGGTCTCGCTCGTCGAACTGGAGGCGCAGGTCTATCATGCGCTGTTCAAGGTCGGCATTCTGCTGCTTGAGCTCGTCGAGGTCGTCGGGAGCGCCGAGCCCGGATTCCCGCCAGGCGTGCTCGCCGAGCAGGGTGGAGAGCTTGCGCTCGAGTTGCCGGACGCGGGCTGCCAGGCGCTCGGCCCGGTGCTGGGCGTTGAGCAGGTCGGCTTGCAGGGACGCGTTGCTGACGGCGGGTCCTGTTCCCGTGGCCGGCGGCTGGGTCTGGGATGCGTGGACCTGCTCGAGCAGGTCGCGGTGCCGGTAGAGGAAGGTGCGGTCGACGGCCGCGGCGCGGGCGATGCCGGCGACGCTGACCTCTTGCCCGGCAGCGGCTGCGGTGCTGATCGCCGCGGCGACACGGGCGCGTCTCCGGGCGGAGTCGGCCTGGCGGCCGCGGAGCGCGGCCTTCGGGTTGCTGCCGGTGCCGGTCATGCCGTGCGCTCGGGGCGGATGTCGGGCATGGCCTGGCGCATCCGCGGCATTCCGAGCGTGACCGTGCGGTGGCGCCGGACAAGGGTGACGGCCTGGCCGACCTGCTCGCGCTCGTCGGCGGTGAGGTCTTCCAGGCCGGCCTCGATGCGGGTGATGAGGCCCCGGATCGTGGTGATCTCCTCGCTGGAGGGGACGGCCTCGGCTCGTGCCCACTGGTCGATGTCGGCGGCGGCGAGGACCTGTTCCCGGTTGCGGAGCAGGTCATCGAGGTAGGCGTGGAGGTCGGGCAGGTAGGACACGTCGGTGCGGAAGTGCCCGCAGCCGACGCAGCGGAACCGGTAGGGGCAGCCGTTTCCCCCGGCCCGGACGTTGGACGGCTCGGAGCAGGTGCCGTAGGGGACGGCGACCTCGCCGATGGCCCGCCGGGCGAGCTCGGAGTCCAGCAGCGTTTTCGCGTCCCGCCAGATGCGGTTCCCGCGGCGGTCGAACTGCAGCGAGGCGACCTTGTCGACCGCGTCGCGGCGGCGCTGGTCCCCGACGGTGTAGTAGCCGCGGGTGGTATTGAGGGACCGGTGGTCCATCAGGGCGGACAGCACGTCAACAGGGACGCCCGCGTCGGCGTGCCGCTGGGCGTAGGTGTGCCGGTAGGCATAGGGGACGACGCGGGCCTTGTCGAACTCGGTGCCGTCGGCGCGCAGCAGCGGCGGCATGGCATCGACCCATTCCCGGTGACTGGCGCCGAAGTGGTTCTCGGTGACCGGCCGCCGCCCGTGCGGGTTGGCGTATGCGGCGGGCAGCAGCCTCAGCTCGCCCAGCGGAGTGCCCGGGAACATCTCCCGGACGCGGGCCTTCTGGGCGAGGATGAGGTCAGCGGTGGCTAGCGCGACGGGAAGGCGGCGCCCGTCTCGCGCGGACTTGTGGTTGAAGTAGACCAGCACCGGCTCGCGGCCGGGCTCGTCGTATTCCAGGCAGTCCCACCGCAGCGCGCAGATCTCGTCCGGGCGCCGTCCGGTGTCGATCACCAGCTCGGCCGCGGTCCGGGTCTCGCGGCATGAAGACTGCTCGAGGGCGGGCAGCCGGTCGCATAGCTGCCGCATGATCTCCGGCGGGAGGTCCCGGCCGGCCTTCGAGATTGTCGGGCTTGAGCGGGATGTCGCTGCCGCGGACGGCGAAATCATCGGGAAGCCCCCCAGCGGGGCCGCCGGGGCGGGTCAGGCCGAGCGCCCGGAATTCGCGGAGCAGGTGCCGGACCTCCCGGCAGGCCCGGGTCCGGGCATCAGGGGATATCTTCCCCGTTGCCGCGAGGAACGCCATCCGGTGCGCGAACGACTCGATGTCGCGGCGGCCGAGTGCCGCCGGGCCGGTGCCGTGGTCGTCGCGGGACGCGTGGAGGCTGCCGGACAGCATGGCCAGGCTTGTCAGGTAGTGGCGGATCGGCCCGGCGGCGATCTTGCCGCGCCGCCGGGGGAGGTTGTCAGCCGCCCAGCGGCGGGCGGATTCCCGCAGCCACGGCTGCCGGACCGGGGTGAAGTCGAGCCGTCCCGGGAGCCCGAACGCGGCGAGGTCCCATATGTCCTTGCGGGCCTCGGACTCCGGGGTCAGGAACGCCCGGTCCGCGTGCCTGGCCAGGCTGCGGACGAGCCGGTGCTGGGTTCGGTCCCCGCCCGTTATCCCGCTGATGGCGGCGGCTCCCGTCCGGCGGAGCTCCCAGGCGACCTGCCGGAGCCGCACGGGATCGGTCGTCGTCCCGCTGCGGGTCCGCTGCTGCAGCCCGAACAGTACCTCGGCGGCAGCCCGCTCGGTCAGGCCGTGCAGGCTGACCTGGCCTGGTTCCTCGATCGCGGGCTCGGTCTCCCGCCAGGCCCCCTCATCGAAGGACGCGTCATCGCGCAGGTCCAGGAAGCGTTCCCAGTGAGCCCGGCAGTACCTGCGCGGTCCCCGCCCGCGCGGGCAGGCCGCCACCCCGCACGGCTTCGCGGCCGGCTCCGTGGTCCCCGGTGATGCCAGGCGGCGCGCGGTCGTGCCGCGGCGGCAGGAGCCGCATTCGCGGTCGCGGCCGTAGAGCGCGTTCCCGCAGCCTGGCGACGGGCACGCCCGCCAGCCCAGCAGCGGGTGCGCCGCGGGCAGCGACAGCACCCGGATCCCGGGGTCCCAGCCGGCCTCGGCCAGGAAAACGGGATCGGTCAGCGCAGCCAGCAGGGCGGCGACGGCCCCGCCGTCCAGGGCGGGTTCCCGGGACGCCACCGCGGCGGTCACGGGCTGTCCCCTGTCAGGCGGGGGCTGGGAACGCGCCGGACCGCTTCCCGGAGCCGGCCCGGGTCCGGATGCAGGTAGATTTTCGTGGACCCGAGCGAGCGATGACCCATCAGCTCGGCGATCTCGTCCACGGCACCGCCCGCATCGGCGACATTGCTGCCGAATGCATGACGCAGCTGGTGAGGCGTGACCTGCCGGGCCAGCCCGGCCCGCCGCACGGCGGCCGTGACCAGGTCGTTGACCGCCCCCGGCGGCATCGGGACCCCTGCGGGCTCGCGGAACAGCCTGACCAGCACGAAATCCGACGACGCTGCCCCGGGCACCGCGAGCCGCTCCGACTCGTACGCGTCGAACGCCTGCACGACGACGAAGTCCAGCGGGACCGCCCGCTGCCGCCGCGACTTGGCCCACGCCCCGTTCGGGTTCGCCCGCCGGACCACGTGCAGGTGCGCCCCGGCCACCTCGCAGCCCAGCGCCCGCGAGCCGGGCATCAGGTGCACGTCACAGCGGCGCAGCCCGCACATCTCGCCGCGGCGCAGCCCGGCACGGGCCATCAGCAGCACGATCAGCCTGTCCCGCGCCGACAGGCACGCCCCCAGCAGCGCCGCGATCTCCGCATCAGTGGCCCGGTCGACCGGGCGCTCATCCTCCCGCAGCCGGTGACGGGCCCGCAGCCGCAGGAACATCCGGTCTTCCTCCCCGCGGGCCTCGTCGGGAAGATCACGGCCGTCGGCAACCTCGTAGACCAGCGGCACCAGGTGCGCCGGGGCCCGGCCCGCAGCCACCGCATGAGCCGCCATGCCGCGGACTGCCGCCAGCACTGCGTTCACCCGCCGCGCGCCGCGAACCGGAGGAGCACCCGGCCCCGCGAGCACCCGGCCCGACGGGCCATCCGCGGCCGCCTCGCCCGGGCCGGCATGCCTCAGCCACGTCATGAACAGGCCCAGGTTCTCGACTCCCTCGTGCCAGGACCTGCCCGTCTGCCCGCACCACCGCAGGAACAGCGCGATCCCGCCCGCATGCGCCTTCGTGGTCAGCTCCGAGCCGTCCCGGCCGAACCTCACATGAAAAAGGAACGCGTCCGCGTCCGGGACCACCTCCAGCGCCTCGTCGAGCACGGTCCAGTACCGCTCACCCGACGGCATCGTCACCGCGAACGCCCTCACGCCACCCCGCTCTCGCCACCGACAGTAATAACTACTATCAGCAACAAGAGCAACACTGCTGGAGATGCGTTGCAGAACTTACCGCGTGTCACGCCAATGCAGCGTTACGCAACAGCTAAGGCACCCCAAGAAAACGGGCAACACTCGCCGGTGACGCGGGGGCCCCTCGGGGAGCGGCCCGCCTTCCGCGGTCTGGCGGGCGGCCCCGACGCCCGTCCGGACGCCGGTTGTGTTAGTTCTGTGTTAGACGCTGATTGCGCTGCTGCTGCCTGCAACATGAGAAGACCCTTCTTCTCGTGTTTGCGCAGGTCAGGAGGGCTTTCGCAGCTGGGTTCCGTGGAGCCGGTGAGCGGATTCGAACCGCTGACCGTCCGCTTACAAGGCGGGTGCTCTGCCAACTGAGCTACACCGGCCGGCTCACTCCGGTCCCCTGCGGGACTGAACCCCTGTTAGGGTACCGGGTTTCGACGGCGCGGAGGTCGCGGGTTGAGCACTCCCCAGAGGCGCGGATGCCGAGCATCTCGGCGCTAGACCGCTAGCTTGGACGCTAGAAAAGCGGTCTGGCTCCCCCAACGCACGATGGGAGAGCCCTGTCATGACCACTCCGACCACCCGTGGCCGACGCATCCCCGCAGGCACGCCGAAAAGGCCACTCGCCGCTCCTGGCCAAGCCAGGCAGGCAGACGTCCTAACGGCTGCGTCAGCCCTGACCGCGTCCCGCTAGACTGGCCCGACTTGCGCGCGTTGGGGGATTCCATGCTGGTATTCGAGATCTATGACGGTGACCTGCTGGACGGAATCGAACGAGCGGCCAGGGAGAAGGGAATCAAGGACGCGGCGATCGTCACGCTGATCGGCTCCGTCGGTTCCTTTAGCCTCCTGGCTATGTCGGCCGACGATGAGACGACCGACATCGAGACCGATTACCAGGACCCGGCCGAGATGAACGGCTCCGGCGAGATAGTGGACGGCAAGGCGCACATCCACGCGGTCATGGCCCTTGAGGGTGATCGGATTGTGGGCGGCCACGTTCATCGGGCCCGGATAGGCGCCTGGTTTGTCCGCGCGTACCTGATCCCTGGCCCCTGGCAGCGGTAGGCGGCCCGTAAGCCCGGGGCGGGGACCCCGTTCAGCCGGAGGCAACCGACCCGTCCGGAGCCAGGCCGAAGCGACGCAGGCGCTCGGCCTCGTCCGGTCGGCCGAGGCGGGTCAGCAGCTCGGCCATCGGTTCGGCGGCGGCCCACCCGCCGCCTTCCTCGGCCACGGCGCGCAGCCCGGTCAGGTTGCTCCGCTCGGCCAAGAGCAGGGCCAGGTGTGGGACGGCGCGTCGGCTGCCCGCGTCGGCGAGGCGGCGCAGCTCCCGCTCGGCGTCGGCCCGGCCTCCCCGGCGGTCCAGCCGGTAGGCCAGCTGCAAAGCAGCGGACGGGCTGCCCGCGTCCGCCCGGGCCCGTAGGATCTGTTCCGCGCCGTCTGGATCGCCCCGCTCGTCCAGCAGGCCGATAAGCCGCACAGCGGCGGCATTGCTGCCCGCCTCGGCTTGCTCGCGCAGTTGCCGCTCGGCCTCAGCTGTGGTTCCTGCGCGCTCTGGGTTCCCCGGCCCAGGCGGTCGGCGAGCGCGCGGCGCGGCGCTGGTCGCCGGAGCGGCGGGGCCGTTTCCGGTGGGGTTCGGCGTGTCCTGCCGCCGGGCCAACAACTCGGCCAGACGCGCGGCCGGGTACGGACGGTCGGCGCCGGCGGCAATCCGGTACAGGGGGACGGCGTAGCAGTACAGGAGCCGGGCCTCGGCACTGTCGCCAAGCCGGGTCGCGTCGTCCGGATCGCGGGTGAACGTGACAAGCGCGTCCCAGGTGCTGGCGGGCACTCGGGCGGCGCGGCGTTCCCGGCTCGCGTGCTCGGTCAGGTACTCCGCCGTCCGGTACCCGTCGACCTTTCCCATGCCGACCCCGGCCGGCGTCAACGCCGCGGTGGCGCCGTACAGGGTGCCCGTGGCGTACTCCAGAGCCGACTCCAGCCAGTTGTCCGGCGCCGTGGCCTGCTGGGCCGGGCTGCAGTAGCCCGGTGCCGCCTCCCCAAGGAACCTGGCGCTGAGCGGAGCCCGCGCGCCGAGTCGGGCGGCGTCCAATGCGGCCGTCAGCACCGCCCAGGCATACGGGCGGCTGTCCCTGGCGTCGGCCCAGCGGGCGACCAGTTGCGGTGCCGCGGCCAGGGTCTGGGTCAGGCCGTAGCCGGGGGCGGCCAGCGCGCGGGCCAGCCGCCGGTCAGTAACGGTAGCGACCTGCGCCCGGTCCCGTTCCGCCGGGCTGAATTCGTCGCTGATCCGGACGACGCCGGCCAGATTCAGTACCTCGCGTTTCCGCGCGTGGCGGTCAGCGTCGCCGGACGCGGGCATAGCGCTGTAATCGGCGTACTGCCCCGCCCGCAGCGTGCCGACGATCACCATCGGGTCGGGGGCGCTCAGCATGGCCCGCACCACCGCGCCGTCCAGGCCATGCTCGCCGTCCAGATAGCGCTCGAGTTCATCCAGCAAGACCACGGTCTGCCGCGGTCGCATCGCGGCCAGGGCCACGATCTCATTCGGCCCAGCTGGGTGCACCAGCCGCCACTGCGGCAGCAGCGCCCGAACGGCCTCAGCCGCACAGCGGGTCTTGCCGACCGAGGGGCCCCCGACCAGCAGCACGAACCCGCCGCGCTCGGCCGCGCCCGCGACCCGCGTGCGAACGCCGGACTCGGCCGAGTCGACATCCCGCGGTACGTAAACGGGCGGGATTTCGTCCGGCGCTCCCGGCAGGCTGATCGCCGGGTGAACACCCAGCCACCGCAGCTCAGCCTGTGCCACCGGCACCGCCCCGGCCGGGGCCTGGGCATAGCTCAGTGCGGCCGGCGCGGCCAGCGCCGAGCGTGCCTGCGCCCGCTGCACCAGCTGGGAGTCGAAGTCGCGCCGCCGCCGCGCCTCTTCATCCCAGGCGCCCTGCCATGTTTCGTCGTCTAGGAGACCGGACGGCCAGTCCCCGGACACGGCGATGCCCCGGCTGTCCGCGGACTCGCGGATCAGGCGTACCACGGTGAGCAGACGGCCGATGTCCTGGGGGAAATGCGTGCCTTCGAGCCAGTTGCCGATGGTGGTCCGGGACACATGCGCCCCGCTCGCCAGCTCCCGGTTCGACGGCGTCTGGGCGAGTGGGCCGGCCTTGAAAGCAGCCAGCGTCGCGGCCAGTGCGAAGTAACGGCCTTGCCCCTCGCCCGTGCTGCTGTCACTCATGACCGTTCCGCCTTGCTGGTCAGCCCGTCGCCGGCAACCCATGGTGTCAACCCGTCCAGGCTCCTGCTTGCCACCCTGCGGGTACGGCTCCTCCACCAGCGCCGCCGTGGCCGTCAGGTCAAAGTTAGAGCAGACAGTCCCGGACCGCGGACCTTGACCGCCACCATCAGCCCATCGGCCCGCGCAGGGCACCGACCACGGTAACGGGAGACTTCAATGCACACGGTTCAGATCCTGACGCTCCTGCTGGCCTTGTCGGGGGCGCTGAACGTTGCGTTCAGCGCGGGCCTGGCCGCCCGCTTCGCCGGCGCCCGGCCGGCCCAGGCGCTCCTGACCGGGGCCGGCGCCGCGGGGACGGTCATGGCCATATTCTTCGCCGGCGTATCGGCTTACCACTGACAGGCCGCGTGGTTCTGGCGGCACCTCCCGCCGCTTGAGTTCCTCGACCAGCGAGCCCATCTGTGGTCTCCTTCCCCATATACGACGGTAGAAGAGCACAGCGCCGGTCAACAGAAAATCAGTCGAAGCACCAGGTCAGACATCCCTTCAGAAGAGCTGCACCCAAGCTTGGTTCCCTTCTGCGTGAACGGGGGCAGACCGAGGTCGTGGCACTCTGCCTCGATCCCGGTAACGGTCTCCTTGCCGACCACGGCGGGGTCCTCCCCCACTTCTTTTATGCTCCGGGCAAGCTCGCGGGCGCTGTTAAGGCGCAACAACTGTATCCGGCAGACACGCTGCCCAGCTGTCAACCCTGGCTTCAGCAGCCACCAGGCCACCGACCCTGCCTCCAGCGCTGCCCGGGCCTCGGTCTCGATGCCAGGTGCCGGGCGATTCGCCCCGATGAGTAGCGCAGCGCACCGCGCTAGCTCCGCCGCGAGCCTCATCGTCATCTGCGCATAGGCGTAGGCAGTACGAACTGGCCGATCACCCCAGGGTGTGCCGTCAAGCTTTGCCTCGGTGGTCGCGACCTCGACCGAGGCCGGCGAACCCGGCTCAAATGTCCAAGCCGTTTTCGTGGTCCATTGATCGACGCGATCGGCGGTCTCATACACCAAGACCGCGAGTTCGTCGTTGAATCCCATGCATGCATTTTCCACTCAGAAGATAGGGCGATCGACGGCCAGCGTTCTCGCGCGTCCCGATCGGGTTGGCGCCTGGCACAGCCATCGTCCTCGGGCTGCGGCGTCCCTTCCCGGCCTGGCGAGCGTGCGCCGCGCGGGCGCAACCAGGCGGCAAGGCCCTGGCCGTCGCAGATCTCCTGTTGGTCCGCAGCCGTGAGAGCCGGCTTCGCCGGCGCTGCGCTCCTTCTTCCCGGCTGCGGGCAGGAGATCTCGCCTGCCGGGCCGCCCGGGTCTGCGCCCGCCTGGCCCGACTGCGGTGCCTTCCGCCTGGCGGCCGGGAAGGCCGCGACGCCGCGCACGCGGGCCGCTCCCTTCCCGGCGCTCAACGCCAACTTCGGAACGGAGCAACGCAATGACCACACCGATCGACGTCACCGCCGACGGCGCGCACGACGCAGAAGCGCCGGTGCAGCCGGAGGCATCCTACGATTACGGCCTGCCGACGCAGCCGGCCGCCGGGCGGGCGGTGATCGCCACCGGGCTGCTGACCGCGCACCCGGGCAACGTCCGCCGTGACATCCACCTCGACCAGGAGTTCCTCGACTCCATCGCCGAGCTCGGCATCCTTACCCCGCTGCGGATCACCCCCGCCTGGGCAGGCGTCTACCGGGTGATCGAGGGTTATGCACTGCCGGTCAATGTCCGCCCCCAAGGCAAGCATGAGCTGCAGCAATGACACTCAGATCGTGCAGTTCTGCATGCGCTGGTCCGCTCGGGGCTGGTAGCACGGGCTGTCTTGTTCTGCGCTCAGCGGTAGCCGGTCGTGTCAGCGGGCTTGCCCGCGTGCTCTACCTCGACTATGTAGCGCATGGCGTCCGGGCGGGATCCGTCGAGGTCGGTGAAGCCGTACTCCTTGGCGAGGCCGCCGCTTGACAGGGACTGGCCGTTCCAGCGGTGCCTGTCCGGGTCGGAGGCCAGTGCCGCGACGGCGCGGCCGACGAAGCGGGGCGTCTCGGAGATGGCGAAGTGCGGTTGCCCGGCGGTGGCGTCGCGCCAGTTTTCCTCGGTGACGCTGAAGAGGTCGAGCATCATTTCCGAGCGCAGCCGGCGTCAGCGACACTGCGGTGGCCTGGTGCTTGGCTAGGTCCTTCGCGTGCGCCCAGGCCATCCGGTTCACCGCGACCTTGGACAGGTCGTAGTACGGGGACAAACGGTAGTTGGCGGCGTTGTAGTCGGCGGTCCCGTCGGTGACCTCGACGAGCAGCCCGCCGGGCCGCTGGATCAGCAGGGGAAGCGCGAAGTGCGCGGTGATGAGGTGGGTGTCGATCGCCAGGTGCAGCATGCGCAGGCCGTTGGCCAGGTCGTGCTCCCAGACGGGCTTGCCCCATTCGACGAGCAGCTCGCCGCCCCAGATGTCGTTGACGAGAACGTCGAGGCGCCCATGGCCGTCGCGGATGCGGTCGGTGAGCGCGCGCACCTCCTCAGGAACGAGGTGGTCGGCAGGCACGGCGATGCCCTCGCCCCCGGCGCGGCTCACCAGTTCCGCGGTCTCCTCGATGGTCTCCGGGCGGTCGTACTCCGACCGGCGCTCGCGCGTCGTCCGCCCGGTGACGTACACTGTGGCGCCCGCGGCGCCGAGCTCGACCGCGATCCCGCGTCCCGCGCCGCGGGTGGCGCCGGCCACCAGCGCGACCCTGCCTGCCAGGCTCATCTCCAGCTCCGTTCTCCCGCTTAGATATATAAACGAACAGTCGGTTATAATAACATCGTGCCACGTCCCAAGTCCCGGTCCGACGAGCAGGTGCTCGACGCGGCGCTCGCGATCGTCCACTCCAGCGGCGTCAGCGGCCTGACCTTCGCGGCGCTGGCGGATCGCTGCGGCCTGTCCGCGGCGACGCTCGTGCAGCGCTTCGGGACCAAGCCCGCGCTGGCCCAGCGGACCCTGCTGCACGCGTGGGACAAGCTGGAGGCGCGCACCCTCGAGCTCGCATCGTCCGTGCCGAGGACCCCGGACGGCGCTGTCGAGCTTCTCGTCGGCCTGTCGCACCATGACGGTGCCGTCGAGGACTTCGCGGAAGGGCTCCTGCTCCTGCGCGAGGACCTGCGGGACCCCGTGCTCCGCAGCCGGGGCGCCGCGTGGGAAGCGATCCTCACCGCCGCCGTCGGCGAGTGCTTCGCCTCCGTCCCCGGCGCCCCCGGCGGGATCGGCTTCGCGCTGGCCGCCCACTGGCAGGGCGCGCTGATCTGGTGGGCGTTCGGCTCCCAGCGCCCGCTCGACGACTACCTGAGTAAAAGCCTGCGCGCGCTCATCACCATGCTGCTGCGCGGGCAGTGTCCAGGCTCCGCATGAGGACGAGACTCAGCGGGCCGGATACGGTGAGTTCACCCAAGGTCCTTCGGCGGCACTCGATAGCCTCAGCCCATCCGCAGGGCCACCCGCCTGGCAAGGCCCGGTTACCAGCGACCAGAGCGCTGAAGCAGGGAAAGCCGCGCCGGGGCCGTGGGTTTCGGGGTGAGACGCCGCCAGCACCATACGATTACTGTCCGTGCTTGACAATCACTGGCGGTTGCAGGTGACCCGGCGAGGACTGGCACCGCTGTCTGTTCTGCTCCCCGAAGCGGCAGGTGCAGCCGATGATCTTGATGACTGGCTTGACCGCGAGGACATTCCGGACGGCGTACCGTACCTGATCTCGCCGGCTCTTGAGTACGACATCGACCTGAACCGGTATTTCCTGCGCCCGGCGCTTGCGGGGGCGTCCCGGAACACGCAGCTGGCTGCTGCGCGGGATGTCCGCCGGTTCCTGGACTTCCTGTGGGCGCCCGCGGGGGCCTGGGCTGGCGGGATGCGGCGGAGGCAGATCATGACGCTTACTGGTACTGGAGGCGCCAGGACTCTGCGGGCCCGCGGGTGGCGGGGTCGACCTGGAACCGGGAGCTGTCGATGCTCAACGGGTTCTACGCCTGGGCGGCCAGGTGCGGCTTGGTGGCGGCAAGCCCGGTCGCCCAGCGGCGGCGCCGGCCGTCTCCGGCCGCGTCGTCGCGGGGGCATTCCGGCACGGGCGAGCTAACCGCGGCGGCGCAGGCCCGGGACGTGCGCCGGGACCTGGTGGAGTGGCTGACTCCCGCCCAGTACCGGTCGTGGCGGGACACCGGGCTGCGCGGTTATGACGCGGGCGGCCTTCCCGATCGCCGGTTCCGTGGCCGGTGGGCGGCGCGGAACGCGCTGTTCGCCGACCTGATGGTCCGGACCGGGATGTGCCTGGCCGAGCAGGGAGCCTCACCGCGCTGGAGGTCCCGAACAGCGGCGGCAGCCAGGCTTACCACAGGTTCTGGCTGCCGGCGGCGATCGCTAAGGGCGGCTCCGCCCGGTGGGTTTACGTGCCAGACGGCATCGCGCGGAAGGTCGGCGAGTACATTGCCGCCGACCGCGCCGAGGTGATCGAGCAGGCACGGGCCAGGGGGGCCTACGACCGGATCGCCAGCCCGCTCATCATCGAAGACCCCGGCGCGCGTCGCCCCCGCGTCACGGTCCGCGGGCAGGCCGGGAGCACAGCCCAGGTGCCGATCGGGCAGCTCGAGCCGCATGAACGCGCCCGGCTGCTGGTCCGCACGGCCGGCGGGCTCGAGCCCGCCGCGCTGTGGCTGGGCGAGCACGGCATGCCGATCTCCGCGTCCGGCTGGAAGCAGGTCTTCGCCGCGGCGAACGAGCGCTGCGAGCGCGCGGGGGTGGCGGTGTCCTGCCATCCGCATCTCCTGCGCCACAGCTTCGCGGTCGTTACCCTCGAGCAGCTGCAGCGAGGCCACCTGGCGGCCCTGTCCGCGATGACGGCTGAGCAGCGCGGCCACTACACGAAGGTCTTCGGGGACCCGCTGGACTGGGTCCGCCGCCGGATGGGTCATTCCTCGATCGCATCCACGCTGATTTACCTGCATGCCTTGCAGGAGCTGGAGATGCGGACCCGGATGACGCTGGTGCCCGACGAGTGGGAAGACCCGCCGGCTGGAGAGCCCGGAACGGGCGAGGCCGCGTGAGGGGACACGTGCGCACCGGCCCCGGCAGGGCGTCGGCCCTCCCCTCCGATGAACCCCTACACCGGCGCCCAGCCCGCCAACGACCCGAGCATCGACCGCGAGACCGGCACCACGCCGGATGGCCCCGAGGAAGCCAGGGCCGACGCCGACCACCGCGAGCCGGACAAGGCGGGCGAGGCACTACCGGCGCAGCCGTTCGGGCGGGTGCCGTCGCTGAACGGCACCCACCCGACGACCGCTCCCGGTTACTCCAGTACCCACGAGACCCTACGCTGCCTGCCAGCCGATCCTCGCCGTGAGCGCTGGACGGCGCTCACGGCGAGCCTAGCTTTGCTACCAGACCCGGCCGATGGTCGTCCCCGCCCTGCTCAATTACCCCGTGATACTCGCCGTGGCGGTCCCGCCGGCACTGGCGGACCGCTGACGGCCATCACGGACAGCGGCTCTGCGGTCGGCGGACGCCGCGATATCCGCTGTCCGGCGCGGTCACTGGCACTTGGCGGTACCGCCCGCGACGGGTGCAGAGCCGGAAGATCTGCGTGCTTGGTGCGCGGATTGCCCAGTGTGGCAACCGGCCCGATGATCTTTCCTGTTTCGCTTCTCCGCTGGCTGTCATTGTCAGCTGTAGCCGGTACGGGCACCGCGAGGCCGGAAGTGAGGCGGCTCTCGCCCGCAGGTCAGTCCTGGCGGGTCAGGACGAGGACAGGAATCTGCCGCGTGGTCTTGGCCTGGTGTTCGCCAAGAGTGGGATGCTCCGCGACCAGTCTCGGCCAAAGCTCGGCGCGGGCGGTGTCGTCTAGTTCTTCCGCCTGGGCCGCGAAGGTCTGGGTGCCCTCCTCGACGGTGACCCCGGGGTCGGCCTTGAGGTTGTAGTACCAGCCTGGGTGGGTTGATGATCCTCCGCTGGAGGCGACAATCACTAGGTCGCCGCGCGCCTGAGGGAAGCAGCCCAGCGGCGTGATGCGCTCGATTCCGGACTTGGCGCCGATGTGGTGGAGCAGGATCAGCGTGGTGCCCTCCCATGGCCCGCCGACGCGTCCCCGGTTCGCCCGGAACTCCTCAATTATCTTGGCGTTATAGTCGCTGGCCCCGCCTGGAGCCGGGTTCGCCATGTTCTCCTCCAACGCGCAGAAGTGATGGGTCGCTGGCTGTCGTATTCGTCGTGGCCGCGCAGCCAGAAGCTGGTCCCGTTTGTACCCGCGGGGCGAGCGGCCGAACCACTGGCACATGGCCCGCAGGCGTCGATCCCGCGCGCATACGCCGAGTAGGTGTGGGATGAGCTGGCCGATAATGAGGGTTATTCACAGGCCCTGATGTTATGCGAAGTTTATTTCTCCCCGCGGCGTGTCGCCATAAAAGGATGACCTGTTCTTGAAAGGGTTAAGTTACCACGCTTAGCTCCCAGAACAGGCCATCACATGCATCATACCACCGGGTTCGACCGCGAAGAAATCATTGACCTCTGCATCCGCATTAATTCCGCAGAACGCGGGACGCGCGCCCCGAATTGGCCACCATGCCCTGGACTTTTCAAATCCGTGGCAGCCACGCTGACCTACATGCGGCACAACCGCACCCAGGCGGAAATCGGCGAGTCGCTCGGCGTGTCCCAGCCGACCGTCAGCCGCGCGATATTACCCCGCTCATCCCCGAAGCGGTGCGCGAATTCGTCCCGACCGCCGACGACCTTGACCCGGATGCCCAGTACATCCTTGACGGCACACTGCTCCCGTGCTGGTCATGGGCCGGTCACAAGGAACTGTACTCGGGAAAGCACAAGACCACCGGGATGAACGTCCAAGTCGCCTGCACGATTCACGGCAGTCTCGCCTGGATCTCCGACCCGGTCAACGGAAGCCGTCACGACAACCACTGCCAGGAAGAATCCGGCGTACTGCTGACGATGGACCCGAAGAACTGGATCGGGGACAAAGGATACATCGGGAACCACATGATCACCCCCTTCAGGAAACCCGCAGGCGGCGAACTGCTCGACTGGCAGAAGGAGTACAACACCCAGGTCAATAAAATTCGCTGGGTGATCGAGCAGGTAATCTCGCACTTCAAGAACTGGACCATCATGCACACCGACTACCGGCGACCGCTTGGCACATTTACGACGACTATCTCAGCGGTAGTTGGCCTTCACTTCTACAGGATGGCCTGAATAAGCCTCATCTTCCTTTCCATTTCTTGCGGGCAGCTATTTCAGGGCACGCCATCCCACGTGCCGCACGAGAGCCGCAGGCCAGGATCGCGCCACCTATGCGCCGGGCACCACCTGGCCAGCAATCCGGGCAACCGCCAGGCTCATCCCGGGCCAAGCACTAACACCCGGTTCTGATGCCACTTCTTCAGGTAACGACGCTATCAGCGGTGAATCCCTTACGGGACTTTCAATGCAACGCCTTCCTGGCCCCCACCTGACGTGTCAAGCGCGCCTTTTCCCCCATCGCTCACCACGACGGTCTTCAGCCAACGCAGCAGAGGGCGGTTTGAAGCCTTCCCCCGAAGGGCGGCTCCGAAGGGCCTGCAATCCTTCATCTCTCGTGCAGCACCGCTCGCGGTCACTTAGCTCTCAAGCGACCTCCAGCGTTCGTGGCACACGTGCTTTCCCGAGTACAGTTCCTTGTGACCGGCCCATGACCAGCACGGGAGCAGTGTGCCGTCAAGGATGTACTGGGCATCCGGGTCAAGGTCGTCGGCGGTCGGGACGAATTCGCGCACCGCTTCGGGGATGAGCGGGGTTATCGCGCGGCTGACGGTCGGCTGGGACACGCCGAGCGACTCGCCGATTTCCGCCTGGGTGCGGTTGTGCCGCATGTAGGTCAGCGTGGCTGCCACGGATTTGAAAAGTCCAGGGCATGGTGGCCAATTCGGGGCGCGCGTCCCGCGTTCTGCGGAATTAATGCGGATGCAGAGGTCAATGATTTCTTCGCGGTCGAACCCGGTGGTATGATGCATGTGATGGCCTGTTCTGGGAGCTAAGCGTGGTAACTTAACCCTTTCAAGAACAGGTCATCCTTTTATGGCGACACGCCGCGGGGAGAAATAAACTTCGCATAACATCAGGGCCTGTGAATAACCCTCACTGGCCAAGGTGCGGTGATTTGGCTGGCTGAGCGTAACCGGAGACCAGGAAAGAAAGGTACGGGAACCTAATGCACCACAAGCTACGAACAGTCACCCTAGCGGCGGCGGGAGTTGCTGCCGCCGTGACGCTGATCACCGCGCCGCAGGCGCACGCCTACCCGGTAGCCGCCACCAGCTGGGGTGCGGCGAATCTCATCAGCTACGCCGACTCCGACTTCGAGGGCACCCTCGGGGATTGGGTCAGCTCATCCAACACCACGCTGACCGACGACACCACCCAGGCGTTCCTGCACAAGGACTCGATGAAGATGACCGCCACGGCGGCCGGGTCGCAGGCCGCCAAGATGGGCACCGGCACCAGTGCCCCGCAGGTCAACGTCACCGCAGGTGACAAGTACCGCGAGTCTGCTTGGGTCAAGGCTCCTGCCCTGAGCGGGCGCACCGTCACCTTTGCCGACGGCTTCTACACCGCCAGCGGAACGTGGCTCGGCTGGACATCAGGGTCGGCGGTCACCCTGAAGAGCACTGGCACCTGGCAATATGTCGAGGGTGACATCACAGCGCCGGCGACCGCGGCTTACATGGTCGGATCACCGCGGATCACCGAGGCCGGCGTAGCCGCGAACGAGACGTTGAACGTCGACGAGGTGCTGGTCGAGCCCTACCGGGCGGCCACGCTGATCGGCGCTGAGGACACAAGCGGCGACTGCAAGTCCTTCTCTGCGGCCAACACCGCCATCGGGCCGCTCCAGTCCTGCAAGGTCTTCTACAATCCGACCACGGCCATCCCGTCGTCCTGGAGCGCCAGCACCTGCAGTGACCTCCCGGCCGACGTCACCTGCGTCCTGGCCTATAAGGATTTCGCATCGGCTTCCCTGATGAACGACTTCGTGTCGACGGTCCCGGCGGCTAACCCGGTCATCTTCGTCTACTACCAGGAGCCGGAGAACCCGAACGACTCGTTCAGTTATGACGGGAAGACCGGCGCGTCTGCCTTCGTGGCGGAGTTCGAGAACCAGGCCAGCGCTGTTCACGCGGCCACGGCCGCCTACAGCGAGCCGGGCGTCTTCATCGCTGACGACTCCATGGATTACCAGTACGCCGCCGGGTCGGACCACAACGACGGCGGCGCGGGCGGGTCGTGCTCGTTCATTGTGCCCGCGAGCGCGGGGACCGGTGCCCCGGACTTCTACCTGGACGACCACTACGCGTTCACTACAAACGGGGACAACCTGGCCACCAACACCGACTCCCAGTCATCGCAGGAGTGGGACGGGTGGCTGAACTGCGTGTCCC
This sequence comes from uncultured Actinomycetota bacterium, assembly GCA_963844925.1. GTDB lineage: Bacteria > Actinomycetota > Actinomycetes > Streptosporangiales > Streptosporangiaceae > Trebonia. The sequence goes on along the minus strand of CAWJQG010000016.1, from coordinate 249,639 downwards.
CGCAGAACAAGCCGATCGGCCTGGCCGAGTACGGGCTGAACTGCGGGCAGACCAACGGCACCGGCGCCGAGCCCAACGCGCTGACCACCTCTGAGGAGATGTCAGCGGACAACACCTACCTGGCGGGCGAGCCGGCCGGGTTGCCGGTGGTGATGTGGGAGTACTGGTGGGACACCAACGGCTATTCGTCCGGCGACTGCCAGTTCACCAAAGGCGGATCGCCTGACGGCTCCGCGGCTGTGACCCAGTGGCGGGCCAACGAGACCCAGAACGGCGGCGGTGCGAACTAGCACTCCAGCCGCAGATCGTGATTTAGCCGGCCGACATGGACGGCTAGCGATATTGGCTGTGGTGGATCTGGCTGAAATGGGGCGGCCACCGCCGGGATGGTTCAGGTGTGAATGGACTGAATTACCCGGGGTGGCCGTGCTGGCCAGGGTAGACGATAGCCGGGAAGATCACCAGCTGCCAGCTCGGCGTCTTCCTCGCCTACGCGTCGCCGCGGGGCCGCGCGCTGATCGACCGGGAGCTCTACCTGCCCCGGTCCTGGACCGGGGACCAGGACCGCCTCGCAGCGGCGACGTCGCGACGGCACTGGTCCTGGACCAGATTGACGGCGCCGATCCGGGGTTCGTCTGGAGCCTCTACCGCTCCCTCGGCTGGTCCGCGACCGGATGAACACGGCCGTCCGCGACTGCCTCGTGTCCGGGTACGAGCCGCTGATCGAGGGTCCAAAGCTCCCCGACCCCGACGACCGGCACGTCCTCCCCGCCGCGATCAAGGCGGGCGCCCAAGTCATCGTCACCCGCAACCTCAAGGACTTCCCACTAGAGGACCTTGGGCCATGGGACGTCGAGGCCAAGTCCCCGGATGCCTTCATGCTCGACCAGGTCCACATCGACGTCCGCGCCGTAGCCGCGTCCATCCGCCAGATCGCCGACTCCCGGACCAGCCCGCCCGAGGCATTAGAGGATGTGCTTAGCCAGCTCGAATGCGACGGCCTCGTGGAATCCGTGACAGTCCTCCGCGCGGCATAGCAGATGTCCGCATGGCAACTCGACCGTGAACGAGATCAGCTGATCCTGGTTGGATTGAGGAACGCGTCATGGCGCAGGTGATCGTCCTGGCCGACAAAGGCCTTGAATGTACCCAGCTTGTAAGCGTCGCCGGTCTTGCGGGCCTCGACCTCGATGAGAAAATCGCGTTTAAGGTGCGCTAGGTGGCGCTCAAACGCCGGGATCTCCATAGGGAGGGTCAGACGACGCCGGATCTGGTCCATGGTCAGGAAGCCGCCATCCTCGCGGAGCACCGAGTAGACCGGGTCATGCCCGGTGCTGGATTGCTCGACCAAGTCTCGCGGCGTGCCTTCACGGTCCAGTGCGCGCCGGATCTGGTTGCCGATCGCGCGAGCGACGGGCGGCGGGAAGGCGTTGCCGATCTGCCGGTAGTTCGAGGTCTTGCGGCCGGTGAACTCCCACCGACACTCACGCCCGTTCCAGCCTTGTATGCGGGCGACCATCTCACAGGTGAGCTTCGGCAGCAGGGACAGCGGATCGTCCGCTGACGGCGCGGCATCGGCCACGCCTAGCGCATCGACGCCGAGCTCGCGCCAGGCCCGCTTGGCCCTGGTCGGTCCGAGGTCCGCTCCGCCATGCTTCTTCGATCCGCCGACGATGGTCGGAGCGATGTCGTTCGCCTTGACTGCCCACGCCTCAGCACCCATCCAGCCGTTCGCCTTCATCAGGTCGAGCAGCGTCTCCCCCACAGTGGCAGTGTCACCGGGACGGGGCTCAGGCCACGTAAAGTAAGCGAAATCTGATGGTCGCATTGCCACCAGCACGAACCGGGGCCGAAGCTGGGATACGCCGTAGTCGGAAGCATGCAGCAGCCGCCAGTCAGCGGCGTACCCAAACTCAGCAAGTCGATCGAGCACGTGCTGCCTGTACGCCGCAAACCGCGGCAGCGACAGGCCACGGACGTTTTCGAGCATCAGCGCACGCGGCTGGACTTTTCCGCACAGTTCGACGGCCCATGCGAACAGGTCACGTTCGTCCGTAGCACCGAGTTGCTTGCCCGCAATCGTAAACGGCGGGCAGGGCACACCGCCCGCGAGCAAGTCAACGCCAACGTAATCAGCTGGGTTCCAGACATCAGGATCGGCGACGTCGCCGACGGTGATCTTCCAATGCGGACGGTTGTGCCGTAGCGTGGCGGCGGCGTTCGGGTCCAGTTCGACGGATAGGTCATGCTCGAACCCGGCGAGTTCAAGCCCGAGCGACTGCCCGCCCGCACCAGCGCAGATCTCGACCACACGGTACTGCGACAATGTGACCTCCTTAATGCTCACAGACTGGCGTGTGTCACACCGCCCATGGTCATCATCATGCCGCAAATTCGCCACCGAATGGTGGACCTACCGGCCCTTGGAAGACGTGTTCGACCGGAAACTGACTCACTCCTTGATATCCGGCAGAAGCGGCGCCATCTCTACCGGATCGTCTCGCTGCGCGACCACCCAGTCCTCGGCATCCAGCGTCACGAATGGCACCTCGTCGTGGCGGGACCGCCGCCTCGCCAGCCGAACGCTTGCCGACTCACCGGGACCGGGAGTGGGCAGTGCCAGCGCCTGCGCGATCCTCCGGTGGCTCTCGTACTGGCCAATGATCACGATGCCCTCGGGACGGAGGCTGCTACGCGACCCGCCGTTGCCCCGGACACGCTTCATGTAATCCTCCTGCTGCGCGACCGTTGCGACGACCGTGCGGCTGATAATGCGCTGCTGCGCCAGCCGGAAGAGCATGTCCACTCGCTTCGTCCCAAACCTAGAACAGTTGAAGATCCGCTGCACATCCGAAGGGGATATCCGGAGCAGTGCGTTCTCAGGAAGCTCGTAGCCCTGGAAGATCCAGGTAACCGCAGCCTTGCCTACCGCGCTCAAGCGCCGCTTGAGGTCTCGGTTGCCGCGAGACGATGTCAGAAGGTGATCATCAGCGCGGACAAGCCCGAGGGACCACTTCCCCCGATCGTCGCTGGCCCACAGCCCGAGAATGATCTGTCCCATGGCCTCTGGCGGGATCATCCACTCGGCACGGTCTTGCGAGTACTTGCAGTCCACGTCAATCCCGCAGATGGCGAAATCCATCGCAGTTCCATCAGCGAACTCGAACTCACGCTGCAGGTTGATCTCTACGAGCGTGCCGAAGTGGGTCTTCTCCGTCTTGTACAGCTGATCCCAGCGGTACCTGCCTGTGTGCTGGCCATCCAGCAGCATGTCGTATGTGCGCCGCAGAACCTTGGCGATCCGCGTCCCATCAGGATCGCGGGACATAAGCTCATCCGCGACGACTCTCAACTCTGGATCGCTCGTTAGTCCTGACAAGTCCATTGCCGCCGCCTTAAGAGACGTGGATGCCGAGCATCTCGCGCTAGACCGCTAGCTTGTCCGCTTAGAAAGAGGGGTGCACCTGCCTGGAGATCCAGCCGCACCCGGCTACCAAGACCGGCCATCCGGGGGTCATCCTGTGAGCCAGCGAGCCTGGAGGTCGGCCAGGAGCTCGTGGAAGGACGGGCAGGTCTTGACCACGCACGCGGGGTCATCGAGCTCGATCCCGGGCACGCGCAGGCCCAGCACGGAGAAGGCCATCGCGATCCGGTGGTCCCGCATCGTGGCGACCTTCCCGCCGTGCGGCTGCCCGGGGTGGATCAGGATCCAGTCCCTGCCGGTCTCGACGGCTACGCCCAGCAGGCGCAGGTTCTGGGCGGCTGTCTCTAGCCGGTCGCATTCCTTGACTCGCGTGTTGTAGATGTTCGTGATGCGTACCGGCCCGGACGCCAGCGGGGCGATGGCCGCAAGCGTCGGCATCGTGTCCGACATGTGGTGAAGGTCGACGGTGATGCCGGTGAGCTGTTCAGGCCCGGTAATCGTGACGGCGTCGGGCGTCATGGTGACTTTCGCCCCCATCCAGGCCAGGACGTCCGCGAATCCCAGGTCACCTTGGGCTGAGGATGATCCCAGGCCCTCTATCGTGAGCGTGTTGCCGGTGACGGCCGCAGCGGCCAGGAAGTACGACGAGGTGGAGGCGTCGGGCTCAATCACGATGTCACCAGGACTTGCGTATCCGCCGGCACTCACGCGGAAGGTGTCGCCGTCCCGTTCGACGACGGCCCCGAACTGCTTCATCAGGCGCAGGGTGATCTCGATGTAGGGCGCTGACACCAGCCTGGTCACCTCGATCGTCAAGCCATCGCGGGTCAGTGGTCCCGCCATCAGCAGGGCCGTGAGGTACTGGCTGGAGATCCCCGCGTCCAGCACCACGTGCCCGCCGGCCAGGCCGTCGGCTTGCAGCGTGTAAGGCAGCGAGTCGCCGTCGATCCGGGCGCCGAGCTGGCGCAGTCCGTCCAGCAGCGGGGCAATAGGACGACGGCGCATCTGCTCGGTGGCGTCGAAGCGGTACCTGCCGTGGCCGGAGGCGACCAGGCCCGGCAGGAACCGCGCGCCGGTCGCCCCGTCGCGGGTGTGCACCTCAGCTTCGGCAGCGGGAGGGCCTGCCGGGTGCCCGACGACTTCCCACCGCGCCGGATCGGTGACGTCAACCTGGTATCCGAGCGCCGCCAGCGCCTGCGCGCAGGCCTCGGTGTCGTCGGCGACGAGCGGCCGGTGCAGCACCGTACGGCCCTCGGCCGCCGCAGCCAGGACCAGCGCCCGGTTGGTGACCGACTTCGAGCCGGGAATAGCCAGGACGGTCATGCGAAAAGGCTCCTAGTAAATGAAAGGTGACCGACAGATGCGGGACCTGCAATTCTAAGTGCGCATGGTCACGGTCTTCAGCAGTTGGGTGAGTTCACTTACGGAATCGACCGTACGCCACGGAGAGCATCGAGCGAGTTCTTCAGACCTCCCTGCACCCCATCGGGCGGCACTGGTCCTCCAAGCCGGACTCCGGGACGCCCCCGGGCCGCGGCGACCGTGCCGGCGGCCAGAGCGCTCCTACCGGTGCCCGGCAAAGGCAGCGCCCAGCTGGCCCGATCTGGATTGGCCCGATCTGGATTGGCCCGGTCCTGATCGATACCCAGCACGGGGACGCACGTGGCCCGCGGTCATGACGTTCCGGCGCGGGCGGCGATTGCGACTGGCCTGGCCGCGTGCCTCAGCGGGCTGCCCGCAACGGCAACGAAGGGATCCGTCTCCTGGCGGATAGCACGGGGCTTCATGGCCAGTCAGAAGAAGGCCGCAATGCCGGGAAGGGGCCGCCAGGATGCCAGCAAACGCCGGGCTTTACACGATGCGGGGGGAGGGGGAGCGCGTACGATTCCAGCTGAGATCAGACCAAGGGAGACTTTTCGTGACCATTAGCTCGCCGGACTCGGGCCAACCGCCGAAGCCCAAGCTCGACACCAGTGTGGCGCAACCCGCCCGGGTCTGGAACTACTGGATGGGCGGCAAGGACAACTACAAAGTCGACCGTGAGGTCGCCGGGGAGCTCGCCGAAACGTTCCCCGGTATCGTGGACACCGCCCGCCAGGCGCGGCAGTTCCTCTTCCGCGCCATCCGGTACCTGGTGGCCGAGGAGGGGATCCGCCAGTTCCTCGACGTCGGCACCGGGCTGCCCACCGCGAACAACACCCACGAGATCGCCCAGGACATGGTCCCGCAGGCCCGCATCGTTTACGTGGACAACGACCCCACCGTGCTGGTCCACGCGAGGGCCCTGCTCACCAGCCACCCCGAAGGCGTCACCGACTACATCGACGCCGACGTGCGCGACACCGACACGATCCTGCGGGAGGCTGCCAGGACGCTCGACTTCACCCAGCCCATCGGGCTGATGATGCTGGGCATCCTCGGCCATGTCCCCGACTCCGACGACCCGCGGGCGATCGTGAAGCGGCTGCTCGACCCGCTGCCCTCCGGCAGCTACCTGGCGATCAATGATGGCACCACCATCGATCCGGCGTACGTCGAGGCCGTACTGGCCTTCAACCAGAACCCCGCCTCCGCCACCTCCTACTACCCCCGTAGCCCCAAGCAGATCGCCGGTTTCTTCGACGGCCTCGAACTGGTAGAACCCGGCGTGGTGTCCACCTCGCGGTGGCGACCAGAACCCAGCACCGGGGGCGAGCCCGCCGAAGTCTCCGATTACGCCGGGGTCGGCCGCAAGCCCTGACGTCTCCCGCGCCCGGCGGAGCGGGCTGAACATCGAGGCACGTTTGCCCGCAGCCGCGGCGTGAGCCCACCTCGCAGCCTGCCGGGAGGTCGGGAGCATGAGCAGTCGCTCGCGTTTTGGCCGGGCCGCCCCCCGCCGGGCCGCGCCGGTGGCCGGGCCGCGTACCGGTTCTTAACGGACGCTGGGGATCGTGCATTGCGCAGCCGTTACCGACATCGCCTCAGGGCTTCTCTGCGAAGCTCTCTTCGCCATCGACGTCCTCTCGCGCCGGTGTCTAGGTCCGCGATCCGACGCGATAGAACGTCACCGCTCGCGTGCAGAGCGGGCCGTGCCGCGCGATCTCCCGGCCGGGGGGACGCCAGGTGCCGTTTTGCCTTTCATGCTCCCAGCGCGGTCTGGCTGACGCCTGGTGCGCCGCGTTCATGTGGATGGCCAATCAGGAAGAAGGCCGCAATGCCGGGAAGGGGCCGCCAGAATGCCAGCAAACGCCGGCTTTACACGATGCGGGGGGAGGGGGAGCGCGACCATTCAGCTGAGATCAGACCAAGGGAGACTTTCCGTGACCATTAGCCCGTCGGACTCCGGCCAGCCGCCGAAGCTCCAGCTCGACACTAGTGTTGCGCAACCCGCCGGGTCGACTACTGCTGGGCGGCAAGGACAACTACAAGTCGACCGAGAGGTCGCCGGGGAGCTCGCCGAAACGTTCCCCGGTATCAGGGACACCGCCCGCCAGGCGCGGCAGTTCCTCTTCCGCGCCATCCGGTACCTGGTGGCCGAGCAGGGGATCCGCCAGTTCCTCGACGTCGGCACCGGGCTGCCCACCGCGAACAACACCCACGAGATCGCCCAGGGCATGGTCCCGCAGGCCCGCATCGTTTACGTGGACAACGACCCCCTCGTGCTGGTCCACGCGAGGGCCCTGCTCACCAGCCACCCCCAAGGCGCCACCGACTACATCGACGCCGACGTCCGCGACCCCGACACGATCCTCCGGAGGCTGCCAGGACGCTCGACTTCACCCAGCCCATCGCGCTGATAATGCTGGGCGTCCTCGGCCATATCCCCGACTCCGACAACCCGCAGGCGATCGTGAAGCGGCTGCTCGACCCGCTGCCCTCCGGCAGCTACCTGGCGATCAATGATGGCACCACCATCGATCCGGCGTACGTCGAGGCCGTACTGGCCTTCAACCAGAACCCCGCCTCCGCCACCTCCTACTACCCCCGTAGCCCCGAAGCACATCGCCCGTTTCTTCGACGGCCTCGAACTGGTAGAACCCGGCGTGGTGTCCACCTCGCGGTGGCGACCAGAACCCAGCACCTGGGGCGAGCCCGCCGAAGTCTCCGATTACGCCGGGGTCGGCCGCAAGCCCTGACGTCTCACGCGCCCGGCGGAGCGTACAGGCAGGCGAATATAGGACCATTTCATGCGATCTGGCATATTCGCAAAACCGCCAGCCGGGCGATGCACTGCGCGTCGAGCTGGTCGGTCTTCGGCCGACCGACCAGCTGCCGGGCGTGCGCGGGGTTGACCAGCTGGACGCCCAGCCCGGGAAGAGCGCTTAGGAATTCCTTAACAGGCACGCGCGGCTGTGGTCACCAGTCTGTCACCCACAGCATGGCCGCGACGTCGTGGCTCATAATGTCCTCGTCGGCTGTCCGCTTGCGCGCTGCGATCCGGGTGCCGGCGTCATACTCGCTGTCTGTGCGCCATCGGGCCGGGGCGCGCCATTCAGGGAGTTCCGCGAACGTGCCGACCCAAGCGTGGGCGAACCGGGCCAGTTGATGGCCTGGCCTGGCCAAGCCGAAATGCAGCGCGTACGGCAGCAGTTGCCCCTCCAGGGCCTCCGGGCCCCGCTCCGCCCTGACCGAGCGGAGCCCCTGCCGGAAGGTCCGCAACAGGCCGGCCAGTTCCTCGCCCGCCTTGGTCCGCTCGTGGTGGTGCAGGCGCCGCAGCCATCCCTGGTGCACCGCATCGCGCACCAGGCCCTCCCGCCACCTCTGCCAGGCCCGTCGGCAGGTTGGCAGCCAGCGAGGCGAGACTGGTCGTGTAGCCGGGCCGGGCCACCCATTCCAGCAGCACTCGCTCATACTCCGCCGACTCCTGGCCACCCTCGGGCGGCTCAGCAGGAGTCAGCTCCCAGCCTCCGGCCTCACCGCCGGTGCTCTCAATCTGCAGGAAGCCGCGCAGGGACAGGTCCACCGCGGTGGCCGCGATGTCACCGAGAATGACCCGGCCAGTCGAGACCACCCCAAGATGACCCGGCCGCACGCCACTAGGCGGCACCGGCATTTCCGCTATGCCCATCCACCTACCATAGTGAATCTGATCAGGAAAATTCGCCGGACGGCAACAGGAGTGAACCGATCTCCGCCCCCGCCTCCCCCGCATTAGGCACTCCATTGCGGCCATGGAGCGCCGATCCTGAACATGGGAGGCACGTATGCTCGCAGCCACGGCCGTGAGCCCATCCTCGCAGCCTGCCGGGAGGTTGGGAGCATGAGCAGTCGCTCGCGTTTTAGCCGGGCCGCCCCCCGCGGCCGCGCCGGTGGCCGGGCCGGTAATCCGGTTCTTAACTGGACGCTGGGGATCGTGCAACTTGTGATGCTGTTCCTTTTCGTCGTGTATTTCCTGTGCGTGCAGATCGCCGCCGTCGCTTACCTCGCGGGGAGCCGCCATGGGATTGTGGGCGGCGCGACTCCGCCGCTTCACCTCGACAGCATTGGCGCAGCCGTCACCGACATCGCCGCAGGGCTTCTCTGCGAAGCTCTCTTCGCCATCGACGTCCTCATCGCGATCCTGGTGTCCAGGGCCGCGATCCGGGACGCGATAGAACGCCACCGCTCGCGTGCAGCGCGGGCCGTGCCTGCGCGATCTCCCGGCGGGGAGGGACGCCAGGTGCCGTTATTAGCCTGTCATGCTCCCCAGCACGGTCTGTGGCTGACGCCTGGTGCGCCGCGTTCATGTGGATGGCCAATCAGGAAGAAGGCCGCAATGCCGGGAAGGGGCCGCCAGGATGCCAGCAAACGCCGGGCTTTACACGATGCGGGGGGAGGGGAAGAGCGCGTACGATTCCAGCAGAGATCAGACCAAGGGAGACTTTCGTGACCATTAGCTCGTCGGGCTCCGGCCAGCCGCCGAAGCCCAAGCTCGACACCAGTGTGGCGCACACCGCCCGGGTCTGGAACTACTGGCTGGGCGGCAAGGACAACTACAAGGTCGACCGAGAGGTCGCCGAGGAGCTCGCCGAAACGTTCCCCGGTATCAGGGACTCCGCCCGCCAGGCGCGGCAGTTCCTCTTCCGCGCCATCCGGTACCTGGTGGCCGAGCAGGGGATCCGCCAGTTCCTCGACGTCGGCACCGGGCTGCCCACCGCGAACAACACCCACGAGATCGCCCAGGGCATGGTCCCGCAGGCCCGCATCGTTTACGTGGACAACGACCCCCTCGTGCTGGTCCACGCCAGGGCCCTGCTCACCAGCGACCCCGAAGGCGCCACCGACTACATCGACGCCGACGTCCGCGACCCCGACACGATCCTGCGGGAGGCCGCCAGGACGCTCGACTTCACCCAGCCCATCGGGCTGATAATGCAGGGCATCCTCGGCCAGATCCCCGACTCCGACCATCCGCACGAAATCGTGGGCCGGTTCCTCGGCGCACTGCCCTCCGGCAGCTACCTGGCGCTCAGCGACGGCACTGACGCCGATCAGGTGCTCGTAGAGGCCACAGTGGCCTACAACCAGAACCCCGACAACGCCAGCCCCTACCACCTTCGCAGTTACGAACAGATCACGCGTTTCTTCGACGGCCTCGAACTGGTAGAACCCGGCGTGGTGCCCCCCCCGCGGTGGCGGCCAGACCCCAGCGCCTGGGCCGACCCCACCGAAATCATCGACTACGCCGGGGTCGGCCGCAAGCCGTGACGTCTCACGCGCCCGGCGAAGCGGGCGGGCGGGCGAATATATGACAATTCTGTGCAACATGGCATATTCGATAAGAAAACCGCCGAGTCGATCTCGGCAGCGCGCCTGTTTGCCCGCCATCCCGGTTTCCCGTTCTTGCTGCCTGCCCCGGTTCAGGGAGGGCGGAACATGCCTGGCCCGGGCGCCCTTTCAGATCGTTGCGTTACCGGTATCAACCGGGCCTTCCGCGCACTAGGTTTTTCCGTAACGTCATTTTGAACCCTCGTGTAAAGAAACTCCCGATAGGAGAGCTGTCGTGACGTATCAGATGAGCCGCCGTGCCGTGCTGCGCGGTGGGATGCTCACCTCCGGGCTCATGCTGGGTGCGCCGCTGGTGGCCGCCTGCGGTACGGCCGCGCCTGCCAAGCCTGCGCTCGCCAAGACCGGGGCGATCGGCGCGGGCACCCTGCGGCTGTTCTGGTTGGAGAACGTGACGTGGGCCGGGTCCTACATCGCCGACACCGACGGCTACTACAAGGCGGTGGGGTTCTCCTCGTTCGAGCTGATCAGCGGCGGGCCGAGCGCCACCCCTGTCGAGACTGACCTGGTCGCCGGGAAGGCGCTCTTCGGGATCAGCTCACCGGACCTCGTGGCGGCCGCGGTGGTCAAGGGCGGCGCCGGACTCAAGATCATCGGGGCGCAGTACCAGAAGAACCCCTTCACGATGGTGTCGCTGGCCAGCAGGCCGATCAGGACCCCCCAGGACATGATCGGCAAGAAGATCGGTGTCCAGGCCGTCAGCGAGTCGATCTGGGCGGCGTTCCTCAAGGCCAACCACATCAACCCCAGCAGCATCACCACGGTGCCGGTGCAGTACGACCTAACCCCGCTGACCAGCGGGACCGTGGACGGCTGGCTGGGCTACATCTACGACGAGCCGATCGCGCTGCGCTCCCAGGGTTTCAAGGTCGAGACGTTCCTGCTCGCCGACTACGGCTACCCGCTGGCCGGCAATGTGTACGTGGTCACCGACACAACCATCACCAAGCACCGGGACGCGGTCAAGGCGTTCCTGCGCGCCGAGATCATGGGCTGGCAGAAGGCGCTGGCCGACCCGGCGCTTGGCGCCACGCTCGCCGTCCAGAAGTACGGCAAGAACCTGGGCCTGAACGTCGCGGAGCAGACCCTGGAGGCCGAGTCCGAGGTCATGCTGGTGCTGACCGCCGACACCAGGAAGAACGGGCTGTTCACCATGACCCCCGAGCTGATCGCCCAGAACATCGCGGCGCTGCAGCTCGGCGGGACCACCGTGACCGCCGGACAGCTCTTCGACCTTTCCGTTCTCACTGAGGTCTACCAGGAGAACCCCTCACTTGTCTGACGCATCAGCCGCCCGGCCGGACGAAGGATGTCAGACCGGGCGGCGGCCTCTTCACCGCAGGCTACGGCCGGGGACGGGACCGAACCGGGCTAGCACGAACCCCTCCAGCACGCTGATCAGTGAGTAGATCAGCAGGGAGGCGAGGGTGACGACCACGACGGACGTCCAGAGGTCGTCGGAGTTGAATGTGGTGACGTCAAGGAGCATCTGGTAGCCGATGCCCTTGCCGGTGGCCAGCCACTCGGCGAGCAGCGCCCCGACGATCGCGGCGGGAGCCGAGAGCCGGGCCGCGGTGAAGAACGAGGGCAGGGCCGCGGGGATCATCACCTTGCGCATGATCGTCCCGGCGGAGCCGCCGTAGGCGCGGACGACGTCGGCCGCCCAGGGAGAGGCTGAGCGCAGTCCGAGCACGATGATCACCAGTGCCGGGAAGAACACCACTATCCCGCAGATCACGGTGGTCGCCAGCAGCGCCTGGCCGAAGACCAGGGTGACTAGCGGGGTCATCGCGGTTAGCGGCACCGAGCGGATGATCATCGCGACTGGCAGGAAGGCCTGTTCGACCGTCCTCGACAGGACAAAGACGATCGCCACCACAGCGGCGGCCACCAGCCCGGCGACCAGGCCGAAGCCCGCGTCGGTGAGGGTGATGCTGAGGCCGTCCCAGATGAGACCGCGATGGGCCGATGCCCCCTCGCTGGTGACCAGGTAAGCCCAGACGTCCTCTGGGCTGCGCGCCACCAGCTGGTTGACCGAAAAGTACTCAATGAGCCCCTGCCAGACGCCCAGAATGAGCGCGAGCGAGACGCCGACGGGCAGCAGCGTCATGGCCACCCGTCGGAGGATCATGTGGCACGCTCCCAGGGAATGGCGAACCGGGCGACCAGCGCGACAACGCCGTAGCCGCTGGCCGCGAGCGCGCCCGCGACCAGCGCGACGCCCCACGTCCGGTCGGTCTGCAGCTGCTGCTGCGCGACGACCATTGCGGGACCCAGCCCGTTGTTGACCTGGCCGAGGAACTCGCCGAGGATCGCGCCGAGCACCGCGGACGGGGCGGCGATCTTCAGCGCGGCGAAGCTGGACGGCAGGGCGGCGATCAGCCGCACCTTCAGCAGCTGCATCCACCGCCCGCCGCCATAGGCCAGCACCAGGTCCAGGCTGGTGCGGTCGGCGGCGCGCAGCCCGGCCAGGACACCGATCAGCGTGGTGAAGAAGACCAGCAGCGCGGCCATGGTCACCACCGCGGCGTCGCTGTTGAGCAGCACCGTCAGGATCGGGCCGACCGCAACCACCGGCAGGCAGTAGGATATGACGCCGATCTGGGTGACGATCCGTTCCAGCGGCGGCGCCAGGATGACCACGACGGCCATTGCGATCGCCATCAGGTTGCCCCAGAAAAAGCCGCGCAGCGCCTCCCAGCCGGTGCTCCGGATGTTCGGGCCGTAGAAAGCCCAGCCGTCATCGAAGAAGAGCTGGCGGATCGTGGCGTCCGGCGTCGGGATGACGTGTGCGGTGATCGTGATCGCCAGGAGCTCCCAGAGGAGCAGGACCCCGAGCACGCCGGACAGCCTCACGAGGGCCTTCACATCTCGTCCCCGACGAGTTCGTGGCCGAACAGGAGTTCGGAGAGCTTATCCTGGCAGGCGTGGAACTCGGGGGTGCGGAGCACTTCCGGGGTGCGCGGGCGGGGGATCTCGATCGGCACCTCGGCGATGACGGTGCCGGGCCGGGGGCTCATGACCGCGACCACGTCCGACAGGAACACCGCTTCAGAGATGCTGTGCGTGACCAGCAACGTCGTCACGGCGCGTTGGGTCCAGATGCGCTGCAGCTCCAGGTTGAGGCGCTGCCGCGTCACGTCGTCCAGGGGGCTGAACGGCTCGTCGAGCAGCAGCACCTGCGGCTCGATGACCAGCGCGCGGGCTATCGCTACCCGTTGCCGCATGCCGCCGGACAGCTGCGCGGGCCTGGCCTTCTCAAAGCCCTCAAGGCCGACCAGCTTGATGAGGTCGGAGATCTGATTCTTGGCGGGTTTGATGCCCGCGACCTCCAGCGGCAGCCGGATGTTGGCGGTGACGTTGCGCCAGGGCAGCAGGGCCGGGTCCTGGAAGGCGATGCCGAGGTGGTGGTTGTCACGCGCCACCGCCGGCTTCTCGCCATGCAGGAGCGCGTCACCCGCGGTGGGCTTCTCAAGCCCGGCGAGAATACGCAGCGCTGTCGACTTGCCGCAGCCGGAGGGACCGAGCACGGAGAGGAAAGAGCCCTGCGAGGTCCGCAAGTTCACATCGCTGAGGGCGGTGAGGGACTTGCGGCCCAGCTTGAACTCCTTCGTCAGGCCGGTCAGGTTAATGCCATCAGACAAGATAGGGGGTCTTCCTCGTAGACATAGGCGAGGATGGATATGTCGGAGATCTGCTTGGCCGCCGCCCTTAATGTACCTCCGGCGGACCTGTCATGCACCCAGGCCGAGATCCCGCACAGTGGGAGTAGTGCGGGGTCGCATTGCCGGCGGGGACTGCGCTTTCGCGGTGCCCAGCGGACTTGTTTAAGCCAACGCCGCCATACGTGGATGCGAAAGCGCCCAGCTTGTAGGCGTCGCCCGGTCAGGCTTTCCGCGCGCGCACCTCGGCGATCTCGTACAGCGCGATCGACGCGGCGATTCCGGCGTTGAGCGACTCGTTGCCCGAGGCCATCGGGATCCGGACGAGCAGGTCGCACGCCCCCGCGACCACACGGGACAGCCCGCGCCCTTCGGACCCCACGACCAGCACCATCGGGCCGTCCGCGATCGACATTCCCCGGACGTCGTCCTTGCCCTCCGCGTCCAGCCCGGCCACGAAGAACCCGAGTGACTTGTACCCCTCTATCGCCCGCGTCAGGTTCACCGCCTGCGCCACCGGCAGCCGCGCCAGCGCCCCCGCCGATGCCTTCCACGCGCCCGCGGTCACGCCGGCGCTGCGCCGCGACGGCACCACGACGCCGGTCGCCCCGAAGGCGGCGGCGGACCGGATCACGGCCCCCAGGTTGCGCGGGTCGGTCACGCCGTCGAGGGCAACGATGAGGGGAACAGACCCCCCGGTACGTTCAGAAGCAAGATCTTCCGGGTGCGCATACTCGTACGGCCGCACCCGCAGCGCCACCCCCTGGTGGATCGCACCGCCGGTCAGCCGGTCGAGCTCGACGACGGTGGATTCGAGCACGGCGATGCCCGCCCCCGCCGCGAGCTGCACGGACTCCGCCACCCGCTCGTCCTCATGCGCCCGCCCCGTCACATACAGGGCCATCGCGGGAATCCCGGCCCGCAGTGACTCCACGACGGAGTTGCGGCCGGCGACCATTTCCGGCCCTTCGCCGCTGCCGCGTACTGCCGGGTTCTCTTTTGAGTAGTCCGAACGGTCGCGGCTTACTCCGGCACGCTCATTGCCCCGTCTGGTTGGCCTGCCGCCGGAGTCGGCTTTGGCCGCCGCCGCGGCAGCGCGCTGCGCGGGATGACCCGGGCGCATGTAGGCGGGCGGTGTCGGCCCCTTGCCCTCAAGCTTGTCGCGGCGGAACCCGCCGGTGCCCGGCCGCGGCTTGCCGCGCTTGGTGTACCCGCCGCCGCCGGCCGCCCGGCCGTCGCCGCCGCCGCCCTTTTTCTGCCCGCTCATCGCCTGCTCCGCCAGTTCATCGCTTAAGTTCCCATCGCGGGCCTTCGGTGGTGTCATCGACAGCAACCCCGGTGTCCTCCAAAGTGTCCCTGATGGAGTCCGCCGAAGCATAGTCGCCCCGCGCCCGCGCCGTTTCTCGCTCCCGCAGCACCAGCGCGACCAGCGCATCGACCACCGAGTGCAGCCGCCCGCCCGGATCGCTTGTCCGCCAGACCGGGTCGAGCGGGTCGAGGCCGAGAACCGTGAGCATGGCCCTGGTCTGCGTCAGGCAGGTCTCAATGCTCTCGGCGTTCCCGGTGCTAAGAGCGTAGTTGCCATCGCGCACCGTGGCGTGCACCGCGGCGAGCGCGGCGGGGACGGCAAGGTCGTCGTCCATCGCGGCGGCAAAGGAGATGGGCAGCGCCGCTGCGAGCGCGTCATGAGGGTACGGCTGGTCAGCCCCACGGGGGCTCACCGCGTGCTGCGCGCGGGAGACGAACCGCTCGATCCGCTGGTACGCCGCGACCGCCTCTTCCAGTGCGTCCTGCGAGTAATCAAGCGGGGACCTGTAGTGCGCCTGGCCGAGGTAGTACCGCAGTTCCTGCGGCCGCACCTGGGCGAGCGCCTCGGCGGCCGCGAGCGCGCGCCCCTCCGACTTGCTCATCTTCCGCCCGGAGAGCACGACCAGGCCGTGGTGCACCCAGTACCGGGCGAAACGGTCGCCCGCGGCCGTCGACTGGGCGCGCTCGTTCTCGTGGTGCGGGAAAATCAGGTCGATGCCGCCACCGTGGATGTCGAAGGTGGACCCGAGGTAATGGGTGGACATCGCCGAGCACTCGAGGTGCCAGCCCGGCCGGCCCGGACCCCAGGGGGTCCGCCACGAAGGCTCGCCGGGCTTCGCGCCCTTCCACAGGACGAAGTCATGAGGGTCCCGCTTGAGCGCGGCCCCTGCGTCGGTCTCCCCCGTGTCGGTCTCCTCGGCCGGCCGCATCTCGGCGAGTCGCTGCCCGGACAGCTCGCCGTATCCGGGGTCGGTGCGCACGTCGAAGTACACGTCGCCGCCGGCCTGGTAGGCGTGCCCGCCCTCGATCAGCCGCTCGATCAGCTCGATCATCTCCGGGATATGGCCGGTGGCCCTCGGCTGCACGTCGGGCGGCCGGCAGCCGAGCGCGTCGTACGCCTCGGTGAAGGCGCGCAGATTCCGCTCGGCCAGCGCCCACCAGGGGATGTCCTCGGCCGCGGCCGCGCGCAGGATCTTGTCGTCGATGTCGGTGACGTTCCTGCAGTAGGTCACCTGGTAGCCGGAGGCCTCGAGCCAGCGGACGAGGATGTCGAAGCAGACAGCCGACCGTAGGTGGCCGAGGTGCGGGGCTGCCTGGACGGTGGCGCCGCACAGGTAGACGGATGCCCGCCCCGGCGTTACCGACTGGAAGTCGCGAACCGTCCTAGCTGCGGTGTCATGCAGGCGGAGCGTCACGCTGGATAGCGTACGGTATCCGGTTGCGCACCGCCCAAGTAGCGACACGGCTCGCTAAGACACGAAATCGTTCCAATCCCGGATCAACGCCGCTACCGTGGTCAGCGCGTAACTGGAACAATCGCTTTCCCCCGACACCAGCTTAGTCAGTTAGTTGGAAACGCCCCCATGAACCTTCCGCCTTCGGCCGCGCAGCGACCGGCACCGCTCGTCGTCTTCGCCGCGCCGTAAGTGGCCGCGCCTCCTTGCGAACGCCGCCGTCACGCTCGTGGTCCTCGCCGTGGCCGCCGCCACCTTCGTCCTGTCGTACGCAGGGGTGCACGCGATCGCCCTCCAAGGGGGCGTCTCCGTCCAGCTCGCCCGAATCTACCCTGGGCTGTTCGACGCCGTGCTGGTGATCGCCTGCGTGGCCGCCGTCGTGCTCCGGGACGGGCACTGGTGGGCGCGGTGCTGGGCGTGGCTGGTCGTTGTCATGGTCCTCGGCGCGATCGGGGCCACCGACGTGCTGCACGCCATGAACTACGCGCTGCGGCAGCGGCCGACCGAGGGCGTGGTCGCCGCAGCCCCGGTGGTGGCCGTTCTGCTCGCCTTCAGCCTGCTGCTCACGATGCTCCGCCAGACGCGGTCGCGGGCATCCGACGCGCCGCCGAGCCCGCGCGGACGGGCTGCCGGGCAGCAGTCGACCGCTCTGGCGGTTGTCAACCAGATCGATGCCACCCCGATCGATGCCACCCGGATCGACTTGGTCCCGGTTGATGCGCTTCCGGTCGTGGCGGCGGGCGCGGTACCCCGCCCGCCAGCGCCGCCCATCGCCCTGCCTCCCGCGCCGACGCGGGAAGAGGCCGCCTTGTCCGCGACGGCTCCGGCGACGCCCGACAGCGCTTCAGACGCGGCTGACAGCCCCGTGGCTACGGACAGTCCGGCGGTCGACGAGCAGAACCCGCCGACCGAGCCGACCGAGCCGACCGAGGCCCCGCAGCCGGCGCAGGCGACTCGGCCGGCGCCGCAGGCAATCAGGTACGCCAGTAGCGCCGCGTCGGAGTCTGCGGCGCAATACTGGGAATCCGAAGTGGACCCGGACCTGGCCGGCCAGGTCTATCCCGTGCTCACCTCCGACCCCGACATCGACACTTCCGGCTACCCGGCCAGCGAACCGCAGGACGTCGAGACCGACGCACCGCCGTTCGCCACGGCGCCGTTCGCGTCGGTCCCCCGTCTTAACCGGATGCGCGTCACCCCGATCCCGCCAACCGACTCCGACTCCGACTCCGACGACGTGGACCAGGGCTAGCGGCTAGCGCCTTAAGGCCGGGAAGACGAGGGCGGTGGCCATGGCGGCTACGCCCTCGCCCCGGCCGGTGAGCCCGAGGCCGTCGGTGGTGGTCGCCGACAGCGAGACGGACGCGCCGGACAGCGCCGCGCTGAGCACGGCGACTGCCTCGGCGCGCCGCGAGCCGATCTTGGGCCGGTTCCCGATGACGTAGATGGCGACGTTTCCGATGACGAACCCGGCCTCGGAAACGAGGCGCGCCGTCTCGGCGAGCAGCGCCACCCCGGACGCGCCCGCCCACTCGGGCCGGGACGTGCCGAAATTCGCGCCAAGATCACCGAGTCCGGCGGCAGACAGCAGAGCATCGCAGACCGCATGGGCTGCAGCATCCCCATCAGAATGCCCGGCCAGCCCGGTCTCCTCGGGCCACACAAGCCCCGCGAGGTGCAATGTACGTCCATCCTCGAACGGATGCACATCCACCCCAAGCCCCACCCTCGGCAAATTCTCCACCGGGGAAGACTACAAGCCTTGGGAAGTCTTGAAGACTAGCTCGTAAGCACTTCGTCGAGGAGGGCCTCGGCCTTGTCTTCGTTGGTCTTCTCGGCCAAGGCGAGCTCGCTCACCAGGATCTGCCGGGCCTTGGCCAGCATCCGCTTCTCGCCGGCCGAGAGTCCGCGCTCCTTGTCCCTGCGCCACAGGTCCCTGACTACCTCGGCGACCTTGTTCACGTCACCGGAGGCAAGCTTCTCAAGGTTAGCCTTGTACCGACGCGACCAGTTCGTGGGCTCCTCGGTGTGTGGTGCGCGCAGCACCTCGAACACCCGCTCAAGCCCCTCGGCGCCTACCACGTCCCGCACACCGACGAGTTCCGCATTGTCTGCGGGGACTCGCACGGTCAGGTCGCCCTTGTCGACCTTCAGGACCAGATAGGTCTTCTCCTCGCCCTTGATCGTGCGAGTTTCGACGGCTTCGATGCGAGCAGCCCCATGGTGGGGGTAAACGACGGTATCGCCGACCTTAAAAGACATCTGGCAAGTACCCCTTCCGCTGAAGGCTATCTTACCACGTCCTGGACCCCCGATAAAATGCCCCTGTTGGCAAATATGCAGGTCAATCGACCAATTTCGAGCACACGTCAATATCGCGACGGGCATCTACGACGATCGGCACGGGTACTCGCGTGCTCGGCGCGTCCACCACGGAGCACCGCTCGGGCGCGCTGGCAAGATCATGGTCTGGTTCGTCGCCGCTCACGGTAGATACCCCAGTCTACCCGAGGATCTGCATCTCCTCCGGAAATCGCCTCGCGAGTCGGCACTAGGGCTGTAACTGGCCCATACTTGAAGGGAAAGGTCCGTGGCCGCGGCCACAGCGGGAGAGGTGCCTGTTGAGCTTCGCCAGCGAGCCGGAGCGGGATGACGGCAGCCTGCCCCCGGTGAACATCGTGATCCCGGATGATGCCCGGGAGCTCGATCGTGACATGCTCGCCTACCACCGGGAGATACGCGCCCAGCGGCGGCGGGAGCGCTTCATGCGGCTGCTGCGGCCGCTCAACAGATCCGGCCTCGGCGGGCCGACCGCGATAGTGCCGTTGATAGCGCTCTGCCTGGCGCTCGCCCTGGTCGGCGGCGCGCTGCTGTCGGTGGTGACGATGAACCCGGCCGATGCGCCCACCGTCACGCCCGCGCCGACGTCGGCGCAGGCCGGCCAGCCCTCCGGCCTGACCACCCTGCCGACGGGGAACGTGCGGATCGCCGGGCAGGCCGAGCCGGTTCGATCGCTCGTCAGGTCCGTCGTCGCCCTCGTGCCTGCGGACTGCGCTTGCGCACAGCAGTGGAACCGACTCGAGGGTCAGGCGGTGGCGGCGGATGTCCCCCTCTACTTCGTCGCTACCGCCGCGACAGATCAGCGGCGAGCAGCCGAAGCCGACCGGTACGTCTACGGTCGGGCGGTCGCGGCGGACGACGCCTACGGGGTGCTCTCCAACGCGTATCGCCCGGATGGTCTCGTCGTGCTGCTCGTCTACGGCGACGCCAAAGCCGAGGTCGACAGGAACCTTGGGAGCAACTTCCAGCTGGAACCGTCGCTGAACGAGCTGAAGTCTGCCAGCGCCAACACCAACACTCGAACGACCCCCAGGGCCAGCGCCCCCGCCGCAGGCTGAGCGCGCTCATCTATACAGGCGTGACCCGACCCCCGCGTATCGGGCGTTGCGGGGACCGATACGATTTCTACGGCCTGTAGTGGACTGCCAGGCCCATTGAACGAGGAGGCATTTCGCCGTGATCCGAGCAAGCTTCGGGAAGACCGCTGCTGGCCGCCTGCTCATTGGCGCGGGTGCCCTAGCTCTACTGATCCCTGCCATCGCGGGGTGCGAAGCCGGGAACAACGCCCCGACGCTTGAGTTCCACGCCGCATCCGCCGGGACGCAGGCGGTTGTCAACGGAATCAAGATCACCAACGTCTTCGTGCTTGGCGCCCCGTCCGGCTCGACGGTGCCGGCCGGGGAGTCCGCCAGCCTTTTCCTGTCGCTTTACAACGGCGGTGGCGCCAGTGACACGCTGCTAAGCGCCTCGGCGCCCGGCTCGGCTGACACCGTGACCCTCGACGGCGGCTCGGTCACCCTGCCCGCCTACACCGCCGTCAACCTGACCGGCCCGTCGCCGTCCGTGGTGCTCAAGAGCCTGTCCAAGCCGCTCACCGCCGGCGGGTACGTCTCGGTGATCCTGGACTTCGAGCACGCCGGCTCGGTGCAACTCCAGGTCCCGGTGGAGCCGCAGTCGTACTACTGGTCCACGTACTCCCCGCCCGCGAGCCCGTCCGCCTCCGGCGCCTCGACCGCGCCGGGCACGTCGGCCACCGGAACGGCAAGCGCGCCGTCGACCGCGTCGCCGTCGCCGTCGCGTCGCCGTAAGCCCGACGGTTCCGATCAGGCGGCCGACTCGAACTTGTACCCAAGTCCCCGCACGGTGACGATGTGCCGCGGCTTGGCCGGGTCGCTCTCGATCTTGGCGCGCAGGCGCTTGATGTGCACGTCCAGGGTCTTGGTGTCACCCACGTAGTCGGCGCCCCACACCCGGTCGATGAGCTGCATCCTGGTGAGCACCCGGTCGGCGTTGCGCAGTAGCACCTGGAGCAGCTCGAACTCCTTCAACGGGAGCTGGACCTGGTCGCCTCGGACGCTGACCACGTGCCGCTCCACGTCCATCCGCACCGGGCCGGCCTCGAGCGACGCGTCGGCTACCTCCTCGACGTCGCCCCGCCGACGGAGCACGGCCCGCATCCGGGCCACCAGCTCCCGGGAGGAGAACGGCTTCGTCACGTAGTCGTCGGCGCCGAGTTCAAGGCCGACCACCTTGTCGATCTCGCTGTCCTTGGCGGTGAGCATGATGACCGGCACACTGGACCGCTCGCGCAGCGAGCGGCACACCTCGCTGCCGGGCAGGCCGGGCAGCATCAGGTCCAGCAGCACCAGGTCGGCGCCGGTGCGGTCGAAGGTGTCGAGCGCGTCCGGGCCGGTGGCGCAGACCGCCACCTCGAACCCTTCCTTGCGAAGCATGTACGTGATCGCATCGCTGAACGACTCCTCGTCTTCTACCACGAGAACGCGTGTCACTGAAGTCCTCCTGACGGGGTAGCCGAAATCCAGGGAAAAAGGTTAGGCGTGCGCCCGGTCGGGGCCGATGCCGTCATTTTCGCTCCGCAGTGGTAGCCACAGGGTGAAGGTGGATCCCGCGCCCTCCACGCTCCGCACCATGATCCGGCCGCCGTGCGCGGCCGTCACGTGCTTCACGATGGCAAGCCCGAGCCCGGTGCCGCCGGTGGCCCGCGAACGGGCCGGGTCGACGCGGTAGAAGCGCTCGAAGATCCGTTCAAGGTCACGTTCGGGGATGCCGATCCCTTGGTCGGTCACGCTGATTTCGCAGCCGTCGTCACCCGGCTTCTTGACGCACACGACCACCCGGGTGCGCTCCGGGCTGTAGATGACCGCGTTCTCTAGTAGGTTCCGCACCGCGGTGACTAGCAGGTCCTCCTCGCCGAGCACGCTCAGCCCGCGGACGCCGATGGAGGCCAGCGTGATGCCCCGCGCGTTCGCCTTCATCCGGCAGCGGTCGAGCGCCTCGGCCACGACCGCGTCCAGCGCCACCGGGTGCGGGTCGGGAATCGGCTCGGCCGCCTGGATCCGGGAGAGGGTGATGAGGTCCTGGACCAGGAACGTCAGCCTGGCTGCCTCCTGCCGCATCCGGCCGGCGAACCTGCGGACCGCCTCTTCGTCGTCGGCGGCGTCCTCGATCGTCTCGGCGAGCAGCGCGAGCGCGCCCACCGGGGTCTTCAGCTCGTGGCTGACGTTGGCCACGAAGTCCCGTCTGACCTCCTCTACCCGCTGGCTCTCCGTCCGGTCGTCCGCCAGCACAAGGACCAGTCCCCCGCCGCCGACGGTCCCCGACAGCGGGGCGACGCGGACCGCGAACGTGGTGGTGCGACCGCCGAAGCGCGTCACCGGCACCTCGAACTCGGCCTCGCGGATCTCGCCGTCACGCCGGACCTGCCGGGCGAGTGCGGCCAGCTCGCTCACCATGAGCCGGTCGCCCTTGACGATCCCGAATGCGCGGGCCGCAGCGCTCGCGCGCAGCACCCGGTCCTCGCTGTCCACGACGACCGCGGACGAAGAGAGCACGGAGAGCACCGAGGCAACGCCGGGCGGCAGCTTCGCGGGCTGCTGAGCGGCCCGGAGCCGCGCGTTCCGCTGCTGCCGCACGGTGTTGCCGACTCGCGTCCTCATCGCCATGCCGGGTGACTCAGTAGCGGGCCACACGGGCGTGACCAGTCAATACTCACATATCTGATGGTATGCCGAGCCGCCGGTACCGCCACAATCCGTACATCGCGGGAAAAGTCACTCTTCTCCTGAAGTTCACCTCGCAGATTACCCACCGACACTTCCCAGGCCTGCATCGTTCACGGGCCGGCTGCCTACCGGTCTACCGGCCCTGGTTCTTGACGGCCTCCGCCGCCGTCGCGGCCGCCTCCGGGTCCAGGTAGCGACCGCCGGCGGACAAGGGCTTGAACGTCTCGTCGAGCTCGTAGAGCAGCGGGATGCCCGTCGGAATGTTCAGCTCGGCGATCGCCGCGTCGCTGATCCCGTCGAGGTGCTTGACCAGAGCGCGCAGCGAGTTGCCGTGCGCCACCACCAGCACCGTCCGGCCGGCCGCGAGATCCGGCACGATCGCGTCGTACCAGTAGGGCAGGAAACGCAGCAGAACGTCCCGCAGGCATTCGGTGCGGGGCAGCAGCTCAGGCGGCAGCGTCGCGTAGCGGGGGTCGCCGACCTGAGAGAGCGGGTCGTCGTCGGCGATCGGCGGCGGCGGCACGTCGTAGGAGCGGCGCCAGGTCATGAACTGCTCGTCGCCGAACTCGGCGCGCGTCTGCGCCTTGTCCTTGCCCTGCAGCGCGCCGTAGTGGCGCTCGTTCAGCCGCCACGAGCGGCGGACCGGCAGCCAGCCGAGGCCGGCCGCCTCAAGCGCGGTGTTGGCGGTCGAGATGGCGCGCGTTAGCACCGAGGTATGCACGACCTCGGGCCGCAGCCCGGCATCGACGAGCATCCGCCCGGCGGCCGAGGCCTCCTGCACGCCCTTCGGCGCAAGCCCGACATCTACCCAGCCCGTGAAAAGACCCTTAGAGTTCCATTCACTCTCGCCATGGCGTATAAGCACGAGGGTTCCCATGTGGAACAGCGTAGCTGGCGCCACAGTCCGAGGACATAGCGGCACGGCGCAGCGGGCAGGGCGAAGTCAAGACCCCACGGCGGGGTGCTCGGGGCCTTAGGGAGATTTCCGCCGGCACTCCTTCGGAAGGCCGGGCGGAGAATCTCCCTCGCGGCCCCGAGCCCGTGGCTAGGTTCGGAGAAGGCGGGCGCACCGCCCGCGCTGACGCCCAGCTTGCCGAGTCCTTCGGGATCCGGCTGCACAACCCCTACACCGACTCGGCGGTGATCGCCGCCGCCCTGTCGGTACCCGCCTGGGAACGCGGCGATCCCTGGCACTACAAGCCGCTGCTCACCGACGCCCTCACTGGTCTGCTACCGCCTTCCATCGCCGCCAGGACCACGAAGGGCGGTTTCGACGCTGACCATCACCAGGGCCTGCGCGCCAGCCTGCCGGCGGTGCTCGGCCTCGCCGACGGCCATCTCGCCGCGCTCGGGCTGGTCGACCCGCGGCAAGTCCGCAAGGCGATCCTCCACGCGGCCGCAGGACTGCCAGCCGCGTTCGGCCTGCTCGAACCAGTGCTCGCCGCAGAAGCATGGCTGCGGGCCATCGCCGCCGCCCCGCCGGCAACGTGGACAGTCGGCACGACCAAGACCCCTGTCCCGCAGGAACGGCCATGAGCCGGCCGCGCCCCGCAGGGGCCTCCGGTATCATCGCAGCTGACACCGGGCGGGTGCTCATCCTCCTCGACGTCCGGACCGGGCGGGTGCAAGCCCTGGTCGGCGCGTCCAGGGCCGAAAGAAACAGCGACCGCATCGTCCCCGTGCCTGTGAAAGCGGCTGCGGCCAGCTGGGGAACATGTGAAACGCCCGCAGCCCTTCCCGCCCTCGCCGAACCGTCCGCCGCGTGGGCGGTCCGCGCCATCGCCGCGATCACCATCACCCTGATCACCCGGTCAGCCGGGACCCGCCGCCGCGCCTTCGCGCGGATGGTCCGCCTCGCCCGCGCCGCGACCGGCCCGCGGCGCGGCGCTGCACCGTATGAAGCCCTGACAGCCCTGCAGGCGGTACGGTGGATAGCGCAGTTCACGCCGGCGAGGATGGCGTGCCTGGAAGAGTCGGTCGCCGCCGTGGTCGCCCTGGCGCTGGCCGGGTGGCAGGCGGACTGGCGGCACGGCATCGCGTGTGACCCGGTACGGATGCACGCTTGGATAGAAGCGTGCGGGCAGCCTGTTGGCGAGCCAGCCTCAACCGGCGCGTACACGCCCTTGATCTGCGTCCCGATACCCGGCCGGGAACAGGAGGCACCGCATGAGTGAACCCGCCGCCGCGCCGGTGATCTGGCTGCGCGGCAAGCGCGCTGGCCTTGGCCCGCTGCGCGCCGACCTGGTCTCCCGCTACTGGGAGTGGGAGAACGACCCCAGGGCGATCCTCGGCTACGGCCGCCAGGTCCCCGACTCCCTGGAGAACCGCACCGAGGGCTACGGCCATCAGGTCCGCAGCTCCCTCAGCCAGCTCCGCTTCACCGTCTATGACACCCAGGCCTGCCCGGAGCCGGAGCCGGC
Organism: uncultured Actinomycetota bacterium; assembly: GCA_963844925.1. Taxonomy (GTDB): domain Bacteria; phylum Actinomycetota; class Actinomycetes; order Streptosporangiales; family Streptosporangiaceae; genus Trebonia. The sequence continues at coordinate 224,544 of CAWJQG010000016.1, read as the reverse complement.
CGGGCTCGCCACGCTGCTCATCGACCACCAAGTCCGCACGGCCGAGTTCCTCATCCTGCTCGCCCCGGCGGCCCGCGGACGCGGCCTGGCCGCTGAGGCGACACAGCTCACCATTGACTACGGCTTCCGGATAACGGCCCTGCGCATGATCTGGCTCAAGGTCCTCGAGCCCAACACCCCCGGCATCCGCGCCTACACCGCCGCCGGCTTCAAGCAGGCAGGACGCCTCCGCCAGTCCGGGTACTGGCTCGGCCAGCCCTGCGACGAGCTCATCATGGACGCGCTCCCCGAGGACTACTCTGGAACATCCCATTTCACCGCATGAAACGCTCACATGCCGGCGCTAGCGTGGCCTGCGCGACCGCGGCCAACTGGCGGCGGGCCGCTGGGCGAAGCCAAGACCCTGCGGCGGCAGGCGCCCTTGTAGGAGTTCCGCACGGACATAAGGTGCAAATTGGGTCAGTTACTCGTCGGTACTCATACAAAGACGACGCGTGTGACTGGTGAGACACCCGCCCGCGCTTTCTCGAAAGGCGGAGCGGGTGGAGCGACCCCGCCAGCATGGTCTCGTTAAGTGGGGGACGGGCGGGAAGCGGGAAGCAAATCCGGGTTTGCGCGGTTAGCTACAGCTGTGCGCACGCTGCCCCTTCGGGGTCCACGACGGATCGCGACGCTCAGCGTCCATACGTCCCCGCTCGATCAGCCGGGTACCGGCGACGCCGGCGGCCTCAACGTTTACGTCGTTGAGGTTGCCAAGCGGCTCGCGGCCCGAGGCACCGAGGTGGAGATCTTCACCAGGGCGGTCTGCCGAGACGCGCCGCCGCTCGCCGAGCTCGTCCCCGGGGTGCTCGTCCGAAGCGTGGTGGCCGGCCCGTTCGAGGAGATGGACAAGACCGACCTGCCCGCCCAGGTCTGCCAGTTCACCCATGAGGTGCTGCGCGCCGAGGCGGCCGCCGAGCCTGGCAAGTACGACCTGGTGCACGCGCACTACTGGCTGTCCGGCAAGGTCGGCGCGGCGGCCAAGGAGCGCTGGGGAGTGCCGCTTGTGCAGTCCATGCACACGCTGGGCAAGGTCAAGAACGCGGCCCTCGTGGTCGGCGAGACACCGGAGCCGGCGGAGCGCATCAGCGGCGAGCTCGCCGTGATCGCCGCGGCCGACCGGATGATCGCCAACACGGCCGAGGAAGCGCGCCAGCTCATCGAGCTCTACGGCGCCGACCCGGCCAAGGTGCAGACCGTGAACCCCGGCGCGGACCTGAGCATCTTCCAGCCAGGCGGCGCGCAGTCCAAGCGCGAGGCACGAAATCAACTCGGCATCGCCAGCGACGCGTTCCTGCTGCTCTTCGTCGGCCGGGTTCAGCCGCTCAAGGGCCCCGATGTCGCGCTCAAGGCAGCAGCCGAGCTCATCGAGGCAAACCCCGAGCTGCGCCGAACCCTGCGCGTTGTCCTCGTCGGCGGCCCGAGCGGGCGGCAGCAGCGCGCGGACCCTGACGGGATGCGCGAGCTGGCCTCGCATCTCGGGATCAGCGACCTCGTGCGCTTCGAGCCGCCGTGTCCGCAGGCCGAGCTCGCGCAGTGGTACCGGGCGGCGACGGTCGTGCTCACCCCGTCCCATTCGGAGTCGTTCGGGCTGGTGGCGCTGGAGGCGCAGGCCTGCGGCACTCCGGTCGTGGCGGCCCGGGTGGGCGGCCTGCGCACGGTCGTCAGCGACGGCCACTCTGGTGTCCTCGTGGACGGCCACGATCCGGCCGACTGGGCCAGGGTCATCAAGCGTCTCATCAAGGCGCCCCGACACCTCCTGGCGCTGTCAGCGGGCGCTCAAAGACACGCGTCCGCCTTCGGCTGGTCCGCGACCGTGGACCAGCTGGCCAAGGTGTATACCGGAGCCATGGACGAGGCGGTTGTCTCCCGGGCGGCCCGGGTGGGGGCGTAGCCGCCATGGCAGCGAGCGACTCATCTGCGGTTGGCGTCCTCGGCACCGTGCTCGACGACCTCGGCCTGACCTATGAGCGCCCGGCGCCGGGCGCGTTCCTGGTCCGCCTCGAGGGAACCCGCAAGCTCGTCACCATGACCTGGCTGATCGCCGGGGACCACAGCCTGCAGGTCGAGGCCTTCTTCTGCCGGCAGCCGGACGAGAACCACGCGGCCTTCTACCGGTTCCTGCTCGAGCGCAGCGCGCGCATGTACGGCGTGCACTTCGCCCTGGACCACACCGGTGATGTCTACCTGGCCGGGCGGCTCCCGCTCGAGGCCATCAACGCGGCAGAGATCGACCGGCTGCTCGGCTGCGTGCTCAGTTACTCCGATGAGTCGTTCAACCAGGCGCTGATTATTGGTTTCGCCTCCGCTATCAGGCGGGAATGGGCATGGCGGGAGAAACGGGGAGAGAGCCTGACCAACCTGCGCCCATTCGCCGCTCTCCGCCCGGACTCCGGCGGCAACCCGGCGGCCAGCCCCGGCGGCCAGGAGAACGAGAAGACGAGCCTGGCGTGAGAGGACTGAGCGTCGGCCTGGACGAGGCCAGTATTCACGTGCACCTACACCTACTGGCGGTGCACACGATGGTCTGCGTCTTTTTCGCGCTGCTGACCGCGGCCAGCAACGCCTGCGCGGCGGTCTTGCAGCGCAAGGCGGCCGCCCAGGTGCCGACCGAGCGATCCATGCACCTGTCGCTCATCGCCGACCTCGTCCGGCGTCCGGTGTGGCTGGCCGGCATCGGGATGGTCATCGTGGCCGCGGTCGCCCAGGCGGCGGCGCTCGCCACCGGCCCGATCGCCCTGGTCCAGCCGATCTTCATCATCGAGCTGCCGGTCACCCTGGTGCTCGCCGCGCTGGTCAACCACAACCGCGAGGCGCTCCGCAGGCTGCCCTGGCTCGCCATCGGGACCACCACGGCCGCCCTCGGCGTCGGCCTGGCGATCGCTCAGCCGAGCGGCGCCACCGCCACCGCGTCGGACCAGAATTGGGTGATCGCGCTGATCGTCACGGCCTGCTTCGAGGCAGTGCTCATCCTCCTCGCGACGGGCACCATCGGCGAGCCCCGCGCGGCGCTGCTCGGCCTGGCCGCCGCCTGCGGCTACGCGCTGACCGCGGCGCTGCTGAAGAACGCGATGGCCGACCTGAACACGAGTGCTTGGGTGTTCTTCACTAGCTGGCACATCTACGCGGTCGCGGTGGCCGGCGTCGGGTCGCTATTTCTGTTGCAGAACGCACTGCAGGCCGGGTCCCTGGTCGCCTCGCAGCCGATGCTCACCGTCGGCGACGCGCTGATCAGCATCGCCTTCGGCGTCACCCTCTTCAACGAGGAGCTGCGTGGCGGCTGGTGGCTGCTCCCCCAGATCGTCGCGCTGGCCGCGATCATCATCGGCTGCGTGCAGATCGCGAAGTCCCCGTTGGCCGCGGATACGGCCGGCTTGGTTTCAGAAGCCGCGACAACGGTACAGTTACGCTGTGAACAGGCTGGGCGACCTCGAACGTGCCATTATGGAAGTCCTATGGCAGACGGATTCAGCGCTGACCGTCAGACAGGTAAGCAACGGGCTCGATCAGCGCGAGTTGGCTCACACAACCGTGATGACGGTGCTTGATCGGCTCGCGAAGAAGGGTTTCGCGCGCAGGGAGCGGGACGGCCGTGCCTGGCGGTACCGGCCGGCCGCGACCAGGGAGGCCTACGTGGCTGAGCTGATGCTGACGGCGCTTGACCAGACCGGCGACCGGGTCGCCGCGCTCGCGCGGTTCGCGCAGAGCGTGTCCGGTGCCGAGGCGGAGGTGCTCCGCGAGGCGCTGACCGGCACCGAGGGGCACGAGGACGCAGTGCAAGAAGGAGACATCGGGATCGGATTATGGGGGCATTGGCCGACGCGGTGCTGCTAGCCGCGGTCGCCTTGGGAAGCGTGCGGAGCGCACGCGCGATGCTGCGCGCGTCCTGGCCGCGCAGGTCCCCGGCGGCCGCGATTTTGCTGTGGCAGTCACTCGGCCTGGCCGGCGGACTCGCGGCCGTCGGCGCGCTGCTCGCGATCGGCGTCAGCGGCCCGGGAAAGCACCTCGGGGTGGTCGGCGGGCTCACCGCGCTCGTCGGGCGGGTCGCCTCCGGCCAGTGGCTTGCGCCGCACCAGTCGCCGTTCCTCACCACTGCCCGGCTGGTCTTCCTCGCCGCCGGCTTTGCCCTGCTCACCGTGCTCTGCTGGGTGCTCATCATGGCGTTCGTCGAGGCGGTCAGAGCGCGGCGCAGGCAGCGTGAGCTGCTCGCGCTGCTCGCGTACGGCGATCCCAAGGTCCCCGGCGCGCTGGTGATCGACTACCCGGCCGCGGCCGCCTACTGCCTGCCGGGCATCCGCTCCCAGATCGTCGTCAGCGTGGGCACGCTCAACCTGCTCGCCCCGGCGGAGCTCACTGCGGTCCTCGCCCACGAGCGCGCGCACCTGCGCGCCCGGCACGATCTGGTGCTGATCCCGTTCACGTCGCTGCGCCGCGCGTTCCCGATGTCCGTCGGGGTGGCTCAGGCGCACCGGACGGTTGCGCTGCTGGTTGAGATGATGGCCGATGACCGCGCGCTGCGGGTCCGCGGCCTGCTCGCCCGGGAGCTGGCCACCGCGCTGGTCCGCTTCGGCACGGCGGGATCCGACGGCGCTCCGGCTGGGGCGCTCGCCGTGGCCGACGGCGAGGGTGAGCTAACCGCCCGGGTGAGACGATTGCTCGCCCCGCCGCCACCACTGTCGCGCGCCACCCAGGCAGCCGTCGTCCTGGTGGCCGCGCTGGTCGTCGCGACCCCGCTGCTGCTGTTCATCGCGCCGTGAGGACAGCCAGAAGATCAAGATCAGGATGAGTAACGGGCCGTTGTTCCACCCGGTCCGCCCACCCGAGTTACGCGCGGGTCGGCGGTGGGCGCGAAGCAACGGCCCGTTCCATGGTCAGCGGATTTGATCTTGATCTTTACCAGGGACCGTAGGGGCCATTGTGGGTCGAGCGGCCGCGCTTGAACTCGCGGACCTTCGGCCGGACGTCGACCAGGTAGATCGCGGCGGCCACAAAGGCGATCACAACGAAGATGCTGGTGAACGATTGGCCGCCGTAGCGGACGGCCGCAGCGAGCCCGAACACGCAGGCGACACCCAGGATGAGCAGCCATATCTGCTTGGTCTGCTTGCCCGCAGCAACGAATGACGCGCGGGGCCTGCTGATGGCATCGACGAACGCCCAGGCCTCCACGACGAACGCAGCGATCCCAAGCGCCCAGAAGAAGTAGTTGAGCGCGGTGTACGCGCCGAGGTTTGGCACTGTTTAACCGTACCTTGTGCGGTGGGCGTTTAGACAGATTCACTGGGACCGTCTGCCTCCGGCTGCCCGGCAGACTCGGCGCTGTCGGTCTCGGCAGCGGCAGTCTCAGCGGTGACAGTTTCGGCGGTGGCAGTTGCTCCGGCGGTGCCAGCAGCGTCCGCGCTCTCGCTGGGCACGCGCTGATCGCGAGTGATCGCGACCACCTCGGCGGTCGGCGACTTCTGCGACTCCTTGCGGAAGGACTCGTAGATCTCGATCAGCACCTGCTTCTGCCGCTCGGTCAGCTGCGGGTCGGTGAGCAGGGCCGACCTGACACCGGAGTCGCCCGGGCGGTCCTCGAGGATGCCCGCCTGCACGTAGAGCGCCTCGGCCGAGATGCGCAGCCCCTTGGCGATCTGCTGCAGGATATCCGCTGACGGCTTGCGCAGCCCGCGCTCGACCTGGCTCAGGTACGGGTTGGAGACGCCGGCCTGCTCGGCGAGCTGGCGGAGGGAGATCTTCGCCTGCTCGCGCTGCTGCCTGATGTACTCCCCGATGCTGTTCATGTTCGCCATGCAGCCATGCTAAGTCGCCCTGCTTGCAGTTGCAAATTCCGAGCAAGCAGTGTTTCCTCCCGGGGGACGACCCCCCGGAGACCCCGCTCTGCTTGCCCCCGGGGGACGACCCCCCGGAGACCCCCCGACTTGGGGGGCTGCCCGCCCCCCAAACCCCCCGGGGGGTACCCGCACAAACCGCGGGCACCCCGGGGTTTGTGGTGGCTGGGGTTAAGGCCCAGGTTCCCGGGGGACGACCCCCCGGAGACCCCGTATTTTCCGTCTTCCTATCGATTCTGACCATTTCTATGTCCGTTTTGATGTGGTTTGGACGGTCAAAACTGATAGCAAGATGGATCGCGTGGCCGGAACTTGCCCCGGGAGTTAGCGGACGGGTACCTGGGACAGGTGCGTTCTGGCGAAGGCCAGGGTCTCGGTGAGGTCCGCCCGGCGGGCTTCCCGGCTGCCCGCGTGCCGGGTGTTCACCTCCGCGACCACCATCCCCTGGTAGCCGGTGGCGGCGATGCCGCGGAGCAGCTCGGCGCAGGGCTGCTTGCCACGGCCGGGGACCAGATGCTCGTCGGGGACGGGGCCGCTCGACACGCCCGTGCCGTCGGCCAGGTGGACGTGCGCAAGGCGGGAGCCGATGTCGTTCGCCATCACGATGGCGTCCGAGGCGGAGGCGGCGGTGTGCGAAAGGTCGAGTGTGACGTTCGGCACGTCAAGCTTGGTCGGATCCCAGTGCGGCGCGTAGCCGGAGATCTCGCTGGCGCCCGACCGGATCGGGAACATGTTCTCCACCGCGAAGATAACGTCGGTCTCTTCCGACATCTTCGCGATGCCCTCCTCGAACCCACGGGTGTACTCCCGCTGCCAGCGGAACGGCGGGTGCACCACGACGACCTTCGCGCCCAGCCGCTCGGCGAGGTCCTTAGCGCGGATCAGCTTCGCCCACGGCTCCCGCCCCCAGACCAACTGGGTGAGGAGCAGGCCGGGTGCGTGCACCGCGAGCACCGGCGACTGGTGGTAGTCCACCAGGCGGGCCAGGGCGTCGCCCGACTGGCTGACCGGGTCGGTGTAGACCATCACCTCGAGCCCGTCGTAGCCAAGTTTGGCCGCGGCGTCGAAGGCGTCTGGCGTCTTCTCCGGATAGACGGACGAGGTGGACAGGACGACGGGTATCGCGGGCAGTACGGTCATCGCGTCCTCCTCGCGCCCTGGTCGTTCACCTGCCTAGCTTATGCGGCGCGCCGGGGCGGCGTCGCTGAGCGGGCGGGGTGGGTAGGGCGGGCAGGGGCGCAGTCGAATGTCGTACCTCGCCGATATGGTGCGGGCATGGCGAAGTCGACGGCGGCGTTCCGGTGCAGCGAATGCGGCTGGCAGGCGCCCAAGTGGGTCGGCCGGTGCGGCGAGTGCCAGGCCTGGGGCACGGTCACGGAGGCGGCCGTGCCGCGACTGGTCCGGGCGGGTATCCGGGCGGCCGCCTACGGCGGCGGGACGGGCGGCGCCGGGCGGATCGGCGGCGGTCCCGTATCGACCGCCGCGATGCCGATCGGACAGGTCGATGCGGCGCACGCGGCAGCCCGGCCGACGGGCCTCGACGAGCTCGACCGGGTGCTCGGCGGCGGCCTGGTCCCGGGCGCGGTGCTGCTGCTCGCGGGCGAGCCCGGGGTCGGCAAGTCCACCCTGCTGCTCGAGGCGGGGGCGCTCGTCGCCGCGTCCGGTCCGGTGCTCTACATCACCGGGGAGGAGTCGGCCGCGCAGGTCCGGCTCCGCGCCGACCGGCTCGGCGCCATCCACGAGAACCTCTACCTGGCCGCGGAGACCGACCTGGACGCGATCGTCACCCACGTCGAGACGGTGGCGCCGCGACTGCTCATCATCGACTCGGTGCAGACGATCGCGGCGGGCGATGTCGACGGCGTGCCCGGCGGCGTTACCCAGGTCCGCGAGGTCGCGGCCGCGCTCATCGCGGTGGCCAAGCAGCGCGGGATGTCGACCATCCTGGTCGGCCACGTGACCAAGGACGGCTCGGTGGCCGGCCCGCGCACCCTGGAGCACCTCGTCGACGTCGTGCTGCATTTCGAGGGCGACCGGCACTCGCGGCTGCGGATGGTCCGCGCGGTCAAGAACCGGTACGGCCCGACCGACGAGGTGGGCTGCTTCGACCTCGGCGAGTACGGCCTGATCGGGCTGGCCGACCCGAGCGGCCTCTTCCTCTCACGGCACAGCGAGCCGGTGCCAGGCACCTGCGTGACCGTCACCCTGGAGGGGCGGCGGCCGCTGCTCGCCGAGGTGCAGGCGCTGGTCGGCGCCTCCGCGCTCGAGGTACCGCGCCGGGTCACCTCCGGGCTGGACGCCTCCAGGGTTGGCATGGTGCTCGCAGTGCTGCAGCGCCGCGCTGAGGTCAAGGTCGGCAAGTCGGACGTCTACGCCGCGACGGTGGGCGGCGTCCGGCTCACCGAGCCGTCCGTTGACCTCGCGGTCGCCCTCGCGCTGGCCAGCTCGGTGGCCAGCCTGTCCCTTCCGCAGGGTCTGATCGTGGTGGGCGAGGTCGGCCTGGCAGGCGAGGTGCGCAACGTCGTTGGCGTGCCGCGCCGGATGGCCGAGGCCGAGCGCATGGGGTTCCGCCAGGCGATCGTCCCGGCCGGCTCGGCCGACAACGGGTTCGCCGCCGGCTCGGCGATGGAAGTCGTGGAGGTGGGCGACGTGCGCGAGGCTATGAAGGCCGCCTTCCGCGGCTAGCCGGAGAGCCTGAACGAGCGGACCGGGCTGGACTGGCCGTCCGTCAGGGCGACCGCGTCGAATGTGCCCTGGGCGCCGGCTGGCAGCGAGCCGGCGCAGCCGGACGGGCGGCTGGCCCGCCGGTTCCAGGTGATCATGAGCACCTGCGGCACGCCGAGGGTGAACCGCGCAGGCGAGGCGGCCGAGAGATTGCACGCGGCCGAGTTCCACACCACGCGTCCTTGCCTCGTCACGACCACCTGCACCGAGCCCGGCCCGTAGCTGAGGGTGCAGGCGCCCGACGAGGTCGATACCGCGTAGACGTCGAACTTCGGCAGCGCCCCCGGGCCGTAGCTGGGCTGGCCGGTGAACAGGCTGAGCACGATGTCCGCTGGCGCGCAGCGCGGCCCGCCCCACGTGGTCGCAGTCGGGCCCAGGCCCGGGCTCGGGCTCGCGCCCGGATGAGCGCGGGCCCCGGCCTTGCGAGCCGTCTGCTTCGGCGTGCGGCCGGGCCAGGTGTTGCCGTACGCCGCCGACGGGAGGCTCCCCCGCTTGGCGAGCGCCGCCATGGACGCCCGGGCGGTCGCGGACGCGCGCGGCGCCGCCGGATGGCTGCCAGGGAACAGCCAGGCGCACAGCCCCAGCACCGCGACGCCGCCGCCAAGGATGAGGAACCGTCGCCGCCAGTAAGCGTTAGGGTCTTGGATGGCCCCTAGGTCATGCGGCGCGTCGTCGTCATCCCGGCCATCTTGGTCACGATCCGCAACATTCCACATACGGAAAGTATGCAACCGGTGACGGTCACAGCCCGGCAGACGCGCCGTCCCTACGCGCTGTTCCGGCCCCAGCTCAGCTGGGCAGGGCGAAACGACCGTCGGGTAGCGGGTCGACCAGGCCGTCGGCCACCAGGCCGTCCAGGGCCCGGGCCCGTTGGTTGTCATCGGGCCAGACCGCGTCGAAGCGGGCCAGCGTCACCGGAATCGATGAATCGCGCAGCACGGCGAGCAGGCGGCCCCGGCACTGGCGGTCCGTGCCTTCGTAGCGCTGGCCGACCGGCCTGATCTCGGCCGCTGGCCGGCCAGCGGCGAGCCAGGCGCACTGCGTCGCTACCGGGCAGTCATCGCATCGCGGCGACGCGGCCGTGCAGGTGAGCGCGCCAAGCTCCATGACCGCCACCGACCAGCGGGCGGCGACCGCCGCGTCCTCGGGCAGCAGTGACTCCGCGAACCGGTACTCCGCAGTCGACGGCTGCGCCCCAGGGAACTCGCGGCCGGACCCGAGACGGGTCAGGACGCGGCGAACGTTCGTGTCGAGGACGGCGTGCCTGCGGCCGAAGGCGAAGACGGCTACCGCGGCTGCTGTGTAGGCGCCAATCCCGGGCAGCGCCAGCAGTTCGTCGCGGGCCGAGGGAACCCGGCCGCCGTGCTGCCGGGTCACGATCGTGGCGGTCTCGTGCAGGCGCAGGGCGCGCCGGGGATAGCCGAGACGCCCCCACTGCCGCACGGCCTCCCCCGGCGGGTCGGCGGCCAGCGCGGCGGGCGTGGGCCACCGTTCGAGCCAGGCGTGGTAGGCGGGCAGAACCCGGCTGACCGGCGTCTGCTGCAGCATTATCTCGCTGACCAGGACCGCCCACGGAGAGACGCCCGGCGCCCGCCACGGCAGATCCCGCGCGTAGGCCGCGTACCACCCGAGCACCGGTTCCAAGTAAGGGGCCGGGAACATCGTTCCCGGCCCCGTTTCTTCGACCTGAACCCCTAGCTGAGCGCCGTCGCCGTACCCGGGCCGTCGGTGGAGGGGGAGCTGGGCGGATTGGTCCCGCTCAGCGGCTCGCTCGCCACCGCCGCGGCGACCGTGAGCACCTCCTCCGGGGTCGAGTCCGGCTTCGGCTCGGACAGGAAGGTGAACTTCGCCTCCTCACCGGTGCCCTCGGCATCGACGACGACGTTGGTCCCCGGCCGCAGCTCGCCGAACAGGATCTTCTCGGACAGCATGTCCTCGATCTCCCGCTGGATCGTCCGGCGCAGTGGCCGCGCGCCGAGCACCGGGTCGTAACCCCGCTCGGAGAGCAGCTCCTTGGCGGCCGGGCGCAGCAGGATGCCCATGTCGCGGTCCTTCATCCGGTCGTCGACCTTGGCGATCATCAGGTCCACGATCTCGAAGATCTCGTCCCGCTCCAGCTGGTGGAATACGACGATATCGTCAACGCGGTTGAGGAACTCCGGCCTGAAGTGCTGCTTGAGCTCCTCGCCGACCTTGGCCTTCATCCGGTCGTAGGACCCTCGAGCCTCGCCCTGCTTGGCGAAGCCGACCGACACGCCCTTGGAGATGTCACGCGTCCCCAGGTTCGTGGTCATGATGATCACGGTGTTCTTGAAGTCCACCGTCCGGCCCTGCGCGTCAGTGAGGCGCCCGTCCTCAAGGATCTGCAGGAGCGAGTTGAAGATGTCCGGGTGGGCCTTCTCGATCTCGTCGAACAGGACCACGGAGAACGGCTTGCGGCGCACCTTCTCGGTGAGCTGGCCGCCCTCTTCGTAGCCCACGTAGCCGGGCGGGGAGCCGAACAGCCGGGAGACCGTGTGCTTCTCCATGTACTCGGACATGTCGAGCTGGATCAGCGAGTCTTCGTCGCCGAACAGGAACTCCGCCAGCGTCTTGGACAGCTCGGTCTTGCCGACGCCGGACGGCCCGGCGAAGATGAATGAGCCACCAGGCCGCTTCGGGTCCTTCAGCCCGGCGCGGGTGCGCCTGATGGCCTGGGACAGCGCCCTGATGGCGTCGTTCTGGCCGATGACCCGCTTGTGCAGCTCGTCCTCCATGCGGAGCAGCCGCTGCGACTCTTCCTCGGTGAGCTTGAAGACGGGGATGCCGGTCGCGGTGGCGAGAACCTCGGCGATGAGCTCCTCGTTGACCTCGGCGACAACGTCCATGTCGCCGGCCTTCCACTCCTTCTCCCTGGTGGCCTTCTTCGCCAGCAGCTGCTTCTCCGTGTCACGGAGGGCGGCGGCCTTCTCGAAGTCCTGTGAGTCGATGGCCGACTCCTTCTCCTTGCGCACCTGGGCGATCTTCTCGTCGTACTCACGCAGGTCCGGCGGCGCCGTCATGCGGCGAATACGCATCCGCGACCCGGCCTCGTCGATCAGGTCGATCGCCTTGTCCGGCAGGAACCGGTCGCTGATGTAGCGGTCCGCGAGCTGCGCCGAGGCCACCAGGGCGCCGTCGGTGATGGACACCCGGTGGTGCGCCTCGTACCGGTCGCGCAGGCCCTTGAGGATCTCGATGGTGTGCGCGATGGTCGGCTCCGCCACCTGGATGGGCTGGAAGCGGCGCTCAAGGGCGGCGTCCTTCTCCAGGTACTTGCGGTACTCGTCCAGCGTGGTGGCGCCGATGGTCTGCAACTCGCCTCGGGCCAGCATCGGCTTGAGTATGGAGGCCGCGTCGATCGCGCCCTCGGCAGCACCCGCACCGACGAGCGTGTGGATCTCGTCGATGAACAGGATGATGTCGCCTCGGGTGCGGATCTCCTTGAGGACCTTCTTCAGCCGCTCCTCGAAGTCACCCCGGTACCGGGAGCCGGCGACGAGCGCGCCGAGGTCGAGGGTGTAGAGCTGCTTGTCCTTGATCGTCTCGGGCACCTCGCCCTTGACGATCTTCTGCGCCAGCCCCTCGACCACCGCGGTCTTGCCGACGCCGGGGGCGCCCACCAGGACCGGGTTGTTCTTCGTGCGCCGGGACAGCACCTGCATGACCCGCTCGATTTCTTTCTCCCGGCCGATCACCGGGTCGAGCTTGCCCTCGCGGGCGCCCTGGGTGAGGTTGCGGCCGAACTGGTCGAGCACGAGAGAGGTGGACGGCGCAGCCTCGGCGCTGCCGGCGGCAGCGGGTCCCGGCTCCTTGCCCTGGTACCCGTGGAGCAGCTGGATGACCTGCTGGCGGACCCGGTTCAGGTCAGCGCCAAGCTTGACGAGAACCTGAGCGGCAACGCCGTCGCCCTCGCGGATCAGGCCAAGCAGGATGTGCTCCGTGCCAATGTAGTTGTGCCCGAGCTGCAGCGCCTCGCGCAGCGACAGCTCAAGCACCTTCTTGGCGCGGGGAGTGAACGGGATGTGCCCGGACGGCGCCTGCTGACCCTGGCCGATAATCTCCTCGACCTGCTGGCGGACCGCCTCAAGGCTGATCCCTAGCGACTCGAGCGCCTTGGCAGCGACACCCTCGCCCTCATGAATGAGGCCGAGCAGGATGTGCTCAGTGCCAATGTAGTTGTGATTGAGCATCCTGGCTTCTTCTTGCGCCAGGACTACAACCCGCCGCGCCCGGTCGGTGAACCTCTCGAACATGTCATCGCTCCTCACAGCGGGGATCCGGCAGGTTTCGGCGTGCCTGCCTGCTCCGCATGGTAGCCGCGTGCCCGACCCCGTGCTTAACGCGTTATGCGCCAACCATCAGGAGACGTTCCCCGGACTCCGCGTCTTCACCCCATCCAACAGCGCGAAGTCGCACCATAGTTCCAAGTACGCCGCAAGCGAACGACCTGGCTACGCCGCTAGCGAACATGGCTCCACCAGGCCAGCGCCGAGGGTGGCGGCGACTGGTGGACTGGAAGGAGCGGGCGGGAACGGGAGGGACCAAAGCCGTCCTGCCGACTACCGACCGGGCGGCCGGTTCTAGTGCGCGGCTTCGTACTCAGCCACGATGTTCCCGGGGATGCGGCCTCGCTCATTGACCTTGAACCCCCGGGACTTCGCCCACTCACGGATTCGCGCGCTCTGCTCGCGGCCCGCCCCGTTCCGCTGGCGACGCCGCCGGGCCTGCGCGTTACCGGCTTTGCGGGCGTGATCCACATACTGGGCGAGCTCTTTGCGGAGGCTGCCAGCGTTGCCTGAACTCAGGTCGATCTCATAGGAGATACCGTCGAGGCCAAAGGTCACCGTCTCGGTCGCCTCAGTACCATCGAGGTCATCGAGCAGTAGTACCTGCACCTTCTGTGCCATGGAGATTCAGCCCTTCTGCGGAGTAAGTATTTTCAGTCAATAAACATATACCCCGCTCATGCCCGGCACAATTCCGGGGTGGAACTTCAGAGCGCGGCGATTGGCCGTTGAGCGAATCCGCAACCGGCAAGCGCGGCGCAACAACCGCTTACGTCAGGTGACAATGGGTACACAGTTGGCATATCGCCCAAGCGTACGTTGTCATCTGCGCGCACGTTGCCATGTACGCAATCTCACGGCGCGCACTTCTACAGCTACGCGCAAACACGCGCCGTCGCGCAAAACGACATAGTCGATCGGTGCGGCTAGATAAATCGCCGATGTCGGGAATATAAGCTTCTGCCGCGCTCGGGGTCAACCGCCCGATCCTCGTCGCAGGACACTTCGGCCTCGGCGCGTTCCCTGCGCTTTGGCCCCAGTTCGCGGCGCACGATCGCCCAAGTGCCGATCAGAACGGCGACACAGACAACCGCCGGCGGGGTTAGTGCGGCGAGATCTTGCAACATAACGCTACCTCGACCCATGGTCAGCAGCGGTCGACCGCGACCGGCGCGGGCACCCGCGGCGACCTGACCCGACTGGTGTACTGCCCGCACCAGGCACTCTACCCGCCGCTCCCGGCGCATCGAGCAGCAGGACGGACTGGGGGCCCGACCGACGGCGCCATACCGCCGCTAACCGGCGGTTACCGGCGAATATCCGACAACCGGAGCAGCATGCGCGTGTTTCCGAGAGTGTTGGGCTTCACCCGGTCCAAGTCCAGGAACTCGGCGACGCCATCATCGTAGGAGCGCAGCAACTCAGCGTAAACCTCTGGCGCCACCGGCGTGCCGTTGATTTCCCTGAAGCCGTGCCGACCGAAGAAGGAGACCGCGAAGGTCAGCACGAATACCCGCGATACGCCAACCCGCCGGGCGCGGTCAAGCAAGTCATCGACGATCAGATGCCCGATGCCCTCGCCCCGCCTGCTCTCGTCCACCGCGACGGTGCGCAACTCTGCCAGGTCTTCCCACAAAACATGCAGTGCGCCGCATCCGACGACGTCGCCGCCGACGGAACTCTCGGACACGCTGAACTCCAGGATGTCCTCGTATAGATTCACCGTGTGCTTCTCGAGCAACCGCCGCGAGCCAACGTTCTGGTCGATCAGGGCGCGGATTTCCGGGACATCCCTAGTGCGCGCTTGCCTAACTATGTACTCCATGGCGGCACCACTGTAGCGCCTGAATGCAATCGCGCCGCCACCGCCGGGTGAGCACGACGGCAACACGGAAACTCCGCCGCCCACGTTCCGCCGCCCGAGCAGGCGGCCGGAGCGGGCGAAACGGCCGGTCCCAAACCCTGGCTGCACGCCGTTCCGCATACCACATCCCGGCAATCCGCGTTGGTGAACAGCAGTAACCGTCAGAAATGCAAAACTTCACCAGAGTCGGTTGGCAGCAGCAGTTCTATCTAATAATGTGCGTCGATGTGCGAACAGTGAGCCGACGAGTTATACCGCTTGCAGTGGCAGCGGCTTCCGTCGCTGTCCTTCTCCAGGGCGGCGTGAGCGAGGCGCAGACGGTCAGCCTTCAGCCGTCCCTCAACACGCTGGTGGCGGAAGCCAAGCAGCTATCCAATGAGGTGGACTCCCTCAGCCAGCAGTACGACGGCCTCAAGATCGAGATCGGGCACGCGAAGTCCGAAGAGCACTACGCGGAGGTCGACGCCAAGGAGGCGGAGCAGGCCATGGCGGGCAGCCAGGCCGCCGTCGCCCAGCTCGCCGCGATGGGCTATATGAACGGCGGGATGGACCCCACGCTCCAGCTGCTCACCAGCGGCAACCCGGTGCAGTTCCTGAACCAGGCCTCCACCGTCGAGGTGGTCGACAATGAGGCGGGCGAGCGGCTCACCACGCTCCAGCGGGAGCAGATCGCCGCCCAGCGGGCGCAGGAGGCCGCCAAGCAGGAGGTCGCCACCGTTGACGCGCTGACGCAGCAGATCAACAGCAAGGTCTCCCAGATCAACTCCAAGATGGCCGTCCTCGACAGCGCGGAGATGGCGCAGGCGATGGTCGTCTTCAAGCAGACCGGGAGCTACCCCAACTACCCGTCGCCCATCGGCGACTCCGTCGGCGCCGTCGCGCTGCGGGCGGCGCTGACGCGCATCGGCGACCCGTACGTCTGGGCCGCGGCCGGGCCGGACGCGTTCGACTGCTCCGGCCTCGTCGTCTGGGCCTTCGCGCAGGAGGGGATCTCGCTCCCGCACTTCACCGGGGCCCTCTGGAACCTGGGCGTGCACGTCCCCGAGTCCGACCTTCAGCCCGGCGACCTGGTGTTCTTCTTCGGGGAGGACCACGTGGGCATCTACATCGGCGACGGCCTGATGGTGGACGCGCCCGCCCCCGGCCAGGACGTCATGGTCCAGTCGATCTCCGAGGACCCCTACGACGGGGCCGTCCGGATCAGCTAGGGGGTAAAAACCCCTAGCTGGGCCGGACGAACGGGAACAGGATCGTCTCCCTGATGTTCTCGCCGGTCAGCATGATCATCAGGCGGTCGATCCCCATGCCCATGCCCCCGGTGGGCGGCATGGCGAACTCGAGCGCGCGCAGGAAGTCCTCGTCGAGCTCCATCGCCTCCGGGTCGCCGCCCGCCGCGAGCAGCGACTGCGCGGTGAGCCGCTCGCGCTGCACCACCGGGTCGACCAGCTCGGAGTACCCGGTGCCAAGCTCGGTGCCGAACGTCACCAGGTCCCAGCGCTCGGCCAGCCGGGAGTCGGACCGGTGCTGCCGCGTCAGCGGCGACACCTCGACGGGGAAGTCCCGGTAGAACGTCGGCTCAACGGTCTGCTTCTCCACCAGCCGCTCGTACATCTCCAGGATCACCTGCCCCCGATTCCACGAGGGCTGCAGCGGCACGTCCAGCTTGGCGCACAGGTCGAGCAGGAAGGGCAGCTCCGTGTCCGGCGTGACCTCCTCGCCCGCCGCGAGCGAGATCGCCTCGTGCACGCCGAGCGTCCGCCACTGCCCCCCGATGTCCCACTCCGATCCGTCGGCGCGCCGGATCACCGTGGAGCCGAACGCGGCGACCGCCGCGTTCTGCACGAGCGTCTGGGTCAGCTCGCCGATCCCGTTGTAGTCCGAGTACGTCTGGTAAGCCTCGAGCATGGTGAACTCTGGGTTGTGCGTGGTGTCCACGCCCTCGTTCCTGAAGATCCGGCCGATCTCGAATACCGACTCGATCCCGCCGACCACCAGCCGCTTGAGGTACAGCTCAAGCGCGATCCGCAGGTAGAGCCGCGAATCGTAGGCGTTACCGTGGGTGATGAACGGCCGTGCGTTCGCGCCGCCGTGCAGCCCGGTGAGCACCGGCGTCTCCACCTCAAGGTACCCGCGGGCGATCAGCGTGGACCGCACCGATTGCACGACCGCGGACCGCGTCTCCGCCAGCCGCCGCGCCTGCGGGTTGACGATCAGGTCCACGTAGCGCTGGCGCACCCGCGACTCTGGGTCGGTCAGGCCCGCGTGCTTTTCAGGAAGCGGCCGCAGCGACTTGGCGGTGATCGCGAACGAGGCGGCCAGCACGGAGAGCTCGCCGGATCGCGAGGTGATGACCTCGCCGGTCACCCCGACATGGTCGCCGAGGTCGACGTCCCGCTTCCACCCCGCCAGCGCTTCCTCGCCCACGCCTGCCAGCGAGATCATCACCTGGATGTCCCCGGTCCCGTCGCGCAGCGTGGCGAAGCAGAGCTTGCCGCCGATCCGGGACAGGATGACCCGGCCCGCGACGCCCACGGTCTCCCCGGTCGTGGTATCCGGCGGCAGCGATCCGTATCTCTCCCGCAGCAACGCCGTCGAGGTGGTCCGCGGGTAGCTCACGGGGTAAGGGTCAATTCCGGATGAAAGCATCCGGGAACGCTTCTCCATCCGGACGCGCACCTGCTCCGGGATGTTGTCTGAGACGGTTTCCTCGGTCACGCCCGAAGGTTACCGGCGATCGCCCCCGGAGGCACATCAGTTTCCTGGCCGCCCGCAGCAGTGCCGCCTACAACAGTGCCGCCCACAGATCCGCCGACGCCGCCGACGCCGCCGACGCCGCGGGCGCCGCCAGAGCCCCCTGAGCCGCCCGCACCGGCACCAGGACCGGCGTTCCGGTCCCAGACGAGCCGAAGGCCGATCAGCGTGAGCCACGGCTCGTGCGCGTCGACTATGGCCACCTCGCCGATGACGAGCGGCGCGAGCCCGCCGGTGGCGATCACCGTCACCGCCGAGGGATCCTCGGGCGACAGTTCAGCGGCCATCCGCTGCGCTATCCCCTCGACCTGCCCGGCGAACCCGTACACGATCCCGGACTGCAGCGCTTCCACGGTGTTCTTGCCGATCACCCGGGGCGGCCTGGTCAGCTCGACCTTCAGCAGCTGCGCGGCGCGGCGGGAGAGCGCGTCCACCGAGATCTCGATCCCGGGCGCGAGCGCCCCGCCGACGAACTCGCCGCGGGCGCTGACCGCGTCGAAGTTGGTCGAGGTGCCGAAGTCCACCACGATCGCCGGCCCGCCGTACAGGTGCACGGCGGCGAGCGAGTTCATGATCCGGTCGCTGCCCACCTCCTTGGGGTTGTCCATCCTGATGGGCACCCCTGTCTTCACGCCCGGCGCCACGACGACGGCGGGCAGCTGGGGGAAGTACTTGCTGCACACCTCGCGCATCTCGTGCAGCACGGAAGGCACGGTGGAACAGAGCGAGATCCCGTGCAGGTCCCGCTCCTCGACCGTCGCGGACCGCTGCAGGAGGCCGTAGAGCACCACCGCGATCTCATCCGCCGGCCGGTCCGCCACGGTCGCGATCCGCCAGTGCTCGATGATCGTCTCCCCGTCGAACACGCCAAGCACCGTGTTGGTGTTCCCGATGTCAATCGTCAGCAGCATGCCGTTCCGTCCCAAAACGCACTACTACGTTGTCGATGAGGCGGGTGGTGCCCACCCGAGCGGCGATGGCCAGCACCGCGTCCCCATGAAAATCAAAATCTGAATCTTGAGGAACGGGCCGGTAGCTTCGCGCCTCTACCAGGGCCAGGTAGTCCACCCGGGGCGACGCATCGGCGGCCCCGGACCGCCCCGCCCCGTCAAGCACATCCTGGGCGGCCGCGAGAACCGCGGCGGGTCCGCCCGAGGCGACCGCCGCTCCTGCGGCGAGCGCCCGGTGCAGGACGGGCGCCACCGCCCGCTCCTCTTCTGACAGGTACTTATTCCTGCTCGAAAGCGCTAGCCCGTCGGCGCCCCGGACCGTCGGGACGGCCTCGATCGCGATGCCGAGCGCGAAGTCGGTTGCCATCGCGCGGACCAGGGCGAGCTGCTGCGCATCCTTCTGCCCGAAGACGGCGATGTCCGGGCGGACCAGGATGAACAGCTTGAGCACGACCGTCAGCACGCCGCGGAAGAAGCCGGGACGGAACTCCCCCTCGAGGATCTCACCGGCCGGACCCGGATCGACCATGACGAACTGCCGCTCCGGGTACATCTCGCGGACGCTCGGCGCGAACACGAGATCCACCCGCTCCTTCTCGCAGGCGGCCACGTCCTGGTCCAGGGTGCGCGGGTACTTGTCCAGGTCCTCGGTCGGGCCGAACTGGAGCGGGTTAACGAAGATTGAGACCGCGACCGATGCCGTCCGGTCCGGCCAGCTCACGGGCCCGGCCGAGCAGCGCCCGGTGGCCGTCATGCAGGGCGCCCATCGTCGGCACAAGAACGAGCGGCGCGCGCAGCTTCTCCACGGCGGCGGCAAGCTCGGCCCGGGTGTTGGCGACGATCATCGGTGCTCTCCAAGCACGTCGAGCAGGCGCTCGGCATCGCTTGCGCTGAGCCGGCCGGCGGCGAGGGCGCGGTCGGCAGTCAGCCTGGCCAGCGCGAGGTAGGCGGGGAGCGCGCCCGGGTCGGCCGCCCTGATGGCGGCCAGGTGCGCGGCCACGGTGCTGCTGTCACCGCGCGTGACCGGGCCGGTCAGGCCCGCGTCGCCGAACCGCAAGGCGTTGTCGAGGGCCGCGCCGAGCAGTGGGCCGAGCATCCGGTCCGGATTGGCGGCGCCGGCCGCCCCGAGCAGGCTGGCGGCCTCGGCAACGAGCGTGACCAAGTGGTTGGCGGCGAAAGCGAGCGCCGCGTGGTAGAGGGAGCGGTTCTCCTCGGCGATGAACACCGGCTCGCCGCCCATCTCGATCACCAGCGCCTCGGCGGCCGGCCGGAGGGGTTCCGGTGCGCTCACCCCGAAGCAGACGCCCTTGATCCTGTCCGCGTCGTCCTCGCGGCCGGTGAAGGTCATCACCGGGTGCAGTGCCAGCGGCAGCGCCCCGGCCCTGGTGGCGGGGTCGAGGACGCGGACTCCGTGCGCGCCGCTCGCGTGCGCGACAAGCCGCCCCGCGTAGGGCGCGGCGGTCGCGGCAAGCCCCTCGACGAGGCCCGGAAGCACGTCATCGGGGACTGTGAGCAGCACCAGGTCCGCCGCCTCGAGCACGCTCGCCGGGTCGGTCAGCTCGGCGCGCGGGAAGTTATCCCGCACTCGCTGCTTGGACGCCGCCGAGACGGCCGAGGCGGAGGTGATCTCGTGCCCGGCCCGCGCCAGCGCCCGCGCGAGCGCCGTCCCGGCCCGCCCGGGCCCGATAATCCCTACCCGCAGCCGCGCCGGGTGCTCGCTAGCTCCAGTTTCCAATGCCGGACAGTCCCCCTTACCTGGCCAACGCCCTGACAAGGATAGCCCGCCCCGCCCGCGGCGGGCGCCGACCGCGGAGGCCGCGGAGGCGCACCTCTCGCGCCCCCGCTCCCCTGCTCTACAGGGCAGAACCCAAAACCCGCCCAGTCGTCGCCATCTTTGAGGGCTGACGCTCACGCCCCGGGCTCCGCGGCTCCTTACCGGGCTGGCGCTCACGCCTCGGGCTCCGCGGTTCCCTGCCGGGCTGGCCGGCGGGCGGAGGGGCCTGTTGCCGTGATCGTGTGTACTTTGTGGTGTTATACGACCCGAACTACACACGATCATCATTATAGGGAGATATGTCTTAAGTTAAAGTTTAGACATAGCGAACAAATGCCACTGGCGTCACATGGATTAGCGGGCGGCGGCGCGGCCTATGCGGAAACGGGACGCCACTGCACCCGCGCTTTTTCTGGCCCTGGCTTAGCAGGCTTTCTCTTGCCCCTGCTTCGCAGGTCAGTGGTCGAAGGGGGACGGGCGGGGCGGGGGCGGGTCGTCGTGGTCCTGGCGGGGATCCCGCGGGACGCGGCAGCAGTACTCGAGGTACAGGGCCGCCGCGAGCAGGACGAGGGACGCGGCGAACGAAAGGCTGGCATCGACTAGGTCGGAGCGCGGCGTCGACGCGTTCAGCATCCCGGACAGGTAGCTCATGAAACCGGCGGACACCCCGGCCAGCAGCGCGGCCGTCTGCGAGCTGGCCTTGGCCAGCGCGACCATCCGCGCCACGAACAGCGGCGGCACCGGCCGCGCGGCGATCCGCCCCTGGATACGCGCGCGCAGGTCGCGGCCGGTATAGGCCTCCGCGCCCGCCGCGATCAGCAGGGCTGGCACGAGGGTCCAGGTGAGCGGGGGCAGGCTGGCGTAGACGGCGATGAGCACCGCCCAGGTCACCGCGGCGGCGAGCACCCCGATGAGCACCAGCGTCCGCGGCCGAGTCGGGTTCGTCAGTCATGGGGGTCTGCCTCCCCCGTGCGACCTGCTCGCGAGATCGCGCGGAGACCCCGATCCAGCCGGGGCGGATGCCGGTGCGGTCGGCCGACTCAAGCAGGTCCGCCACCTTGCCGTAGCCGGGGAGCACGGCGTCCGGGTCGACGTCATGCCAGGGGGCGAGCACGAACGCCCGCTCGTGCGCCCTGGGGTGCGGCAGCGTCAGCGCCGGGTCGTCGCTGCGCTCGCCCGCAACGGTGATGATGTCGATGTCGAGAGTGCGCGGCCCCCAGCGCACCAGGCGCACCCGGTCGAACTCCGCCTCGACCTCGTGCAGCCGGTCAAGCAGGTCGAGGCTCGGCAGCGTGGTCCGCGCGAGCACGACGGCGTTGAGGTAGTCGGGCTGCGGCGGCCCGCCGACGGGCACCGTCTCGTAGACCGGGGACACCTTCTCCACCCGGACTCCCTCGATCCGCGCTATCGCGTCCACCGCCTCCTGGAGGATCTCCCGCCGGTCCCCGAGGTTGCTGCCGAGCGCGAGCACGACCGAGCGCCGGGTCGCCGTCATGACCGGCCCGCCGCACGGTAGGCGGCGGCGACCCGGACCGCGTCCGCGTTCGCCGGGACCTCGTGGACCCGGACGCACCACGCGCCCGCCGCGGCCGCCAGCGCAGTGATCGCCACGGTCGCCGCATCGTTCTCGGTGTACGGCCGCGGCTTCCCGTCTACCTCGTCGAACAGCCTGCTGAGGTATCGCTTGCGGGAGGCCCCGACCAGCACGGGGAAATCGTGACCGCCGATCCTGGCCAGCTCGGGCAGGCCCGCCAGGAGCTGCCAGTTGTGCGCCTCCGGGCCCAGCGGCGCCGGGTTCTTGCTGAACCCGAGACCAGGGTCGAGCACGATCATGGATGGATCCATCCCCTCGGCGATCACAGCGCCGACTCGCTGGGCCAGTTCGTCGTGCACCTCGCGCACCGCGTCGGCATAGCTGGCGCGGGAGTACATGTCGTGGCTGTGCGCGCGCCAGTGCACGACGACGTAGGGGACCACCGCCTTCGCCACCAGCCGGGGCAGGTAAGGGTCGGCGAGCCCGCCGCTCACGTCGTTGACCAGGCTGACCCCGGCCTCGACGGCCCACTCGGCCACCTGGGCGCGCATGGTGTCAACGCTGACCACCACCCCGGCCTTGACCAGTTCGGTGATGACCGGCTTGACCCGGCGCAGCTCTTCCTCCGCCGAGACGCGCTGCGCGCCCGGCCTGGTCGACTCGCCGCCGACATCGACGATGTCCGCGCCATGGGCTGCCATCTCCAGGCCGTGCTCGATCGCCGCCCCGGCCCCGTACCAGCGGCCGCCGTCGGAGAACGAGTCAGGCGTCACGTTGACCACGCCCATGACCAGGCACCGATCAGCCGCCGACGTCCCGGCCAGCCCAGGCAGATTCACCATAACGGGAATCGTATAGTCAGCCGGTCGCGGGTTCGCTCCTCAGTCCAGACCTCGCGGCTCTTCGGCTCGGATGGATGCGCGTTCCCGCCGGTCCGCGATGGCGGCGCGGTACCGGCGGCGCACCTTGTGCAGCCCGATCCGACGGCCAAGCCGCCGGGCGTGCCGCTTCACCTCAAGCGTGGGCCAGACGAGGAATGCCTCGGCCTCGAGCGCGGCGAACGCGATTCGCGGCGCGTCCCGGCCACCCGGGTAGACGAAGAACCGGGGTTCCCAGACCGGGCTGAACTTCGCGTTGAACTTGTAAAGCGACTCGATCTGGAACCACCGGGAGAGGAACACGAGCAGGTTCCGCCAGGCCTTGAGCACCGGACCCGCGCCGATCCGCTCGCCGCGCTCCAGGGCGGCGCGGAACATCGCGAAGTTCAGCGACAGGCGCTTGACTCCCAGCGCGGGCGCGGCCTTGATGGCCTCCACGATCAGGAAGTCGTTGAGACCCGCCTGGGCGTTCCGGTCCCGCCGCATCAGGTCGAGGGAGAGGCCGTCGCGGCCCCAGGGGACGAACTGGAGGACGGCGCGGAGCGTGCCGTTCTCCTGCGCGGTCACCAGCACGCAGTCGCTGTCGTCACGGCCGCCGAGGCGGCCGAGGGCCATGGAGAAGCCCCGCTCGGTCGAGCTGCCGCGCCAGTGGTCCGCAGCCCCGATGATCCGGTCGAGCTCCGGCCTCGGTATGTCGCCGATCCGGCGGATCTCGGCCGTGTAGCCGCTCTTGGTCACCCGGTTGACCATCTGCCTGACGTTCCGCATGGAGCGCCCGGACAGGCTGAAGTCCGCGACGTTGACGATCGCCTCGTCGCCGAGCTCGAGCGCGGTCAGGTCGCCCTCGCGGCACCACACCTCGGCCCCGAGCTCGCTGCACCCCATGACGGCCGGCCGCCACGCGTGCCGCGCCGCGTCGGCGAGGAACTCGGCGATGGCGCCGGGCCACGCCTCCGGGTCGCCCAGCGGGTCGCCCGAGGCGAGCATCACGCCGGAGACGACGCGGTAGCAGACGCCCGCCTTGCCCGACGGGGACCAGATCACGCTCTTGTCGTCGCGCAGCGCGAAGTAGCCGAGGGAGTCCCGGTCGCCGTGCTTGTCGAGCAGCTCGCGGATCCGCTGCCGGTCGGCCGGGCCGAACCGGGCCCGCGGCTGCGCCGAGCGGAGCAGCAGGTAGAGGGTGACAACCAGCGTGAACAGGCCGAGCGCGCTGGTCAGGTCGTGGTAAAGGTCGCCTCGGGCGTCGGATGTCCATTGCACCGTCGGACCGTAGATGCCGACCAGCTCGTAGATCACGTCCTGGAGCCGCTGGAAGAGCGAGTAGTCCTCGGCCAGCGGGCCGACCGAGAGGTAGCCGAGGCCGATCGCCACGTCCGCTATCACCAGGATCGCGAAGACCCGCAGCACATTCCAGCGGGTGCGCGGGTCGCCGATCGCGTAGAACTCGCGGTGGAAGAAGAGCAGCGCGGCCAGCAGGACGACCGCAGTCACAGAGGAGAAAATAGAGATTCCGCGCTGGAAGTGCGGGAAGTGCTGAAAGTGGATGGCGATGTCAAAGACAAGCAGCGCCAAGACGGCCTGCCACGCCCGGCGCTTGCGCCGTCGCAGCCCGAGGGCGAGCAGCACCAGCAGCAGGCCGACGAGGACGTCGGAGGTGCGCGTGACATTGGTCAGCGTGCCGGGCACGAACGGCTTGAGCTTGTGGAGCTTGTTGACCAGTTGCGGCTTGAAGATCGTCAGGATGTCGGACAGGCCAACGAGGAACACCAGCAGCGCCGCGAGCCCGGGAACCCAGCGCAGGTGCTTGTTCCCCTCGCATCGCTGCGGGCCGACGTTGGCCACCCGGTCGCCGTCATCGGCAGAGTTGCTCTCGCTCATCTCAGATCTCTTGTCAGGCCCAGAACCACGGAGCAGCACGGTATTCATGGCGTACCCGCCGTGTGCCGGCCCCGCGATCCGCTGCAGATGCTCGTAACCACTTAAGTAACCTTCTCAACCCGGACGGCGAGTACCGCCGCCGCGTGTTCCCCTGAGACACGGTACCTCCAACTACCGGCACATAACCTAACGACTGGT
The DNA here is from genome assembly GCA_963844925.1 of uncultured Actinomycetota bacterium. GTDB lineage: Bacteria > Actinomycetota > Actinomycetes > Streptosporangiales > Streptosporangiaceae > Trebonia. Next base: position 199,816 of record CAWJQG010000016.1, on the reverse strand, counting down.
TAAGACAGTCAACCCGTTTAGTTAGACGCAGGGAAAGATGGTAGCGGTTCAAATAATACGGAACTAAATCGGAAATTAAGCCCCCGCAGGCAACCGGGGGAACATTCCCTAATAATTCACCGGTTTCCGAACAGAAGGCTCATCGCCTCCGCGCGGGTCCGGGCCTCCTTGCGGAAGATCCCACGGACGGCGGACGTCACGGTGGTTGCGCCCGGCTTGCGCACGCCGCGCATGGACATGCACAGGTGCTCGCACTCGAGCACAACGATCACCCCGCGCGGCTCGAGAATGCGCATGAGCGCGTCGGCCACCTGGCAGGTCATCCGCTCCTGCACCTGCGGCCGCCGCGCGTAGACGTCCACCAGGCGGGCCAGCTTGGACAGCCCGGTGATCTCGCCCTTGACGTTGGGGATGTAGCCGATGTGCGCCTTGCCGAAGAAGGGCACCAGGTGGTGCTCGCACATGCTGTACATCTCGATGTCCCTGACCAGGACGATCTCGTCGTGCTCGGCGTCGAAGACGGTGGTGAGCACGTCCTCGGCGCGCTGCCGCAGCCCGGCGAACTGCTCGGCGTACATCCTCGCCACCCGCGCCGGCGTGTCGATGAGCCCGTCCCGCTCCGGGTCCTCGCCGACGGCGAGCAATATCTCGCGGACCGCCCGCTCGATTCGCGCCTGATCGACAGCCGACTCCGCGTCAGCCGACGGCTCGTCTATCGGGAACTCGCCCGCCGTTGGCTGTTCGGTTAGCGCCACGCCTTAGTCGCTGCTCTCGCGGTTGCCCGTCCCGACGTCGTACCCGTAGCCGAGCGCCTGCCCGTTGGCTGGGCCGGGAATGGTGTCGATCCCGGAACTCGCCGCGAGCGCCAGCTCCTTCGGCGACATGACCGGCGGGCGGTCCGACGGCAGCCGCTTGCCGTAACCGGTGTAGGTGCCCCGGGCCGGCCGCTTCTGCACCGTCGCGAAGATCTCCAGGACCTCTTTCCTGGCCACGGTCTCCTTGTCCAGCAGCCGCAGCACCAGCGCGTCGAGGACGTCGCGGTACTCGACGAGTACCTCCCACGCCTCGTCGTGCGCGGCCTCGATCATCCGCTTGATCTCCTCGTCGATCGCGGACGCGATCTCCTCGGAGTAGTCCCTGCTGTGCGACTGGCTCATGCCGAGGAACGGCTCGCTGTCGCCATTGCCGAACTTGCGCGCGCCCAGCCGCTCGCTCATGCCGTACTCGGTGACCATGGCCCGCGCGATCTGGGTCGCCTTGTCGATGTCGTTGGCGGCGCCGCTCGTCGGCTCGTGGAAGATCAGCTCCTCGGCCGTCCGGCCGCCGAGCAGCATGGCGAGCTGGTCCTCCATTTCGGCGCGGGTGGTGAGGAACTTGTCCTCCGTCGGCAGCGCCATGGTGTAGCCGAGCGCCCGGCCGCGCGGGATGATCGTCACCTTGTGCACCGGGTCGGCGTTCGGCATCGCGTGCCCCACGAGAGCGTGCCCGCCCTCGTGGTAGGCGATCAGCTTTCGCTCGGATTCCGACAGCAGCACGCTCTTGCGCTCCGGGCCGGACATCACGCGGTCGATGGCCTCCTCGAGCGCCGCCATGTTGATCTGCTTGCCGTTGTGGCGCGCGGTCAGCAGCGCGGCCTCGTTGATCACGTTGGCCAGGTCCGCGCCGGTGAAGCCGGGGGTCCGCCGGGCGATGATGTCCAGGTCGGCGTCGGGCGCGATGGGCTTGCCTCGCGCGTGCACCTTCAGGATGCCCTTGCGGCCGGTCAGGTCCGGCTGGGCAACGACGATCTGCCGGTCGAACCGGCCCGGGCGCAGCAGCGCCGGGTCGAGGATGTCCGGCCGGTTGGTGGCGGCGATCACGATCACGCCGCCCTTGGTGTCGAAGCCGTCGAGCTCGACGAGCATCTGGTTGAGCGTCTGCTCGCGCTCGTCGTGCCCGCCGCCGAGGCCCGCGCCTCGGTGCCTGCCCACTGCGTCGATCTCATCGACGAACACGATCGCCGGAGCGTTCGCCTTCGCCTGCTCGAACAGGTCGCGGACCCGGGAGGCGCCTACGCCGACGAACATCTCCACGAAGTCAGAGCCGGAGATCGAGTAGAACGGCACGCCCGCCTCACCCGCCACCGCGCGGGCGAGCAGCGTCTTGCCGGTACCGGGCGGGCCGTAGAGCAGCACGCCCTTGGGGATCTTCGCGCCGATCGCCTGGAACTTCGCCGGGTTCTGCAGGAACTCCTTGATCTCCTGGAGCTCCTCGATGGCCTCGTCGGCGCCGGCCACGTCCGCGAAGGTGGTCTTCGGGGTGTCCTTGGTGAGCAGTTTGGCCCGCGACTTGCCGAAGTTCATCACTCGCGAGCCGCCACCCTGCATCTGGCTCAGCAGGAAGAAGAAGAACAGCGCGATCAGAACGTACGGGAGGAAGTCTTCTAGGAGGGAAACCAACGTGCTCGTCTGCGGGATCTTGACGTTGTAACCACCCGTCAGCTTGCCCGCATCGAACTGAGTCTGCAGCTCCTGCTGGAGCGCCTGGCCCTGGCCGGTGATGAAGTCAGCCTCGTACTCGGCGCCGGACTTGGTGGTGATCTGGATCGTCTGATTCTTGTCCGTGAGCACGGCCGAAGTCACTTGGCCCTGCTGGATCAGCTGCACGATTTTTCCGGTGTCTACCTGCTGGTAGCTGCTACCGGAGTTCGCCCAGCCCAAGGTAATCGTTATGACCAGCACCGCAAGCAGCACCAGCAGCAGCGGTCCGCGGAAAATTCGCTTCAATTCCATTGCGAGCGACCCCTAGGGCCCGGGGCCGTTCCCTCCTGACCAGCCTCACGTCCCGCCGACCACCGGCGGCACTGCTCCATGCCTGCTCCGCACCGTCGGCCAGCTTCGCCGACCGTGCTCAACGCAACGATGATCCCCTGACGGTACATCAACGCTATCTTCAACGGGTTGTGTTCCCACCGTAGACATGCGGCGCCAGCGTCCCGATAAATGGAAGGTTACGATAGCGCTCCGCGTAGTCGAGACCGTAGCCGACCACGAACTCGTCGGGCACGTCGAACCCGGTGTAGGCGACATCGACCTCCATTTGCGCAGAGGACGGCTTGCGCAACATCGCGCATACGGCCACCGATGCCGGGTCGCGCGATTTGAGGTTGCCCACCAGCCAGGACAGGGTTAGGCCGGAATCGATGATGTCCTCCACGATCAGCACGTGCCGGCCGCTGATGTCCGCGTCGAGATCCTTCAGGATGCGCACCACGCCGGACGACTTGGTGCCTGACCCGTACGACGAGACCGCCATCCAGTCCATCTGCACCGGCAAGTGCATGGCGCGGGCGAGATCGGCCATTACCATGACCGCGCCCTTCAGCACGCCGACGAGCAGCAGGTCGCGGCCGGCGTAGTCGGCGTCGACCTGCGCCGCAAGCTCCGCGGTCCGCTTGCCGAGCTGCTCGGATGTGATGAGCACCTCTTTCAGTCCAGACCCCATGTCAGCGGCGTCCATGCACCCACTCCTTGTCAGTCGAGAAGAGAAGCTGACCTTCCTGGCGCGACGCACGGACGCCACCGGGCAGGTCGATCCAGCGCTGCCCATGCCAGTTCGTGACCAGCTCCTCGATCCGCGTGACGTGCGCCGAGGTCAGCGCGCCCGCTGGGCACCCCGCCGCGAGCGCCGCCGAGCGCAGCACCCGGCCGCGCACCGCGCCGGGCAGCTCCGCCAGCGAGACGGCTGAAATATCGGGGCCGCGGGAACCAACGGTCCGTTCATCCCAAGCGATTTTCTCCAGCACCTCGACATCATCCCGCAGCTGGCCGGCGGTGCGCGCCAGCGCCTCGGCCACCCCGGGCCCGAGCGCCGCCTCAAGCGCGGGAAGCGCGTCAAGCCGGACCCGCACCCGGGCGAACCGGCGGTCGGCGTTGTGCGGGTCGGCCCACGGGATCAGGCCGAGGGCCGCGCAGGCGCCGGCCGTCGCCTGGCGGCGCACGCCGAGCAGCGGCCGCAGGAAGATGCCGCGGCGCGGCGCCATGCCGGCCAGCGACCGCGCACCGGAACCGCGCGCGAGCCCGAGTAGCACGGTCTCCGCCTGGTCATCAAGGGTGTGGCCGAGCAGCACGGCTGCCGCGCCAAGGTCGGCCGCCGCCTCCTCGAGCGCGACGTAGCGCGCCGTGCGCGCCGCGGCCTCCGGGCCGCCGTCGCCGTCCACGGTCACCGCGACCGCGCGCACCGGGTCGAGGCTCAAGGCCCGAAGGGTCGCCGCGACATCCGCCGCGCGGTCCGCCGACCCCTCCTGCAGCCCGTGATCGACGGTCACCGCGCCGGCCCGCAGTCCCGCGCGCGGTGCGACGAACGCGAGCGCGGCGGCCAGCGCGAGCGAGTCGGGGCCCCCCGAGCACGCGGCGAGCACTAGATCGCCCGGCGCGAACCCGACGAGGGACCCGCGCACCGCATTGCGCACGGCGGCGACGACCGGAGACAGGCCCCCGCCCACGCTCAGCCGACCCGGGCCAGCCAGTCAGAGGGTTTGGCCAGCTCGCTCCGGGTGGGCAGCGTCTCCGGCGAGGTCCAGACCCGGTTGAACCCGGACATCCCCGCCTCGGCGACCACCGCCGCGACGAACTTCGAGCCTTGCTCGTACTGCTTCATCTTCAGGTCGATGCCCAGGATCCGGCGGAGGATCTGCTCCATCCGGCCGGCCGAGCCGCGCCGCTGGGAGAACTTCTCCCTGATCTCCGCGACCGACGGCACCACCCGCGGGCCGACCGCGTCCATCACGTAGTCGCCGTGCCCCTCGACCAGCGTCATCACGTTGGTGAGCTTGTCCAGCAGTTCCCGCTGGGCAGGGGTCTGCATCGCCTCCATCAGCGACTCGCCGTCGCCGCCACGGACCGCCCCCGCGACCGCGCCCGCGGCGGTCCGCAACCGGTCCACGATCGCGCTCGCGTCCAGGTCCGAGGCGAGCAGGAACTCGGTCATCATGCCCTGCACGTAGCCGCGCAGCCACGGCACCGAGGTGAATTGCACCCGGTGCGTCTCCTCGTGCAGGCAGACCCAGCGCCTGAAGTCATGCGGGTCGACGCCGAGCTCGCGCTCGACGCTGACGATGTTCGGCGCGACCAGGGTGAGGCGGCCCACGCCGGCGGCCGGCGCCGTGCCGTTGGCGGCGCTGCCCCCGCTCGCTCCGTTCGCCCCGTTCGCCCTGCCGCCGGGCGCGTCGGCCTCGCCCGGCGGCAGGAACAGCTCGTACTGGCCGAGTACACGCGAGGACAGGTAGGCGAGGATCAGCCCGGCTTGGGCGCCGGTGACCCTGGCGCCGACCGAGCCGATCAGCGCTCCGGCCACGGGCACCGGGTTACCCCGTTCGGCGAGCTTCTCCGCCAGCGGTTCGAGTACCACCTGGAATCCGCTCACGTTTGCCCTGATCCACCCGGGGCGGTCCACCACGGCGACCGGCCCGACCGAACCCTGGCTGGTCAGCCCGGTGACCTCGCGAACGGGTTGTTGGACGACGGTGGTCAGGCCACGCAGTTCGGCCACCACCGCGCGTGCATCCGTGAGGCTGACCTGCGGTCCCTGCCTGGCGAAGCGGACACCGGTGGAGATCGCCGTGTCCCAGTCGATCATCTGTGCGCTGCTCACAGTCCTACCGTACGTGCTTGCAGGCGGTAAAGGCAGACGCAGCCCCAACTGACGTGACCGCGCCGCTTACCGGCAGCCGCATTGGGCCAGACCGGCGGCGGCCGCGTCGATCACGTCGGCCGCGTTCTGCAACAGGCCGGCCCCGGGCACCTGCGGCGCCATGATCGCGAATAGCAGCAGCCTGCCGTCGTGGTCGTAGGCGAGCCCTGCGAGCGCGGCGACCGTGTCCAGGTTCCCCGTCTTGGCCCGCACCACCCCGCGCGCCGCGCCGTCGCCCAGGCTCGCGATCCCGCCGAAAACGCTGTTGCCGGCCGAGAGCGTCCCCGCGAAGCCGGCCACCGGCAGCCCGGTGATGACCGCGCGGAGCTGCGGCCTGCTCGCCGCCAGAGCGAGTACCCGCACCAGCGTCTCCGGCGCGATGCCGTCGTCCGGCGACAGGCCGCTGCCGTCGACCAGGTGAACGGGCGTCGTCACGCCGAGGCGGCGCGCTTCGGTCATCACCGCGCCCGCCGCGCCGCTGAACGTGGCGGGAATCCCCATGGCGATCGCCACCTGCCGCGCCAGGTTCTCCGCGATCACGTTGTTTGATTCGAGCAGCATCTGCTCCTCGATCGCCGCGAGCGTCGGCGAGCTGACGCTCGCGATGACCGGCGCGGACGCTGCGGCGGTGGCCTCCGCAGTGGAGCCGGTCACCGTGATGCCGTCCCGCTCAAGCAGGCTCGCGAACGCCGCCGCGGTCATGCCCGCCGGGTTCATTGTCCGCGGCCGGTAATTGGTCTGGTCGTCATCGTCTTCGAACGCCCCAGTCGCCGTCAGCCGGCCCTGATCGGCCTCAAGCGAGACGATCGGTGTGACATTTCCCGTATAAACAAGGCCATCGGACCATCCCGGCGCCATCTCGGGCCCGGTATACAGGGAGGTGTCGTAGCGCAACCGCACGGAACTGCGCCCTTGCTCCTTGAGCGCTCCCGCGGTGCGGGCCGCCAGCGAGGCGAGCGTGGCAGGCCGGGGATAGTCATAGGAGGGGTACTGATTCACGGCGAGGGTAGGGTCACCGCCTCCTATCAGCACGATGGTGCCGCTCTCCTGGCGCACCGTGGTAGCGAACCGCGCGTCAGGTCCCAGCACCGCGAGCGCGGCCACCGCGGTCATCAGCTTTGTGGTGGACGCGGGGGCGGCGAGCGCGCCGGCATTGTCGGCGTAGAGCACCCGCCCGGTCTGCGCGTCGGCGACCTCTACGCCGACGCTCGGTCCGGTATCGGCCTCCGGCAGCGCCGCGCGGAGCATGACGCCGAGAGCGGCCGCGGTGGGCAGCCCGGCCGATGTCAGCGTCGCCGAAGTCGTCCGCCGGCGCCAGCACCGGCGCGGCCGCGATCAGGGGCCCGCTGGCGGTGCCGGGGATCTGCAGCGCCGCGAGCCTGGGCGGGAGCATGTGCGCCACGACGGCCCCGGCACCGAGCGTGAACACGTTCAACAGGGCCAGTGTGAAAACGGCCGTGGTCCGTGTGCGGTGCACGAACTTACCTTTCGCGGGAAGCGAGTGTGCTCAGCAGCATAGGGCTACATCGTCGGATGTCGATGGGCCCCTCGCCGACCGCGCTCACGCGACCGGCGACAATGGAGTAAATCAGTAACTTGACTTATGGAGCGAGACATGGATGTGGAAGTCGTCATCGAAATCCCGCGGGGCCAGCGGAACAAGTACGAGGTCGATCACCGGACCGGCCGGATCAGGCTTGACCGAATGCTGTTCACCTCAACCAGGTACCCGGCTGACTACGGGTATATCGACGAGACCCTGGGCGGCGACGGCGACCCGCTCGACGCCCTGGTGCTGCTCGAGGAGCCGACCTTCCCCGGCTGCCTGGTGACCGCCCGGGTGATCGGCATGTTCCAGATGACCGATGAGAAGGGCCCGGACGATAAGGTCCTCTGCGTCCCTGCGAACGACCCCCGGCAGGCGCACCTGCAGGACATCACTGACGTCCCCGAGTTTGACCGGTTGGAGATCCAGCACTTCTTCGAGGTCTACAAGGACCTAGAGCCCGGCAAGTCGGTCGAGGGCTCGCACTGGGCCGACCGGACGTCCGCCGAGGCCGAGGTTGAGCGCTCCCGCAAGCGTCACGTCGAGCACGAGAGTTTGTAGGTTGCGAAAATTTCCGCTGCGCGGGTAGTTATCGCCGCGTGCGCGTCGCGGAGGGTCTCGCCGCCGAGGCCCGCAAGTCCGCCGGAGATCAGAACGGCGGCCTGGGCCGAGATCGCGGCCCGCGGCCACCGGCCCGCCTCCGCGTGCCCGGCCATCGAACGGACGGCCGCAGCCGCCCAGTCTGGGGCGGCGAGCTGCAGGTACCTGGGGGCGGCGTCGAGCCAGCCGGGGTCCGTGACCGCCAGTACCGGCGCGAGCCGGTCAAGCACCTCTGCCGCCAGCTCGAGCCCGCTGTCGGTCTCCGCCCGCCCGTCGCCCGGCTGACCGGTCGCGAGCAGGCAGCGGCCCAGGTGGAACCGCGCCCGGGCAACTCCGATGTCGCGTTCGTCCGGGTCGGCGGCGGGCGCCTTGAGGTACATGCCGATCACCTCTCGCAGCAGGCTGATGGCGGCACGGGTGTTGCCTGCATTGTCCGCTGCGAGCGCGATCCGCGTCAGCACGTCGATCCTGGCCACCTCGTAGGCGGCGGGGTCCGATTCCGCGAGCGCCGTGTAATGACCGGCCGACTCGGCGAGCATGGCGATGGCCTGCCACCCGGCCCCGTAGCGGGCGCGGGTGCAGAGCGCGGCCGCCAGCTCCGGCTGGTGCCGCGCCGGGTCAGGCGCCCCGGCGTAAAGCTCCCGGCTGATCGAGAGCGCGGTCTGTGCGTGCTTGGTCGCCTTGTCGTGGCTGCCCTGGATCGCGGCCCTGATCGCTTCACCGAAATGGAAGTCATAGCGCCGCTGTTGCGTGTTGAGCCACAGCGCCGATCGCCTACGCCGGGCCATGAACATGCCGCGAGCCTCTCCAGGTGAACCGCGCCTTCCGGCCCTGGAAAGATCATCTCATAACACCGAGTAACAGACAATACACGCTACGATACTAACTTTGCGTAATTGTCCCGAATTATGTCCTTCTACGCCGCGTCGTCAGGCGCCAAGGCCGTACTGTCAGGCGCCAAGCGCGCTGTCGCCCAGGTCGGATGACACAAGGGCAAGGAAGGCAGACGCCAGTGCGAAGATCTCGCCGACCGGGCGGCCGGCCAGCCGCTCCTGGTAGGCGTGGTACCTGCTCAGCTCCCACTCCTGACCGCGGGGCGGCAGGGTCTCCAGGGTCGGCGCGGTCAGCGATCGCCAGGTCCACTCGGTGATCGCAGCGTCGCCGCCATCGCCCTCGCCGAGCCGGGGCTTGATGAAGTCGGCGTGATCGGCGTAGTAGCCCATCCGGTTGCGCACGTAACGGAGGCCGCCGAAGGTGCCCTCGATGATCCGCCGTTGCCGGGTCGGCTGCGCAGCCAGCGCGTTGTCGTACTCGTCCGGGTAGTACCTGACCAGGGTGGCATCGACGATCGTGACCCACCAGACGGCCTCGCCGATCACCGCGAAGGCCTGCGCGCGGTCGCCCGCCTGCGCCTTGGACAGCCGGTCGGTGGTGTCCCGCATGGCGACGATGGCCCAGCGCAGGGCGCTCGGCTCGGTCCCCGGGCGCTGGTCGCCGTCGTCCCAGTTCTCGCTGCCCCACTTCTGCTGGTCCCGGTTGACCCGGTTCCAGTTCTCCCGGTTCCAGGCAACCCGGCAGCGGGCGGAGCAGAAGCGGGCATGCTCGCGCTTGGGCATGAACTCCATGCCACAGCGCTCGCACCGCCTAGTCTCCGCCATTGGGTCAGGTTACGCGTAACATCGACCGGCCCCCACCCTGTCCGCCGGAACATTGAGAGAACACTAAGTAGCCAGCATGCAACCTACGCTGCTCTGGCTGGAAAGCCGGGGAGATCCGTGTACCTAAATCGACGTAGGCGGGAATACTTTGGATACCGGGCACAGAGCATGGCATCGCATGATTGACACTTAGTAACGGCAGTGTTGGCAGCAAGGAGGACCGGTGGACAACACCGAAGGCGTGCTGAGACGGGCACCCCTGTTTGATGGCTTGGACGATGAGGCCGCCCGCGCGCTCCGCCACCAGATGGCGGAGGCGAAGCTCTCGCGCGGAGAGCACCTGTTCATGGAGGGCGATGACGGCGATGCCCTGTACGTGGTGATTGACGGCAAGATGAAGCTCACCCGCGCCGCCTCTGACGGGCGGGAGAACCTGTTGAGCGTGATCGGCCCGGGCGAGATGTTCGGCGAGTTGTCTCTTTTCGACCCTCGGCCGCGAACCTCCTCGGCCAGCGCGGTGACCGACGTGACGCTGATGGCGCTCAAGCACGAGGCGCTCACGCCGTGGCTGCGCGAGCGTCCCGAGGTATCGCTGCACATGCTGCGCGCGCTCGCCCAGCGGCTGCGCCGGGCCAATGACGTGACCGCCGACCTCGTGTTCACCGACGTCCCCGGCCGGGTCGCCAAGAACCTGCTCGACCTGGCCGAGCGCTTCGGCAATCAGGAGCCGGACGGGCTGCATGTGCACCACGACCTCACCCAGGAGGAGCTGGCGCAGCTCGTCGGCGCATCCCGGGAGACCGTGAACAAGGCGCTGGCCGACTTCGCCGCCCGCGGGTGGCTGCAGATCTCGGCCCGCTCGGTGCTCATCCTTGACGCAGAACGCCTCCGTAAGCGCGCCCGCTAGCCGCCGTTGAGATAAGCGAGCTGGGCACGGACGGACTGCTCGGCGGTCGGCCAGAGCGCGCGGTCCACGTCGGCGTACACCACCGCGACGACCTCGGCGGGCGTGCGCGCCCCAGCGGCCATCGCCGCCCGCACCTGGTCCAGGCGTTCCCGGCGGTGCGCCAGGTAGTAGTCGAGGACTCCCGCCGGGTCACCGAGCAGCGGCCCGTGGCCGGGCAGCAGCACCCGTAGGCCGGCCTCGTCGGCCAGCGCCCTGAGCTCGTCAAGCGTCCGCAGGTAATCGCCGAGCGACCCGTCTTCGGCGATCACCGTCGTGCCCCGGCCAAGCACCGTGTCGCCGGTCAGCAGCCCGCCGTCGGCTGCCAGCAGCAGGCTGAGCGAGTCGGCTGTGTGCCCCGGGGTGGCCACCACCCGCAGCTCGCAGCCGCCGCCGGTCAGCACCGCTCCCGGCCCGAAACCGACGCTGCCCAGCCGGAGCGCCGGGTCGAGCGCCCAGACCGGCGCCCCGCTCAGCCCGGCGAAGCGAACCGCGCCCGCCGAATGATCCAGGTGCCCGTGGGTCAGCACGATCTGCGCCACTCGCCGACCGCCTGAGCAGGCGAGTTCGAGGACCCGTCGCAGATGGCCCGCATCGTCGGGTCCCGGGTCGACCACCACCGAGGTCGATGAGCCGGGCTCGGCGATCACCCACGTGTTGGTGCCGTCCAGGGTCATAGGCGACGGGTTGGGCGCGAGCACGCACCACGCGCGAGCGGTGCCCATGCCGTCGGCCGCCCTGCTGCCGTCGGCGGGGCGGAGCCCGGGTGCTGCGCTCGTCCCCACGCCGCCGCGCCCTACGCCACTTCGGCGATCAGCTCGACCTCGACCGGTGAATCAAGCGGCAGCACCGCCAGCCCGACGGCGCTGCGCGCGTGCCGCCCGGCCTCGCCGAAGACCTCGATAAAGAACTCGCTGGCCCCGTTGATCACCGCCGGCTGGCCGGTGAACGACGGCACGCTGGCCACGAAGCCGGTGACCTTGACGATCCGGGTGATCGCATCGAGGCCGCCCGCGCCCGCCACCGAGGCTGCGGCGGCGAGGCCGTTCAGCGCGCAGAGCCGCGCGAGCACGGCCGCCTCCTCGGCGCTCACCCCGCCGCCCACCTTGCCGACTGCCTGCAGCTTCCCGTCCACGATGGGCAGCTGGCCGGACACGTACAGGTAGTTGCCGATCCGGACCGCCGGCACGTACGCCGCCTGGGGCACGGCGACCGCCGGCAGCGTCAGCCCGAGCTCGGCGAGCCGCTCCGAAGGGGCTCTCAAGCCTTCGGCCGCTTCATGTAGGCGATCAACTGCTCGGCGGTCGGGCCCGGCACCACCGCGACGAGCTCGTAGCCCTCGTCACCCCAGTTGTCCAGGATCTGCTTGGTCGCGTGCGAAAGCAGCGGCACGGTGACGTATTCCCATTTGGTCATGGCGCTCACATTATCGGTCCGAGACCGGGACTTCTTCGCCGGCCGCGAGCCCGGGCACGCCCGGCACGGGCGGCACCGGCGGCACTTCGGCGTTGGCCAGCTCCGGCACCGGCGCGGCCGCTGCCACGTGCCCGATCGCGGCCTCGGCCGCCGCCACCTCGGCGTCGCCCAGGTCGGCGTTGGCGGCGTCCTCGGCCTCGGCGTCGGCCAGCGCGGTCGAACCGGTGGCGGCGACCGGGCCGGGCGCCATCTTCTCGAAGAACCGCAGCAGCTCAACCGGCACCGGCATGACCAGCGTGCTGTTCTTCTCGCCCGCCACCTCGACCACGGTCTGCAGCAGCCGCAGCTGGAGCGCGGCCGGGTCCTTCGCCATCACCGATGCCGCGGCGGCCAGCCGCTTGGACGCCTGGTACTCGCCGTCGGCGGTGATGATCCGGGCGCGGCGCTCCCGCTCAGCCTCGGCCTGCCGCGACATGGAGCGCTTCATGCCCTCGGGCAGTGACACGTCCTTGATCTCCACGCGCTCAACCCGGATGCCCCACGGCTCCTCGGTCGGCTCGTCGATCGTCTGCCGGAGCTTCTTGTTGACGGTTTCGCGCTCGGCGAGCAGCTGGTCCATCTCCGACTGGCCGATGATCGACCGGAGCGAGGTCTGCGCCTGCTGCGAAACGGCGTTCATGTAGTTGTTCACGTTGACCGTGGCCTTGATCGGGTCCACCACGCGGAAGTACACCACCGCGTCCACCCGGACCGAAACGTTGTCGCGGGTGATGCCCTCCTGGGCGGGCACGGTCATCGCGATGATCTGCATGTTGACCTTCTCCACCCGGTCGCCGATCGGGCGGATGAAGACCAGGCCGGGCTCAAGCAGCTGGGAATCCACCCGGCCGAACCGGTACAAGACGCCCTTCTCGTACTGCTGGACGACCTTCATCGACCGCCCGAGGGCGATCACGCCGGCGATGACTAGGAGCACAATGACTACGATCAGAGCCTCCATGAGCGCTCCGCCTCCTCATTAGCGACGACCGCCCGGATGCGGTACGGCCGCAAGGGCTTGGCTTCAGCCTAGTCCGCCGCCGCCAAAACGACGCACTTACCGGTGGGCGCGCGGCGATAGCCTCCTTAGGATGCACTACCAGGCGCCGTCGTCAACGACCAGGGATAGAGCATGACCGCTAGGGACACGGACTGGGACGGCGTGCGGCTGCACGTCGTGACGGGCAAGGGGGGCACCGGCAAGACCACCGTCGCCGCCGCCCTCGCACTCGCCCTGGCTCATGCCGGCCGGAAGGTGCTGCTGATCGAGGCCGAGGGCAGGCAGGGCATCGCCCGGCTCTTCGACCGCCCGCCGCTCCCCTACGAGGAGCGGAAGATCGCCATCGGCCCCGGTGAGGCCGACGACGGCCGCGACCCGGGCGGGGACGTCTACGCGCTCGCCATCGACCCCGAGGGCGCGCTCCTTGACTACCTGCAGATGTTCTACAACATGCGCGGCATCGGGAACGCGCTGACCAAGCTGGGCATGGTGGACTTCGCGACCACGATCGCGCCGGGCCTGTCGGACGTGCTGATCACCGGCAAGGCCACCGAGGCGACCCGCCGCAGGCAGCCGGGCTCGCCCAGCGGCTTCGCCTACGACGCCGTGGTGCTCGACGCTCCGCCCACCGGCCGGGTCGGCCGGTTCCTCAACGTCTCCGCCGAGGTGTCCGGGCTGGCGAAGGTCGGCCCGGTGCGCACCCACGCCGACTCCGTGGCCAACGTGATCAAGTCGCCGCAGACGGCGGTGCACTTCGTCTGCACGCTGGAGGAAATGCCAGTGCAGGAGACCCTGGACGGCATCGCCGAGCTCCGTTCCATCGTGGGCATGCAGGTCGGCGGGATCATGATCAACATGGCGCCGCCCACCGTGCTCAGCCGCGAGGAGCTCAAGGACCTGCCGGAAGTGGCCGCCATGGCCGAGGCGCTCACCGCGGCCGGGCTGCACAGCACCGACGCGCTCGCCGAGGAGCTGGCCGAGGAGCTCTCCGGGCACGCCCGCCACGTCGAGCTGGCCGAACGCGAGCGGACCGAACTCGAGGCGGCCGGGCCGCCGGTCTACGAGCTGCCGCTGGTCATCGAGGGAATCGACCTGGCCGCCCTGCACCGGCTGGCCGCCGAACTTCGCGACCAGGGGGCAGCATGACCGTCGCCTGCCCGGGCGGGACGGGCAACCCCCAGCTTGACGTCGATCGGATCATCGACGACCGGCGCACGCGGATCGTCGTCTGCTGCGGCTCCGGTGGCGTCGGGAAGACCACCACGGCGGCCGCGCTCGGCCTGCGCGCCGCCGAGCGCGGTCGACAGGTCTGCGTGCTCACCGTTGACCCGGCGCGCCGGCTGGCCCAGTCGATGGGGCTGAGCTCGCTTGACAACACGCCCCGGCTGGTCGAGGGGATCGACGACGAGGCGGGCGGCAGCCTGCACGCGATGATGCTCGACATGAAGCGCACGTTCGACGAGATCGTCGAGGCGCACTCCGACCCGGCGCGGGCGGCGCAGATCCTGGCCAACCCGTTCTACCAGTCGCTCTCCTCGAGCTTCTCCGGCACGCAAGAGTACATGGCGATGGAGAAGCTCGGGCAGCTGCGGCGGTCGGACGAGTGGGACCTGATCGTCGTGGACACGCCGCCGAGCCGGTCGGCCCTTGATTTCCTCGACGCGCCAGAGCGGCTCGGCCGGTTCCTCGACGGACGGCTGATCCGCCTGCTCACCAGCCCGGTGAAGGCGGGGCGCCCGTTCGGGCGGATGCTCAACGCCGGGTTCTCGATGATGACCGGCGCGATGACCAAGGTGCTCGGCGCCCAGGTGCTGCGCGACGCCCAGACGTTCATCACCGCGTTCGACACGATGTTCGGCGGGTTCCGCGAGCGGGCCGAGGCGACCTACAAGCTGCTCCAGGCACCCGGGACGTCGTTCCTCGTGGTGGCCATGCCGGAGCCCGACGCGCTGCGCGAGGCGTCCTACTTCGTCGAGCGGCTGGCCGAGGAGCGGATGCCGCTGGCCGGGCTGCTGCTGAACCGGGTGCACAGCGCGGGCAGCTGCCGGCTGAGCGCCGCGCGCTCGCAGGCCGCCGCCGAGACTCTGGAGACCATGAGCCCGAACGGACCCGTGGCTGCCGCCTCGTCCGGCGATTACTCCGTCACGGCGAACACGGCGACGGCCGCCGCCTTGCGGCTGCACGCGTCCCGAATGAACCTGGGTGAACGAGAACGGCGGGTGGCCGGCTCGTTCATGTCAGCCCACCCCGCCGTTCCGGTAGTGGAGGTCCCCGCCCTGCCAGAGGATGTGCACGACCTCACCGGGCTACGCCGCGTCGGCGAGTCGTTCGCAGTTCAGGGATAGCCGTCAGGGCGGCGAAGCCTAGCTGGCGACGAGCTCGTCGATGCCCTGGCGCTCGTAGTTGTCGCGTGCCCGCTCGAGCAGTTCGCGCCACGACGTTACGTCCGGCCTGCGGCGCAGCAGCGCACGCCGCTCGCGCTCGGTCATCCCGCCCCAGACGCCGAACTCGATGCCGTTGTCGAGCGCGTCCGCAAGGCACTCGGTCCGTACCGGGCAGCCCCGGCAGATGAGCTTTGCGCGGTTCTGGGCCGCGCCCTGGACGAACAGCTCGTCCGGGTCGGTCCCTTTACAGGCGGCGCGTGTGGTCCAGTCGGTGATCCACATGTGCCCAACTCCTCTTGATCGCCGGGCACACCTGTACCCGGGCGGTCTACGTTGACGGATTCCATGTCCCGTGAGGATGTGCGGCCACCCGGTCACGGTTACCTGTTCGTGATAAAGGAACTTACGGAAGTTGGGCACCCCTGCCAAGACCCGGTATGGTCATTTCACAGATAGTCCCAATGGGCTATATACAACCCTTGGGGTAGTCACTAGCTGGTTGCGGATACACCCCCCAGTGTGACGGAACGGCAGCGTGCTGACCTATCAACCGCCTCTACCGCAGTAGTACCGGGCTCACCCGCGTACGCTGTGACGCGTGCAGCTCTTCGACTGGACCATGGGAAAGACAAGCGCTGTCGGACGCCTGATCTTGATCTCGGTGCTCGGCGGCGTCCTGGTGGCGGCGATGCTGGTGCCTGTCGTGGCCGCCAGCGGCATCCTGGTCAGGAACACCGCCGACAAGTTCAGCACGCTGTCGGTCGACGCCGGCAGCCTGCCGCAGCGGTCGGCCATCTACGACCGCAAAGGCCACCTGATCACGTACGTCTGGAACGTGGACCTCGGGCCGAAGATGACCTACGACAACGGCATCGACCGGCAGCCCGTGAACTACGACCAGATCTCGCCGAACATGCTCACGGCGATCGTCGCCATCGAGGACGACCGGTTCTGGCAGCACGGCGCGCTCGACGTCAAGGGCACCATCCGGGCGCTGGTCAACGACCTCGAGCACAAGCCGATCCAGGGCGGGTCGACGCTTGAGCAGCAGTACGTGAAGAACGTGCTCATCCTCCAGGCGCTCGACAGCCCGGCCGCGCAGCAGGCCGCCACCGCGGACACCCTGTCCCGCAAGCTCGACCAGCTGCGGATGGCGGTCGAGGTCGCGCACACGATGTCCAAGCAGCAGATCCTCGCCGGGTACCTGAACGACTCCTACTACGGCAACGGCGCGTGGGGCGTCGAGGCCGCGGCGGAGACGTACTTCCGCACCACCGCCGCGAAGCTCACCATGGCCCAGGCCGCCACGCTGGCCGGCATCGTGGAGAACCCGACGCAGTATGACCCCATCAGCAGCCCGGCCCTGTCGCTCACACGGCGCAACACGGTGCTTGCCCGGATCGCCCAGACCAACCCGAGCGCGCTCTCCCCCTCGGCCGCCGCCGCGCTTGAGAAGCGGAAGATCGGGGTGCACCAGGGCCAGGTGCAGAACGGCTGCACCGCGAGCACGGCGGGCGCGGACGCCTTCTTCTGCGATTACGTGGTCCGCACGGTCCTGAACGACCCCCAGCTCGGCGCGACCACCGAGGACCGCGCCAAGCTGCTTTCGACCGGCGGACTGAAGATCACCACCACGCTCTCACCGCAAGACCAGTCTGCGGCGACCAACGCGGTCAACTACGTGATGCCAGCGCGATCGAGCACCTACAACCCCGCGAAAAACGCCGACACCGAGGTGCTGATCCAGCCGGGCACCGGCGACGTGCGCGCGATCGCCGAGGACCGGCAGTACGGACCCGACACCAAAGAGGGCCAGACCGAGGTCGATTACGCGGTGAACGCCGGGTACGGCGGCCAGGACGGCGTGCAGACCGGTTCGTCGTCCAAGCTGTTCACCCTGATCACGGCGCTTGAGCAGGGCGTGCCCTTCGGGTTCACGGCCACCGTCCCCAGCCCGACGGTGGTGAGTCCTTATTACGACTGCGCGGGGAATCCCACCAGCCCGTTCAACGTGATCAACTCCGAGGGCGCGAGCAATGGCACGTACTCGCTCTACACGGGCACCACCGGGTCGATCAACGTCTTCTTCGCCCACCTGGAGCAGAAGGTCGGCCTGTGCAACGTGGTGCACACCGCGGTCGATCTCGGCATGACCCGGGCGGACGGCACGTCGCTGTTGTCCTCGGACGGGCCGGGCGTTGCGTCCGCCGATAACTACCCCTCCTTCACCCTCGGCACGGTTGACGTCTCCCCGATGTCGATGGCCGCGGCCTACGCGGTGCCCGCCTCCGGCGGCATCTACTGCAAGCCGATCGTCTTGACCAAGATCACCGACGACGACGGCAAGTCGCTGCCGGTGCCCTCGGCGGACTGCCACCGGGTCATCTCGACCGAGGTCGCGGACGCGGTCAACTACATCCTGCAGGGCGTGCTCACCACCGGGACCGGCGCCGGCCTGGAACTGGCCAACTACCAGGCGGCGGGCAAGACCGGCACCTCCAACGTGGCCAGCGGCAACGGCACGCCCTACGCCGCGTTCGCGGGCTACACCACCGCCCTGACCGGCTACGTCTCCGTGTTCAACCCGGTCTCCCCGACGACGGACACGATGGCTGGCCAGAGCGCCTGTTACCGGGTGGAGGGCACCGACTATCCGACTTGTCAGAGTGAGATGTACGGCGCGGACGCACCCGGGCAGACCTGGCACATGTCGTTCGACGAGGCCAACCTGGACGGCTCCCAGGACTTCGCGCAGGTGCCGTCCTACAGCAACCTGTGGAGCATGGGCAACGGCCAGGTCGTCAAGCAGCCGCCGAAGCCGAGCAAGGGCGGTAAGGGCGGTAAGGGCGGTAAGGGCGGCGGCACCGGCGCGCCCGGGGGCACCGGCGGCACCGGCGGGCACCGGCGGCGGCGGCGGGCCAGGCGGTGGCGGCGGGCCAGGCGGTGGCGGCGGCGGGGGGACGCCCCCTGTTCTCCCCTTACCAGGGTTATAGCGCTACGGGATAACGCAGTGGCCGCCGGACATTTCGAATGTCCGGCGGCCACTTGCTTTCACCGAGGCGGCTAGTCCTCGGTCTCGTCCTCGATCTGCTCGGTCGTTGCGTTGCTCTGGACCGACTTGATGCCCTGCTTGGCCGAGTCTTTTCTCTCGTAGTGCTGGCTGGTGGCGATAATCTCGCCGTTGCCGGCTAGCAAGTTAAAGTGGAATTTCCCGCTCTCGCCCTTTTTCAGCACATACTTACCGCTCATTGTCCCCCCGATCAGGCCGCCCCCCATTGACAGCCTCGCACGTGACGTACAGCTGACTCTACGTCAGCCCGCCCCGAGTTGGCGACGAACCTCGGCGGCGACACGGCTGCCCTCAGCGCGGCCCGCCACCTGCGGTGTTACGACCTTCATGACCTTCCCCATGGCCGGCATCCCGCTGGCGCCGGTCTCGGCGATGGCTGCCGTGACCAGGGCCGCCAGCTCCTCGTCGGGGAGCTGCGCCGGCAGGTACCGGGCCAGCACATCGCCCTCGGCCCGCTCCGCCTCGGCCTGGTCGGCTCGGTCGGCCGCCTCGAATGCCTCGGCGGCCTCCCGGCGTTTCTTCGCCTCCCGGGTGAGCACCTTGAGAATCTGCTCGTCCGAGAGCTCATGCACCGCGTTGCCCGACACCTCCTCGTTGGTGATCGAGGCGAGGGCCATCCGCAGCGTGCGCAGCCGCACCTGGTCCCGCGCCCGCATCGCGTCGGTCAGGTCAGACCGGAGCCGTTCCTTAAGTTCGTTCACACACCCATCCTGCCCGACACCGGCCGACGCGGACCACCAAACACGGGCCGGGCATCCAGTGACACATGGCACCATGGTTAGGTGCGCGCACGAACCACTACCTCCATCGCGGCCGTCGCGGGTGCCGCGGCCATCGGCTACGCCTCCGTCATCGAGCGCAACTGGTTCGCGCTCCGTCGGGAGACGATCCCAGTGCTGTCGATTGGCGCGGACCCGCTACGGGTGCTGCACATATCCGACCTCCATCTGACCCCCGGCCGGCACCGGCTGATGGCGTTCGTCAGGTCGCTTGCGGCGCTCGACCCCGACCTAGTAATCAACACCGGGGACTCGATCGCGTCCGCACACGCGATCGGCCCGCTGCTCGACTCCCTCGGCCCGCTGCTCGACAAGCCCGGCGCGTTCGTCTACGGCTCGAACGACCTGTTCTCCCCGCAGCCGAGGAACCCGGCCCGCTACCTGTGGCGGACGAGCGCGGGTGACCACCACCGGGAGACGCCCGACCTGCCCTGGGAAAAGCTCGGCGGCGAGCTGGCGTCGTCCGGCTGGCTCGACCTGAACAACCGGCGCGGGCGGCTTGCAGCCAACGGGCTGGACATCGCCCTGGCCGGGGTGCACGACCCGCACGCCGACCGCGACCGCTACGACCTGGTGGCGGGTCCGGCCGACCCGAACGCCGATCTGCGACTCGGCGTCCTGCACTCCCCCGAGCCCAAGGTCATGGACCTGTTCGCCGCCGACGGCTACGACCTGCTGCTCGCGGGTCACACCCACGGCGGCCAGCTCCGCCTCCCCGGCTTCGGCGCGCTCGTCACCAACTGCGGCATCGACCGGGCGCGGGCAAGCGGGCTATCCATGCATCCGGAGACCTCCCCCGACAGCGGCAGGACCGCGTGGCTCTACGTCTCCGCCGGACTCGGCACTTCCCCGTGGGCGCCCGCCAGGTTCAACTGCCGCCCGGAGGCCACCCTGCTGACGCTCGTCCCCCGCTCGTCCTGACCGCTCACTGAGCGGCTCGCGGCACCGTGCGCGGGACGTCAAGTTATCCGCTAAACTAGCGGAGGTTCGTCCGGGAGGCCCCTCTCGGACACCGGGGTGTGGCGCAGCTTGGTAGCGCGCTTCGTTCGGGACGAAGAGGTCGCAAGTTCAAATCTTGTCACCCCGACCGGTGGATTCCTATTGCTCGCTGGCCTTCGGCCAGCTCGCCTGGACTCGCAGTACCTTCTGGGGGACGACCCCCAGACCCCCGATGCGGGCTCCCGCCCGCAAAGCCCGGTGGATTCCTATTGCTCGCTGGCCTTCGGGCCAGCTCGCCTGGACTCGCAGTATCTTCTGGGGGACGACCCCAGACCCCCGATGCGGGCTCCCGCCCGCAAAGCCCGGTGATTCTTCTGCTCGCTGGGGCTCGGCCAGCTCGCCTGGACTCGCAGTATCTGGTATTCGAGTGGCACGAGTACCGGATCCCAATGCGGGCGCCACCCGTAATGCTTGGTCAAGCGCCCGAGACGCTCAGTTATGGCCTTGCGGGTTCGTTTTTAGCAGATCTCCTGTTTCTGGTAAAACACCTTGTCGCCCTCTGGGACGTAACGCCTGGCGGGGTGCGGGCGTTTTTGGTATGGAGGGGACGAGCAGGAGCGTCTGGAAGCGACTACAATGAGTGTCCTAAAAAATACTTCTTGCATTAAAATTCTAGGAAAAGAGTTAAGCATGTACACCAGGAAGGTTGATAGGGCGTCCCTCTACCAGAGGGAAATGACCACTCGGCAGGCCCATGAGCGGTGACCATTCCGTTTCGCGCGCCACCCGTAGGTCAACTGCAGCTGCGGAGCCGGAAGACCGGAGAGGAGGCGGATGGCAAAGTGGATGTTAGCTTCAGCATCAGAGATCTCTTCGGTAACGCCGCGCTCACCGTCTCCGGTCACCTCCGCCGCGGCCCCGACCCAGCGTGCGAGAGCGCACTCCGCGCCGCGTTCGCCGAGCTAGACGCAGAACTGGCCGAGATCCTCGGCGATCGGATCCGGCCCGGCGTGCTCCGCTGACGGCCTCACCCCACGCACTGTCGCATCCCACGCGCTAGCAAGCGGTGATCGACCTGCGGGCGCCGAGCAGACCGGTGCGGCCGACGGGGGCGATGACCGGGATCGGAGCCGTCTTGGGGCCGCCGGCATTGCGCTTGTCGGGGTCGGTGTCGAGCCGGAGCGCGAGCGCCGGGCACATCTGCACGGCGTGCTGCGCTTCCTTCTCAAGCCAGGGCGGCACCGGGATCGGCAAGATGACCGGGAAGCCCGCCTTGTCGCGGTGGATCAGCTCGGGCACCAGGTGGGCGCAGAGACCGTGCCCCTGGCACCGCACCCAGTCCACCACGAGCTGCTTGGCGTCGGCCGCCTCGGGCCCCTCCGGCAGCGGCAGCACGCCGCGGACGGGGCTGCCGCAGGTGGAGTGGAGCACGTGCGCGGCCAGATCCTCGGTGAAGACGTCGAGCGCGGAGAGCACGAAGCGGGTGGTCCCGTCGGGATGGGAGCAGGCGCCACGGCCCTTGACCGTGGTCGCCGCGCGCCGCGCCACGTCGAGCGCCTCGATGCCGCCGGAGCCATCGACGATCGCGGCGAGCGCGCGGGCGATCGTGGGCAGGCCGAGCTTGCAAGGACCGCACTGGCCCGCCGACTCGCCGGCTAGGTAGCTGGCGATCCGGGAGACCTCGCCGAGCGGGCAGGTGCCGTCGCCGAGCGGCAGCACGATCCCCGAGGCGAACGTGCCGCCCGCGGAGGCCAGGCCCTCCCTGCCGATCGGGACCTGGTAGGCGGTCTCGGCGTCCAGCCACATGCCGTGGTAGCCGCCGACGAGCACCCCGTCGCCCGCAGGCGCCTGGCAGATGTCGAGCACGGCGCCGAGCGGAATCCCCGTCGGGCACTCGACGACCGCCGGGTGCTTGGCCGAGCCGCTGACGCTGAGGAGCACGGTGCCGGGCTCCTCGGGCACGCCGACCGCCGCGAACCGCTCGGGGCCGAGCAACGCGAGCACCGCGACCTGAGCGAACGTCGAGGCGTTGGACAGCAGGGTCGGCAGGTCGGCCACGCCCTTGTCGGAGGCGAGCGTCTTGCGCCCAGGGGGGACCGGCTTCTTGCCGTTGATGCCTCGGACCAGCGCGCCCCCCTCGCCGGAGATGAACCGGTCGGGCTGCTGGACCACGCGCACCATCGAGCGCAGCCCCGGCTCGGCGGCGATCGCGGCCTCGATCGACCGGTTGGCGAGCTCGTTGCCGGTCACGCCGACGATGACCTCCTCGGCCTCGATCGCCTCGGCGACCAGCGCCGCGCCGCTCAGGACCAGGTACGGCGACCTGATCATCAGCATCTTGTCCTTGAACGACCCGGGCTCGCCCTCGGTGGCGTTAACCACGACGACCGTCGGCTGGCCGGTCTTCTCCGCCGCATCGACGACCGCCTTGAGCTTGCGCGCGAACGGGAACGCGGCTCCGCCCTGACCGCGCAGATCGACTTGGGAGGCCATCGCCACCAGCTCCTCCGCCGACAGCCTGGGCAGCTGGCCGAAGACCTCGTTGTGCGCGGCGAGGTCGAGCCGCGCCATGCGCTCGAGGCCAGCCGTCATCCGGGCCTCCCCGACCCGCATAATCGTCGGAACGTCAAGTTCCGACGGGTTACTGGGGTTCATCGACGCGTGTCTCCGCCGTATCGGTGGTCGCGGGACCCCCGGTAGCCGGGCATCCCCGGACCGGGCTCCCGGTACTTGAACGCGGGATCCGGCTCGGGCAGGCCGCCCTCCCAGGGAGCCTGGCCGCGATTCCCGTCGCCGGCCCCGGGGCGCGGACGGCCACGGCCGTCTCGAGGCCCGTACCCGCTCTGCGGCCCGGCACCGCCGAGCGGCATCGGCCCAGACCCGGCCCGTGGCTGCGGATCGGTGTGCGGCCTCGGGATCGGCCCTGTCGCCGGCCCGGTGCGTGTCATCGGTCCTGCCCCCGGACGCGGGAACGGACCACTCGATGTTCTGGGCTGCGGTCCGGTAGCGGCGCGTGGCATGGGTCCGCTGGCCGCGCGCGGCATCGGCCCGGAGTTGGCACGCGGCATCGGCCCGCTCACGGGATTACGCGGAGCGCCCAGGTAGCGGGCCGGCCCCTCATAACCGTGCTCGTAGTACGTCTGCCCCGTCCCGGCCGACAGCGGTGCCGGCGCGGGGAGCACCCGCTCCGACGTGGACGAGACCATGAGCCGGTCCTGGCCGCCGGTGTTCGCTCCGCGGGCCAGGCCCAGCTGGGCGAACATGGCCGCCGCGCGCATCGGGGCGGAGGCGGAGTTCGCCGACATCTCCATCGGCGGCGCCGACAGGTTCTCCTCGGGCCGCAGCGAGTTGGCGACGATCCGCACCGCGAGCGCGAGCAGGACCAGCGCCACCAGGAGCCCGTAGCTCCAGTCCACGTAGGGCTTGGCGGGACGCCCGGCGAGCAGGCCATGCCAGATGCCGAACACGAACGAGGCGTAGGACGTGTAGTGGATCGCCCGCCACCGCCAGGCATTGCCGCGCGTGTTGAACCGACCCCGCATGATGCCCGTTACAAGCACCAGAAGGATGAGGTCCGAGGCGATCGTGCCGAGACCGATGTAGAACGTGCGGAACGGTGACAGGAACGGAACCACCGCGTCGAGCGCGTGGACGCGCTGCGCGATGATCTCGCTGACGATGTGGATGATCAGGAAGGTGACCGCGCCGAAGGATGCGGCCCGGTGCGCCGACTGCGCGAGCACCCGGTGCCCGGGGCGCAGGAATACGCGGTCGGTCGCGATAAGCCCAAGACCGGTCGACGCGCACAGTGCAACCAGCGCGAATACGCCCGCGTAGAACAGCATGAAGCGCTGCGTAGCCGCGTCGATAACGTGACCGGTACTCGTCAGCGCAAGGAAAGCGACTATGACAACGATGCCTGTGATCGCGATGGCGTAGATCTTTGTCGCGTGCTCGGCCGCCACGCCCCCAGAGGACGGTCGTGCTTGCTCACGGCCGTGCGGACGGCTGCGAGTGGTGGCCAAGTGTTACCTCCTCGACAATGGGTGCAGGCAGCTGCGAGCGGCACATAACTCCGCCCCGTTTCCGCCCTCGCGTGCAATTGCACTACTTAGTCGTTCGACTGTAGCAGCGAGGATTATCGTTAGGCCGCGGAACGATATAGATCATCATCTTTAACTAGACATTGGTCACGTTCGTCCCACGAAAACGGACTTATGTTACCACATGGGCACATAAGTACGCCGGGGTTACGAGGACTGTACCACCCGGTGGACTAGGCGACCGCTGCCGTTCGCACCCCGTAAGGACTTGGCGAGGAGTAGAGCGGACTAGAGCTCGGTAGCCACCAGCTCGGCGATCTGCGCGGTGTTGAGCGCCGCGCCCTTGCGCAGGTTGTCGCCGCAGACGAAGAACTCGATGCCGTTGGGGTCGTCGAGGGACTCGCGGACCCGGCCGACCCAGGTCGGGTCGGTGCCCACGACGTCCGCGGGCGTCGGGTACTCGCCGCGCTCCGGCTCGTCGTTGAGGACAACGCCGGGCGCGGCGCGCAGCGTCTCCCAGGCCGCCTCCCGGCCGACCGGCCGGGAGAACCGGGCGTGCACCGCGACCGAGTGCGTGGTGACCACGGGCACGCGGACGCAGGTCGCGTTGACCCGCAGCGAGGGCAGGCCCAGGATCTTCCGCGACTCGTTGCGGATCTTGAGCTCCTCGGACGACCAGCCCGCGTCCTTGAGCGAGCCAGCCCATGGGACGACGTTCAGCGCCAGCGGCGCCGGGAACGGCCCCAAGTCGCCGATCACGCCGCGCACGTCGCCGGGCCGCTGGCCGAGCGTGCGGGTGCCGCCGACCTTCTCCAGCTGCCCGTAGAGCGCGTCGATGCCCGCCTGCCCGGCGCCGGAGGCGGCCTGGTAGGAGGCGATGACCATCTCCTCGAGGCCGAACGCCCGGTGCAGCGCGCCCACCGCGACGATCAACGACAAGGTGGTGCAGTTCGGGTTCGAGATGACGCCCTTCGGGCGCCGCAGCGCGTCGCCGGGGTTCACCTCGGGCACCACGAGCGGCACCTCCGGGTCCATCCGGAACGCGCCGGAGTTGTCCACGCAGACCGCTCCGCGCGCGGCGGCAATCGGCACCCAAGCCGCGGACACCTCGTCGGGCACGTCGAACATGGCGACGTCCACGCCGTCGAAGGCCTCCTCCGACAGGGCGGTGACCTCGGTCTCGACCCCGCGAACGGAGAGCAGCCGCCCGGCGGAGCGCGGCGAGGCGATCAGCCGGATCACCCCCCAGACGTCCTCCCTGGTGGAGAGCAGGTCGAGCATCACCGTGCCGACGGCACCAGTCGCCCCGACGACAGCCAGCGTGGGACGCCGGCCTGCAGCACCGCTCATCGTCCGGTCCCTCCGTACACCACGGCCTCGACCTCATCGGCGTCCAGGCCGAACGACTTGTGCGTCGCGTTCACCGCGACGTCCACATCGGCCTGGCCGACCACGACCGAGATCCGGATCTCTGAGGTGGTGATCATCTGGATGTTCACCCCGGCCTCGGCGAGGGCGGCGAAGAATTTGGCGGACACGCCCGGGTGCGAGCGCATCCCCGCGCCGATCACCGAGACCTTGCCGATCCGGTCGTCGTAGAGCAGCTCCTGGAAGCCGAGCGTCTCCTGGGCGGCGCGGAGCCGCTCAAGCGTCCGCTGACCGTCCGCGCCCGGGAGCGTGAACGAGATGTCCGTGCGGCCCGTCGCGATCGCGGAGACGTTCTGCACGATCATGTCGATGTTGATGCCCGCCTCGGCGATGATCCCGAAGATCCGCGCGGCCGTGCCCACCCGGTCGGGGACGCCGACCACCGTGATCTTCGCCTCGCTCCGGTCGTGCGCGACCCCGGAGATAATGGCCTGCTCCATCCCGGCTTCCTCCGAATCGTTCCCAGCGTGCTCGCTGACCCAGGTGCCCATCTTGTCGCTGAACGAGGACCGGACGTGGATCGGCAGCCCGTACCGGCGCGCGTACTCGACGCATCGCGGGATGAGAACCTTCGCGCCGCACGCGGCCATCTCGAGCATTTCCTCGTAGGAGATCCGCGCTATCCGGCTGGCGCCTGCCACCAGCCGGGGATCCTCGGTGAACACGCCGTCCACGTCGGTGTAGATCTCGCACACGTCCGCACTGAGCGCGGCGGCGAGCGCGACCGCCGTGGTGTCCGAGCCGCCGCGGCCAAGCGTGGTGATGTCCTTGGTGGTCTGCGAGACCCCCTGGAATCCGGCCACGATCGGGATCGCGGCATCCGCGAGCGCGCTCGAGATCCGGCCCGGGGTGACGTCGATGATCCGCGCCCGGCCATGCACCTCGTCGGTGATCACGCCGGCCTGCGACCCGGTGAAGGACCGTGCCTCCATGCCGAGGGTGGCGATCGCCATCGCCAGCAGCGCCATGGAGATGCGCTCGCCGGAGGTGAGCAGCATGTCGAGCTCGCGCCCGGGTGGCGCCGGGGTCACCTGGTTGGCCAGGTCGATCAACTCGTCAGTGGTGTCGCCCATCGCGGACACCACGACCACAACTTGGTGCCCGGCCTGCCGAGTGGCGACGATGCGCTTGGCTACGCGCTTGATGCCCGCCGCGTCGGCTACCGAGGAACCACCGTATTTCTGCACGACAAGGGCCATCTGGACGCGCCGCTCCTCCCAGGTATCTGTAGGCGGACCGGGGCTGAGTCTATCCGCGCGTCGTCAGCCCGCCCAATTTTTATCACCGGGACGAGCAACGTCACACGTCAAGCAGTCGCCTGCCCTCGAAGGCGCGGCCGAGGGTCACCTCGTCCGCGTACTCCAGGTCGCCGCCGACCGGCAGCCCGCTGGCGGGCCTGGTCACCCGGATGCCGATCGGCTTGACCAGCCGGGCGAGGTAGGTGGCGGTCGCCTCGCCCTCCAAGTTCGGATCGGTAGCCAGGATCAGCTCGGTGACCTGGCCGTCGGCCAGCCTGGTCATCAGCTCTCTGATCCGCAGGTCGTCCGGGCCGACCCCGTCGATCGGGCTGATCGCCCCGCCGAGCACGTGGTACCGGCCGCGAAACTCGCGGATCTTCTCCACCGCGGCGACGTCCTTCGGCTCTTCGACGACACAGATGACCGTGGCATCGCGCCTGGTGTCCAGGCAGATGCGGCACTCCTCGGCCTCGGCGACGTTCCCGCAGGTCTGGCAGAACCGCACGCGCTCGGTCATCTCGATGAGCGCGGCCGCCAGCCGGCGGACGTCCTCAGGGTCGCCCGCCAGCAGGGAGAACGCGATCCGCTGGGCACCCTTCGGCCCGACTCCCGGCAGGCGGCCGAGTTCGTCGATCAGGTGCTGGATGACGCCTTCATACATGCGCGGTCGTCAGTCCTCTTTGCCCTCGGGGCCGACTTCGGGGCCGGTCTGGAGGTCGAGGTCCTCGTCGTCCTCATCCTCGTCGTCCTCCTCGTCGTCGTACTCGTCGTCCTCATCGTCCTCGTCGTCGTACGCATCGTCGTCGAAGGCGATCGGTCCGCCGAGCCCGGGCAGGCCGAGGCTGGAAAGGTCGATGCCGCCACCGCTGCCGAGTGCGCCGCTGAGTCCGCCGAGCCCGCCGCCGCCGAGCGCGCCGAGCTGGCGCTGCTGCAGGTCGACGGCGGAGTCCCAGGCGTCGCGGACCGCAGCGAGTACCAGGTCGGCGATGGTCGACGCTGTCTCAGCCGGGTCCGTCGGGTCGATCACGCTCGGATCGATCGTCACGTCAAGCAACTGGCCGACGCCGCTGACGACCGCGCGAACCGCGCCGCCGCCCGACGTGCCGACCAGCTCGCTGTTGGCCAGCTCCTGCTGCGCGCTCAGCGCCTGCTGCGCCGCAGCGAAAATCTGCTGCATATCAAAGCCACCAGGTCCCATAACCGGAAGCCTACTTCCCGCACAGACCCGGCTACTCCGATCGCCCCGGCTTACTCGTCATATTCCGCGATGACCTGGCCGCCAAGCTCGCGCTGAACAAGGGCCATCCCGGTGAGCTCGTTGGGCACCGAGACCGACATGTCCTCGTCGTCGGGGTCAAAGTCCTCATCGTCTGGCGACGGGGGCGGCGGCAGCGGCGGCAGGTCCCCGCTTGGAAAACCCGTGGTCCCGAACGGTCCCGTGGCGCTTCCCGCACCGCCCGCCGATCCCCCCGCCGGAGCGGACGGCTCTGCCTGGCCGGCCAAGGGGGATGCGGGCTCCGAGGGCATCGAAGCGGCCGGGGGAGGCGGAGGCGGAGGCGGGGTCGGGGCGGGGGCCGGGGCGGGGGCCGACCGCCTGGCGGCGGGCGCATCGCCGCCGCCAGCGACGGCGCGGACCACGACGTTGATCCCGAACATCGTGTTGATCACCTGCTTGAGCAGGTCCTCGTACTTGCTGTTCAGGAACCCCTTGACGTCGCCCTGGCGGGGGAAGCGGATCGTCAGCACCGCCTCGTCGAGCGAGACCAGGCTCGCGTTCCCGATGACGATCGCCGCCACCCTTCCCTGCGCCTTGACCGCCTCAAGCACGCTGGGCCAGGCCTGGACGAGCGCCTCGATGGTCACCCCGCTCCGGGGCGCGCTCGCAGGCGCTTGTGCTGGGCTGGCAGGCGCTTGGGCCGGGGGCGGCGCCGTCCCCTGTTGCGGCTGCTGTTGCGGCTGCGTCGGCTGTGGTGCCGCCGGTGCGACAGCGGCCGGGTCCCCACGCAGGGCGGACTGCCCGGCCCGCGGGCCGGCCTGCGCACCGGCAGCGGCGGGAGCGGGCCGGGTGCTGGGCGACGCCGCGTCAATATGTCCGCCTGCTGCCGGAGACGTCTGAGGTCCGGGAGTAACCACGGTCCGTTCACTATGGGCATTGCTCGCGGCGGCCGCGGCCGGCCCCTGGGCGGGGCGAGCCGCCGCGCCTGCCTCCAGCCGCTCCAGCCGGGCGAGTACCGACCGCTCGTCGGTCGCCGCGCCGGGCAGCAGTACCTGGGCGCACATGAGCTCGAGCAGCAGCCGGGGCGAGGTGGCGCCGCGCATCTGGTCGAGGCCGACGGAGACGATGTCGGCCGCCCGGGTCAGCGCGGCCAGGCCGTACCGTCCGGACTGGCCGGTCAGGGCCTCGACCCGGTCTGGTGGCGCGTCGATCAGACCGGTGGCGATCGCGTCGGGCACCGAGGCGAGGACGATCAGGTCGCGGAACCGGTCGAGCATGTCGGTGGCGAACCGGCGCGGCTCGTGGCCGCCCTCGATGACCCGGTTCACCGCGCGGAACACCGACGCGCCGTCGCCGGCCGCGAACGCGTCCACGATCTCGTCGAGCAGGCTCGCGTCGGTGTAGCCGAGCAGCGAGACCGCGCGGTCGTAGCGGATCCCGCTCTCGTCCGAGCCCGCAAGCAGCTGGTCGAGTATGGACAGCGAGTCTCGCGCCGACCCGCCGCCGGCCCGCACCACGAGCGGCAGCACCGCCGGGTCGAATGGGACGCCCTCGGAGGTGAGGATCTTCTCGGCCAGGTCGCGCATCACCGACGGCGGCATCAGCCGGAACGGGTAGTGATGCGTCCGGGACCTGATCGTCGGGATGACCTTGTCCGGCTCGGTGGTCGCGAAGATGAACTTCAGATGCGGCGGCGGCTCCTCGACGAGCTTGAGCAGGGCGTTGAAGCCCTGCTGGGTCACCATGTGGGCCTCGTCGATGATGTAGATCTTGTAGCGCCCGGCGACCGGGGCGTAGAAGGCGCGCTCGCGCAGGTCGCGGGCGTCATCGACGCCGCCGTGGCTGGCCGCGTCGATCTCGATCACGTCGATCGAGCCGGGGCCTGAGGGTGCGAGCGCGACGCACGAGTCGCAGACGCCGCAAGGGTCTGGGGTCGGCCCGTTGACGCAGTTCAGCGAGCGGGCGAGGATGCGGGCGCTTGACGTCTTGCCGCAGCCGCGCGGGCCGCTGAACAGGTAAGCGTGGTTGATCCTGCCGCTGCGCAGCGCCTGCCTCAGCGGCTCGGTGACGTGATCCTGCCCGAGGACCTCGGCGAAGGTGGCGGGGCGGTACTTCCGGTACAGGGCCAGGCTCTGCGTGGTCCGGGTTGCTTCAGAGTCTTCCGCCATGACCTCATCCTCGCCGGCCAGGTCGATCGCTTTTACCGGAACGGGAAAGGACCCCCCGCGCACCCGTCAGCGCCCGCGTACCCTTGCTGCCTTCCGGCCCTGGGGGGGTTAGCGAGATGCACGCCGCACGGGGGGTCGGAAGATAAGTCTAGTCACGCCCAGCACCGCTCGCGCCCGTTGACCCATCTCCGTCGCGTCCCTCCGACGGCGCCCCGGGCGCGCCCGCCGACGGCCCCAGCGACCCCAGATCTCCGGTAAGCTAACCGGCGGAGGATTCGCCTAGTGGCCTAGGGCGCACGCTTGGAAAGCGTGTTGGGTGAAAGCCCTCAGGGGTTCGAATCCCCTATCCTCTGCTCGCGCCCACCAGCGAAACCGGGAAACGGGATGCCTTGTCTTTCATGCGCGGTGCTCTTGGTCTCAATTCTGGTCTCAGTTAGCACCGCGTGCGGCCCGTCTCCCACCGACGTCGAGGACGGGCCGATGTGCCAGCGCGAGGTCTAGTGCCGCCCGTA
This sequence comes from uncultured Actinomycetota bacterium, assembly GCA_963844925.1. GTDB lineage: Bacteria > Actinomycetota > Actinomycetes > Streptosporangiales > Streptosporangiaceae > Trebonia. The sequence continues at coordinate 169,167 of CAWJQG010000016.1, read as the reverse complement.
CGACGGGGTTGCCTTGTGGCAAGGTAGGCACAGGACTTCGCAGTTGTCGAGCCCGTCGCTTCCGCCCAGAGCTTCCGCGTGAATGTGGTGGAACTGAGCGGTTGCCCTGCGTCAGCACCCTAGGGCACCGGCCCCGGTGCTCATGAGCCTGGCGGTTGCACTCACACCGCCCACCCGACCGAGCGAACGCCTTGGCCTTTACATCCTCCGAAAACGCCACTATGTTTCCTCCGTTCACTTATATGGCTGCGAGAGCCGGTGGTGGACACGGGAGGTCTTCGCGTAGGGCGCGGGACCTCCCTTGTCATTACCTCCGCCCAAGAGGGAGGCGAGGCGCGACGGCAAAAGGACTCGTCACGGGGCACAACCTCCCCGTGACGGGCCTGCTGACGACACGGAGTGTTCCATGTCGTCAGTGCCACAATCACCGTACAAGCGCGGGGAGCGTGCGTCAAACCGCCGTCGCCCAACGCCCCATGGGGTTCGCAGAGCAAAAATGTTAGTGTGTGCTGCAACACGCAGTGCGTGCGAGGGAGGCATGTGAAGTTGCCCGACGCCGAAGATGCCGGGATTGATGATTTCTATGCCTATGTGGGGGCAAAGGTCCGTTCCGCGCGGGTAGCCATGGACATCAGCCAAGACGTCCTAGCGCAACGCGTTGGCCTTACGCGCTCCTCAATTGCCAATTTGGAGGCGGGTCGCCAACGGGTCGCGCTGCACCTATTCGCAGCAATCTGCCGAGCGCTCGCCAAGGATGTTTGCGAACTTCTCCCGGAAAAACCTAAATCACACAGTTCTCCTATATCAGCAGATCTGGGAGAAACTGGAAAGCGCGCCTGAAACCATGCAGAATTTCGTTCACGGAGCAGTCGCACGGCGCGAAATAGATCCTGCGATGGATTTTTATGAGGCTCAGGAATGATAATGGACGTTACTTACGAAAAGACTCTCGATAAAGCCCGGGATAAGCCCGGTCTGCGGCGCGAGAGCTAATACGGGAGCACGGAGTAAGCGAACCTCCAGTACGTGTCGAGGATATCGTCCGCGCACACGGCATAGAAATACTTCGGCACAGATTTGACGGTCCCGAGTCGGGTTTTGCCCTACGCGACAATAATCGCTGGTATATAGGTCTGAACACGCAGACAAGCCGGCGTAGGCAGCGCTTCACAACCGCCCACGAACTCGGCCATCTTCTGCTCCACGAGGGAAAGCAACTAATCGTAGACCAAGCCGTTCTGAGAGTAGACCTCCGGAACCATGTGTCCAGCATGGGGACGGACATAGAGGAAATAGAGGCGAACACCTTTGCAGCGGCGCTTCTGATGCCTGAACGAATTGTATCACGCTATATAGGTGACCTTATTAAAGCCGATGGTGACATAACGCGTGAAAACTTGATCACTGAGTTGGCCCGAACCTTCGACGTTAGTGCGGAAGCCATGGGCTATCGGCTAATTAATCTTGGCATCTTGACTGCGTAACGCGCAGGCGCCAATTATCTGCTTACAGAAATCCTTTGCGCACCGTGCCTATAAGGGATCAATTGAGCGCGTGGGCGTCGGCGCGGCGAGGATGGCGAGCACGGTTGCGGCGGTGTGTCGCGCGTCGTGCAACCGGCGCTCGGGTAGACCGGCTTCCTCGATCACCGCTTTCCACTCGTAGTAGTCGGTGTTTGGTTGAGCGGTCGGCCATCGGGCTTGGCGAACACGATCCTTCATCGCGCCAAAGCTGGCGGGCAGCCTTGCGCTCGGTTTCCTGGTTGTCCCGATGGACTCGCAAGAGCACGGTGAGCGGTTCGGGCAGGCCGACCACGCGGGGCGGCCCGCGCGGGATTTCGTTGGGCCGGTGTCGGCGCGAACCTGCTTAAGGTCGGGGCGTTCCGGCCTTCCGGCCGCATGTGCCTTCGCATCCGTGCTCGTACTTGGGGCGTAGCCGGTTACGGCGGATTCGGAGTAGGCCGGTGTCGAGTTCCACGTGTTCCCAACGTGGTGTGCTGTGCTTGGCTCGCTGCCAGGGCGGATCATCCTTACGTAGAGCTTTACGAGGTGCTCGGCTTCCAGCTTGTCGAGCCAGTGCGCGCCGATGCCGTGGATGCGGTGGACCCTCACGTCTACTTCATAGCAGGAATGTGTGTTCTTGGAGACGTTCGCCGGAGCCGCGATGTCTCTACCCAGTAGGTCAGCCATGCGCCGACGCGGTTGTGCTGTCCGGCCTTTGGCACGCGGCCTTCGTCCCTTCCAAGTTGCGGACCTTGGTGGCTACTTCGGTCTTGTCCTCCTGCGCCTCGACACAACAATAGCTGATACTTACTGATTTGACTTTCTAGATCGGCTGCAGGCAGTGCGTGCTGCCCGGTCGTAACAGGTTCAAGGATTCGCGGTCCCGAACCCATTACGATCTTCCATATTGATATGACAAGCCCAGACGCATCGACAAACAATGTTGAAACTGCAACTGTAACCGTAGCAGCAGAAAACTCATGACTATGGAAAATTATCCATCCACACGTTAGACCGATTGCAGGCAGCAGAACCACTGCTATCCAACCCATGACCATTCTAAGTTTGAAGTAACGTGCATCCTGATCTTTTCGCTGATTAAACGTCTCACGCTCCTGCCGGAGCCGCTCCTCGGCATTTGCGATGGCGATGGTCTCAGTCACGGGGTCTGTCATTCGATGCCCCCCCGCTCATGACGATTGGAAAGACGGCCGAAGATGAACCCCAGACCCGTTGTGGCGGCAGCACCTAGGCAGAAATCCAACTGACCACATTAGGGTTTGGTCCAATCAGAATGATTGCTGAAATCGCAGTGACGATTACTATGAAAGCAGATACCCAAGCAAGTCGCTGAAGCGCGCGAGCATTGCGTTGCTCCCTTTGCGCCTCCCAGGTCGCTTTTTCAATGTTCAGGAAATCTTCAACTTGTTCGAGATTCCGCAATGTTTCTGAGCGCTCAAGCACCTTATTGAACGCACGAGGTTCCTCAAGGGCTCGAATCACTGAATCGGCGACCTCGAGCGGATCGCCAGACGTGGTAATCCACTGATACTGCGAAAGCATGCCTGATGGCACGAGACCCTTGTCAAGACCGACAGGAATTATTCTCTTATTCGAACTCTTCTCGACAGATGCAATGCTTGCAGATGACTCATATAGAACCCAAGGACTTTCTAGCGCCGCCTTCGATAGCAAAAGGACTACAACATCTACGGTTTCGAGCGACAAGTTAAGACTTGAAATCCAGCGATCTCCAGCTAGTATGCCCGTCGTGAAAGTAGACGCATGATACCCGGCTCTGTTAAGAACATTTTGTACGAAATCTGCAATTGCTTCATCTTGCTTTGCATAACTAATAAAGACCGAGATCTGCTTCGTCGGTGTGACGGCATCACTCATAATGCCCCTTAGATCGCTTAACACCGCAAGGCCCAAGCAACGCCTTGCGGCACTCTACCAACACTCGGACCTATTCACTACCGGAAGACTGGATCATGCCCCAGCTGTGTCCGACCACCACCATAGCTGTGCTGTCAGCAAACAGCGAGGTAGCCATCGTATTTCACGACCCCGGCCGGTCGAGGTGGTTGAGGCGGTGCCCCTTGACGACCCGATCCGACGGCCCAGCATGCGATCGCAATCTCGAACCATACATTCGACAGCAGGCCCGACCACTTCGGACTGACCACGGCAACGCCCACCGTGCCGGCACGACACCCAGAGCAGCGGCGAGGCCCCCGAATACGCCCCAGAAGTTGACGGAATCCATGGCCGAAGACTTGGGGTGCTTTCGGCGATCACCTGTCACCTGTCACGTGTAAGTCACTTCGATGCTTGAATCGGAAATCGTCCCAATCCCCAAGTTGGCCTCCTGCAGTTGTGCCGGTTCTCAAGAGACACGTCCCGCGGCACGCCTCTTATCCGGTTGCGGTGCCGTGACCAGCTCGGCCATCGTGTCGACGGCGTCCACCATGAGGTCGGTCTCGCCGATGATGACGGCCATCTCAGCCGAAAAGGCACGGATGCCCGGCGGCTGATCACGGTTCTCGGCCTCGTGGAGGCCGTGGATCAGCTCGGCATGGAGCGTCCGGAGGGGTTCGGGTCGTGCCGTTCCGGCCGGGCCGGATAGACCGTCGGCCAGCCCCGTCATGGTCGTCGTGATCCCGTCACGTAGCGGAACCAGCTGAGCGACTGGAGGGTGGGAGGCTGGTTGGCTGGCGTGCATCGCCACCGCGGCCAAGGCGAAGCGGTGGATGCTGGCGACGATCCCGTTAGCTGCCTCAGTCGTGAGGGCCCCCGGCCGGTCCGGTTCGGTGGCCATCCGTTCGACGGCGGCCTCGGCGTTGGTCCGGGCCACCCGGGCGGCCGACCCGGCCTGATCGAGAGCCCGCTGGTCGAGAGCGGCCGGGTCGATCTCTCCGTCGAGGACCAGGCGAGCGAACATCTCCTGGGTGACCAGCATCCGTGCCAACAGGCGCGGGACCTCGGTCGCCGCCCAACTCGGCCAGGCAAAGAAGATGGCGAGAGCCAAGGCGATGCCGATCAGGTTGTCGACAGCTCGGTCAGTCGCCGCGGTAAGCGGCGGGAGGCCCCCGAAGGCGGCGAAGAAGACGACGAGCGGCGTCAAGGCCAGGGTGTAAAGGCCGTAGTTCGTCTGGCGCACGGTGAAGACGACAACGGCGAGCACCGAGATCAGGGCGGCCAGTGCGACCGGCCCCGGACGGAGCTCCGCGGCGACGATCGTCGCAAGTACGGCCCCGGTCACCGCCCCGCCCGCCCTTCCCAGCCCGCGGGTGATCGTCGTGTCGAAATCCGGCTTGAGGACCATGAGGGCCGCGATGGCGATCCAGTACTCGTGGGACCCGGGCAGGGTCCGGTACAAGGCAGTCGCCACCGTCACTGCGACGGCCAGCCGTAGGGCATGGCGGAACGCCGTCGAGGCGAACGTGAGGTTGGCCCGCAGCAGCCTGACCTCCGTCCGGGCGAGCGTCGCCGCGGAGGGGCCGGCCAGCGTTGCCGGGACGGTCCTACGATCGCGGGCCGTCACCGTGCTCGCCGTTACGAGGCGCTGGACCGAGCGGAGCTGCCCGTGGAGGGCGCGCACCAGGTCGACATCGTGACCCGCCGCCACGGCCTGGATCGGTGGAATTCTCGCACGACTGTCCTCCCCTGCCAACTCCTCGAGCGCCGCCGTCGCCTCGTCGATGACCTTGTGGGACTGAGCCCCTGATGGCGGCGGGCGGTTGTCCCGGATGGCGGTGGCGATGGCCCCGAGGAGCGGCCCCGTCGAGCAGGCGACCTTATCGAGCGAATTGACAGTCTGGTCAGCCGCCTGTTGGGCGCCACCCCCGCCGTCGGTTGCGTGGGTCCTCCCGCCGGCGGAAGCCGTCCCCGGGACCAGCGAGCCCGCAAGGTGGTCGCGAGCGACCGCCAACGCCTCCAGGGACCGTCGGATTCGCTCGGCTTCGTCGGCCAGGCTCTGCAGCGCCCGCCCCTGGCCCCACCGGGCCTGCCCAGCGGCCAACGTTGCTCGGAGGTCCTCGATCACCTGGGCGTCGGCGAGCGCAAGGCGGCCCTCGGGCAGGGCGAGGGCGTAAGCCGAGAGGTTGTCGTAGGCAGCAGCCAGCGCCTGGCGCTCGAGGTCGGTGCGACGCGCCCAGGGCCCGGCCACCACCAGGGTCTCGACGAGGCCGCCGGCGCCGACCAGCGCCGCGTGGATCAAGGCGGTAGTGGTCCCGACCGGCTGGCTGGAGCTGATGAGGAACTCGATCGTACCCAGAATGGCGATCAGTACGACGCCGGGGCCGAGCGCCTCGAGCAATCCCGAGCCGAACGCCAAGAGACCGGCGAGGACGACGACCAGCCAGGTCCAGCTACCGACCGCGCCGGCGATGAGCGCGTTGACCGCGAGCGATGCGGCCACCCCGAGCATGATCGTCGCTCGATGCCGTGAACTCGGCACGAAACCGGCAAAGGCGGTGAGCAGAGCACCCGCCGCCGCGTACGCCCCGCCGCTGGGATGCCCGATCGCCAGCCCGATGACCAAGGGGATGGCGACGCCGATCCCGCAGCGCACGCCGGTGCCTAGGTCGAGCTTGGAGCGGTTGAAGGCGACGGTTCGTCGCGCCAAACGCCCGATGAGCTGCCCGATGCTCATGCAGAAATGCTACCTAAGCCTCTCCCCGGCGACCTGCCCGCGCATCGGCAGATGTGATCACTGGGGCTGATCGCTGACGTGGTGACGGCGGGAGTCAGGAGCACCCTGCGGTGCCTACGGCGCGTCCTGACGCGTTCTAGGGCTGTTCAGCCGGTAGTTACCTGCCGTCGCCTACGGCGCGCAGCAGCGCAACGCAGACAGGACGGCACCCACACGAAGGGGAACCGCCCTGCTGGTGTTTCTTGCCCTAGCGCCAGCGCTGGTTGTTGGTTGGTTCGGCTAGCTGCGCTTGAGGTCTCGCGTGAATGCGCGCCACACGTCTGCAGCCGAATGCTCAGCGTCGCGCCGTTGCGGTCTGCGGTGTCACGGACCTGGACCACACCGTCTGCACGTGCCACCTCTACGCAGTCCCCGCCGTTCGCAGAGCTGTAAGTGGACTTACGCCATGCGTCCATGTCTCTGCCATCCCTTCAATCATCCGCAGGGACTCAGATGCCCTGTAGCTCTCGGAATTGATCTTAGTGAACAGTCGTCCGAGCGAAGTAACCGTTTCGCCGTCTGTGTAGGTGAATCCGCCTGTCACGTGCTCAGCGTACGCGGCGCTGTCTGTGACGACGAAACCCGATGCTGTAGCGGGATGGGCGGTAGCTGGCAGCACTTGAAGCGTGACGTTCGGCATCGTCGCGATGTCGGCTAGGTGACGCATCTGACCGGCCATGATCTCAGGTGATCCCACCTCCCGGTACAGACTGAGTTCATCGACCACGAACCGTGCCTCCGGTAGATCTTCCCTGTAGAGCACGCGACGTTGTCGTTCCATGCGGCTGGTCAGGCGTGTAGCGGTCATCTCGGGTGTAGCTCCCAGGGAGGTCGCCAGTAGCTCACGCGCGTACGACCCGGTTTGCAACAGCCCGTGCGGAATTCCCGGCATCCAAGCACTCAGGCGCGTCGCGCGGTCTTCGTACTCAGGCCAGTTCCGGAACCCAGCAGGCGTCCATGACTTCGATTCTTCGTAATATTCCAGAAACCAGCCGTGACGCTCTGGGAAAACCTCGTCACACTTGAGTGCGATGTTCTCCGTAGGCGGGCGCTTCCCGTTCTCTATCTGGCTGGCCGTCCCGATGTTGATTCCGGTGCGCGCGGAGAAATCCCGGAGAGACCACCCACGAGCGAGTCGTTCCTTGCGCATCTGGCGGCCGAAGTGAGTTGCAGGGATGCCGCCGCTGTTTACTGCCATGGCGTCTATGTTTGCACAGCTGTTGCGATCAGTTCTAGCTCTCGGAAAACTTTGAACACGCTCCGCTGGGCCGTGCGGGTGATCAGGAAAAACGGGTACGGTTGCAGCCAGCGGAGCGCTCCAAGCCAAGAGGGAGGTAAGCGCGGTTATGTCCAGCACCGCGACCGATTCAGCGGACCTGCGTGAACTGTCCGACCCTGATTCTTCGCCTGTTGGGCGAAGGTCCGATTGCGGTACGCCACGGCTCGCGCGGGCAGCGCCGCGCACGAGCGGATCAAGCTGGACTATGAGCGACGTGCTTGCCGAGTACCGGCGGCGGCTGACCGAGTGGGCATCATGAGCGCCCCGGACATCGAGATCGTCACGCCATCATCGAGTCTGTCCCATCTCTGGGAAGTCACCACGGACACCGGTACGGCGCTCTTTGACGACTTCCGGCTGATGGTCGATTTCCTGGCCGCTATCGAGGAACGCCGCACCTTGGCCGCCACGCTTGCGCATTACGACCCCTAGACCGAGGTACCCGGATTCGGCCCGTGGTCTGGGTACCTCAGAAACCGCGCGAAAGGTCTTGTGTCATCCCCTAGCCTTGGCCCGAGGGCCGGCCCGTCGTCTGCTCACCTCCCAATGCCGGTCAGCGAAGAGTACGCGTGATGCGTCGGTGCACTCACGTGACGTCGGATCACACCGGACGGTCCACCTCATCGCCGTGATCACGAAGGATTTATTCCTGGCGAAGGATCCGAATCGAATAGGTGCACTAATCCTTCGTGATCACGAGTTCGAGCATGGATTACTGTCCAGAGGCACCCGCAGACGGCCCTCCGGGTCAAGCTAAGCGGCACTGCCTCACCTCCCGACAGAGACACCGCGAGCAGGCGGGGTCTTACTGTGTCTGCGGGTGCCCGCTACCATGGCGCAACGCCCCTACATCCGGGGACGGACCGACTCCTGCAACGCCAGCCGCCGATGCCACCAAGTCAAACAGTCGCCGGGCTGGACGGTCACCCAGCCCAAGCCAGGCTGGCATTCATGGACCACCCCGACGGGCCGCACCTACATCCAGGAACCCTGGCGGTACATCGCATGAAAGTCACGCGCTGCCGAACGGGTTTTCCACCGTGAGAACGCCGAAGCGGCGCCCGTTCTGGAGATCTTCCGATATCAGGCGTTCCGCGCCGGCCTGGATGGCCGCCTGGACGATCAGTGCGTCCCGGAAGGAGAGGGTGTGCTCCTCTTCAAGCCTGCTCGCGGAGACTATGAGCTGCGGCTCGGTGGCGACGGCGCACCATTCTCCGTAGGCCGCCACGATGGCCCGCGCCTTCGCCCGCGGCATGGCCGGGCTTGAATTTCCTGGTCGCGATGACCCTGGTCCGTTAGGGCGTGAACCGAAGAACGACGGGGTATCCCATCCCGGGTCGTTCCTCTTACATTGATGCACACGGTAAGAAGTCGCCCTGAACGTTCCATAGAGGAAAGGCGCACACAGTGGCCATGCCCAAGCCTACGGGCCTGCTCGACGGGCGAGGCAGCCAGTCGGACACCTTGTGGTACACGGCGAAGACGAAGCTTCTCGGGCCGCCACTAGTTAACGAGCAGCTGGGCGAGCAGCGGCTGTCCAAGCCGCTCGCGCTGGGCGTCCTTTCGCCTGACGGCATCTCCTCCTCCGCCTACGGCACCGAGGAGATCCTGATCGCGCTGCTGCCGATGGCCGGCCTGGCGGCGTTCACCCTGATCCTCCCGATGACGCTGGTCATCCTGTTCGTGATGACGCTCGTGGTGCTCTCCTACCGCGAGATCGTCATGGTCTACATCCGGCCCGGCGGCTCCTACGTCGTGGCCAGAGAGAACTTCGGGCCGCGGATCGCGCAGGTCTGCGCGGTTGCACTGCTGATCGACTATGTGGTCACGGTGGCGGTCCAGGTGGCGGCGGGAACGGCGGCGGTGGCGTCGGCCATCCCGGTGGTCGGCCCGTACAAGCTCGAGATCTGCGTCGGCGTCGTGGCGCTTATGTGCTTCGGCAACCTGCGGGGCATCAAGGAGGCGGGCCGGTCGTTCGCCGTGCCCACGTACCTGTTCGCCGGCTCCGTCATCTTGATGATCGTGGTCGGCCTGGTCCGCGAGGCCTTCGGCCACCTGCAGCCGTACGACGCCGCCACGATGCACGGCACCTACACGATCGGCTCGGGCACCTCGGGGCTCGTCAGCGGCGTGATGATCTTCACGCTGCTGCGCGCGTTCGCCAACGGCGGGGCGTCGCTGACCGGCATCGAGGCGGTCAGCGACGCGGTCGGCGCGTTCAAACCCCCGGAGGGCCGCAACGCCCGCACGGTGCTGATCACCGAGGGCGTCATCCTCGGCGTCCTGGTGGCAGGCATCTCCTGGCTCGCGCACACCACGCACGCCACGCCGCGCCTGGCCGGCTACCCGACGGTGCTCGCCCAGGAAGCCCAGAAGGTGTTCGGCCACTCGTTCATCGGCCAGGTGCTGTTCCTGCTTGTGCAGCTCGCGACCACGCTGATCCTCTACACCGGCGCGAATACGAGCTTTAACGGCTTCCCGTTCCTCACCAGCTACGTGGCGGGCGACTCGTTCCTGCCCCGGTGGCTGCTGAAGCGCGGGCACCGGCTGGTGTTCTCCAACGCGATAATCCTGCTCACGGTCACCTCGGTCGCATTGCTGGTCATCAAGGACGCGGACGTCAACAGCCTGGTGCCGCTGTACGCGATCGGCGTGTTCACCGCATTCTCGATGGCTGGCTTTGGCATGGCCAAGTACCACCACACCCACCGCGCGCCGGGCTGGCGGGGCAAGTTCATCATCAACTTCTCGGCCGGCGTGCTCACCCTTATCGTCGTGGTCATCTTCGCCGTCGTGAAGTTCACCGAGGGCGCCTGGGTTGTGCTGCTGCTCTTCGCGATCCTCGTGCCCGCGCTGATCCGGATGAACACCGAGTACCGGGCCGAGGCCGAGGTGCTCGACACGGTCACCGGAGAGCAGCCGCCGCCGCCCCCGCACTACTCCCGGCGGGTGGTCTTCGTCCTGGTGGACAGCTTCGACCTGGCGACGCTGGCCGCCCTCCGCTACGCCAGGTCGCTGCGGCCCACCCAGATCCGCGCGGTGCACTTCGTCATCGACAGCGTGCGCGCCGAGAAGCTGCGGGACAAGTGGACCCGCGCCGACCGGGGAGTGGCGCTGGACTTCATCGACTGCCCCGACCGGCGGCTGATCAAGGCGGCCACCGACCTGGCCGAGCGCGAGATCCAGGACACGGGCACCCACGTCACCGTGATCCTGCCCCGGCGCAGCTACTCGGCGCTGCTCGGCCGCCTGCTGCACGACCGCACGGCGGATAAGATCGCGGCCGCGGTCAGCCGTATCCCCCGCTCAGCGGCGACGATCGTCCCCTACGACGTGCCGAGCCGGGTGGCCGTGCTGCAGGCCGCGAAGGCTGCCAGGGCCCGCAACGGTGCTGACACGGTGAAACACGGGACCGTTACGGCGAAGGAGGCGACCGCGGCGGAACTTGCCAGGGAGTCTGACGTGGCCGCCGCGCACGGCCTCTTCACGAAGCCGAGCGCGGTCACCGCGCCCGGTGTCACCGCGATCGGCGCCGTCGCCAGCGGCAAGACCACGGTCGAGGGCAAGGTCCGGGTCGTGGAGATCCGCCCGGTCGAGCGGAACTCGGTGCTCGCCGTGGAGATCAACGACACGACCGGCTACCTCACCGCGATGTTCTACGGCCGGTCCCACATCCCCGGCCTGATCTGCGGCGCAAGGGTCAGGCTGAGCGGCTCGGTAAGGCTCAAGGCCGGCCAGCCGGTGATGATCAACCCCTCCTACGAGCTGGTCTCACTGAACGAGGAGGGGTAACGCCCAGCGGCTCACTCGTCCCTCGCCAGCAGCTCGTACGCCGGGTTGATCATCGCCGGGCCGCCTGCGCGCATCGACACCTTGCCGGCCAGCCGGATCCGCGCGCCCGGCTCAAGCCCCGGGATGTGGGTCCGGCCGTAGAACATGACCGTCAGCGACCCCGTGCCGTCCGCGATCGTGGCCTCGAACACGCAGCTGTTCTCCACCGGGCGGATCTCCACCGCCCGGACCCGGCCCTCGACGGCCGCCTTCCGCGTCGCGCCGAGCGCGCCGATGGCAGTCACGCCGTTGGCCGCCGCTCCATTGGTGGCGAGGACGTTGGGGGCGACGGCAGGCAGTCCGCTGGTCCCGCCTCCCGGCCCGGTGCCGGTCGCGGCCAGCTGATCTTTCCCAGTCGACGGAACGGTCCCGGGTTTCACCTCGTCAGCGCCCTCTTGCGCGGCGAGGCGGGCGGCGTTCCTGGCGTGCAGCAGGTGGACGCGGCTTTCCACGTCGAAGGGGATGATCGTGGCGGCCGAGTCGGGCACCTGGCTGACCACCGCGGCGATCTTGTCGGCCGTGCGGTCGTGCAGCAGGCGACCGAGCAGCGGGGCGTAGCCGCGCCGCGGCAGCACCACCGTGACCTGCGTACTGGGCGTCTGCGTCTCGCGGGTGACCAGCTCGAGCGAGGCGCGGGTAAGGCGGCGGTCCGGGGCGTCGATCATCTCAAGCGGGATGTCCTGCCCGTACCTGACCCACTGTTCCCGCAGCTTGTCCGCCTGGGCGCCGTCGATGACGAAGTGCACCGCGCGCATGGTGGTGGGCCGCAGGCCCCGGGCGTATCTGATCGCCGCGAACGTGGCGAGGTCCACCTCATCAACGAAGATCAGCACGACGCGGCGGCGGTAGTTCGGCTGCCGGGGCGGAATGCCCGCGTCCCGCCGGTCCCCGATGTTCTCCAGGATCTCGGCTTCAAGCCGGTACTCCCGGTTGAGCCTGATCAGCAGGTAGACCAGCACCGGGAAGACGATGACGATCAGCCAGGCGCCCTCGGTGAACTTCACCACCGCGAAGATGACCACGACGAGCGCAGTGTAGACGGCGGCGGTTGTGTTGATGATCCGCCGGCGGCGCCAGCCGCGCTCCTTGACCCGCTTGTGGTACTTGGCCATGCCGAAGCCGGCCATCGTGAACCCCGTGAACACGCCGATCGCGTAGAACGGGATCAGCCCGTTGACCACGGCGCGGGTGGCAACCAGCAGGGCCAGCGAGACGACCGTGAGCACGATGATGCCGTTGGACAGCGCCAGGCGGTGCCCGCGCTTGGTCAGCCAGCGGGGCAGGAACGAGTCCGCGGCGACGAAGCTGGCCAGGTAGGGGAATCCGCTGAAGCTGGTGTTACCGCCGGTGAACAGGATCAGCGCGGTCGCCGCCTGGACCACGAAGTACATGAAGTGCCCGCCGCTGCCGAAGACGACGTTGGCCTCCTGCGCCAGCACCGTCGGGTACCCGGCTAGGTAGGGAGTGGCATGGGTGATGTGCGCCAGCCAGGAGATGCCCGCGATAAGGAACGCGACGATCGAGCCCTGCGTCACGAGGATCTGCCGCGCGTTGCGGCCCTCCGGCGGGCGGAGCGCGCCGACCGCGTTGGAGACCGCCTCGATGCCGGTCAGCGACGATCCGCCGTTGGCGAAGGCCTTCGCCAGCATGTAGATCAGCCCGATGCTGATCAGTCCCTCGGTGCTGTGCCCGAACGGGTAGGTGGGGCCTGCGTACTTGCCCACCATCGGCAGCCCGCCGCCGAACACCTCGCGGCTCAGGCCGACGACGATCATCGCCGCCACGGAAACGGAGAACAGGTAGGTCGGCAGCGCGAAGGCCCGGCCCGCCTCGCGGATGCCGCGCAGGTTGATGTAACACATGATCAGCACGGCGACCACGGAGATGAAGATCAGGATGTTCGACCCGATCACCGGGATATTCGCCAGCTGCGGGAAGGCGGAGACGATCGCGGCGCTGCCCGCCGCGGTCTGCACGGCGACGGTCACCGTGTAGTCGATGAGCAGCGCCACCGCCGCGACCTGGGCGACCCGCGGCCCGAAGTTCTCCCTGGCCACCACGTAGGAGCCGCCGGCCCGGGTATACACGGAGACGACCTCGCGGTAGGAGAGCACGACCAGGGCGATGCCGGCCAGCACGACCAGCGTCATCGGCAGGATCAGCGTGAACGCCGCCAGGCCGACCACCTGGACCATCTCGATCAGCATCTCTTCGGTGCCGTAGGCGGCCGACGAGATGCCGTCGCAGGAGAGCACCCCCAGGGCGAGCGGCCGGGACAGCCGCTCTTGGGAAAGCTGCTCGTTGACCAGGGGCGGGCCGAGCAGCTTCCGTTTGAGCGCGTAGCCGTAGGTCTCCGGCAGCCGGGTGTCAGGCAAGCCGAGGCCAGCCATCTCGTCGGCCACTAGCTACCGCCCCCATCCGCCGCGCGGCCCTCTGACCGCCATTGTTCCCCTGACGTTGAGTGACAATCCGGAGCCGCAATCATGCTCTGTGGGGCCTTTGGGCGGTGCTGTGACGGTTGGCGCGGTGGTTGTCTTCTCATAGCGGATTTCACGTTAAGCGCTGGCGTACCAGATCACCGCAAAGCAGGCGTCAATCCTCCTGAGCTACGCGTTAAGGATTCGTCAAGATCGGGCACCGCAGGCGGCGACAGGAGTTCAAATAGCAGTCACGATGACTGGAAGTAGGCACTCGGGGTACACGGATCTGCGATCGCGACCGCCGTGGCGCCGTGGCCTGCCCGCGCCCTACGTGCTGCCGCCCGGGTTCGCGGCGCTGCTCGCAGTCGGCACCGTGGCGGCCGGGCTGCACGGCCGGCTTAACGCGACCGGGGTGCTGATCTGCTGCGCGGTGGTGGTCGGCGCGCTCGCCCCGGTGGCCGAGCCGGCCGCGGCGGCACCGCTCGGCCTGATCGGCTGGCTGACCGCCGTCGGGTTCTCCCGGCCGCCCTACGCCGACCTGCGGCTGACCGGGGCGGTGGCGGAACGCGCCGCCATCACGCTGGCCGTGACCGCGGTTGCCGCGGCTATCGCGGGCGCGGTAGTGCGGCAGTGGTCCGCGCGGGTGAAACTAGAGACTGTGGACAGACGGCGTGAAAGCGGCATCGATATCCGTCGGCAGCTGGCCGGCGGCGCGATCGCTGCCGTCGGCCTGCCTGCGCTGACCGCGCTGCTATCGGCCTTCCGCCCGCAGCTGGACCTCTCCAACGACCTGCTGATCTACCTGGTCCTGGTGGTGACGGCCACCGTCGTCGGCGGCTTCTGGCCCGGGGTATTCGCCGCCGTCGCCGCCTGCCTGCTGCTGAACTGGTACTTCACCGAGCCGCTGCACACGTTCACGATCGCCGAGCCGCGGAACCTGCTGGCGCTGGTGCTGTTCGTCACGGTCGCGGTGGCCGTGAGCAGCGTGGTCCACCTGGCCGCGCGGCGGGAGGCGGACGCGTCCCGCAGCGCGCGTGAGACCGAGTCTCTGCTCAGCCTGGCCCAGACCGTGCTCGGCGGCGCGGACACCCCGGGCGACGTCCTCGACCACCTGACCAGCAGCCACGGCGGGCACGCCCAGCTCCTGGAGCGAGTGAGCGGCCGCTGGGTCATGGTGGCGTCGAGCGGCTCACCCGAGCCTGGCGCGAGCACGCTCCGGTTCGAGGTCCGCCCCGACCTAGCCCTCGAGGTGAACGGCCAGGCGGCGAGCGCGACCACCGCACTGCTCGCCGGGTACACGGCGCAAGCGGTCGCGGCCCTTGACCGGGCCAGGCTGCGCACCCAGGCGGCCCAGGCCGAGGCGCTCGCCGAGGGCGACCGGATGCGGACTGCGCTGCTTCGCGCGGTCAGCCATGACCTGCGGACCCCGCTCGCCTCCATCAAGGCCAGCGTGTCAAGCCTGCGGCAGACCGACGTGAGCTGGTCGGCCGAGGACGAGGCCGAACTCCTCGCCAACATCGAGCAGAATGCCGATCGGCTCGACGCGCTCGTCGGCAACCTGCTCGACATGAGCCGCCTGCAGGCCGGGTCGCTGGCGCCGTTCCTGCGCGCCACCGCGATCGACGAGGTAGCGCCGGTGGCGCTGCGCGGGCTCGACGACGCGGACCAGATGCTGATCGTCGTGCCGGACGACCTGCCCCTGGTCCGGGCCGATCCCGGGCTGCTCGAGCGGGTGCTCGCCAACCTGTTCTCCAACGCGCTGCGGCACTCCCCGCCGGATTATCGGCCGTCGCTGCGGGCCCGCGAGGACGGGGACCGGGTGATCCTCGACGTGATCGACCATGGCTGCGGCGTCCCCGCCGACCTCAAGGAACGGATCTTCGAGCCGTTCGCCCGGCTGGACGAGCGATCGCCCGGCGTCGGGCTCGGGCTGGCGGTCGCCAAGGGGTTCGCCGAGGCGATGGGCGGCGCGATCGTCGCGATCGACACCCCGCGCGGCGGGCTGACCGTCCGGGTGACGATGCCCGCCCTCACCAGCGGCGTGCCCGCCGCGCTCGGGTCCGGACAGTGACCGCGTGACCCGGGTCCTGGTGATCGACGACGAGCCGTCGATCCTGCGGGCACTGCGGATCAACCTGACCGCGCGGAACTATGAGGTCTCCACGGCCAGCGATGGCGCATCCGGGCTCCTCGCCGTGTCGCGTGAGCGCCCGGATGCCGTGATCCTCGACCTCGGCCTGCCCGACATGGACGGCACCGAGGTCATCCACGGGGTCCGCGGCTGGTCGACGACGCCGATCATAGTGCTGTCGGTCTGGGGCGCCGAGCCCCAGAAGGTCGCCGCGCTCGACGCCGGGGCCGACGACTACGTGACCAAGCCGTTCGGCATGGACGAACTGCTCGCCCGGCTCCGCGCGGCGGTGCGCCGGGCGTCCCCGGCCCCGGACGAGCCGGTGGTGACCACGCCCGACTTCACCGTGGACCTGGCCGCCAAGCGGGTGACGCGAGACGGCGCGGACGTTCGGCTGACCCCGACCGAGTGGCAGCTCCTGGAGATCCTGGCCCGCAACCGCGGCCGCCTGATCACCCAGAAGCAGCTGCTGCAGGACGTGTGGGGCCCTGCCTACGGATCGGAGTCCAACTACCTGCGGGTCTACATCGCCCAGCTCCGCCGCAAGCTGGAACCCGAGCCCTCCCGCCCCCGCTACCTCCTCACCGAACCAGGCATGGGCTACCGCTTCCAGGCGTAAAACATTTGGCCGGTTACCAGCGCGAGATGCGCCGGTAACGCGGCCTCCAGATCGCGCGGTAGGCCAGCCGGGCAGGCGGCGGCAGTGTGCCGATCACCGCGGCCGCCTGACGGGGGTCAGCGCCGTCGGCCAGCCAGGCGAACATCTCGCCGCCAGCCGACAGCCCGTTCGTGCGCGCGATCTTGAACCCGACGCTGCGCCATTCGGCGGCGGTGAGCGCGACGCCGATGAGCGGCAGGCCGTCGCGCTCTTCGTGCGCCAGGTGACTCATCAGCGACGTGGTGAGCGCGTCGGTGACGTCGCTGATGGATCGCGCGTCGCCGCGGCGACCTTCCCCGACCCTGGCGAAGGCGTCGTCCACCGACGCCAGCAGCGGGTCGATCTGCTGGTGCTCGGCCTCCATCGCGTCGAGCACCGATTGCGCGTCGTCGCTGCGGGAGAGGCGCTGCCGCAGGGCCGGCCAGACGACCGTGTCCTCGGCGGTGTGGTGCAGGTGCAGCTGCCGCTTGAACGTCTCCCACCCGGCCCGCACCGAGGCACGGCCCGTTGGGTCGGGCAAGTCCGCGAACTCGGCGGCGCGGGCCAGCCGCTCAAGGTCGCGGCGGAGCGCTCCGTGCGCGGCGAGCATGATCGTTAGGTCGGCGTCGCCGGTGCCGTGCCTGGCCGCGTCGCTGCCCGGCAGGTTCCGCGTGGTCATGATCGGCCCTCCTGGCCGACCGGGATGGCGGGCCGGGATTCTGTTCCGCTCTGTGTCATCGTCAGCGTTCCTTCGCGTGTGCTAGACCTGTTGCCTGACCACTAGGAACGCTACTCTCTAGGAAAGCTAATGTCTAGTCTTTCTAGTTAATAAGGAGCCGAACGATCATGGGTGACTCCCCCGACCGTGCACTTGACCGCACGAGGCAGCGTCTGGAGAGCGAGTTCCTGCTCGCGCTGCGCCGCGCCGGCGCGGTGATGCAACTGCTCGGCGCGGCCTCAGCCGAGCGGATCGGCATCAACGTCACCGACCTGAACTGCCTGAACATCCTGGCGCTAAGCGGCCAGCTGACAGCCGGCGAGCTGGCGCGAGCCACCGGGCTGACCACGGCGTCGATCACCGGGGTGCTCGACCGGCTGGAGGAGGCCGGCTTCGTCCGTCGAGAACGGGACGCCCACGACCGGCGCCGGGTCGTCGTCCACCTGGACGCGACCCGCGGGCTGCGCGACGTCGCGCCGGTCTTCGCCCCGGTCGTCGAGGCCTGGCGGGCCGCCGCCGCGCAGTACACGGATGACCAGCTGGCCCTCATCCTGGGCTTTCAGGCCCAGCTCGAGCAGATCATGCGCGACCGCCTGATCGAGCTGCGCGGGAGCACCCCGCGGCATGATCGGCCGGGGGCCGGGGGAGACTGAGTGCCATGAATAGTGACGAAAGGACAGCGGGGCACGGTCCCGACGACATGGGCGACGACGAGCAGGAATTCGAGCTCGCCGAGTACCAGCTTTATATCGAGGACCCGCCCGACAACCTCGTTATCACCGAGGACAACGATGACGACGCCGAGGAGGCCCAGGATTGGGCGGACACCCATCCGCGGCAGGTGGTTAAGGATGACGACGACGATTCCGATGACGATAAGCCAGCAGAGCAAGCCGCGATCCACGAAATTCCGGATCGGTGACAGGGGGCCCGGAGCTGAGGGCGCTCGCCGAGCGCATCGAGCGCGCTACCGCCCTTGACGGGCCGGTGCGCGCGCTCTCCAGAGCCGTGGTGCGCGCCCTGCCGCCCGGCCGGCGGACCGACCTGCTGCACGGCGTCCCGTTCGGGCAGCCGACCCACCCGGCGCTCGTCAGGCTCCCGCTCGGCTGCTGGACCTCCGCGGTCCTGCTGGACCTGTGCGGCGGACGCGGACGCGAGGCCGAGCGCGCGTCGGCCACGCTCATCGCGGCGGGCGTGGCGGCCGCGCTGCCGGCCGCCACGGCCGGCCTCGCGGACTGGTCGGCGCTCCACCAGCATCAGCAGCGGGTCGGGCTGGTGCACGCGATCTCGCAGTCGGGCGCGACCCTGCTGTTCGGGTGCTCGCTGTTCGCCCGGGCGGCCGGGCGGCGTCGGAACGGGATAGCGCTGGCCGCGGGCGGACTGGCCACCGCCACCGTCGGCGCCTACCTCGGCGGTTACCTGGCGCACCGGCTCGGGGCCGGGGCGAGTCATGCCGAACCGGTCGGCCATCTGGCCGCGATCGGCTGGCAGGACCTGTGCCCGCTGGCGGAGCTGCCGGAGGGCCGGCCGGCCCGGCGTCAGCTTGGCTACCTCAGCCTGCTCGCGGCGCGCACCGGGCAGTCCGTGTCCGTGCTCTCCGACCAGTGCTCCCACCTAGGCGGCCCGCTGCACCAGGGCCGCGTGGTCATCGACCGCGGGCAGGCCTGCGTGGTCTGCCCCTGGCACGGCTCGACCTTCCGGCTGAGCGACGGCAGCGTGCGCCGAGGCCCGGCCACCGCCCGGCAGCCGGCCTTCCAGACCCGGGTCAGCGATGCGGGCGTGGTCCAGGTCCGGCCCCTGCAGGCCGGTCACCCGGCCCAGGCGGCACCGCCGCGGCTGCCAGGGGGATTCAGATCGGCAGCCGGGTAACGCTCCCGTTCCCGTCGGGACCCGTCAGCGGCAGCGGAGGGTCGTCGACAGGCCGCTGGGGCGCGGCGTCGGCGGTCGCGCTGCCGAAGAAGCCGCCGATGCCCTCGAGCGCCTTGCCGAGCTCGCTCGGCACGATCCACATCTTGTTCGCACTGCCCTGCGCGAGCTCCGGGAGCATTTCCAGGTACTTGTAGGCGAGCAGCCGCTGGTCCGGATTCCCGTCGTGGATCGCGCGGAAGACCGTCGCGATCGCCTGCGCCTGGCCGCGCGCCCTGGCCGCCTGCGCGGTGGCGTCGGCCTCCGCGCGCACCACCTCGGCCTCGGCCTCACCGCGGGCCCGCAGCACCGCGGCCTGCTTCTCGCCCTCGGCGGTCAGGATCGCCGCCTGCTTGGCACCCTCCGCGGACAGGATCGCGGCGCGCTTGTCCCGGTCGGCGCGCATCTGCTTCTCCATCGAGCCCTGGATCGACGCGGGCGGCTCGATCGCCTTGAGCTCAACCCGGCTGACCCGCAGGCCCCACCGCCCGGTCGCCTCGTCAAGCTCCTTGCGCAGCTCGCCGTTTATGAAGTCCCTTGAGGTAAGGGTGGTGTCCAGGTCCATGCCGCCGACCACGTTCCGCAGCGTGGTCACCGTCAGCTGCTCGACGGCGGCCACGTAGTTGGCGATCTCGTACGTCGCCGACTTCGGGTCCGTCACCTGGAAGTAGATCACCGTGTCAATGCCGACCACCAGGTTGTCCTTGGTGATGACGGGCTGCGGCGGGAAGCTGACCACCTGCTCGCGCAGGTCGATGAGCGGGCGGAGCCGGTCGATGAACGGCGTCACCAGGTTCAGGCCGGCGTGCAGGGTCCGGTGGTAGCGGCCGAACCGCTCCACGATGCCCGCTGAAGCCTGGGGAACGATCCGCACCGACCTGACCACAGCGATGATCGCCAGGCCAACGATCAGGACAAGAAGGACAATCGCTACTATAGTGCCCATCGCCGTCATCTCCGCCCACACGCGCCGATAAGGCCAACGGTAATCCGGCGTCGCCGCAAGTACTAGTAGCGCTAAGTGATAGGGCTCTCTTACCAGCCGCCGACGCGGCCTAGCTAGCTGGTCGGCGACTGCCTAGCGCGCGGCCCAGGCGCGCCAGCGGCCATCGCGGCGCTCGATCTCAAGCGGGACGCCGAAGCAGCGGGAGAGGGTGCGGGCGGTGAACACCTCTTCGATGGGACCGGCGGCGAGGACCGACCCCCGGCGCAGCAGCATGGCGTGGGTGAACCCGTCGGGCACCTCCTCGACGTGGTGCGTGACCAGGACCATCATCGGCGCCTTGGGGTCGCGGGCCAGCGTCGTAAGCCGCCGGAGCAGATCCTCCCGGCCGCCCAGGTCAAGCCCGGCCGCAGGCTCGTCGAGCAGCAGCATCTCCGGATCGGGCATCATCGCGCGGGCGATCTGGACGCGCTTGCGCTCGCCCTCCGACAGCGTGGAGAACTTGCGCCTGATCAGGTGCACGCAGCCGAGCGCGTCGAGCAGTTCCACCGCCCTGGTCACGTCGGAGGATTCGTACTCCTCCTTCCAGCGGCCCAGGATCGCGTACGACGCGGTGAGCACGAGGTCGATGACCTTCTCACTGGACGGCACCCGCTCGGCCAGCGCCGCGCTGGTGAGCCCGATCCGCGGCCGCAGGTCAAAGACGTTCACATCGCCGAGGCGCTCGCCAAGGATCTCGACGGTGCCCTCGGTCGGGTAGAGCAGGGTCGCCGCCACCTGCAGCAGAGTGGTCTTGCCGGCCCCGTTCGGCCCGATCACGATCCAGCGCTCATCCTCGTGCGCGGCCCAGTCGACGTTCCGCAACAGCAGTGACGTTTCCCGCCGCACAGTGACGCCCCGCAGCTTGAGCACCTCGTCTGACACTGCCTGCCCTCCTCAACGCCGGGCCGGCTCTCGCCGGACCTGACGGCCGCCCGAGACAGAACCTATGCCGCCTAGGGGGTAGCGTATGGCACGCGATGAACCAACCACGGACCACTCTGCTGATCACGCTGACCGGCCGGGACCGGCCCGGGGTCACCTCTCGGCTGTTCGGCGGCCTCGCGCGCTTCCCGCTGAGCGTAGCTGACATCGAGCAGGTGACGATCAGGGGCCGACTGGTGCTAGGCGTGCTCGTCAGCTGCGACGAGCCGCCGGACCTGACCGCGATCTACCGCTCGGTTACCGACCTGGCGACCGACCTCGGCCTCGAGGCGGAGGTCACCACCAGTTCCGCCGAGCCAACGAGTCGCGCGGGTTCGGGCGCCGTGCGTGGCCGGATGCACGTGACGGTGCTCGGCAGCCCGCTGCAGCCCGAGCGCGATCGCGGCCGTGGCGGGCCGGATCGCGGCCAGCGGCGCCAACATCGACCGCATCACGCGGCTCGCCAGCGACCCGGTGACCTGCGTTGAGCTTGACGTGTCGGGGGCCGACCCGGTGTCGCTGCGGGACGCGCTCGCGCGGGTGGCGGTCGACAACGGCGTGGACGTCGCGGTGCAGCGGGCCGGCCTCTACCGGCGGGCGATGCGGCTGATCGTGATGGACGTCGACTCGACCCTGATCCAGGACGAGGTCATCGACCTGCTGGCCGACCGGGCTGGCTGCGCCGCCCAGGTGGCTCAGGTGACCGAATCGGCCATGCGCGGCGAGCTCGACTTCGCCGCCTCGCTGCGGGAGCGCGTCGCGCTGCTGAAGGGCCTCGACGCGGGCGTTCTCGACGAAGTGCGCGCCAGCCTCCGGCTCACCCCGGGGGCGCGCACGCTGATCAGGACGCTCAAGCGCCTCGGCTACCGGTGCGGGATCGTCAGCGGCGGCTTCACCGCCGTGATCCAGCCGCTCGCCGACGAGCTCGGCATCAACTACGTGGCCGCGAACACCCTCGAGGTCACGGCCGGGAAGCTGACCGGCCAAGTGATCGAGCCGATCATCGACCGGGAGGGCAAGACCGAGGCGCTGCGCAGCTTCGCCCGGGAAGCCGGCGTCCCGCTCTCGCAGACCGTCGCCGTCGGCGATGGCGCCAACGACCTGGGCATGATCGGCGCCGCCGGCCTCGGCGTCGCATTCAACGCCAAGCCCGTGGTCCGGGACGCCGCCGACACGTCGGTCAACGTCCCCTACCTCGACACGATCCTCTACCTCCTCGGCATCCCCCGCGACGCAGTGGACGCCGCCGACCAAGCCGAGGAATAAATCAAAGAAATCCGTGGCGTTTCCGCCTTTATAGCAGCGGAACAGCCACGGATTTCTAATCGATGATCTCGATATGTGCTATTTCGAATAAACGGTCTTGCTACTCGCTCGCCGGAGGCACCTCCGGTGAGCCGGACGAGGTTGTCGATGAAGGTGTGGTCAGCTTGCCGTTGAGGGCTCCGGTCTCGGGGGCGTGTCCCAGCGGGACGTCGTTGACCGCGGCCGCCTCCTTCTCGGTCAGCTCGGCCGGGACGGCCGGTTCGGTCGCGCCGCTGATCTCGGTGCCGGCCGGCGCCTCGTCGCCGAGGCTGTGGGCGCGGCGCTTGGAGTAGATGATCGCCCCGACGATGATGAGAACCGCGGCGAGGGCAACCCCGATCCGCAGGCCGGTGTTCGAGCTGTACTTCACCACCGATGTGGCGATCAGCAGCGAGACCAGGTTCATGACCTTGATCAGCGGGTTGATCGCCGGGCCGGCGGTGTCCTTGAACGGGTCGCCCACGGTGTCGCCGATGACGGTCGCCGCGTGCGCCTCCGAGCCCTTGCCGCCGTGGTGGCCGTCCTCGACCAGCTTCTTGGCGTTGTCCCAGGCCCCGCCGGAGTTGGCCAGGAAGACCGCCATCAGCACGCCCGCCGCGATCGCCCCGACCAGGAACGAGCCGAGCGGCGCGTAACCGAAGGTGAACCCGACCGCGATCGGCGTCAGTACGGCGAGCAGGCCCGGAGTGACCAGCTCACGCAGCGAGTCGGCGGTGACGATGTCCACCACCCGCGAGTAGTCCGGCTTCTCCTCGTAGGTCATGATCCCGGGGTGAGTGCGGAACTGCATGCGTACCTCGAGCACGACCCGCTGCGCGGCCCGGCCCACCGCCATGATCAGCAGGCTGGAGAAAAGGAACACGACCGACGCGCCGATGATCACGCCGACCAGGACGTTCGGCTGAGCCACGTTCAGCGCGAAGGTGCTGGCCGCGCTGGCCGGCAGCGCGGATTCCACCGAGTCGCGGAACGAGCCGAACAGCGCCGTCGCGGCCAGCACCGCGGTCGCGATCGCGATGCCCTTGGTGATCGCCTTGGTGGTGTTGCCGATCGCGTCCAGGTTGGTCAGCGCCTGGGCGGCGGCGCCCTCGACCTCGCCCGACATCTCCGCGATGCCCTGGGCGTTGTCGGTCACCGGGCCGAAGGAGTCCATCGACACGATCACGCCGACCGTGGTCAGCAGGCCGCCGCCCGCCATGGCCACCGCGAACAGCGCGATGGTGGCGTTGCCGGTGGCCAGCAGGTACGCGCCGAACACGGCCGCGCCGATCAGCAGGGCGGAGTAGACGGCCGACTCCATCCCGGACGAGATGCCGGACAGGATCACGGTGGCCGCGCCGGTCTCCGAGCTCTGCCCGATGTCCCGCACCGGCCGCCGCGTGGTCTCGGTGAAGTACCCGGTCAGCAGCTGGATCGCGGACGCCAGCACGATCCCGATCAGGACCGCGCCGAACGCGATCCACCGCGGGTTGCCGTTGTAGCCGGAGATCGCCGACTCGGTGATGCCCTGCAGCGCGCTGAACTTCGACGGCAGGAAGGTGAAGCACAAGATCGCGACCCCGATGACCGAGATCACCGCCGAGATGAAGAAGCCGCGGTTGATCGCGGTCATCCGGCTGCGGTCACGCGCCAGCGGCCGGACCGAGAAGATCCCGATCACCGCGGTGATCACGCCGATCGCGGGGACGAGCAGCGGGAGGATCAGCCCCTTGTCGCCGAACGCGGTCTTGCCCAGGATCAGCGAGGCGACCAGCATGACCGAGTAGGACTCGAATAGGTCGGCCGCCATGCCGGCGCAGTCGCCCACGTTGTCGCCCACGTTGTCGGCGATGGTGGCCGCGTTTCGCGGGTCGTCCTCGGGGATGCCCTGCTCGACCTTGCCGACCAGGTCGGCGCCCACGTCGGCCGCCTTGGTGTAAATGCCGCCGCCGACTCGCATGAACATGGCGAGCAGCGCGGCGCCGAAGCCGAACCCCTCGAGGACATCCGGCGCGTTGGCCTTGTAGATCAGCACGACGACGGCCGCGCCGAGCAGGCCCAGGCCGACCGTGCACATGCCCGCGACGCCGCCGCAGCGGAACGCGATCCGCATCGCCCGGTCCTCGCCGCCCTCGCGCGCCGCGGCCGCCACCCGGACGTTGCCGCGCACGCAGAGCGACATGCCGATGAACCCGGTCAGGCCCGAGGCCAGCGCACCGATCAGGAAGAAGATGCTGCGGCCCCACCTGACCCCGTCGCCGTCGGCCGGCAGCACCAGCAGGATGAAGAAGATGAGGACGACGAAGACACTCAGCGTCCTGAACTGCCTGCGCAGATAGGCCGCCGCGCCCTCCTGCACGGCCGTGGCTATCTCCTGCATCTTCGCGGTTCCCTTGCTCGCGGCAAGGACCTCGCGCACCAGCACGCCCGCGACCCCGAGGGCTAGCAGTGCGATGACTCCGACGATCACAACCCAAGTCAGGTTGGAGCCGCTCACGCTGACCGGAGCAACCGATCCGCCCGCCGCCGGGGCGAGACTGAGGTTTGACATTCCATCTCCTTCGACGTCTGTCGCGCCGCTAAGGCAGTCGTATGGCCGAAAATTTTACTTATTCTTGCTCAGCCGCCGCCCCAAAGTGCGCCGTTGCCGGAGTCTACGCCGACCACTCCGGTTCTTGAAGAGACACGAGTTTCCTATCTTCAGGAGTCAATTATGATGTTAAGTACGAAAAATCACCATCGACAGCCTCGTGCCGCACAGTAGACCGAGTACTGTGATTTGCCCCAGTTCGCCAGTTCACACGTTACGACAGGTGTTGCTTCAGGTGGGTAGACAGCATTTGCGGATGAGGCGGTGCGACGGTTGATGAGAGACTAGCGGCATGCGGCTGGCGGCTGCACGCCTGCGAGTCCCGCGACCGTGATCGCGGGGCTCCGCAGGGCGCGAATGCTGGAATGCCGGTGCTCGTCGGCTAGAACGTGACTGCTCGTCTAGTACACGGCCGTGCGGCGCTTCCAGATCATCGTGACGCTGGTGCCCGGCCCGGACGGCCCGATGCGAACGTCGTCGGCCAGGCCGGCGATGACGGCCAGGCCAACGTCATCGGGGAGCCTCAGCGGGGCCGTGCTTTCCCGCGGGACCGCGGCGCGGGCGCCTGCCGGCCCGCCGTGGGCCATCAGCCCCGTGCCCGCCGGCAGGTCGTGCTCCGATCCTGGCACCGCGTCGGTCACCACTACCTGGAACTGCTCGCCATCATCGGTGAGCGATACCCGGATGGGCTCTGTCGGGCAGTGCCGCTGGTGCGCCTCAACCGCCCGCGAGCAGGCCTCGCCAACCGCGAGGCGAACCTCGTCGAGCAGTGACTCAGCCACCCCGCTACGGCGCGCGAACGCAGTGGCGACAAGCCGGGCGGTCCGCACATGCACCGGGAGCGGCGTGAAGGTGACTTCGACGGTAGCCATTACGCAGGGAGGCGCTTCTCGGCCTTCCTGGCGGCGATGGCCTGGTCCACGGACTCGTGGATGCCGAAGACCTTGGTGAGGCCGGTGATGCGGAAGATCTTAAGGATGCGCTCCTGGGTGCAGACCAAGTCGAGCGACCCGTCGTGCGCGCGCACCCGCTTGAGCCCGCCGACCAGGACCCCAAGGCCCGTGGAGTCGAGGAACTCGACCTTCTCCATATTCACTACCAGCTGGTAGTTCTTCTTGTTGACGAGCTCGATGAGCAGCTCGCGCAGGCGCGGCGCGGTGTAGACGTCGATCTCACCCTCGACGTCCACGATCTCGATGCCGTCCTTGTTGCTGTTCGACAGCTTCAGATCCACAAATCCTCCTGCGCCCTGAGGGCGACTCTCGCGTCGTGCGGACGACCCCTGTTCGGCATTCAACCACGCTCAGGCGTCATGTCTATACGAAAACTTGGTGCCACGCATCCGCTTGGCGGATGACACACTATTAAACCTATGCCCATCATCGCCCCAGGCCGCGCCGAAACCCGGCAGGACCACGCCCCTGGAGAGGGGAGAGCGCTCGAGGTCCTTCGGACAGCACAGCGCGCCGGGGAGTTGGTGCACCTAACACACATACCCGGCCAAGCGGGGAGAACCACCTCCTGGCCGGAAACGATTCGATCGGAAGTGACCGCCGCGCTCGCCGCGCGGGGCATTACGGCGCCCTGGACGCACCAGGCCGAGGCGGCGGGTCTCGCCCGGGCCGGCCGGAGCGTGATCCTCGCCACTCGGGCCGCCTCGGGCAAGTCGGCCGGCTACCTGGCCGCGGCGCTGTCGGAGATACTCGACGGCGGCACCGTGCTCTACGTCGCGCCCACCAAGGCGCTCGCGGCCGATCAGCTCAAGGCGGTCGCCGACCTCGGCCTGCCGGGCGTCCGCGCCACCTGCTACGACGGCGACGCCACGGTCGTCGAGCGGGCCTGGGCCCAGTCCCACGCCAACTACCTGCTGACGAACCCGGACATGATCCACAGCGGGCTGCTGCCGAACCACAGCCGCTGGCGCGGCTTCCTACGCCGCCTCCGGGTCGTGATCATCGACGAGTGCCACGGCTACCGCGGCGTCTTCGGCTCGCACGTCGCCCAGGTCCTGCGCCGGCTGCGGCGAGTCGCGGCCCACCACGCCGCGCTCGGCAGCCGGCCGGAGCCGGTCTTCATTCTGGCCTCCGCTACGATCGCCGACCCGGCCGTCTGCGCCCGGCAGCTCACCGGCCTGGACGCGGTTCCCGTCACCGAGGACGGCTCACCCCGCGCGCCGCTCACGTTCGCCCTCTGGGAGCCGCCGCTGCTGCACACCTACAACGAGACTAGGGCCCGCAGGCCCGCCACGTCCGAGGCGTCGGACCTGCTCGCCGCCTTGGTCAGGGCGGAGATCCCGGCGCTCGCGTTCATCCGGTCACGGCGCGGCGCGGAGACCGTCGCGCTGGCCGCCCGCGACGCGCTCGGCAGTGCTCCCGAAGGCGCCGAGGCCGCGGGCGGTGTTGTCAAGGGCACGGTGGCCGCGTACCGCTCCGGCTATCTGGCCGACGACCGCCGGGGCCTCGAGGCAGGGCTGCGGCAGGGGCGGATCACCGGGATGGCCGCCACCACCGCGCTCGAGCTCGGCATCAACATCACCGGCCTTGACGCGGTGCTGATCGCCGGCTGGCCGGGGACCTGGGCCTCGCTCTGGCAGCAGGCCGGCCGCGCGGGCCGGGCCGGGCAGCCCGCCACGGCGGTGTTCATCGCCCGTGACGACCCGCTGGATAGCTTTCTGGTGCACCACCCGGACACGCTGCTGCGCCACCCGGTCGAGCCCGCCGTGCTCGATCCCGCCAATCCCTACGTCCTCGGACCGCACCTGGCGGCGGCCGCCGCGGAACTACCGCTGACCGGTCCCGACCTCGAGCTGTTCGGCCCGTCGGCCGCAGCGGCGGTCGACGGCCTGACGGCCGCGGGCGAGCTGCGCAACCGGGCGTCCGGCTGGCACTACGCCCGGCATCGCCGCCGCCGCCCGGCCCAGGAGATCTCGATCCGCGGCGACCCGGGACGGCCGGTGCGGCTGGTCGAGGAGGCCACCGGGCGGCTGATCGGCACCATGGACGAGCCCTCCGCGCACCGGTACGCCCACGACGGCGCGGTCTACCTCCATCAGGGAGAGGCGTACCTGGTCAGCAGGCTGCACCTGGCCGACCGGGTGGCGCTGGTCGAACCGGGTGACCCCGGGTACACAACCCAGGCGCGCGACGTCACCGACGTCGAGGTCATCGCCGAGCGCAAGCGGGTCCGCTGGGGCGCGGCCGACCTGGTCCTCGCCGATGTCAGGGTCACCCGGCAGGTGACCGGGTACACACGGGTCCGTTCGGACAAAAAAACCAGAGGACCCCAGATAGAGCTGCAGTTGCCGGAGCGAACCCTGTCCACGGCCGCTGTTGTCTGGACTATCCCGAACGAGCGCGTGGTTCCCCTCCCAGGCAATGATCTCCCCGGCGCGGCCCACGCGGCCGAGCACGCGTCGATCGGCCTGCTACCGCTGTTCGCCACCTGCGACCGCTGGGACATCGGCGGGCTCTCCACCGAACTGCACTCCTCGACCGGCCAGCTCACCGTGTTCGTCTACGACGGCCAGCCCGGCGGGGCCGGCTTCGCCGAGCGCGGCTTCGCCGTAGCGGCGAACTGGCTCCGCGCGACCCGCGACGCCATCCACTCCTGCCCCTGCGAAGCCCGGCTGCCCCTCCTGCGTCCAGTCCCCCAAGTGCGGCAACGGCAACAACCCCCTCTCCAAGCCGGGCGCAGTAGCCCTGCTAGACATCCTTCTAACCGACGCGGTTTAGAGGGTCTCTCGAGGCTTTAAAGGCAAGCCCGGAAAAGTTCGCCAAAGGCAACCATCAAGAAACAAAAAGTAACCTCGAAGAAACCCGCAGGAACGCCTTGTGGGCGAAGCCCACACAGGGGTCTGGAGAAGTCACCCTCAGAGAGGATACAAACCAGGGGGAGAATCCACCGGAACGCCTTGTGGGCGAAGCCCACACCGGGGGGTCTGGGGGGGGTCGTCCCCCCAGAAGATACAAACGTGGGGAGGCGGCCCGAAGGGGCGCCGACCATGGGTAGGCGGTGCCCCTCGCCGGGGGGGAGAGCGAGGGGCACCGCACGGTCCCGGCCCTGGGGGGGTAGGCCGGATCCGCCCTTAATAAAGCTTATCCCTAACGCGGCGCAGCATGAAGCAGCGCAAGGGAATTACAACATAAATGAGCTCATCATGAACAGATGTTCCGGCGGATTGTTCACGCCGGGCCGACGTTTATCAGGACCTCCGCAGGTCACGCGCGTTCGGCCTCCTGGTGCGTGGCGCGGCCGGGCCCGCCAGGGTCCGACACTGCCCGCTGGCAAGAGGTGAGCGCGCTTCTAGTGGTTAATTGCATGTGAACGCGCCCATCGATCAAGATCACGAATTGATCACGTCACGGGGCTTGGCGGAGGCCCGCTTTCGGCATACAAAGGGACTACGGACAGCGAGAACGTCCGAGCGCGTCAGCGAGGTACCCACGCTCGACCAGCCGCGGGAGGCGTGTCAGGCCAGGCCAGAACGGTCTAGCCGACAATTGAAGGTGCACGCATGGTAGCCAGGCTGACGTACTTACGGCGGCGGCGCCCCCAGTCGGGGCGCCGTTCGCGTATCCGGACCGCGATCCCCTCACCCGAGCAGAGAACTCGTTGCGCGGCACGGCGGGATGTCCGCCTCTCTTGCGGATCCCGAACGATAGCCTTGAACAACTCGGGGTAGCGTGCGCTGCCAACAGTGATGACATGATGGATCGGGGAGGGACGCCATGGTCCGCAGTGCAAGGCCGGATGGCGCCGACGGGCAGCAGTCCCTGGGGGATCTTGTCGCCGGCGCGGCGAAGGACATGTCGCAGCTCGTCCGGTACGAGATCAGTCTGGCCAAGAGCGAGCTGAAGATGGACGCGCGGCGGATCGGGATAGCGGCCGCGCTCGCCGTCGTGGGGCTTTTCGTTGGGTGCCTGCTCTTCGTGCTGCTCTGCTTCGCGTTCGCGTACGGGCTGGCCGCCGCCGGGATCTGGCTCTGGGCCGCGTTCCTGATCGTGGCGGGCACGTGCCTGCTGCTGATCGGGCTGGCGGCCCTGATCGCGTACGGCCGCATCCGCAAGGTGACCGGCATGAAGATGACCAGGAAGACCGTGGTCGACGACATAAGCATGCTCCGCCGCAGCGAGCCGAGCGCCAACGGCAACGCCCCGGCCATCCCGAACCCGGAAGTCAGCCTGGGTACCGGCGCCCACCCCGAGATTCCCGCTCGTCCGTAACCGGAAAGGACAGGGGCATGCCGGCAGAGCCGGTCATCCAGATCAGCGGTCCGTGGTCGCACCGTTCCGTCACCGCGAACGGGACGCGCTTCCACGTCGCGAGCATGGGCGACGGGCCGCTCGTGCTGCTGCTGCACGGTTTCCCGGAGTTCTGGTGGACCTGGCGGCATCAGCTCGTCGCGCTGGCCGACGCCGGCTACCGGGCGGTCGCGGTCGATCTGCGCGGCTACGGCGGCAGCGACAAGCCGCCGCGCGGGTATGACCTGATGACCGCCGCCGCCGACATCGCCGGGCTGATCCGGGCGCTGGGCGAGGCCAACGCCGTCGTCGTGGGCCACGACTGGGGCGGCCTGACCGCGTGGACGCTGGCCGCCTACTTCCCGAAGGCGGTGCGCCGACTCGCCGTCGTCTCGATGGCCCACCCGCTGCGGATGCGGGCTGCGGTCCTGTCCAGCCCGCTGTCGGTACCGAAGGCGCTCACCACCCGGCCGGGCAAACCCCGACGGGGCGGCTACCCGCTGGCCTTCCAGGTGCCGATGTTCCCCGAGCGGCAGCTTGTCCGCGACGGCGGGGCGCTGGTGGGGACGATCCTGTCGGCCTGGTCCGTCCCCGGCTGGCCCGATCAGGAGACCGCGAGGGTCTACGAGCGGGCCATGCGCATCCCGCCGGTGGCCCACACCTCGCTCGAGTACCACCGCTGGTTCGTGCGCTCCACCTTCCGGCCGGACGGCCTGCGGTACGCCCGGCAGATGAAGTCGCCGATCGTCCCGCCCGTGCTTCACCTGCACGGCGCGCTCGACCAGTGCATCCTGCCGCAGATGGCGCGCGGGGCCGGCCGGTACGTCGAGGGACCTTACCGCTGGAAGGTCATCGAGGGCGCCGGCCACTACCCGCACGAGGAACGGCCCGAGCTGTTCGATTCGGAACTCCTCGGCTGGCTGGCCGACCCCGAACCAGAACGATGACGCCGAACCGATGACGCCGAACCGATGACAATGCGGGATCGAGATCCCCGCGGGCGGGCACGGAACGCGCGGCCCCGCGACGAACTCGGCCGGCCGCTCCCCCGGTCGGCGCCTGGTGCCGATCACGTGCCGGGCATCACCGACGACTTGAAAGTCACCCCGGCCGAGGCGGCGGACCTCGGCGGCCGGCTGCTCGCCGAGGGACGGCCGTTCCACGCCCACGAGGTCTTCGAGGCCGCGTGGAAGTCAACCCCGGCGCCGGAGCGCGAGTTCTGGCGGGGCCTTGCGCAGATCGCGGTCGGCCTGACCCACGCCCGCCGGGGCAACGCCCGAGGCGCGGTGGCGCTGCTGCGCCGCGGCGCCAGGCACGCCCGCGAGAACGGGGCCAACAGCGCGGGCGTCGACGCCGAGTGCGTCGCAGCCCAGGCGGACGGCATAGCGGCGCGCATAGAACGAGACGGCCTGGCCGCCATCCCGCCGTCAGAGCTGCTCGTGCGCCTGCTACCCGCCTAGTCGCAGCCCTGGGTGGAAGTGGGCACGGTCTGGCCGGCCCCGGCGCTGGCGTCGCTGGCGACCTCGGAGGCCGTCAGGGCGAACCCGGTGTCTGAGGTGTCGACCGCGGCGGCGAATACCACGCCGTAGACGGTGCCGGACGGGCTCAGCAGCGGACCGCCGGAGTTGCCAGGCTGGACCAACGCCCTGATCTCGAAGATCTGCCGGTCCACCGTCCCGCTCTGGTAGATGTCCGGGCCGACCGCGTTCTGCGTGCCGCCGATCCGGGCGGCGACCGCGGTGAACGAGTGGTCGAGCGGATAGCCGGCCACGACCGCCTCCGCTCCGGCCTGGCCCTGGTCGTCGAACTGCAGCGGCGTCAAGTTCAGGCCGGGCACGTACAGCACCGCGATGTCGACCTGCGGGTCGTAGAGCACGACCTTGGCCTGGTAGACCTTCCCGCCTATCGTGGTCACCGTCGGGCCTTGGTTGACGCCTGCCACCACGTGGGCGTTGGTCAGCACGTGCTCCGGCGCGTAGACGAACCCGGACCCCTCGATGCTGCGGTCACAGCTCAGCGCGGTGCCCTGCACCTTGACGACCCGGCTGGTCGCGGCCAGGTAGCCAGGGTCCTGCAGCACGGCCGGGTCGGGCGGGCTGACCGCGAACAGCCGCGCCGCCCCGATGCCGCTGAACACCTGCGGGAACGGCCCGCTGGCGAGCAGCCGCCGGAAGTCGGAGAACATCGTCTTGGCCTTC
Organism: uncultured Actinomycetota bacterium; assembly: GCA_963844925.1. GTDB lineage: Bacteria > Actinomycetota > Actinomycetes > Streptosporangiales > Streptosporangiaceae > Trebonia. The sequence goes on along the minus strand of CAWJQG010000016.1, from coordinate 136,830 downwards.
GACGGCATGATCTTGTCCATCGTGCCGAGCACGGCCGAGTTATCAACCTGCCCCAGAACGACGGGGAAGGACGACGCGGTCAGCACCGACCCGATCGCCCAGGCTATGAGCAGCATGGACAGGACGCTGACGATCGACCCGCCGATGGAGTCGAGGACGGTCGACGATGGGCTGGTAACCGACTGCCTGACCGCCGCGCCGATGGAGGACGCGACGAACTGCCCGAGGATGGCGGCGCTGACAAGCAGCACGACCGCGACGACGGCCTGCTGGGTCTGCCCGCCCACGATGGCATGCGAAATAGCCGGACCGAACTCGGCGCCGAGCACAGCACCGCCGACGAAGCCGACGAAGCTCAGCGCGCCGACGATGAAGCCCTGCCGGTAGCCGGAGACCGCGAACGCGGCGGCGAGAACGGCCAGGACGACATCAAGCAGATCACCGCGCACGCAGTACAAGGTATCCGGTCACGCCAGCCCTTCGGGCAGCGCGCCGATGATGGTGGCATCCCAGGGGCGCTCGAAGCCGCCGAGGGCGAGCAGCCGATCCGTCAGCAGCGCGGTAAACCCCCAGATCAGCATCGGGCCGATGCGGAACGCCGGACCGCTGTGCCCGCTGGGGAACCGGAGCATCAGCCGGTTGGCCGGGTCGGCAAGATCGGCGATGCCGATCCGCTCCACCGCCGCGACCTCACCGATGTCAGTCGGCCCGACCGCGCTCGGCGTCCGCCACCAGGCGAGCGCCGGGACTACGCGGAACTGGCTGCGGGCGATGAACATCTCAGGGAGCGCCGCCAGCACGTCCACGCCCGCCGAGTCGAGGCCGGTCTCCTCCGCGGCCTCGCGCAGCGCCGCGCCGACCGGGCCGTCGTCGCTGTCCTCGATCTTGCCGCCGGGGAACGCGGGCTGGCCGGCATGCCTCCGCAGCCCCGCGTTCCTCTGGATGTACAGCAGGTCGGGCCCGCGCACCCCGTCGCCGAACAGCACCAAGACGGCGGAGCGTCGCCCGCCGGAGGCCGGCGGGCGCGCGACTCGAGGCACCTCCATCACCGCGGCGGCCGCGGCGAGGTCGCGGAGCCACCCCGGCGGCCCCGGCTCATCCGCCGTCACGAAAATGGGCCGGCCTTGACCAGCTTCGCGGCGGTGGCCGCGTCGGTCGGGCCGAGGCCGAAGGACGGGCACCAGTCCGCCACCGGGCACGCGCCGCAGGCCGGCTTGCGCGAATGGCAGATCCGCCGGCCATGCCAGATCAGCCGGTGGGAGAGCAGCACCCAGTCGGACTTGGGAATGAGTTCGGCGACGTCGGCCTCGATCTTGACCGGGTCATCGCTCGTCGTCCAGCCGAACCGGCGGGACAGCCGCCCGAAGTGCGTGTCCACCGTGATGCCGGGGACGCCGAACGCGTTGCCGAGCACCACGTTCGCGGTCTTGCGACCCACGCCCGGCAGCGTGACCAGCTGTTCGAGGTTATTGGGCACCTTCCCGCCGAAGCGCTCGGTCAGCGCGGCGGACAGGCCCATCACCGCCTTCGTCTTGGCGTTGAAGAACCCGGTGGGCCGGAGGATCTCCGCCACGTCCTCTGGGTTCGCCGCAGCGAGATCCTCGGCGGTCGGGTACTTGGCGAACAGCACGGGCGTGGTCAGGTTCACCCGCTTGTCCGTCGTCTGCGCGGAGAGCACCGTGGCGACAAGCAGCTGGAACGGACTCTCGAAGTCGAGCTCGCAGTGCGCCTCCGGGTAGGTCTCCGCCAGTACCCGATTGATCTTCCGTGCCCGCCGCACCAGCGCGGTGTGCGTCTCGGGTTTCTTAACCGCCATGCGCATAGGTTACGACCGGCGCGCCCCTGGTTGGATGGGATAATGACCCTGCCGTTGATCGATTGCGTGCGCCCTAAGGAACTGCGCCGACCACGGATCATCGGGGTTGACGTGACGGCCGAGGACGATGATGGCGACGCGACGGGCGCCGGCCAGCTTGAGCGCGACGGCGGCCGACTGCGCACTGCCGCCTGACACCCAGGTGTCATCGACGACCAGGACGTCCGCGTCGGCCACCGGTCCGTCGACGCGGAGCCAGCGAGGGTCGACGCCGCGCACGTGCGCTGCCTCCTCCGGCGCGACCGACAGGCCGACCAGCGGAACGGCGACGCACGACCGGACCAGGCTCGGCAGGGGATGACCACCGGGGCGGCCCCGGCCGGTCGGCACCACGGCGGCAACCGCCGGGGGCGCCGCCATCCCCGCCGCGCGCCACACGGACTCCCCGTGATCCGCGAGGTAGGCGACCAGCATCGCTCGCAGCCGAGCCGCCGATTCCGCCGCGTCTGCGCGGTCCGACTTGTACCGCCACAGGTCGCCGGCAAGCTGACCGCCCCTGACGGCGTATGCGATCGGGGCCACCACGTCCGCGAGCAGCTCCCCGGCCTGGCTCCGGGCGAGATCGCACTGGTAGCACCGGGCAAGGCCGTCTGGGGTCGGCCCCCGGCAAGTCCGGCAGAACACGCCTGCGATGCTACACACCGTCACCGACAAAATGATCCAGCAATGCTGTCACTCTAAGTGTTAAACTGATTACGTAAGGTAGTCGGTTAAACACGGGAGTCCGCGCGATGACCACACCACCACCACCGCCCCCGGCGCCCCCGGTGGGCCCAGTTCCCGGCATGCCGGGGAGCCCGCAGTTCGATGCGATGACGCGCCGGCGCGGCAGTGCAGGGGCCAGGAGCGCGGACCCGGGATCCGACGACTGCGACGACCCCGAGCGGGCGCTTGCCTTTGCGGCGTTCGAGCGGGGCGACTTGTCCGAAGCCGAGCGGCTCCTGTATCAGCTGCTGAGAAACTTCCCCAACGACAGCCAACTGCTCGCGTGCTACGGGATCGCCCTCAAGCGTCGCGGCCGGTACGCCGACGCGCTCAAGGTGCTGCGCAAGGCGCAAGCGATTCGCGATGAGCCACTCATACAGCAGGCAATTGCGGACGCCGAGCGCCTGCTGGACAATGACGCCAAGCGCCCACTGGGCAACGACGCCGAGCGCCCGCCAACCGCCGGCGCCCAGCGCGGCGAGGCAGGAGCGACCAGCCCGGCACCCGACCAGCCGAGGTCCCTGGCCACTGAGCTCGACAAGCCTTCTGCGCTGGCCGCGTCGAGCAAGAAACGCGGTGAGCTGAGGTTCGTGATGCGCCGCCGGGCTAGCAGCTTTCGCCGATTCTGGTTCGGCCCGCTCCTCACCCTGGTGTCGGTCGCGGTCGCCAACATCCTGGGCCGATCTCATTCCAATAACCTGGGGGATGTGTACCTGGCGCTGGACGCCGTTGCCCTTCTCGGGCCGCTTCTTTTCATAAGCGCATTCGTCGCCAAGCGATACACCACCTATACCGTGTACGACCGGAGAATCGACTTCGGGCGCGGTATATTTTCCCGCCGGGCCGACTCGCGATGGCTCTATGACATCACAAGGCTGGAGTTTCGGCAGCCCCCGTTGCTCACGCTCACGGGGACGGGGCGGATCGAGATGGATCTCGACACTAGCCCTAGCCACCTAGAGCACGATCGCATCGTGGCCACGGGCAATACGGAAAGCATGAAGTCTTTCATGGAAGAATTGCAGGACAACGCCCTACAGGAACGCCGGGCGATGAAGGGCATCTGGACCTGACGGGTGATGACACGTGACGAGACTCCCTCCTCCTCCAGGTGTCGATCCGACGCCGTATAACCTCGCCCAGGGCAATTTTGGCGAACGGATGACCGCCGACTGGCTGACGGCAGAGGGTCATACCATGCTGTACTACAAGCCTGACATCGGCGGCACCTCGGCTCCCGGGCCCGACATCGTGACTATGAAAGACGGCCTGCCTTACATCTTCGACAACAAAGCATACGCCACTGGGAGTGATGTTTATAGCGCGACGGCGCTGGATAGGAACTTCGACGCCGGCATCAAAGTCGTCGTGGAAAAGTTCAACGAGCTCGCAGTAGACCCGAATCTCAGTTCCGAAGACCGCAATTTGTACGCCGAGGCGGTTCGGCACATCGAGGCTGGCGAGTGCGTAAAGGTGATCACCAACGCCGCCTTTGCCGAGGACGGCCAACACTCCGAAGGCATCTCAGATCAGCTCGCCAGCCGCGGTATCCAGTTCCTCGATCTCACGCAGAATAGCTCCTCATCCACCCTTGGGCAGTCGTCGTCCTCGTCCTCCTCGTCTGCTGGCCAGACCGGGGATCCGGATGCGGGCGTGGGAGCCAATCCGTACGCCACAGCGGGCGAACTCCCAGCGGGAGGAGTCCCCGAAGCACCGGCGGAGGAAGGAAGCGGCGACTGGGAAGCCGATGGCGCACAGGAAGCGATGCTCGGGTTCAGCGCGGGAGCGGCGGCGGTCTGTCTCGCTGCCGTAGCGCCCGAAGTCGCCGGCGCCACCGTCGAGACCGTCGAGACCGTCGAGACCGTCGCCACAACCTCCGAGCTAGGTGCCACATCCGCCGGAACGATGGCCGAGACCACGGAGGCCGCCACCACAACCGCCGACGTCGGCACGGAGACGGCCGAAGGAGTTGCAGACACAACGGAGGTGGGTGCGGATACCGCTCGGGTGAGAGTTGAGCCTCTCTCAGACGAGCCCCGGATACGCGTCAGCGACGACCTCCACCAGGCCGACGATCTTGCGGAAATTGAAGAAGCTGGGGGCGAAGGGGACGCGCGCCTCGCGCAGCGGGTCGTCACCGTCTCTGCCGGAGCTCCGGTGGCCTCATCCACCAACGCGCAGACGTTCACCTCCACCGGTTCGTTGACGTCCTCCTCGTCTGATCCGCTGTCGTCCAGCCAGGCGGGACCGCAGTCGTCCTCCTCCACCGACTCGCAGTCGTCCTCCTCCTCGGGGGGGTCTTCAACCGGGGACCAGGACGACCTCCCCGTGCCCACCGATCAGCTTTCGGATCAGCCCGGTGCCGATGAGCTCCCCACGCCGACCGGCGAGCTTACCGGCGACTCCGGTTCTGGCGATCTTCCGGTGCCCACCGACGAGTTCTCCGCCGATTCCGGGCCTGACGATCTCCCGGCGCCCACTGGCGAGTCCCATGGTGACTCCGGTTCTGGCGATCTTCCCGCGCAAACCGGCGAGACCGGCTCCGGTGATCTACCGGTGCCCGGCAGCCAAACGCACGAACAGGCGGGCCCCTCCGATCAGTCGCAGGACACGTCTGTGCTGGCCTGCCAGCCACAAGACATGTCCCAGTCTGGGACCTGAGCCGTCGAGAGCGCCGCGCCGACGGCTACGATCCCTCGTTCCGCCGGTCGTAACCCGCTGGTCGCGACGTCAGGGCACAATGATGCCGTGCACAATGAGCCAACCCAGACGACGCAGCAGACGAAGACGACGCGCGACGATGCTGTGCCCACCGCCCCGGAAGCGCCCGGCGAAACGCCGGAAGTCCGGATGCTGACGAGCAGCGTCGTGTACGCCGACAACTGGATCACGCTCCGCCGGGACGAGATCGAGCGCAACGACGGCTCCCGAGGCACCTACGCCTTCGTGGACAAGCGCGACTTCGCGCTCATCATCCCGGCCGCGAACGGCGGCTTCCACCTGGTCGAGGAGTACCGCTACCCGCTGGGCCGCCGGGGCTGGTCGTTTCCGCAGGGCGGCTTCCCGCACGACGAGTCGGGGACGCCGGAGGAGCTCGCCCGGATGGAACTCGCGCAGGAGACCGGCCTGCGGGCGGGGCGGATGACCCACCTGGGCTCGGTCGCGGCCGGGCACGGGATCACCAACCAGTACGGCGAGTACTTCCTGGCCACAGAACTGACGCCGGGACCGAACGACCTAGAGCCGGAGGAGCTCGGGCTCAAGCACGAGTGGGTGCCCAGGGACGAGTTCGAGCAGATGGTCAGGGACGGCCGGATCGTCGACGACACGACCCTCGCCGCCTACGCCGTCCTGCTGCTGGCCGAACGCCATGGCGGCATAGAAGTCCCCTAGGACGTACGAACGTCAGCCCGCCAGCGGCGCGAACAGGTCGCCGTGCGCCTCGACGCGGGCGAGGACGTCGGGGGCGGTGAACGTAAGGTCCGCGACCTCGCGGCAGGCGGCCACCTCCTCCCAGGTGACCGGGGTCGAGACGGTGGGAAGGTCGCGGGCGCGCAGCGAGTAGGGGGCGATGGTCGTCTTGGAGCCGTTGTTCTGCGACCAGTCGATGAACACCTTGCCGGTCCGCGCCGACTTCGTCATCCGCGACACGACCAGGCGCGGCAGCTCGCGCTCGAGCCGCTGCGCGAACCCCAGGGCCAGGTCGCTCGCCTGCTCGGCCGTCAGGCCGCTGACCGTCGCGTAGAGCTGCAGTCCCTTGCCGCCCGACGTTTTCGCCAGTGGCCGCAGCCCCTCGGCCTCGAGCACCGGGCGGAGCGCCTCCGCCACCCGGCAGCATTCGACGATCGTGGCGGGCGCCCCCGGGTCCAGGTCGAAGACGAGCAGATCCGGTTCCGCAGCGGGAAAGCGCCACATCGGGACGTGCAGCTCGAGCGCGGCCAGGTTGACCGCCCAGATCAGCGCGGGCAGGTCGTCGATGACCAGATAGCGGACCGGCGCGCCGGGCGACCGGGCGCGCGAGCTGCGCGAGACGACCTCCTCGGTGCGCAGCCAGTCCGGGTGGCGCGCGGGCGCGTGCTTGGCGAAGAACGACAGGTCGGCCACGCCGTGCGGGTAGCGCCGCAGCGTCATCGGGCGGTCGGCGATGTGCGGCAGCAGCACCGGGGAGATCCGCTGGTAGTAGTCGAGCACCTCGGCCTTGGTGAACCCGTCCGCCGGGTAGAGCACCTTGGCCAGGTTGGTCAGCGTGAGCGAACGCCCGTCCACCTGAACCGCGATCTTGTCACCCGTGCCGGTCTCGGCCACCGCGCCTCCCGAGGCAATTAGGCAACTACGCAAGTACCCCTATGTCTCCCTGACCACGTCGGCAGGGTTCTTGTCGTCACGCACCCCCCGGTAGGCCGGGGCCCGCATGCGACCCGCCCGCGTCCACCGGTTGAACGTCACCTCGATCACTAGCCGGGGCTCTACCCAGACTGCGGGCCCGGCATACTCGGCGGGCACCGGGCCGTCGAACGGGGAGCCGGGGCGGCGCAGCGGCTCGAGCAACCGGGTGAGCATCCGCAGCACCGGATCGGAGAATCCGGTGCCGACGTGGCCGGCGTACAGTAGTCGTCCGGGGGGGCGACCCCCCGTACCCCCCAGGGCAGGCCCGATGGAAAGGCGAGGATATCGGGCCTGCGGCTCGGTATGGGAATACACCCCCACGATTAGCGAGCCGATCAGCCCGGCCCGGTTGCCCTGGCCCGGCTTCCAGCCGGCCACCACGACCTCCTGCTGCAGCAGGTTCTTGACCTTCAGCCAGCTCCCCGACCGGGCACCCGGCTCGTACACTGAGTCGAGCCGCTTGGCGACCACGCCCTCGAGCCCGGTGGCGACGGAGGCCCCGCGGACGGCGTCCAGGTCGGGTCCGGGGAAATCGGGCGGGATGAGAAAGCCGGGACCGTTCCCCATGATGGTCTTGAGGGTTTCCCTGCGCGTGAAGTACGGCAGCGAGAACAGCGGGACGCCCTCCAGTTGCAGCACGTCGAACGCCAGGTAGGTGACGGGAATCGAGGACGAGAGGCGGAGCGCCGCGTCGGCCGAGGACACGTGCATTCTCGGCTGCAGCGCCTCGAAGTCTGGCCGCCCGTCGGTGAACGCGACGATCTCGCCGTCGAGCAGCACCTGCCGCAGCGGCTCCCCCTGCCCGAGAACCTCGGCCGGCCCGGCCAGCTCCGGGTACGTGCGGGTGATGTCCTTGCCGGTCCTCGAGACGAGCCGGTGACGGCCGCCGGAGATGAACGCGAGGGCGCGGACCCCGTCCCACTTCATCTCCACCGCCCACTCGGCCAGCCGCCCGGCGGGCGGCGAGCCGGGCGCGGCGAGCATGGGCGCGAGCGACGCGGGCAGCGGGGACCAATCGGCGCGGGTCATCCACCGCTCGGGTACCCAGATCTGCCCGCGTCCTACCCTCGTCTAGCAGGTAAGACGACTAACAACGCTTACCAGCGATGCCGCGTCGCGTAGGAGTGGTTCCTGATCATTTCCATCTCCTCCGGCCGCTCGAAGATCGACTGGACCGCGACCCGGCCCGGACCGGTGATCCGGATGAAGATGTTCCGGTAGTCGAAGTTCGAACGCCAGAAGGCGAACCCCTGGCTCCGCGGGTACTCCAGGTGCAGGTGAACCCGGACGCTCATGTCCCTGTACACCAGCGAGCTCGGCTGGACAAGCAGCGACTGCCCCTGCTTCAGGTCCCGGATGAACACGTTGCCCGGGGCGTGCAGTAGCAGCAGCCCGGGGCGCTCGGTGGCGGTGAACACGTCACCGCACTGCCCCATCGGGTAGTGCGTCTCCTGCTCGTTGTCGTCGCCCGTGACGTACCAGACGTCGTTGATCGCCCAGTCGTAGCGGATGTTCCCCGTCGCGGTGAGGAACCGGTGCTCCTTGACCCAGATGGACTGGCCGTGCTGGAGCGGGAGCGCGATGACCTCGCCGGCGTGGTTGTCCGACAGCGCGATGTGCCCCGGCCCGTGCGCCTCCATCATGATGAGCGGCATCCCGGCCATCATCCGCTTCCAGCCGCCGCGCATGGACATGTTCTGCATCCGCGTCGCCGGGTCGGCCCAGAGCAGCACGTGGTGCGAGAAGTACACCATCTCCTGCTGCGCCAGGTTGAACTCGGCGATCGGCACCATGGTGCCCGCGATCTGCACGTGCGACTGGCCGAACTGCAGCTTCGCCATGTCCCTGATCGGCGGCTGCTTGGTCCAGCCGGAATCGCTGACCGAGTCCCTGATGTCGACCGGCGCGCCGCACAGCGGGCAGGTCGGCGCGCTCGGGTCGCTTGGCTGCCGGCAGAACCGGCAGACGTAGGTGTTCATCGGCGCGCCCCGCTACTCACCGGAGCCGTGGTGGACGTACATGGACTGGATGCCGACCCGGCCCGGGCCGGTCATCTCCGCCAGGTACATGTTGTGGTGGCCGAGCATCCCCGTCTTCAGCTGGACCTGCTGGGTCTGCAGGGTCACCGAGGAGTCCTTGTAGAGGAAGGCGCCCGGCTCGACCAGGATCTTCTCGCCCGCGCCGAGGGTCCGCTGCAGGACGTTGCCGTTGCCGTGCAGGATCAGCAGCCCGGACTGGTTGGAGGTGACGAACCGGTCCATCCACATGCCGTTGCCGCCGTGCAGCGCGTTGGCCAGGCCCTTGATCCGGACGAACGAGTAGCTAATGGAGTGCGACGCGAGCAGGAACGCGTGCTCGCGGACGTCGAGCTCCATGCCCGGGTGCAGCGGGAGCACCACAAGCTCGCCGGGCGCGTCGCGGGAGAACGCGACCCGGCCGGGGCCGTTGGCGACCGACACGATGTGCGGCATGCCGCCGAGCGAGCGCCTGGGCCCGTTCGTCTTGAGGGAGGAGAGGGGAACGGACTCGTCTTTCCAGAGCAGCACGTGGTGCTCGAAGTAGACGCCGTCCTGGGGGGCCAGGGCGATCTCGGCGACGGGAACAAGCTCGCCTTCGACCTGGCAGGTGCTCTGGGAGAACCGGAGCTCGGTCATGTCCCGCAGGCGCGGCGACTCGCGCCAGCCGGAGTCGCTGACCTTGTCCCGGACGTCGAGCGGCGCACCGCACGTTATGCAACTGGTGGCCCCCGGCTGGTTGTTTGCTCGGCACCACCCACACAAGATTGCTTCCACGGCACGAAAACATAGCAGTTCCGGACGTACCTTGGCTGCTAAGGGGCGTTTACGGCTGATGGCCGGTATCGTTTCTGACATGGCACTGTTTTCGCGGGAATTTATCGCGGTACCTGATGACCGTAAGGGCCAGATCGTTTTCAAGTGGCCCGATGTCACGATCCGTCGCTTCACGCACGCGATCGTCAACGCGGACGAAGTTGCGCTGTTCGTCAACACCGGCCAGATCGCGGCGACCATGGGGCCGGGTCGGCACTCGGTCGACGCCGACGAGATCCCCGGCTTGGGCGCGATCATCGACTTCGCGACCGGCGGCAACGCCTACCGGGCGGAGCTCTACTTTGTCGGCACCCGCGAGTACACCGGGTTCAAGTTCGGCGGGCGCGTCGATGACGTGCAGGACCCGCGGACCGGGCTCGTGGTGACGCTTCGTGTCTTCGGCGACTATGCGCTGCGTGTGATCGACCCGGCGCGGCTGATCACCAACCTGACCGCGACCGTCGACGTGAGCGACAACGAGAAGATCGCCGGCTGGGTCAGCGACCAGGTGCTGAAGGTGCTGCGCACCAACGTCACCACGCAGGTGGTGGCGAACGGGTGGCCGATCCTGGGCCTGTCGGTGCACTCGCCGGAGATCGAGCAGGCCGCCATCACCGCGGGCAACGGGCAGCTCGAGGCCTACGGGATCGCGATCACCCGGATGGGCAACTTCGACATCAACCTGTCGCCCGAGGACGCGGCGCAGCTTAAGCAGCTCGCCAAGGACACCTCTTACTCCCAGCTGGCCGGCGGGTTCGGGCAGTACGCGGCGGGCGAGATGGCGCTCGGCGCGGGCCAGGGCATGGCCCAGGGCGGCGGCTCGACCCAGGGGGCGTTCCTCGCGGCCGGCCTCGGGCTCGGCGGCGGGCTCGGCGGCGCGCTGCAGCAGCCGGCCCCGCAAGCACCGGCACCGGCACCCGCGGCGCCCGCCGCGGCCGCGCCCGCCCCGGCACCGTCCGGCGTCGTGTGCGCCGCTTGCTCCACCTCGAACCCGGCAGGCGCCAAGTTCTGCATGAGCTGCGGCCAGGTGATGGCGCCGGCGGTCAAGCACTGCACCGAGTGCGGGACCGAGCTGCCCGGCGCGGCGAAGTTCTGCGCCAACTGCGGCACCCCGACCGGCGGCTGACCGCCGCCCCAGGTCGGAGGTTTTCATCCCGGCCACCCCCGGAAGGCATTACCTTTTGGGGGTGGCCGGGATAATTATGTACGACACCATCACGAACGATCAGTTCCCGCCCGGTGGCGACGCCTACGCCGGGTATGTCGATGGCCACCTCGGCAACCAGCCCAACTACGCCTTCATCGTGGCCGCGTTCCCCAAGGCCCAGCACCTGTCGGTCGCGCTGTTCTCCAACGACAACGCCGACGCGCTCGACGTCGAGCCCGGCGCGTCCGTCCCGTCCGACATTCCCGCCTGGTACGACGCGCAGCGGAAGCGGGGCATCCAGCGACCCTGCGTGTACGCCAGCGCGTCCACGATGAACAACGAAATCCTGCCGGTGCTGAGCGAGGCGGGCATTGCCAGGGCGTCAGTCCGGCTATGGACCGCGCACTACGAAGTCGGCGAGCACATCTGCGGCCCCGGCACCTGCGGCGCGCTCAGCATCAACGCCGACGGCACGCAGTGGACGCCGAACGCGATCGTCAACGGAGTGGCGCTCAACCTGGACCAGTCGCTCCTGCTTGAGAACTTCTTCACCACGGATTCGACCGTCACCACGGAGGCGGAATTGCAGTCAGGACAGCTGAACCTCGGGAAGAACGCGCACACCGTGATCGCCGTGCCACCGGGAACGGCGCACCACATCGCGTTCGGCATCGACAACGGCGTCCAGGGTCTGTCGCCGGCCAGGCTGCGGGTGGCGATCTTCGACACCAAGTGGCACGTGACCAACGACGTGATCGTCAACGGCGCCACGGGACTGAAGGTCATGGCCTTCCCCGACCCGGCCAAGACCGGTGTCGTCTCCATCAACCGCGCCGACGCGGGCACGAACGCGATTGGCTACGTGGTCTACTGACCATGATGGGCAGGGATCACGCGCTGAGCGGCGCGCTCGTCTTCGCCGGGCTCGCTCCGGCGCTGCACGTGACCGACGCGCACCTGGCGGCGGGAATCGTGCTCTGCGCGGGGGCGGGCGTGCTGCCGGACATCGACCATCGGGACACCTCGGTCTCCAGCTCGTTCGGGTTCCTCACCGAGGGGTTCTCCTGGCTGGTGGCGAAGCTGTCCGGCGGGCACCGGCACGGCACGCACAGCCTGTTCGGAATCGCGGCCTTCACCGCGGGCGCGTTCGCCGCCGGGGCGTACCAGCTGTCCGGGCCCAAGGTGACCGGGCTCGGGCACCCCGTGTTCTCCTGGCACATCGTCCCCGCCGTGCTGTTCCTCTCGCTGCTCTATTCCGCCGCACTGCGCGCGCTGCACGTCGGCGGGCACCACGGCGACCTGCTCGGCATCGCCGCGGCGGTGGTCACCTGCTATACCGGCGCGGACCTGACCCGGCTCCCGGTGGGCCCGTGGCACATTCCGATGCTCGCGGTCGTGATCGCGCTCGGCTGCGCGGCGCACATCGCCGGCGACGAGCTGACGCACGGCGGCTGCCCGATCTTCTGGCCGTTCAGCATGCACGAGTTCCACCTGCTGCCGAGGCCGTTCCAGATCACGACGGCCAAGCTGTGCGAGACCTGGGTCATCTTCCCGCTGCTGGTCGCCGGGCTCGGCCTCGCGGTATGGAACGACACGGGCCATCCCCGCCAGCTGTCATCACCGGTAAAGGCGCACACCGTGTCAGCGACGCGGGCGCACCCCGAGCAGGTCATGACCCAGATGTACTGGCGAACGGTGTCGTTGCCGTTGGGGATGACGGCGGCCAGGCTGTAGTCCGGGTCGGCGGCCAGGGTCCGCGCGAGGACCGCGTCCACGGCGGGCGTGGTCTGGTAGTTGAACGCGACCACGTTGAAGTAGCCCGCCTAGATCGCGGCAACGTAGCCCGCGTCCCCGGTCAGGCACTGGCCCTGCCTGTTCGATGTAGCCGATGAAGTAGGTCGAGGTGAACTGGCGCGGCTGGGCGTCCGCGGGTTGCCGCGCAGGTAGTAGATCGGCACCTCGTCCACTTCGACCAGGTAGCGCGTCGCCTGGGCTGGACGTAGCGGGCCAGGTCGGCGATGAACACGCGTCGAGTTCGGCCAGCGCGTCGAAGAGGTTGTTGGCGCAGGTCATGCCGATCGCCAGCGACGGCGCCCCAGATCGCGATCCCGACCTGGGTGCGCCGGAAGTGGTCGCCGATGATCCGGGCCAGGCCGACCCCGGCGATCGGCGCCGCCAGCACGAGCCCGAACCCGACGTGCTTGTACAGCGATGTCTCGGTGTGGATGCGGATCTGCTCGATCGGTGCGAGCAGCGCGCTGCCCGCCGTCAGCACCGCCCGAGCAGCGCCCGCCTGGCCCGGCTGCCGCCGGGCGCCGATCAGCTCGCTCCGGTCGGTGAACGGCCGCAGCACGCAGGCGACCGCGCCGGTCACAGCGAGCAGGAACGGCAACGCCGACCCACTGCGGCGACGTCCCAGAGCAGCGACTGACGTGGACGGCGTGCCCTCGAAGCGGTCGAGCGTGGTGAACTTCGAACGCCGGTCAGGTAGTCCGGGCCGGCCAGGTACGCCGCCCCGACGCAGCAGCGCGACGGTGGCCGCGCCGAGCGCGGCCGACGTGACCACGCGTCTTGCGGCCGAGCCGTGGGCGCGGCGGCCAGCCCGGCCAGCGCGATGACGCTCGGCACGAACAGCAGCGTCGCGTACTTGGTCGCGACCGCGAGCACCAGCGACCGGCGCGGCCAGCAGGTACAGCGGCCGCGGCATGGTCCGCGGACCGCACCACCAGCCAGGTCGCCAGCGCTGAGCAGGAACAGCGCCGGTGGCGTCGTAGGTGGCCAGGTGGCCGAGGAACAGGGCCGGCTCGGTCACCGCGTAGACGACCGCCGCGCACAGCGCCGACCCGCTCGTTGAACAGCCGCCTGGTCATCGCGTAGATCAGGCCGGTGACCGCCAGCATCTCGAGCAGGCTGAGCGCCCGCGCCGCGGCCAGCCCGCCGATGCTGTCGGCCAGCGCGCCGAGCACCGGGTAGAGCACCGGCGCGCCGGAGAAGTAGGACGGGTAGTCGCCCTGCAGCGCGGCGCCGTGCAGCAAGTGCGCGATCTCCAGGTGGCCCGACGTACAGGTACAGGCGCCTCGTCCTCGAACGCCGTGTTGGACATCCGCAGCGTGAGCGCCGCCTGCAGGCCCATGATGAGCAACAGCACGGCGCGGCTGACCCAGATCCGGCGCGGGATGCGATCCGCATAGCGCCGGCCAGCCGTGCCCGCTGCTCGGTGCGCGGCATCCGGTGCGATCTCCCGGTCGCCGAGGTCGTCCGGTGGCCGGGCGGCGCCGGCCGCGGCGGTCCGGTCTGCACGGTGTCAGCCTCGAGCCCGCACGAACCGGTTCTCGCTGGTCGGCGTTGGGCAGCACCGCTGCGCGGCCGAGGCGAACAGTCACTTGGCCTGGATGCCTCGAGCGCGCCTGGAGCTCGGTCGGCGTCGCTCATCTCCGTCAGGCTGACGAGGTGCATCCCGGCGATGCCGCTGGCCAGCCGCGGCGCGCGCGACCGGGCGCATCGCCGAGCGTCCAGTCCACGCCGTCCTTGTCGTAGTCGAACCAGACGAAGCCGAGCACGTCGCCGTGGCCTCGACCCCGCCGATCAGGTTGCTGGATGGACGTCGACCTCGTCCGGGCCGGTCTCGACGGCGGTCTCCGCGATGATGAACGGCTTGCTGGTGAACTGCCTGATCTCGGTCATGGTCGGCCCGTAGAGCCCGGCGAAGGTATCCGGCCCGGTGGTCGCGAAGTACCCGGTGAGGCCCACCCAGTTCACGTAGGCGCTGCCCGGCCAGTACGGCGCGAGCTCGACGTTGGGCATCGGGTTGATGATGTTCGGGTTCCAGATCCAGATCACGTTGGTCGCCCCGGCCGCGGCGAACAGGTCGTGGATGTGCCGCCAGGCCGCGACGAACTCGGCCGGCGTGGTCTGGCTGGTGCCCCACGGGTACCAGTTGCCGTTCATCTCGTGCCCGAAGCTGATCGCGACCGGGCCGCCGAACGCGCGCACCGCCTTGGCGACGCTGGTGATGTAGGTGTCGCTCGCGCCCGTCGGCGATGGACGCCACCGTCGTGCCGAACGGCTCCCAGGCCATGTAGTAGAGCGCGCCGTAGCTCGTCGCCCGGGCGGCGGCGGCCTGCGTCGAAGGGGCTGCCCCACTCCACGTACTGCCCGAGCAGGTTCGGGTTGCGGCCGACCGGCGCCGAGACCTGCTGCGCCGGCGACAGCGAGTCGGGCGAGCCGTTGGCCTCGATGCCGAAGAACTTGCCGTCCGGGTGGTCGAGCGCGGCGGCCGAGAGCGTGCTCGGCGGCACGCGCGGTCGGGGCCGGCGGCTGCGTGACCGTCGCCGCCCGGCGCGGCCGGCCGCCCGAGCGTGCCGGCGTCGCCCGACGTGGGCGGCCGTCGAGCATGCCGCAGGCGGAGAGCGCCAGCGGCGAGCGCCGAGCCCGCGCGCCGCCGAGCGCGACCCGGCGGGTCAGCGGCGCGTCATCGCACCGCGCGCTCGTTGCGCGGCGAGATGAGGATGCGCCCCACCACGACGACCTGGAACACGCCGAGCACGAAGGTGAGGAAGAAGTTCCAGGCGTCCATCGTCATCATCCGCCACATCGCCAGCCCGGTCCACAGCACCGCGGTGCGCCAGCGACCAGCCGATCAGCGCCGGCCCAGAGGCGGCGCCGGCCGTCCTGCCGCTTGGCCCCGGTGCCCGACGGCTGCCAGCCGCGCAGCCGCCCGGTGAGCATGTCCCAGAGCGCGAACACGTGCGCCCAGCCGGACAGCACGCGGACCGACCAGGCCTCGAGCCGGTACGGCGACCGGTGCCACATCGGGTAGATCACGCCCGCGTAGAACAGCACCGGGAGCGATGAAGATCATGTTCTTCAGCAGCAGGAACCCGGGGGTGAAGCAGCAGCATGCCGATCGCCAGGGCGGGCGCGACGAACGTGAAGACGGCGGTGTACGCGTACCCGGCCAGGCCGGCCAGGTAGCAGAGCCGGCTGTGCAGCGGCAGCTTGGCGGTCCAGAACTTGCCGCTCCCTGAGCAGGCTCATCGTGCCCGAGCACCAGCGGTACTGCTGGTTCATGAAGGCCATGACGTTGTCCGGGCAGTTCCCTGTGGACAGCGCCACCGGCAGGTAGCGCATCCGCCAGCCGAGCCGGTACAGGTCGAAGCCGGTGTGCAGGTCCTCGGAGTGCTCGGCCAGCGACATGCCGCCGTTCTGGTCGAGCGCCGCCCGGCGGTAGACCGCGCAGCTGCCGACGCAGATCGCGCCGTCCCGGCGGGCCCGCACCGTCTGGATGGACCGGTAGAACAGCTCCTGGATGGCGCCCGCGCCGCGCTCCACCCAGGTCTGCTCGTCCACCACGTGGAAGTACTGCGGTGTCTGCACGATCCCGACGTCGGCGAACGGCGTCGAAGTAGGGCAGCGTCTCGTCGAGCAGGTCGGCGCGCGGCGCGAAGTCGGCGTCGAGCAGCAGGATGAACTCCGCGTCGGAGATCTCGAAGCCGTACTTGAGGTTGCCCGACTTCTTGTACCAGCCCCGGTCCGGCCGGGCCGCGTACGCGAACCCGAACTTCTTGGCCAGCGCCTTCAGCTCGGGGCTGGCCGGAATCGTCCAGCACGTACGGCGTCAGCCGTGCCCCGGTAGGCGGCGCGCAGCGCGGCGACGTGCGTCCAGCTGTTGCGGAGCAGCTCGATCGGCTCGCCGCAGGTGGGCAGGAACACGTCGACCGACGGGTACCGCCACGGCCGCCAGCCCGCCACGATCCTGCGGTGCTCGGCCAGGTCGAACTCCGCGCCGAACCCGTCCGCCAGCAGCGAGACGAAGAAGGTCAGCGTCCCGAGCGCCATGAACGGCAGCGTAGAGCAGGAACCAGGGCGATTCGATGAACGAGCCGGACCTGGCTGTAGACCAACGGCGGGAAGGTCAGCACCGTGCAGAGCGTCAGCACCCAGGTGTGCCGCCGGACGTAAGCGAACTTCTCCGAGTCGCTGCGGCGGCACCGGGAGCACCAGATGCCCAGCTTCCTCTCGTTCCTGCCCGGAGACCTTCGCGGCACGCTAGGCTGCTCCGGCACGGAGCGTCCCGGCGTCGTCTCTTCTCCGCCTGCGGCCGACGGTGCCGGGCGGGCGCTGGCGCGCCGCCGCCCGCCAGAGACCAGGCTGCGCTACCCCGTAACGAGCATCCGTCCCGTAACCGGCTACTCGAGCTGTCTGCGGCGACGGAAACCCGACGTGGTTCCAAGACAATGCCACTCCAGTTCTTCCCCGGCTCGCGCTCCAGTGCGCCCGCAGACCCACTCCCCCGGATGGCCCGATTGGCTACGCCAGTTTACGTATGTCGATCCGTCTAAGTTGGGAAAATTTAGAGAAAATGGACACATCGGTTGAATTGCACCGGGCCGGTCCATGCGGTACGCACTATGTCGGGGATGCAGCTAGGACGTTGCGCTCACTCCCCGCGCCGCGATGGCGCCCTCAAACTGCGCCACCGCCGTCACCCCTCGCGGTTGCGTACCCGTCGGGTAGACGGCCATCGGATAGCCCTCCGCGAGCTGCGCCGGCGTACAGATGAACTGGCTCGACATCATGAATCTCCAGTACGGGTCGGCGACGCAGGCCCTGACGCCGGTCCGCTCCCCCTGCACCAGGATGCCGGTGACGGTCGTCCACCCGCCATGCGGGAATGTCAAGGCGATCACGCGCCCGTCCGCCAGGGCACCCATCTTGGCGACACCGCTCGGCAGCATCGCGTCAGTGTTGTAACCCGCCGCCGGATTCTCCGGGTCGACATAGACCGTTGTCAGCGTGGTGGCCGGCGCCACCGCGAACGCGTACCAGGCCGCCAGCGCCGCGGCAGCCGTCACGGCGGAGCCAGCCAGCCCTGGTACGCTCACGGCGCGACCGCTGCGGATCTCGCCGTCAACGGCCTTCCTCGAGCCGATCGACGCGATCAGCTCGGCCACGGCGATAGCGGTGACGAGCACCAGGACCACCGCGTTGGACCAGGAGAAGTAGCAGATGTAGTACTGGTCCATGTCATCGACGCCGATCAGCGCATAGGCGGCGACCGCCGCGCATGAGAGCGCATCAAAGATCAGCAGCGACCAGCAGAACCGCCGGGCGCTGCCTGCCGGGAGCAGCAAAGTGAACCCCGCGGCCACGACTGCCAGGGTCAACGGTGCCGCCCAGGCGTTCGCGTGCGGCCACCAGAACCAGAGCACGTAGTCCGTCACCTGGGCAAGGGTGTGGACGCCAGCGCCCCCGGACGACTGGTAGGTGAAGTACGCCTGGAAGTTCCCCGGTCCCATGAGCTCCCACTGGAGAATCAGCGGCAGCGCGAAGACCGCGCTGATGATGACGACGGGCAGCCAGGTCCGCCGCCGCGCAAGGATCTCGCGGCAGAACTCCCGCATGTCACCGCCGTGGTCTTGTCCCTCGCTCGCCGGGGTGGAATTGAGCGCCGCGCGCATCTTCGGCCAGGTTCGCACGATGACGGGGATGGCCACCATGCTCGGCACAATGAACAGGAAGGCCGCGTGCCCGTGGAGGAGAAACCAGCCCGACAGCGCCAGGATCCACGCGTCGCCTGAGCGGCCTGCGAACACGGAGGCGAGCGACACCACGAACGTGAGGAACGCCGGTACGTACACGTACGGCATCCAGTCCGAGTTGAACACCGCCGGGTGCATAACGCCGAAGAGGGCAAGGACCGCGCCGGCCGCAAGCGCCCCGCGCACCGAGCGGATCCAGCCGTACGTCACGGCCACCACGCATGCCGCGAAGACCGCGTTGAGGATGTAGAGCCCGATCAGCTGACCGTTCCACGCGGTCGGCACGACACGGAGCATGGCCCAGAAGATCTGCTCGCCCCATGACTCCACGTAAAGAAAGGCGGGGCCAGGATGGTTGAAGCCCTCCCTGGAGTAGTTGCCGACCAGCAGGGTGAACCTGCGGGCCTGCTCAATCAGGATCGAGTTCGCCCCCATGTCGGAGGACTCATACTCGGGGGTGGAGAACAGGAACGCGTTCCTTGTGAGCAAAACCGTGAGCGTGACGGCGAACGGCGTCACCCAGACCCACCAGGGACGCCGACCGAGGAGCGGGCCAAAGGCAGCTCGCTCCATTGGCTCGCCGACCTGATCAGATGGACGATCAGTAGCGATTACATTACGAGAGGTTATTGGCACGAGCATAGCTTAGAGCAACATCTCAATCACCTTCAGTTACTTATCAGAAGCGTCCACACAACTACGGCTTATTCAGGGGGTCTGCGGTGGTTGATGAAGACCGTCGGATCACGCGCCTAAAGGCGAGCCGGCGCGGGTCGCTCACAGTTGCCGGCGCAGTCGCCGGCCTTGGTCTCGCAGGCGGCCTGGGTCTCGCGGAGCTCCCTCGCACATCATGATGCATTGATGATATGATGCGTCTATGCGTACCACCGTTGATATTCCCGCTGATCTTCACGCACAAGTGGTGGCGATCGCCAGGGATACTCACCGCACACTGAGCGAAACCGTCGCTTTCCTCATGCGCCGCGGGCTCGGCGAGAGCCGGGCGGCGGAGATGACGCACAGTGCCGCGACCGGGCTGCCCGTCGTGCGCCTGGGCCGCATGATCACTACCGAAGACGTCCGCGCGCTCGAGGACGATTAAATGTCAGCCGTCCTGCTCGACGCCAATGTGCTGATCGCGCTCGTCGTTGACAACCACGTTCACCATGGCCACGCCGAGGCGTGGTTCGTTGCGTCCGGGACCGGCTTCGCCACCTGCCCTATCACCCAGGGCAGCCTGATGCGGCTCCTGATCCGCGAGGGCCAGTCCGCCGAGTCGGCCCGTTCGGTGCTGCAAGAGATCGCCGGCAGCCCACGGCACGAGTTCTGGCCCGACAACGCTTCCTATCAAGACATCCCGGTAGCCGGGATCATCGGCCACCGCCAGGTGACCGATGCCTACCTGGCGCATCTCGCGCGTTCCTACTCCGCCCGCCTCGCCACCTTCGACCAGGCGCTCGCCAAGCTCCACCCAGAAGTCGCCGACTTGATACCGACCGGCTGACGCTCCCCACGCCCGTTCGCTTCTTGGCGGGCGGCAGGGTGGCGGATCTCTGAGGGCGGCTGGGGCGAAGCCGCATGCGAGGGCGGTGAGCACGGCGTCCAAGTACCAGGGAAGATCGTGCCTAGTGACAATGACGCTACCGGGATCAGGTCCGGATGACTGGAAGAATAGCTATTAATGCAGGTCAATGACCCGCAGGATGGGATAGAGTCAGGCAAAAGTCAGGAGACGGGACATGCCGCGCAAAGCCTCCTCCGCACAGAATACGCTGGTACAGGCCACGGTGTTCAAGAAGTGCGACCGGTCCCATCACAATCCCGACAGCAACAAGGGGTGCGCGGCCGGCACCTGCCAGCACACGTGCGAGCCCGCGCAGGTCGGCGACTGCCCCCATAAGTGGACCGTGCGGTACTCGGTCAGCTCCCGGCAGCGCGAGCAGTCTTTCGGAACGCTGACCGCGCGCGCAGACGTTCCAGCTCACGTATCGACCGGCAAGCAGACGCAAGGCGCGATGTTCACCGACCCCCGCGCCGGCATCGTGGAATTCCTGCCCCTCTGCGGCCCGTACATCGATGGCATGGCGAAGGCCGGCCCGAGGACCAAGGCCATTTACCGCAGCAACTTCTCTAACCCTGCCGTGACGAGGCTCTTGCGGGGAAAGAGCGTGCTTGAAGTCGCGCGGATGGATGCCGAGGTAAAGCACCTGCTCAACACGACCCTCGGCCGCTACCAGGACGAGTACCGGGGCAACGTCCGCCGCGTCATCACCGGCACCCTTGACGAGTGCGTGCGCCGGGGCACGCTCCCGCGCCACACGCTGACCGGCATGCACTGTACGCCCCGCATCAGTTCGAAAAACACGTCCCTTTCAGGGACGGGTGGCTGGTGGCTTTCCGTTCCATGTCCACTGACCTCACCCTCTCAAAGAGCAAAGGGAGCGAGGTCAGCAAACACTACTCTACAAACCACCAGCCACCCCAAAAACAAAAACCAAAGTCAAAAACAAAAGTCAAGATCAAAGTCAAAAACAAAAGGCAAAACCATTCAGGGGCACAGGAGCAGCAGGACGCGCCGGTTAGACCATTCAATGGCACAGGAGCAGAAGGAAGCGCGGGTTAAAGCGTCACGGTGCAGTGATCGCCAGCCATCTACGCTATGCCGAGCCAGGACGCGAATTGGCTGAGTTCATCCCGGCCCCTGCGTGCGGACGCGATAGCGAGCACCGTCTCACGGACCATCGGATGATGCCGTGTCTGCTGCGGGGCGATCTGCCGCGCACGCTGCAAAGAGCGCAGGCCGCCCGCATGATCGCCTACCAGCACATAACCGCGTGCAAGGTCGATGTAGTGATGCCCGCGCCGCACTGACGGCACCTGCGGACCGAGACGCACCGTGCGCCCGCGCCGCATCGCCTCCGCGCCGTCTTCCAGTTCCACCGCGACCGCTACCTCATGCTGCGCGACATTCGACGGCCCGAACGCCAGCCCGTAATCGTTGCGGTCGCTTCCCATCTGGGTCGCCACCGCCCGCGCGGCGGCCATGTGCGCCCATGCGTCCTGCGCGTATCCAGGCGCGTCCGTGCGCGACGCCCGCGCCGCCAGGATCGCCGACCGGAGATGAGTGGACCCGTAGACCGACAGCGTTGGCCCATCCATAGACCGTATGTCGTCCCCCAGGTCCGCCCGGACTTGCTCCATTAGCGTGAGTGCCTGGCTGTACGCGCCCACCGCCATGAGCGACGCCGACCGCTGCCACTGGACCCGGTGCAACCGCAGCGCATCGCCGGACTGCTCAGACGCCCACTTGATGCGCTCCACCACCTGCGCGCGCAAGTCGAGATAGCCGAGGATGTTCGCGATCGCCGAGGCACCCGAGTACGCCTCGGCCAGCATCGCGAACATGCGACGGCGCTCTTCCCCGGCAGCGCCGTGCACGGCAGCCGTCAGTTCATCGAGCAGGCCCGGAAGCTCAACGCCGATCTGCACGAACTTAGCCGACTGGCCCAGAGCCGCAATGCGCTGGACATCAGCGGCCAAGGCCGCGTACGGCCGGGGAGTTATGCGCTCATCGGGCAGGTCGTAGGTGCCGATGCTCCGCCGAAGCGGAACCACCGACTCATGCAGCCTCGCAGCCCGCCCGCGAGGTTCCTCGTAGGGCTGACCCGTGATGCGCGGCACGTCGACCCGCAGCGCACGCGCAACCGCGCCGATCAGCGCGGGCGACGCAGGGGCCGCGCCGGACTCCACCTTCGCGAGCAGGCTGTAGGACACGTGCGCGCGCTCCGCCAGCTCACGGGCAGTTAGCCCGCGCGTCTTGCGGAGCGCGGCGATCCGCGACCCGGCCCTGTCCTGATCCTGCATCAGAAAACCCCAGCTCCCGGCGACTTTCAAGCGGTTTGAAATTTCGCAGGCCCCTTTCAGTTCCATGCTGCTCCCAAGTGACCACAGCACGCAACCGGAAGTCCGAATGAGCGAGAACCCCAGCCTAACCGCCGCAGACATCGAGACCGCCTGCGGCGGACGCTGGGGAGTCTGGCAAAGCGACACCGGCCAGTGGTGGGCCGCCCGCACCCGGCCGCTGACAGCCGATCAGCTCGCCGCCGGAGGCGTGCCATTCCTCCGAGCCGATACCCCCGACGAACTGAAGCAGGCAATCAGCGACGAAGAACAACTAACCGACTCCAGCGAAGGATCGTGATTCCCCAGTGATCGTGTGGCTATCGGATGCGTTCCGGCCCACTCCAGGGCAGGCCGCCCCGTGAGCGTGACCATGCCCCCATCCCCTCACCGCCTCTCGATTACCGCGACAGCCCTGGCAGCCACGCCAGCGCCGACCTCAAAGCCGAGCCCGCCGCCGCCCGCCGCGCCCGCCGCCTCACCCGTGACACTCTCACCCGCTGGCACCTGGACCACCTGACCGAAGACGCCGAGACCATCGCCTCAGAACTCACCAGCAACGCCCTAGACGCCGCAACGGAGCCGCGCGGAACCCTGCCTGGGCCGCGCTGCCCGCCCCCGACGCCCCGCAGGACAGCCCGTGCTGATCATCGGCCCCGCGCCACCGGAAACCACCGCCGACCCGGTACTCACCCGCGAGCAAGTCGCGGAGATGTTCCGCGTCTCGCCCCGCACCGTCCAGCGGTCGGGCAACGCCAGGCAAGCTCCGCAGCCTCCGCGCAAGCGACGTGGGCGGAGCTCCTCGCCCCCGCCAACGACCCCAACCCCTAGCCGCCCCGCGACGCCGGGCAGCCCGAGTGAAAGAGATCCGCGCCATGACCATCACGCACGCCCACGCAAGCCCCGCCCCCGCCACCGACGACGCCCGCCTCTCGCTCTCTGTGGGCCGAGATCACCGGAAAGTGCCAGTTGTCCTGCGTCCACTGCTACGCCGGCTCCGGCCCTGACGGCACCCACGGCACCATGACCGCCGACCAGTGGGAGAACGGCGCTCACCCAGGCCGCCGCACTCGGCACCCGCATCGTCTGCTTCATCGGCGGCGAGCCCACCCTCCACCCCGACCTTCCCCGCCTCGTCCGCCACGCCCTGAGCCTCGGCATGGAAGCCGAGGTCTTCAGCAACCTCGTCCACGTCACCCCCGAACTCTGGGACCTGTTCGACGACACCGGGCGTCCGCCTCGCAACCAGCTGGTACACCAGCGACCGCGCCAGAGCACAAGCAGATCACCGGCCGCGACACCCACCGGCAGACCCTCGCCAACATCGAAGAAGCCCTCGCACGAGAACATCCCGCTCCGCGCCGGCGTCATCGACGGAATCCTCCCCGGCCAGCACACCGAAGAAGGCAGCGGAACTGCTCCGGGCGCGCGGCGTCACCGACATCGGCGGCGACCACCTGCGCGAATTCGGGCGCGGCACCAACCCCGACCCCACCCAGGCATGCGGCAACTGCGGCCACCACCGCGCCGCCATCCTCCCAGACGGCACCGTCACCCCCTGCCCCCTCACCCGCTGGATGAACGCCGGCAACGTCACCAACACCCCGCTGGCCGATATCCTCGGCACCGTGACCGCAGATCGCCGCCACCATCCCCGCCCGAGCGCGCCGTCTGCCCGCCAGACGGGGGCCTCTGCGAGCCCGACAAGCAGTGCCCGCCCGACAACCTGTGCAACCCGACCGGCCAGCGCAATCCCTGCCGCCCTGTCAGCCGGGGTCATCGCAGGGCCCGGGAACCGCGACTGCATGCCCGATCACTACTGCAACCCGACGCTGCGTGCCCGGCGCGTGCAAGCCGATCTTCTGATGCGGCCAGTCGAAGCCAGCGCGGACTGGGAATCCCTCCCGGCCGCGCTCCGGGCGGCGATCGAGGAGCACGCCGGCACGGTAACGGCAGCCTCCCCCGCCGGCGAGGGGATGTGCACCAGCGTCCGCCTGATCCTGGACACTGAGGCCGGCAATGTGTTCATCAAGGGCACCCGCCCGGAGTCCAGCCGCCTACCAGCGGGAGCAGCTCGCCCTAGGCGCGGACCTCGCCCCGTTCGTGGCATCAGTCTCGCCCCCGCTGCTGTTGCGCGTGCAGGCGGACGGCTGGGACCTCACCGGCTGGCCAGCCGTCCCCGGCCGCCCCTGGGCCGACCTCAACCCGGGCTCAGCGGACATCCCGAAGGTGACTCGGCCGTCCTCGCCGAGCTCGTCGCAGATACCCGCGCCCGGACGTCCTGGGGCTGTGATCGCTCGCGAGTACTGGGCAGAGTACACCGACGACCCCGGCATGCTCGACGGCGACGCGCTCGTCCACCCCGACCCCAACCCGGCGAACTTCATCATCGACGGCGACCGCACGTGGATCGTGGACTGCGGCTGGGCGGTCCGCGGCCCGGCCTGGATGACCGCAGCGAACCTCATCGCGCTGTTCCTGATGGAAGCCGGGCTGGGACGCCCGCCGACGCCGAGCACGCCCTCGCGAGCCGTGCCCGCCTGGGCCGAGGCACCGCCCAGCGTGATCGACCGCGCATGCCATCTGCCAGCGCCCCGAGCTGGGAGAAGGCAGCAGCCAGGCAACCGGACAACGAAAGGCTGCGGCAGCCTCGGGGCGGCATCGCCCGCCAATGGGCCGACCTACCGAGCCAAACACCCCCGAGCACGCGACTCTAGCCGCGCCGAAGCCCCGACAGAAAACAGGCCAAGAACTTCTTAGATTTTCTATGCAGAGCGTCGTCACGGACGCATCACCCACGGGCGCACAAAGCAGCGCCCCGCGCCAGCCCTCACCGCGCAGCGCGATGTCAAGGCACAAGGCACAAGGAATAAGGCGCGCCTATCGGGTTGGGTGAGAACTGCGCTCACCCAACCCCCGCCCCCATCGTCGGAGTCACCCGGAACCCGTCAAATGAAAACCGCATTTGACGGAATCCGGCCCGGCGACACCAGCCCCCGGCCGCCCGAGCCCCCGCCGCCGCCGACCCACACGGACGGACCACCAGAACCAGCACCCCGCCCATGGCAAGCAAGAGCCCCCGCCACCGCGCCGGGTGCCCGCGGCGCAAGACCAGCGCAGTGGGCACTACCAACCCAACGGCGGGAAAGACCAGACCGCCCCCGAGCCAGGCCCGCCCCGGAAAGGCGCGGCACGCGATACATGGGGAAGTCAAAGCGCCGGCCATGGGAAGGCACGCGCGCAGGTGCCGGCCCGGCCTGGCTGACAGCAGGACCCCGGCCGCCGCCCCGGGCACCCCTCCACCTGACCCGATAGTCGACCAGGGACCGGTGGACTCCCGGCTGCCCCGTGTCCAGGGTGGCGCGCAGCGCCATTGCCGTAGGCGACGCGCAACGCCCTTGACCCGGCGTGGCTGGCCCCTTAAAATCGAAAGCCGATCAGGGCGAGCACACCCAACCGCCGCAACCAAGCGGGAAAGACCAGCCCGCCCGGAGCCAGGCCCGACACGGAGAAACCCCAGGCCAGCAGCAGATGCCAGCCAGCGGAGTCAGGCCAGAGTCAGGAACGCCCGCGCAAAAAAAGACATAACGCCCAAACTAGTACAGCACAGTCCCCGCACAGCGAAGACCCAGTTTTCAAAATGATTGTTATGTCACCTGATGACCATTTCTAATTCTTCGGGGATCGCGACCCTTACTATGTCCTCATTATGACAGCGGGCACCCGGGTCCACGACCGTGGACCCGGGTGCCCGCCCCGTTCTAACTAGGCCTACTTGTCAGCAGGACTTGATCGCGGCCAGGGACGCCGGTCGCCCGAGGAAGCCGACAAGCGAGGGGAAGGGACTGGCCGGATTGTCGTTCAGGGTCTCTGACCAGAAGTAGATCCCGCGCATGTGCTCCGCGGTCACCGCGGCGCACGCGGCCTCGAACCAGCGTGCCTGGATGGTCGGGTCGGCCGTCCCGGTGACGTTGTCCCACAGCCACGGGTCGGCGTAGGCGCCAGCCAGCGCGGGGATGCCGATCTCGTCGATCGCCGTTCGGCGGAGCACCGAGCCGGGCGTGTGGTCGGACAGGTAGGACTCCCACGCCTTCGTCAGGCTGGCGACCGACGCCGTCTTTCCCAGATTGACGTGCGGGTATGCGGTGGCCCCGAGGTCGGCGGTCGGGAGCGGTGCCCGTGAACCGGAGAAGAACCCCTGGGTAGCGGTGTGGCCGCCCCAGATGGCGTAGGACAGGCTGCCCTTGTAGATCCTCGCTGCCCTCCGGAAAAAGCTGCGCCACAGCGGCCTCTGGTCGATGGACGCCATCTCCGAGCCTGCGACAAACTCGGGTACCCTCTCCGCTTTCTGCGAGCCTGAGCGCAGGGGCCTCGGTGGCAAGCAGCGAGCTGAGCCAGCCGGGGAAGTTCTTGGGAACGATTGAGTCGTCGCGGTTGTCCTTGTTGTCGATGGCGAACAGGACCCGGTACTCGACGCGCATCCCGTAAGACTTCGCGATATCGGTAAGGGCCCTGATGTCGCTGATCGTTGGCGTCCTGGTGGGCGAGTCCTGCACGATACTGGCGGTCTGGCTCGGAACGTTGTAGTCCCAGTCAATCGCGACCGCGTTCAGCCCCAGGGTGTCGTGGATGTACTTCAGGTCCCGCGCGCCCCACGCCATGGTGTCCGCCAGCGAGTAGTTCTCGTTGACGTACAGGTTCACGCCGACGACCGGCTTCGTGACCTGCGTGATCCTGGACGGGGATACCGTGATCGTCTGCGCCTGGGCAGACGGCACGGCCACGGCCCCGCAGACCGCTGCTCCCAGCGGGATCGCCACGGCGACAGCTGCCGAGATCATGCGGATGTGCCTTTTCGGCATAGCCTCTCCAATGAATTGTCGAATCGTGTTTACGGACAGGACCTGATGGCGGCCTCGGTCGCCGGGTGGCCCTCGAAGCCCACAAGCGACGACTGCGCGCTTGCGGGGTCAGCACTCAGCACGGCGCTCCAGAAGTAGATGGCGCGCACGTGCACCAGGTCAGCCGCCTGGCAGGCTGCCCGGTACCAGTTGGCCTGGACCGCCAGGTCGGGCTTGGCCTGCCCGAGGCCGTCCCATTGGTACGGGTCGCGATAGGAGCCCGCCACCGCCGGAATGCCGGTCTCGTCGATGGCGGTCAGATGCAGTAGCCACTCAGGCGTCCGCCGCAGGAACGCCACCCACGCCTTCGTCAGCTGCGCGACCGAGGCCGTCGCCGGGAGGTTGACCGGCGGATAGGCGGACGCGCCGAAATACCGCAGCGGCAGCAGGACCCGCTGCGATGAGAAGAAGCCCCCGGACCCAGACTTGCCGCCCCAGCTGGCATAGGACAAGGTGCCGTGGTAGAGCTGCGCGGCCTTGGCGAAGAACGCGCCCCACAGGGGCGACTGGTCGATCGACGCCATCTCGGTGCCTGCCACGAACTCGCTCACGTGATCGCGCTGCGCGAGCTTGAGCGCCGGGGTCTCGGCGGCGAGCAGCGAGCGCAGCCACGCGGTCAGGTTCCCCGGCTGGATTGACTCATTGCGCGAGTCCGAGTTGCCGATGGCGTAGAGCACCCGGTACTCCACCCGCAGGCGGTAGGACTTGGCGATCGAGGTCAGCTCGGCCAGGTCCGCTACGGTCGGCGTCCGCGACGACGAGGCGGCCACGGTGTCGGAGGACGGGCTCGGCACGTTGTAGTCCCAGGCGATCGCGACCGCCTTCAGCCTGAGCGTGTGCGCGATGTACTTCAGGTCCCGCTCGCCCCACGCCTTGGCATCCGCCAGCGAGTAGTTCTCGTTGACGTACAGGTTCACGCCGACCAGTGGCTTCGGCGCGGTTTTCTGGCCGGACTGCCGCACCGCCGCGGCGGCGGATGCGGAGGCAGCGGACCCGGACGAGCCTGGGTGGCGGGGCGGGGCGGCCGTGCCACTGCACGCCGCAGCGCCGAGGGACAGGGCCATCGCCGTAACGGTCAAGGCCAAGCGCGTTCGCCTCATCGGCGGATCCTCCAGACGGTCACTGTTCCGTTGAAACCGGTCCACGACCGCACCCGCACGGCGCCGACCATGATCTTCCGGTAGGTCGGGTCGCCGAGATCCCAGGTCGTCTGCAGGTAGGTGTCCCAGGTGATCGTGTAGCGAGCCACGTCCTTGCACGGCACCGTGTCCTGCTCCCGGCAGTACGGCTGGCCGATCAGGTCCCCGATCGCCTCGTCGGCGATCACTACCCCATGCGGCGGGATGGACGTCGCCGCGTACTGCTGCACATCGGCGAACACGTTGTCGTCGTAGCCGACGATTCGCCCGCAGAAAGAGGCGATCCCGGCCACGCACGCCACGGCAAGCAGGATGGTTCTGCCTCGTAGCCCTCAGTCGCCAGTTCCTTGTCTCGGTCCAGAACCAGGCGTACATCGGCACCAGGATCAGCGCGAAGTACTGCGGATAGCGGAGCGAGGAGGAAGCCGAAGATCACGATCGCCGACGCCATCCATGACCACAGCAGCGCGTTGTCCGTGACCGGCCGCCAGTCCCGCTCCCGGTAGCACTTCCACACCCGGCGCAGCGCCAGGACAAGCGTCACCAGCGCGATCAGGAAGGAGGGCGCGAACACGTCGTACTGGGCGAGCAGCAGGTGCAGCGCGGCTGTTGGTGAGGTAAGCGTGCCGCCACTGCGCTGGATGCCAAGCACCCGGCGGACCTGCACCATCGTGTCCTGCCACCACCAGTTGTGGCCACCGGTGTCGAACGCCACGACCTCATACAGGATCGCCCCGATGAACGTGGCAAGCGCGCAGCCGAGCAGCGCCAAGTGCTTCAGGTGCACCCGCTGCGTGATCAGCCAGCACAACAGCACGGCCCCGATGACGTAGACCCCGGTGTACTTGAACGAGGCGGCGAACCCAAGCACCACGCCCGCGGCAACGAACCGCCACCACGACGGAGTGTCGATCGCCCGCTGATAGCACAGCATTGCGGCCACCACGAGGAGCAGCAGCATGTTTTCCATGTAGGAGATCCGCTGCACGTACATAAGCCAGCCGTCGAACGTGATCGGTACCATCGCGTATAGCGCGACCACAGGACCGTGCACCCGCACTAGCAGCCGCCAAAGCAGCGCCAGTCCCACAAGCGCGCAGAGCGCCCCGAGAATCCGCGCGTGATAGATAGACACGCCGGTCAGCGCGAACCACCGGGCCAGGACGATGAAGTAAAACGGCGGCTGGTACAGGTCGGGTGCCCACAGTGCCCCATAGGTGATGTGCTCGTTTATGGTCCCGTGCCGGAGCAGGTTGGCTGCGACCCCCGTATATACGCCTTCGTCGTATTGCCACCCAGGCCGGGACGACAGCGACCAGAATCGGAAAAGAGCACCGCCTAGCAGGACTATGCCGAATGCCGCCGTGAGGAGCCTGAGATGCGGCGACTCCTCTGAAACAGATCGCCGACGCGAACGCGTGCCGAGTGCCGTCATCGCGCGGTGCCTCGCCGCTGGACATGCTTAGGGACGGTGCCCGAGTTGGGAGCAGTCTTCGGCACGGTGGAGTGAGGAACCTTCCGCCAGATTACGCACGCCGCACCAATCTCGCTGAGATCCCGTCCATAAGGCACAACGGCCGAAATCCGGTAATCGGGATCCTGGAGTAGCGCGTCCACCATGGTGCTCAATTCAGGGTCGCCTGCTAGCAGCCGTACCACTTCCTGGTTGTAGGCACTGGCTCCGGCATGCACATTGGCCGTAAACGTCGTCTGAGTAAGGCTATAAACGTCTGGCTGATTGAAGCTCACGATGACCATGCCATAATCGCTGGCGTGGAGTGATTTCTTGTACTGCGCGATGTCAGCCGTCCGCTGTCCGGGCGAAATCGCGCCAACCGCGGTCGACAGTGTGATGCCGGTCCATCTCTCACCCCAAAGCGCCCAGTTACGTCCAGACGAGGTGTAGTAACGGAGAACCGCATCGTTGAAATTCTCTACTGCTATTTCTCCCTGCACGCCACCAGAAACCTTGTTGAATGCGGCAACTAGATCGGTCGAGTTGTTCCACCCCTGGAAGCTCCACTGCGCTGCCGATTCCCCCATCACGGCCGGTATGGCGAAAAGAGCGCAACTGCAGGCCACCAGCAGCAGGCGTGATTTCGGGGCGCGCAACAGCGCGATGACTCCGTATCCTGCAGCCATCGACGCCAGCCAGATTCCTAGCGACAGATGCTTATCAAGCGACACGCCGGTCTGAATCCGTGCCTGCTGGAAGGGAACCACGAAGCAAGATCCTGCAAGCACGATTATTAGCAGCCGTTGCTGCCCTGTGACGACAGCGAGCAGCGCCCCCGCCACCGCAAGACACGTGACGATCCCTTGCCATGACCAAGTCGCATCAACGACACTCAGGTACCCTTGCGGATCAGTCACCTGCCTGTTCAGCACCGTGAATGACAGGCCTGCCCAGAGTTTAAGCACGGTCGCCGAACTGCTGAAGAGCAGGAGCGTAGATCCCGCGAGCCACGTCGCCGATATGAGCGATTTCCTACGTCCGTATGCCGGAATCCACGATATCGCTGCGACTGCGATGACGAGCGGGATGTATATGAGGTACGAGTAGGCGGTGAGGCTCCCGAAGGCCAAGACGGCAGCTGACAGAGCGATCAGTTCGCCATGGAAACGGCGGCGGCCGGCCAGGATCGCAAGCCAGGTGCCCATGCTGATCAGGAAGATGGCCATCGGGTCGAAGGTCGCGAATGCCCCGAGTTTGAGACTCGGCTCCGTAGTAGCCCACAGCCCGCATGCGACGATGGCGACCCGCAGGCCAAACAAGCGGCGCGCGATCAAATACAGGAAGACCGTGGCGCCGAGCATGAAGAACAGCGACAATATCCTAGCAGCGGCGAGGTGGCCCAGGTTGTCCGCGATCGCGCCGAGCGGCGGGTAGATCTGCGGTGCGCCGGAAAAGTAGTCCTGGAAATTGAGGCGGCCGCCCTCACCGACAGGGAGCGGAGCGCCTGTCAGGTAATGCTCAAGCTCTATATGGCCCGCCCATAGGTACAGTCCCTCGTCCCCGAATGCCGTGTTCCTCCATACGAGCGCCAAGGACAGCCCTGCCTGCACAGCGAGGATGACGGTTAGGGGCCAGCTGATGCGTTGCCTCCAGGGACGCCGCGGAGGGCGATCCCTGGACGGTGCCTCAAGGTCCCGTTCGTCCGTCGGCTCGTCCGCCTCAACCGGCCGCTCCAATGTGAGCATTCCCGTCGCTGCCGTCGAATCTTCCCAGGTCGGGGCCTCGAGCCGTGGAACGGCGGGGCGTATGAGGTTGCCGGCGATGGTTGCCGCGTAGACGCCCCCCAGGGCCAGGGCGGCCGGCGCGTACGTCAGCCCCTCAAGGGAGCGAGCGCGGGCTACCTCCCGGCCGGTGACCATGGTGGCGGCCATCACGAGCAGGCCGGCCACCAGCGTCCCGTAGCCGGTGGCCGCCGCCAGTGTGGCCATGCTGACTGCTCCGAGCGCCAAGGTCGGCAGGCCGAACGCCTGCACGGCCCGCTTCCTCGCCAGCGGCGAGTCCGGGTGCACGCGAATGAACTGCGCGCAGCCGTGCGCGGACTGGCGGTACTCGCGGACCAGTTGGCGGAACGAGCGGCGGTGGTGGTGCGAGGCGGTCAACTCGGAGGCGAACAGGATCGCGTGGCCATCCCGCGCAAGCCGCCAGAACCATTCGTAGTCCTCGTACCCGTACGACCAGGACGTGTCGAGCTGGACCGAGTCATAGAGCCCGCGGGTAAAGACCGCGTTGGCGGTGATCGGGGGCTTGCAGCCGCGTGCGCCGAAGTTCTTCGCCGTTACCCGGTAGGGCCGCGGCACCCGAGGCGTCTTCGCGGCCATCACGTTGTTGTCGACGAACCGGCCCCAGAACGTGTCGTTGATCGACCGAATCCCGCCCGCCACGAGCCCGCCGCCCTGCCCGTTCAGCAGCGCGATGGCCCGCCCGAGCCAGCCGGGGTCGACCACGATGTCGGAGTCGGCCAGCGCGATCACGTCACCCGCCGACTTCCTGATCCCCTTGTCCCGCTTGACGTTCGGGTCGCGGCGGCCGGGGGTCTGCTCCTGCTCGATCAGCACCAGGCGCGAGTCGTCGACATCAGCCAGGGCCTCCCAGGTGGAGTCGTTCACGTCGCCGACGAGGATCAGCTCGCTCAGCGCCGGATAGTCCTGGCCGAGGAAAGAGTCCACCGTCGAGCGGATCGTCCGTTCCGAGCCCTTGCACGGGATCACAATGCTGACCGTCGGCAGCACCTCGGGCAGCCGTGGCTCGACCGCGTGCTCCGGTGCGCCGGTGTGCTTGCCGCGCACGAACACGAGCAGGTCCGCCGCGAAGTAGTTCACCGGAGTGAAGATCGCCGTCAGCACCACGTTCGCGACGATGTACTCCATGCCGGCCCGCACGAGCAGCGCGTAGGCCGTCAGGTTGATGACCGTCATGAGCAGCTTCTGCGCGTTGAACTTCCACGCCGCGGCCCAGAACCGGGCCGATCTGTCGCGCCAGGTCAGGTAGCGATTGAGCAGGTACGACAGCTCGATTGAGAAGATTGCCTGCGCGGCGTACGACCAGTCGGCCCCTACGTTCGCGTACCGC
The DNA here is from genome assembly GCA_963844925.1 of uncultured Actinomycetota bacterium. Taxonomy (GTDB): domain Bacteria; phylum Actinomycetota; class Actinomycetes; order Streptosporangiales; family Streptosporangiaceae; genus Trebonia. Next base: position 103,819 of record CAWJQG010000016.1, on the reverse strand, counting down.
ACGAGCACGACCTGCAGCCCGAGCCCCGCGATGAAGACAAGACCGCCGATCAGTGCGAAGAGGGAAAACCGAAAACCATAGCCGTGCCGAGTCACGTGTTCCACCTGTTCGGGGAGTACTGAGATCCCGGTCCCAGAGCCGCTGGCTCGTGCTTGGGGGTCACTTAGGGATACCGTCAGTCGCTGAATGTAGTCATCCCTGAATGCACCCGCATGCTTACGCACAGTTAACAACTGTGACGTGTATCACTCCAGTTGTTTCTGTCACCTGCTGACATTGATGAACTAACCCCGATTGCCCACCCCGGTATGGAACGGACCCGTGGCTCCGCCGAACTCGCCCATGGCAACGGCCCCGTGCAGGCACCTCGGGGTAACGAGAACCGGTACCGGGAGACGGACGGCGTTATAGTCGCCGGCCTCCGCCTGCGCTAGCGCTACCGCGTACTGCACGTAGAACTGGCCGGCTGCGGGGCCGCCGTTGCAGGGTCCGTCGCTGACGCCGGGGTTCTTGATCCAGAGATAGGCGTCGATTCCGGCGGGGCCGGGATCGACGCGGGGCGGCGGCCCGGTTGCCCGCCCGGGAGGGTTGCACCACGCGGGAGCGTCGCTGCCGGTGTAGGGCCCGTTGCCGTTTCGGCTGGTGTCGATGACGGCGTCGAAGGTACCGCCCAGTGCGCGCTCAAGCTGCTGGCTCCACGCCACCACAACGGAGGTCCACTCGAAGTTCGACACGTTGGCCGAGAAGCCGCGACCGTACTGGATGCCAGCGCTCTTGAGCGGGCCGGCGAGTTGCGCCGGGTTGGGGAACATGCCGGGATTGCCCGCGTCGAGGTAGACGTAGGCGTTCGGGAGCCTGCCCAGTTGCTGCATCGCGTAGCGGAGCAGCTGGTAGCGCTCCGCGGTCTGCGCTGGGGTCAGGCAGCCTCGGACTAGGTCGGGCAAGGCGTCGGGCTCGACGATCACGATGTCGTGGCCGGCGCCGATGGCGGCCGCCAGCTGCCTGATCCAGGTCATGTAGCCCTGCCTGCTCGGCCCATAGGCAGCCGAGAATTTTCCGCAGCTGTCGCGGTCGGGCAGGTTGTAGGCGACGATCACCGGCACCGCGTCAGCCTTCGCCGCGGCCAGCGATACGCTCCTGACCACCTGCATCTCTCCTGGCTGGCCGGCCGCCCATAGGCTTGACGGAATCATGCCAAGCTCGGCCAGCTCGGCCGCCTCGACGCCGTGCCGGTCAGCTTTGAGCGTCGCGACGGCGGCGTCGAGGCGGGCGTCGGGGTAGCCGTAGATCTTGTCGTAGGCGATGGGCCTGGGTGCTTGCGGGCCCGAGCTGCAGGCGGCGGGGAGCACCAGGCACAGCAACGCGATCGCGGCCGATGTCGCTGCTAGGCCACGCCGTCCTGGCCGACCGCGGAGGTGGCGTAGGGTGCGCGCATCAGGGAACCTGGACCCAGTAGCCGTCGGAGGGCAGGCCCTTGCTGTTGATCGCGAACAGCATGTAGTAGCTCGGCGGCACGAGGTTGTCGTTGGCGGGGATGGTTATCTTGAGGTATCCGTGGCCGGCCCGCGTGAAGCTGACTGCGATGGAGCGCTCGTTGACGTCGGTGACGTGGGTGGGGTTGTCGGGGCGCATGAGCCGGAGGTAGCTGATGTCGGGGGTCTGGGTGACTTTGATGAGGTAGCTGCGGCCGGGCTGCATGGTCTTGGGGGCGGTCTGGATGGCGGGGCGGGGGCCCTGGAAGAGGTAGGGCGGGTAGTAGACGTCGATTTCCTGGTTGAACGTCTGGGGCTGGGTGTCCTGGGCGTTGCCGTAGAGGGGGTTGCCGCCGAGGGTCAGGACGGTTCCGTTGGGCAGGAGGATGCCGCCGGAGTGGTAGTCGCGGCCGGTGATGGAGTTGGCGGCCCAGGAGAACGTGCTGGTGGCGACGTTGTAGATGCGGGTGTCGCGGTTGTCGCTGCCGTGCATTCCGCGGTAGTACCTCGAGCCGCCGGTGACGAGGACCTGGTCGTTGGGGAGGAGGACGGTGATGGGGTAGCGGGTGGGCTCGGCGAGGCTGGGGCCGGGGACCCACTGGGGGTTCGGGGCGGCGATGTCGATGAGGGCGGTGCGGGCGGTCGAGGAGTCCGACTGGCCGACGCCGCCGCCGCCCATGACCATGATGGTCTGCTTCTGGGCGGGGGGGAGCAGGACCGAGGCGCTGGTCTCCAGGTCCTGGGGGTCCTTGATGCCGGGGACGGGGGTGAAGTTATCGGTGTAGACGTTCCAGAACCCGGGGGTCCGCCAGGCCGCGGTCGCGGGGCCGTACCCGGCGTTGGAGCCGGTGAAGAACAGCTGCCCGTTCTCGGTGAGGAACGTCGCGGGGTAGGTGGGGAACCCCCGGACCGGGCCCTGCGCCCACTTGCCGCTGGCGGGGTTGTACGTCTCGCTGTTCATCGTGATCTGCCCCACCCCGTTGAGCCCGGACATGGCCATGACCATCCCGTTTCCCATTTCCGCGAGGGTGGGGTACCAGCGGGCGTAGTTCATCGAGTTCACCTTGACGAACCGCTCGGTCTTGACATCGAAGATGTACGCGTCGTTGGTCCCGAAGAAGTTCTGCTGCTGCAGTGTCATCGGGGTGCCGACGCCGTACAGGAGCGATTTAGCGTCTGGGCCGATCAGGCCCTTGACGCTGTACGTCTCGATGTTGGCGATCAGCGAGCCCTTGCCCTTACTGACGGCATCGACCCAGATATTCTGCTGTCCCGGGGTGATGGCGGGCTTCCCGTCATCAGCTGCGGGCTTCTCTGGTCGCCCTGGGGACGGTCGTTGCGAAGGCGGTGGCGAACTGGGCGCCGTCGGGCGCGGTGAAGATCGTGCCCTTGGGCAGGGTCCAGGGCTGCTGGGTGTCGTTGTTGATGATCGTCATGCTGCCGGCCGCGTTGGCCGGATTGAGGTTCTCGTAGCGGGCGGTTCCCCCGGCGATGAGGATGTTCCCGTCGGGCAGCTCGATGTGCCCGGCGCAGAACAGGTCCCACGGGGTGGGGATGAGCTTCTCCTGCATGGTGACCGGGTTCAGGAGCAGGGTCTTGAACGTCCCGGCGTTGAAGAACGCCTGGTCGTTCCCCGAGCCCGCCATGATCAGGACGTCCCCGTTGTACAGCAGCGTCGAGTGGATCCCGTTCACCCGGTAGTTCGCCGGTATGTTCAGCGCGGTCCACCGCCCGTAGTCGGCCTCGTAGGCCGGCCTGGTGATCTTGTACTGGTGGTACCAGCCGGTCACCACCGCCCCGACCGTGGGCACGTTCGCGGCCAGGACGGCGGCCGCCGCCACCACGCCGATCACGATGCCGAGCAGACGCCGGCGTTTGCTTCTCCTGGGCCGGCCCGGCGACGGAGCAGTATTGGTCATCGGCTACTCACCTTCCTATCGCCTGTCGAATTTCGAAGCCCTGCTACGACGATTCGGAATTCTGTCCCGCGGAGCGGCGGGCGCGTCGCTGGTGTCTTCTGGCGCGGGCGGCGTCGTACTGCCAGATCGCGACGGGCGCGAGGCAGACCCCGAGGACGACGAGCGTCCAGATCATCATCAGGAAGTAGGGCCGCTGGCGGACGACCGCGATGGCGAGGATCGCGACCGGGACCACCGCCCACATCAGCGAGTACCGGAACGTGCCGAGGCGGTCCGGGCTGGCCGACGACCCCTTCGCGGTCACGTTGAACGTCAGCTCCCGCCCGAACGCGACCTTGAGCAGGCTCCGGGCGTAGACCGGCGCGGTCAGCGCGGACACCAGCATCCCCGACAGGCCCGAGGACCCCGCCGACTCGTGCGGGCTCACGTTGTGCCGGCGCATGAACCGGTACAGCAGGAACTGCAATGCGGCGATGTCGACGTAGAACGTCAGCCACCAGCTCGCGCTCGAGCGCAGGCTGCTGATCCCGAAGCCGAGGTAGCAGCCGCTGATGACGATCCCCATGATCCAGCCGACCGCGACCGACGGGTAGTAGGTCAGCATCAGGAAGTAGTGCAGCATCGCGCCCGGGCCGCAGCCTGAACCCCACCCGCCACACCTGCCGCAGGATCGCGTCGAACGTCCCCGCCGACCAGCGCGTCTGCTGCCCGAAGAACTCCGTCCACGACGACGGCCCCTCCCCGACCGCGACCAGGTCCGGCGTGTACACCGACCGCCAGCACCGGCCCGTCGCCGGGCTCCTCGTCGCGTGGATCCGCAGGCTCGTCGCCATGTCCTCCGTGATCGACGCGACGTACCCCTCCCTGATCGCGCTGGTCCGCACCGCCGCGTTCGTCCCGACCAGCATCGGGCACCGGCGCCGGTTCCCGCCCCGCTGGATCACGCTGTGGAACAGGTACTGCGCCGACTCCGCCCACCGCGTGATCCGGTCCCCCTGGTTGCCGTAGAACTGCGGCCCCACCACGAACGCCACCCCCGGGTCCCGGAAGTACCCCAGCAGCCGCTCCGCCATGATCGGCAGCGGCACGTGGTCGGTGTCCACGAACATCACCACGTCGTAGTCCCCCGCGTACTCCCACAGCCACCGGTTGTGGTTGCCGTGCTTGGTCTTGCTCGCGAACGTCCCCGAGCTGAACTCCAGGTGCCCCCGCCCCTTCCGGCTGAAATGCCGCACCCCCAGCCGCCCGCACATCTCCCTGACCTCCGCCGAGTCGCCCTCGTCGAGCAGCCACACGTCCAGCAGCCCCCGGTACACGATCTCCTTCGCCGCCCGCAGCGTCCGCTCCGCCATCGCGACCGGCTCCTTCCCCGGCACGATCGTCGTGATGAACGCCACCCGCAGCCGCGGATCAGGCGCCACCGGCACCGGATCGCACGCCGCCAGGCACGCCCTCGACACCGTCACCACGTTCGCCAGCAGGAACAGCTGCATCACGATCGACCCCCCCGCCATCGCCCCCAGCAGCACCAGGTACGCATCCGCCCCCGCCCCGTGCAGCCCCCCCCGCCACACCCACCCCCCCAGATCCGGGTACTGCGACTCGAAAACCAGCCAGTAGATGAACCTGAAATCCAAAGCCAGCAAAGCCACCACGATCACCCGCACCCCCACCCACTCCCGCACCCCCCGATCGATCCGCCGGTACCGCACCGTGTACGGCCGCCCCAGCGGAGGATGCGTCAGCGGCCCCGCCAAAGCCGCGAACTGCTCGTAATCAAAACCAGACGCCGCCAGCCCCTCATCCACCGGCGCCCGCGTCCCACTCACATTCATAAAATGACGCGAGCGCAGCGCACTCAACTCACCCGTGGGCGCATAGGGTTCTGGAGCTTCGGGCGGCGTATCGTCCGCGTCGGACACGACCTCTGCATGCGGGTGGTGAACAGTCGACATTCTCGATTCTCTCAGGTCGAACCAGCAGCACCACAAAACGCTGGTGTTAACGGTGAATTCGCTAATTCTCGGCGCGCACCATTGACACACGTTAACTAGTGGTTTAAGGCAGCGGCCTAATCATCGGTTACACGCGACCTGTCACAAGACCCTCGCACGTGGCCACCCGGCCCGTCCACCCCCTGGTTCCGACCCTTCCCGCGGGGATCCGCTCCCTTGCCTAAAGGCTAGGCGAATACCCCCCTTATAGGCAAGACAGGATGTGGACCTAATTCCTCATATCCACGGCGTGCCCGAGATGCCCGCTTTCTGTATTTCGTAATAATTCAAGTGCCTATGTCGGCGGATGGAAGACAGCTGACGCCAATGCGAATACGAAACGGCGGAAGCTTGGCAAGACCCGCCATACGCAAAAGAGCATTCCATTTGTCCGGCCCCTAGTCCGGCGGCGTGCGGTGCGGCGGCGACGTCCTCAAGGCACTCGCCCGCGGCTGCGCAGGCTGCTCAGGCCATCCTGGAACAAGGCACATGCCCCGAGGCGGGCGCCTGGATTGCCTATAGTAAGGACCGTGCGCAACAGGAGCGGGAACAACCGCAAGCTGGTGGTCGAATCGGCGGCCTTCGGTCTCGGCTACACCGCCGGGCTGATCTGGATCGGGTCCGCCCTCGTAGCCAGCTTCACCGACTACGAGGCTTTCCCGTACTGGCCTGCAATCCCGCACCTGCGGACCGACACCTCCGGCGTCATCGCTTTCGCGGTCTCCTTCATCAGCCTCGGGGTCAGCAGGTACCTCCAGCTCAGGCGCCGCGGCGGCGCTCCGGTCCAGCCGGTGACCCGGCCCGGCGGCGTCCTGGCGGTGCAGGCGGTGGCCGAGACCGCCGCGATCCTCGCCACCGGCATGGTCAGCTACCTGTCACTGAACGCCGTCACGCATCCCTTTACCCTTCGGCTCCAGCTGACGCATCTGTGGCCGTGGCCGAGCGAAGGCACGGTCCGGGTGATCGGGCTGGGCATCTGCCTGGTCGCCGTCGCCACCAGCCGCTACCTGCGGGCCACCGCGAGCCGATCCGGCCAGGCCGCGGCGGCCCCAGCGAACGCCGACGTCAAGGCCGACGTCGCCGCGTAGGGGTCAAGGGAATTTTAGGAAACTGCCAGCATACCGGCCCGGTCACGCTACTGATTCTCCGACGGATTCTTCCGTGCCCTCGGCGGCTGATACCGTCGTCGGCGCCACGGCGGGCAGAGCGCCCTGCGCCTGGAGCTTCCGGTTCCGGGCACGATCGGCGAAGATGGTCCACACGACGCGCAGGCCGTCCCGGGTCGCGTTCAGATTGCTGACCCCGTGGATGCGCTTGAACTCGAAACTGGGCACTTCGGCGACACTCAGCCCGGCCCTGGCGACGCGCACGTGAATAAGCGTCTCGATCTCGAACCCGTCCCCCCACAGAGGGCTGCCGTCTTCCGGCAGCAAGGACGTAGCATCGAGGCCGAGGACCGGCAGATGCCGACGCCAGAAGACGTTATAGCCGTAGCACAGGTCAGAGTACTTGCGCCCGTAGCAGAGGTTGAAGAACGACGTGAGCGCGTGATTGCCGTAGGCGCGCAGACGCGTGATATCTGCGCTCCCGCCGCCTGGCTGGAATCTCGTCCCCTTGGCAAAGTCCGCGCCGTCCACAAGGGCCGCCACGAACTGCGGTATCTCACCTGGGTCAGCGGAACCGTCCGCATCGACCATGGCGATCACATCACCGGTCGCCGCCTCAAAGCCGCAGGCCAGCGCGTTGCCCTTGCCCTTCCTTGTCTGCGACACCACGCACACGTCCGGCCGCAGCCTGCGGGCGACCGCCACCGTGTCGTCAACGGAGCGACCGTCTACGAGCACTACCTGGTGAACGTCTTCCGGAATCCGCTCGAAAACATGCGGGATATTCCGCGCCTCGTTAAGCGCCGGGATAACCACAGAAACAGACGGGACACCCACAGAAACCCCCACAGGACTCGCACCTTTACCTAAGACGGCGACCGCACCGTCAGCCAACGCCACCGCACCACAGCACACGTACGTCCCAGCCGTCAGAGTTGCCGTCAGGAGGCACATCACTGATGTGATGACGTGCCAGCATAGGGCCGGGTTTACCCGTTCAACAAGGTGTTACTTTGAGCCATCTCTCGGGCGCTCAGCGCCTTCGACGAGCGACACTACATAGTAGTAGGCGCCGTTATCTGTTCGAGGCGAAATCAGCAAGTCAACGATCTGTACGCGCCCGATCACCGAGTGTGCCGTTAGATTCATCGTCCAGGTCCGCATACCCGACGACCGGATTGCTCGACGGCGTGAATCTTTCGCTGACCAGCCTGTGCAGCATATTGGCCCCGCTATTCACAAGCCTCGACGGGAGCATATTGAGCGCCCATACCAGCCACGCGTGCAGGCCCGGCCTGGCCTTAGTCAGCGCATACCGAGCGATACGCAGTGCGTCGCCGCGTTTTCCGGACCAGATCGCAAGGGTTGCGGTAACGACTAGCAGGAAGTCCCCTAGCTCACGGGGCGTCAAGAGTTCTGCGTGCTGCTGCGTCCACGAAAAGCTACGCTCCCAGTCAGATGACCTCGAAAGGGAGTGCTTATCACCGACCGCGACCTCTAGGAGCACATCGGGAGACATAAGGATATCCACGTCAGGCCGGTTGTCGATGCGCAGCATCCAGTCCCAGTCTTCATGCAACAGGATATGCTCGTTCCAGGGCTCCGCCGTAAGGAGATCGCGATCGCAGATCAGCGTGGATGGATTTATTACTCCCTCCGCGTATCTGATGCTGTTGCGACGAAACAAATAAGCTGCGAGCCGCTCGCCTGGCGCGATTACCCGCATCGGCACAGCGCGCTGCAGTTTCCCATCCGATCCGATCATGACAAACCTACAGGATATGAATGTATGCCGCTTGGCGTCCCCAGTCGGCCACATGGCTAGTTGTCGTTCGAGTTTCTCAGGGAACCACTGATCGTCGTCGTCCAGGAACGCGATAACTTCACCGCTAGATTCCAGGAACGCACGTGTGCGCGCGCCGCTTACCCCAACGCCACCTGAGAACACAATGCGGATCTTGTCGCGCAGATCATCCAAAACCTGCGGGATCTGGTTGCCGGGGCGGTCGACGACGACTATAACCTCGAAGGGGGGATAAGTCTGGTTGAGAACACTAAGAACCGCTGCGCGCACAGCGGTTCGATCCACCGTAGGTATGATGACGGAAATCGTAGGTCGGTACATTATATATATTCTTTCCTGTATCTGCGGTATTTGCTTTGCCCGCGGTCTATCTCGACCCAATGATGCGCCCTGTGATGCCGACTTGGGGCGCTGGCAGCCCGCAATACACTGGGTGCGGTTATAAATCCTTCAAGGAGGCTAGCGGCAAGCAGGCCTAGACCGAAACCCGTTAGCCCCGCCTCCTTGCCGCCAATGACCGCCCCAATGAGCTCGAGGAATGCGGTGGCAGTAAGGACAGTGGCCGCGCGGCTCATCTGACCCTTCGCTCGGCATACCGCAATATAATGCACCTTCGGCACGCTCGGCAGGTAGCCAATGCTTAGCAGAATTACAGATATCGTTCCCGTCTTCGCGTAGCTGGCTCCAAAGAGCGACAGGATTAGCGGCGACCCTAGACACAGAACGAGCACCGCTGGAATACCGATAAGCATTGAGGTGCGAAGACTGAAGCGCAGTTTCGGCGCCAAACTCTCCATGTTCTCTGACGCGACCGCGAATAGTACTGTTGCCAGGTGAATAGGAATAACACGCAAGAATGCGCTCAACATCCAGGCAACATAGAATGCGGCATTCGCACTCGGGCCCACGGTAATTGTGACCAAGACTGGGAGAATCATCCACGGTACAGAGACGGCTAGGTTCAGCCAGTTGTGGACGAGCGTCAAGCCGCTAAGCGCCCTGAGTGAGCGCCAATCCGGCTTAGGGAAGACACGTTCACGACGTACCAGGAGTTGTAGGACCATTACGCCCATGGAGAGCAAGGCGCCGCCCACCCAGGCCGCAACGATCCCCGCACCGAATTTGTCATGCAAAACAAATGCAGCCACCGGCAACAGCATCAACTTGGTCATGACGAAAATGAAATTTCGCCAGAGCTGAAGCCGACCCCGTAGCATGCCAATGGTCGCTTCATCGAACACCAGAGTCATGCCGATAAGCGTGACGCCAGCTACGAACACGACGAACTGTTGCGGGTCACTGCTGATGTTCGCGAAGCTTCCGCCGAACAGTCGTGCAGCTAGCGCGAACCCTAGCCCGAGGATGAACGATCCGGCCGCGGCGGTTAGGAGTGCCGCAGAGATTAGACCGCCCTTGGACTTACGTTTCGGCAGTTCGCCGATGAGCAGGGTGTTGAGGCCAAACATCCCGATGATGCTGAGGACGCTCATAGCCGAAATGGCCGCCGAGCCGAAGCCTACTTCAGTTGTCGTAAACTCACGGGCTGCTACTGCCCAGAATGCGAAGCCGAGGACTGAGTTAATGACGGTCGACGCGAAAAGACTAATTGCGTTCGAAAGTAGATCCTTGTTTTTCTGCCATATTCGCCCTATGATGCCTTGCGGGAGCCGTTGCGGCCGCTGCGCTTGCTGGACCGGCCGCTGTCGACCCCGTTGTACAGTCCTCCGGTCCCCGCCTGGCGGCTCCCCCGGCGCTTGCGGTCGGCGAGGCGCTTGCGGTCGCCCCGCACCCCAACCCGGCGGCGTCACCGCCGGTCGATGCGACCGCGAACGTTCTGGTTCCACGGCATTCCAGCCCCCGTCCGGGGAACGCGCTGCCGGTCGTCCTCGAAAGTCCACCATGCTATGCGGCGCTCCTACGGCTCAGTGTCGACGTAACGATAAGGTCGGCTCAGGTCTGGTAGGAGATACAGGTTGGCCTTGGTCGGCTGCTCGATCTGAACGGTTTTCTGCCAAGTTTGGCCTGCCGCCAGAGTGAGTTCCCATGTCGCGCTCACGTGTCCCTTTCGAAGCAGAACTAGCCGGTACTGTTCTGTGCTTCCCTCGTGATTGCTGACCCCAAGGTTGTCGATGGACGTGCTGTGCTGCTGGCTAGAAAGCCAAAGTTCGGTAAATCCTGGGTAGTGTTGGCTGGCGGCGCCTGCCCGCGCTATCCATATCGCGCTTCCGGCTATCAGCACCGCGAGTCCGCAGGCGATTGCCTGCCAACGGGGCACGTGCGGCCGCCACCTTGCGCTCTCCCTTGGGCGTGGCGTCATCGGCTGCGCGGGCTGTGGAGTTTGCTCCGAAGTCGGTTTCAACGGCGCTCGTATGTCAAGTTGTGTGACTGCGCGTTGCTGCTGGCGCTGTATCCGCTGCTGATTTTCGTCGTCGTGTTTCCGAAGACTGCGGTAGCGAAATGCCAGAACCGCATCGCCCACTAGGGTCAACCCGACGAAGAAGCACGACCAAACCGTGCGGCTCAGTGGCGCGCCCGCCTCGTACAAGACAATGCCGCCGAGAACGGGGACGGCAAGGACCAGCCCCACGGCTACCGACACGAGTTCCAGCGCTGGAGCGCGCCCTCGGAGAATCACCTCTATCCACACGCCGCCGAGGCTGGCCAGGAGCGCGAAAGCGAGGGGCGCCATGATTAGCGTTGGCGCGCCGAGCACGGTCGCAACCAGAGAGCAGGCCGCAACCCCCGCGGTCAGGGCTATGAGCTTGTCGCTGCCGCGCATCAATTGTCCCCGAACAGATCGTAGATGACCATATCGCCTGAGTCGAATACCCGTGCCACCCCGGGGACGCGGTTGAACTTGGTCATGTCTACGAGAGGCAACGGATGTGTGTACGTACCGCTATACGGATCCAGGGCAAAGTACTCACCAGAAGCCGGGAGCTGTCTGGTGAGCCGCAGGTCGACCAGCACATAGTGGATGGCCTGCTGGTAGACCTCATTTTCAACCGACGGTGTGTAAGTCGGCGAGAGGTAGAGGAACGCGTCACCGAGGACCGGGTTCTGATAAGCATAGGTACCGGCCATGGGATCGTTACCGAAATCGGCTGCAATGCGGTTGCCGGGTCCGAGCGCCGAGAGTAGCCAATTGCCGACGGCTATCTCTTCTGGGCCGATCGACCTTTCAACTCCGCCAACCTGATACGGGCCGGGCAGTCGCTCCCAAGATGGCGGCCAACTGTTGACCACCCCATCGACCGACATCAACAGGACGCCGACCAGGCCAGCGCCGATGAAAGCGTTCGCACGCAACCGGGGGACGCGATCGATGAACCAGCGAAATCCGATGGCTGCGATGAATGCCGAGGGCACGTATACGAAAGTGGCTGCCCGCCCCGACAGTTCGCTGCCGTTAGCCGCCGCGAACCGGATCACTAGGATCGCGTACCACGTGAGGGAGCCGAGAGCAAGGGCGAGAATCCAGGGTTTGCCGCGGATGTGCCGCCGCCTAACCTGCAACCAGCCGATCGGCAGCAGGGAAGACAGAATGAGCACTGCCCCGGCCGCTACCACCTGGTGACTGAATGGGTTCTGCACCGCTGAGGTGGCCCCCGACGCGCCGGCCAGGCCGCCGGTGAGCAGGGAGCGAAAGCCCGTGGCAACATTGTCGAGAGGCGGCCAGAGGTAGCTGACAGTCTGGGGAGCGACGAATGTGATCCAGCCTGCGATCACGATGACCGCCCAAAGGGCGAGAGCGCCTGACCGGGCAGCCGATCGACGATCTTTGGCGAGCAGGCTGGCCACCGCAATGAGAACCAGTGTTCCCGCAAGGATGTAGCTGGTTACGTGGTGCGTCGCGACCGTGGCAGCGATGGCAACCATCGCGATCACTGTCCATCCCGTCCGCTCGCCGTTGGACTTCGCATCCGTGAGCCGCCAGGCGGCAACGAGAGCGACACCCATGAATGCGATGGCGAGCGTCTGATAAGCGAACAGGGAATCGAAGTATGCTAGTCCGGGATTCGTCGAGTAGAAAATTATGGCGACACCCGCCAGGCGCTGCGAGCCCCCGACATTCCTGAACAACAGATACAGCGTCACCACGAACAGGAGATGCGCGATCCCGGCGACAATCACTCCGGCGGTAAAGAGCGATAGTCCGCTAATCCGCATAAGAGAAGTCGTGGCCTCTTCGAGTCCAGGATATTGCGGACTGATCGGCAGGCCGTAGTTAGGGGTAAATAGCGTGCCTGTGCGCAGGATGTTCTCGGCGGTCAGCGCGTGCGCAAGCTCATCTGAATAGGTGAACGACAGCGGGCTATAGCACAGCTTGCAAAGGTATTGAGCCACCGTCAAGATCGTGATGGCGGCTACAGTCCCCGCCTCTGTCGAACCTCTCCGGGTCAACAGTCGGATGGTGGCCGGGATGAAGATGAGCGCCTGCCCGGCCCAGTAGCCGTAGTCGGCCACCTTCGAGTCCGCGTACCCATGCCGACCAGCGGTATAGGCGATGGAAACCACGAGCACGCCGAGTGCGGTGGTCAGGGCCACGACACCGACCGAGAGGTACGGCCGTTCCGGCGCGGTTGCCTGCTTCGACTGCGGGTCACCGCTCCGAACTTGCCTGCTCACATATGTCAACTTGGTCACCAGCAGACGTTTGGATTACTAACAGCCTTCGCCGTGTGCTTCAAAAAATCTCCGATGATCCTCGCCTGGTTGGGCGCAGGGGTCACCCAGCCAGGTTTCAGCATCGACACTCGATCTCCCTCTGGTACGTCAGCAGCCCTGCGGGCATGAGCGTGTGTCCGGTTATCGGACGCGCCACGATACCTGAAGGTTTACCGGTGAGCCTGCCTTTTGCCTGGCAAGCTCCTTCCTGCCTGCAACGACGCGGCGCGCAGAAGGCAGCAGAGCCAGGGGCGGCAAGCTCACCGCCGATGATCATATGGCATACCTTGCGCACGGCATCTTCGTTACCAGCGGATGACTCTGCGTGAGGATAAGTAGCTGACATTGCCGGTCCAGGGCTGATCCGGCGGCGAAGATGCTGGTCAAGCGGATACATGACTATCCGATCCGTGCGTCTTTGCGGGTTCTTTCTGGAATGGATGGTCGGGCGCGGCAGTTCGCAGTTGCCCTGCCAAGTGGTCCGCGAGGCGGAGTGCGAAGGCGACGATCATGAACGTCGAGTTTGCCTGGCCTGAAGTGACGAAGGCCGAGCTGCTAGCGACGTAGACGTTGGGCACTCCGTGCACCGCCAGGTCTGCGTCCACGACCCCGTCTGCCGGGGAGGCGGACATCCGGGTGGTTCCAGCCTGGTGGAATCCCCCGCCGAGGCGGCCGTCGATGGCCTGCTCGAGATCTTCATGCAGGTATTCGAGTTGGCCGACGCCAAGCTTGCGGAAGTACTGGTCCCAGTGCTGGTGCGCGCGGACGATCCCGTCGACGTCCTGCCGGGTGAACCGCAGGTCGATGGCGAGCTTGCGCCGGCCGAGCCGGTCTTTTTCGCCGGTGAGGGTGACCCTGCTGGCCGGGTTGGGCAGCTGCTCGCCGTGGTACTGGAACGGATACAGATTGTCTTTGCTGTACATGAAGAAGCCGGGCACCCGGCGGCCGCGGGTGAGGAAACGGCTCGCGCCGAAGCTTGCCGCAAACTGCCCGGTGGCGACCGGGTGCCGCAGGATGTTGCGGGCGTGCGAGCCCTTCGACGTGATGGTCGGCAGACCATACGGCGTGCCGGGGATCTCGCCCCCTGTCATCGACAGCCGCTGCACCTCGGGGGCCAGCCGGGACCCCAGCGGGGAGCTCAGCGCAAGGTAGATGAACGACAGCTGGCCGTAGCCGTGGCTGGCATCTGGCAGCTCCCAGTTGCCCAGCCAGCTGACGACGTTAGGCAGACCGTGCTCGCGCTGGTAATCCGCGGCGAAACTGAACCGACGCCGGACGTAAACGCCATCGGTATCCCGTTCGTACCCGAACACCGTCTGACGCGGCGGCGTGCTGAAGCGGACGTTGGCGATCGCCCCTTCGACGTGGGCCATGTACCAGCGGCCGAGGTGACCACCCCGGTCGCCTAGCTGTTCCCCCTGCGGTCCGGTGGAGTCCATCAGCAGGCGGGTGCTCTCCAGGCCGCCGCACGCGACCACGAACTCCTTCGCGGTGACGCGGACATGTCCGCCGACGTTCGTCCGGCACTCCAGGTGCTGCGCTCTACCGCTCTCCCGCGGGCAGACGACCTTGGCGCACGTCACGCCGGTCAGCAGCCGCACCCGGGGCGACTGCTCCAGCTCCTTTCCGTAGACGTGGCCGAAGTTCGTCGGCAGCGACCACCGCTCCAGGCTCGATCCCCGAACGCCGTCATCGACGAACCCCGGGACAACGCCCTTCGGCAAGCGGGGAAGCTCTGAAATGTCGAAGGCGTCACGCCCGCACACCATCCAGTCGCACGCCCGCTGGAAGTAACCCCGTACATCCGCATAGCTCACCGGCCAAGACGGAACACCCAGATACGACCGCGACGCGAAATCAGCAGGATCAAAAGGCACACACCGGCCGCCCCAGATCACGGACGTCCCGCCAACCTGACGTCGGGTGGACAGCGACAGCGGTGCATGGCGATGACGGTCCCACTCAGCCGCCTCGGAGAGCTCCTGTACCGTCGGGTCGTACGATCGATCCCCGCTCTCAAGCAGCACCACGGAAATACCCTGTCGAGCGGCCTCCAGGGCAATGACGATTCCGGCCGGACCAGCTCCCACAACGGCCAGGTCCCCGTTGAAGTCAATATCGTCAGTCAGCGCGCTCAGATTTTCAATCAAGGCGTCCCACTCATTTCCTTGGCGGCCAGCCGAGCCTCACCGGCAAGCTCGCCAACCATCGTCAAATCGGCAACGGACAGCCGCTCAGCATCGCTTGCGGCCTCGGCAGCCACTTCCACCCGCTGCGGACGAGTGGTACTGAATAGGACGGGTCCGGCAGCGTTGCGCCGAAGGGCGACACTCAGCAGCAACCTAGGCAGACTCGACTCCGCTGCGAGATCTGTGCCTAGCCGCTCGCTCCACGAGGCCGCAGCGTGCGGAGATTGCGCGAGGTACCGGCGCAGGGCCGGCAGTGCCTGCGCAAGAGCGCCATACGTTATCTTCGCTCCGCCGGGCAGCGGTCCTTCCGATAGCGGCGGATCGAAGACGTCGTCTTTGAACTGGAGGACCGGGGCCTGGCCGAGGCGCTGCACAACAGCCGGAAGCCCGCCCGACTCTCCGGTCGCTCCCCAGCACCTGATGCGCCCGCGGCGGCATTGCTCGTCCAGGTATTCCGTTAGCTCAGGAATCCCCGTGATGAGATCGCCAACCGGATCGTGCAGCAGGAACACGTCGATGTAATCTGTCTTCAATTCCTTGAGGCTGCGATCAAGGCTGATTTGCGCGGATCGGCGATGATAACCAGGCGAAGCGTAGAGCAGGCCCCCGACTGGCCCCGATCGAGGCCCTTGGCCGGCCGTCTTCAATTCGTCGCTGATCGCGGGGCGCTTAGCGAGGACCGCGCGGATCGGTTTCTGGACGCGAGCGACGCCTTTGGCTAGCAGCGTCGGCTCGATCCCGAATTTTGTCGTTACCGTTATATCTGCACGCCGGCCTTTCATGAAGGGCGAAAGTTCAGTCTCGGCCAAACCCAGCCCGTACATCGGCGCCACGTCGAAATGCCGAATCCCCGCATCGTAGGCAGCGTCCAAGACCATCCGCCGTGTCTTGCGCTCAGGAATGCGGAACAGTCCAGCACAGCCGAGCCCAACGATCGAAGTCGCGAAGCCGGTTCCGGATAGTTCACGCGCGGGGAGCATCTCTCAGCTATCCTCACTAGACGCCGGCATCGGCCGACGCCAATCTTTCAGTGCCTCATATCCGTACATAAAGCCGCCCTCGATAAGGCCGCGGCGACCGGCCTTGAGCAGGTCAGGGGGGAAGTCGTCTGGCAGGTGTCCGGACCGCTGATTGTCGCTTCCGTGCCGTAGATCCCGAAACGCATGGGGAGTCAACCCGAGAATCTCGAACGCGACGGTCGGCTTGGAGCGAATCATGCTCGCGTAGAACGCGGAAAGGCCAGCGCTGTATCCGTAGAATTGCTTCTTAAGCGCAGTCATCTCGCGGCGGTGGGTATGCCACGTTATCGCGGCAGGCCAGTGAAGGACGGCGTGATTTCCGGAGAGCAGCAAGGACAGGGCCCGCACCTCTTCCCCGCCGTGGGTCCGGGTGCCAGCGCCGAGGCAGTTATCAAAGCCGCCGACCGCTCGCAGCGCATCGGTCTGGAAGGCCATGTTCCCGCCCGAACCGAAAGCAGGCAGCGGGTAGAGCGGGCTCACCACCGACGAAGTGCCCTTCCGCAGCACCTCCGGCGCCATCCCCCGTCCCTTGTTAAAACCGCCATACTGCTCGAACCGCACCTGCGCTTCTGATTCCAGCACGGCTGGGAGCATAACGCCGCATACCGCGGCGGGGCGGGTCTCATGTGCGAACCCCTGCCGCAGCCGGCTCACCCAATCGGCATCGGTGGTTTCGTCATCATCGATCCACGCCACGAGCTCGGTACCGACGGCTGCGAGTCCCCGATTCCGGGCTCGCGAAAGGCCGGCCCGCGGCTCGACGACGTAGTCACAGCGAGGCAGACCGACCTTCTCGACGACCGCAGCCGATTCCGCCGTACGCGATCCGTTGTCCACCACGACAACCCGGAAGTTGGCATCGTTCTGCTCGTTCAGGCTGGCAAGCGTCGCGTGCAGCCCGGAAGCGCGGTCGCGGGTACAGATCACAACGGTTAGGTCCAGGCTAGGATCCGCCGTCGGTTGAGTGGGCAGTTCCAGAGTCACGTGCCCGTCGGCCGCCAGCCCAGCTCGTAGGAGGTCTCGCAGCTCGCCAGTGGATAGCTTGACATCTTCGGTGACGTCCCAGAACGAGATCTCCTGCGGAACTCCGTCAATCCTGGCCAGGCACCAGAGCCCGTTGTACTGCTCGACCGCTATGGTCTCCTCGCCGAGGTCGGCGACTGCCGCGAGCTCAACATCCAGGACGCGCGCGGGCGCCTGCAGTGCGTTCCGATCGATACGTCGCATCCGTGCTCCGCTATCCCTTCCCGGAGAGGCTTCGCATTCCGACGACCGCTCCGACAGCGGCAGCGATAATTCCAGCAGTGATGGCGCCGGCCTTCAGCAGTCCGCTGATGTTGCCATGGCGAGCCGTGGCCCAGAGCCCGGCCACTATGCCTGAGGGCAGCGTCCGACGCATGTAGTCGCGTTCACTTTGCAGCTTCTCCTGGCGACCGAGAAGGCGCGCCATCTCCACCTTGCCGCGACCTTCCAGGTAGGTTCGGCGAAGAAAGTACGAGAAACTACTTCTGCTCACAGGAACGTGATGCCGCGCCACCGCGTCCGGCGCGTACACCCATTTGGCGCCAGCCGCACTCGCGGCCATCCGGATGCAGAGATCGGTGTCCTCGGGGCTTGAGCGGTTACCGACCTTTCCGAAATCGCTACGGAATCCGCCGACTGCATGAAACACATCGGTTCGTACGGCCATATTCTCGGACCATACGTTTCTGACAGCACTTTCTACCGTGGGCATCCCGCGGTACGATGCGCCGATCGCCCAGTCGAACTCTTCAGGAAACCATCTCGGTCGCTTGGTCTCCCAGCCCGGCACAACGCCACCCCCGGTCCCGACCACCGCCGGATCGACGAAAGGCGCCAACAAGCGTGTCAGCCAGTCTTCGTGCACCGATATGTCGTCGTCTATAAACGCAATAAAAGGGGTCCCAACGCCTTGCGCCCCGGTGTTCCTAGTGCCGGAAGCGCCCTGCTTGCCAGTGTTCAGCTTGGCTGTGACGTGTGGCCATGTCTGCTTGACCCGGTCGTACAGCTCCTGGTTCTGATCCACCGAGATGACCACCTGCCGAGGCCTGTCCGGCCCGGATAGAAGACTCTCGACGGCAGCACCGAGGGATGACCAGCGCTGCGAGCTATAGGTGGCCACGACCACCGTCGCATCGGAGGCCTTGATACCGTTCTGCGGTCGAGTGCCGAGTTGTTCAGCCGCTGATAGCCTCGCCTGCCCGGTTGCGCCGGAGGGCTTTGGCATAACCAATCCGTCGATCTGTTCCACTTGGTTCCCTAATTCTGCCACCAGCATTACGTATAAACGGCTGGCTCGCTATTATGTGTTGAATTAAGCTGTAGTTTCGCTTGGTAGTGCGGCGCCGACGGTCGCGCTCCAAGGACCGCTAGAATTGTTTGGCCGTGCACACGCAGACACTTGTCGGAAGGCGTCGTAGCCGTAGCAAAGATCTGTGTAGCGGGTGCGCAGATCGAGTCGACTGTAGCAGGCAAGCATGGCCCACGTTGGGGCATTAGGGAAGATTTAGCTCGTTCGCCCCATCTTGACCCGCATCGTGGGGCTCTGTACCGCGTACGCGTACCGCGCGGTGGCCGGGTTCATGGTGATCCGCGAGCCGGGCAAGACCTGGGTCTGCGGCGGGCTCCCGATCGTCGGCTGGCGGGCGATCACGATGTGCGCCCCGTCCCGAAACAGCGGCTACGACCTGCGGCTACGGCCGCGAGCCGAGCGCGTCAGCCCCGCACTGCCCCTCAGCCGGCAGAACTCCACAGCTTCGCATACTCAGCGGCGGAATTCGGGTCCTGAGTAGGGTTGTACAGCGAGTTGTCGTCACCGGGGAAGTCGAAATAAGACTCGAACGCAATATTTGCGCTGTTGGCGGCGAAGAAATTGTACATGTCCTCGATGTAGCCCGGATCGTCGCCGCCGGAATGACCATCCCAGGCAGGGTTAGTGTTTGACATAAGGCCCCACTCCGGCACCGAGAACTTCTTGCCATTAGACTTGGCAAAGTTGAGCCAGTAGTTAATTGCGTAGGGGCCATTTAGTTGCTGCTGCCAGCCCCCGCTGGTGTCAACGGGCGGCCACATGTCGTAAGTGTCAATGCCAATGATGTTGACGTAGGCGTTGCCCGGATATGCGCTCAGGATGCTCGAGCCAGGCATACCACCGCCGCTGCCGCGGTTGACATTCCAATCCCACTCGAGCCCGGGAGCGATGGCATTGACCGTCGACACGATGGTTCGCCAGCAGGCCGCGAACTGCGAAGGTGTTCCCCAGTCAGTATGCAGATTCATCTCCCAGCCCAGGCGGATTATGGTGCCCTCGGCCGCAAGGCCGCTACTTTCCATAGTCTGGGCAAAGGTCTGCCAATACTGGTTGTAATCGCCAGCAATACATCCCGTGATTGTGTCGCCAATGCCGGACGGGTACGGCGGGAGCGCAAATACCTTCGTGTATGACTGGGCAGCCCAGGTTGAATAGAATGCGTTTGGCTCGGTAAATTCGTCCCACGAGCCGATTTCTGGCCAGGCTACGACCGCACCAACTGACTTCCCCCGCCAGGCTCCGAAGGCACTCGTTGCGTTAGCCGCATCGTCTGAGTAAGCATCGATCGCCGGATAAGAGACCCCGCTCGCCCAGACCAGGTTCGACGATGGATTGCCAGTATTCGCCCCAGCAGTCGGAGTTTCCGGGGACGCGTTCGGCTTTGCGCTCGCCTTAGGCATTGCTTTTTTAGCTGTTTTATTAGCTTTAGTCGACTCAGCTGACTGGCTCGCTTGAGCTAGCGTGGGCGAAGCCGGTTCCGATGCGAGAATTGGTCCAGCAGAAAGTTCGGCGGACGAACTCGAAGGAAGGAATATCCGCCAGCTGCCAAAACCGCAGACCAGTAGGAAGACGGCTATTATCGCCGTTAGGCGCAATCGGCTGTCCGGCGAACTCGTGACTCTACGATGAAATACACGCAAGTTCGTTACGCCCCTTCAGCTGGATACTGAACCGACTGCACGTGGCGGGACAGTGCATACTCAGATATGGCGATGGAACTGTATCAGTTCGGGTGGAAATCCGTGCCCAAACCGGAAGATTTCGCGTCTACGTCATACGCAACGTGTCCAATCACATCGATTCCGTTAGGTCTCTATCGATGTCCGCCCCGGTTGATCCGCCACTGGTTAGCGCAAGCCGGGTACAGCGGCCGCTTGCTCCTCGTGGCTAGCGGCAACTGACGCCGGCCGCCCCGGCCCGCCCGGGCACGCTGGGCCACGGACCTGGCGAGCACGGCCGCGGCATTGTGCGTGCCGGCAATGAACCTCTCGGACGGCCCCAGGCTGCCCGCCGCCAGCGCGCCCGCGAAGTACAAGCCCGGTACGCGGGACTCGCCGGCCCGGCTCAGCACCGGGTACCCCTTGGCGGCAGGAATCGTGGCAACGAGATCTTGCGGCAGGAATGGGAGCTTGGCGACATCGACGTGGAATCCGGTGCCGGCGATCACATGATCGACGTCCATCGTCTTCGTGGCTCCGTCGAGGGTGAGCCGCACGCCGCTTTCGTGCGGCGTTGCCGAAACGACACGGTGGTTAGTCAGCGCCTCGACCTTGCCCTCGATACGATCGCGCAGCCACCAGGACCCGCTGGGGCCAAGTACCGCCCGCGCGTGAAACACCCGCTTGTGCTCTGGCAGGAGTCGGAACAGCGCCGGGGTGGCCCACAGGACACACCACCATCCCTCGCAGAGTTGCGTCACAGGTGATTGGATCCGCCCCGCCAGAGTCATGTGCTCCGGGTTGGCGGTGACGAACTCGAGCGCCGGGCGCCGTACGATCAGGCGGACAGCGGCGCCGTGCTCATTCAGCAACGCCGCAGTTTCCAACGCCGACTGGCCGGCCCCGATTACCGCTACCTGACGGCCTTGGAAGCGAGCGAGGTTGTCGTGGTCGGACGCGTGCGTGACCAAGTCAGATGGCAGGTCGGAAAGCTCGTTCGGCACGTAGCGGTGGGGCAGTACGCCGGTAGCGACGACGACCTGCCGCGTCACTATCGGCTCGCCTTCTGCGAATTCCACTTTGAATCCACCGCCATCGGCGGTTACCTTGGTCACGGTGAGATCGCGCACGTCCGGGACGAACTGCTCGGCGAACCAGTCGGCGTAGCCGAGAAACTGCTTCAAGGGCAGCGGACCCACCCGATCGACGTAATCCAGCCCGTGCGCGGCAGAGTATGCGGCAATGTCGGAGCCGGGCTTAGGCGACGCGATCACTGAGGCATAGGGCTCTGACTTCAGATTCATGCCCGCTGGCATGTGCGAGCGCCAGGTGTCCATCGTCCGGCCGACGATCACGTGATCGACGCCGAGATCGTTGAGGTGGGCTGATATGGACAGGCCGAACGGGCCTGCGCCGATGATAAGGGCATCGGTAACTGACATTGTGAAATTCCTTTGTGCGAAATCTTGGCTACTTGCGACGGGCAATGTCACGGAAGCTTCGTACTATTCCTTGCAGTTCCGCGATGGCTGGCCCCGGGTCGCGGAAATCAATGTAATCATAATGTCTGGTCCGGGCAAATTCGGATGCGAAGAGCCAAACACCCCGTGGTCGCGGGACAGTGTCCGGTCTGCCGTTCCGGTAGAGGTTCTCGTGCAGCCAGCGCAGATCGCCATGCAGCCACCGGGTGCGCACGCCGGTTCGATAGCTTTCTACTCGACTGACCGACTGCCCAGATGCCCAGTGCCAGACCATCAGCGGGAAGTCCACGCCAGACCGGACGGCATTCTCCAGTGTCCCCGCGAGTCGCGGGTTGATCTCCATCAGCAGGGGCCGGCCGTCGGCGTTACGGCGGAATTCCACCTCGCACGGCCCCTCCAAGCCAATGGCCTTGGCCAGTCGCACGGACGCGTCAAGGACCTCGTCGGAAACACCGATGCTTTCCCGCATTACCGAGACGCCGCCCATGGGCGGGGAAGTCCGGTGCGCCACGTGCCCGCAGTAAGCCAGCACCTCGCCATCGACGAGGAAGAGGGAGACTCCCTCGCGGCGACCGGATGCAAACTCCTGGGCGATGATGCTCGCGCCTGCGGCCTGGAATAGCACGGTCGCGTCAAGTGCTTCCCTGCTGTCGATCACCCCGACAGGAACTACCCGGCAGTCTGCTTTTCCGGTCCACGAGACCGTCGGCTTGAGCACGAACGGGAAGCCAAACTCGGCCGCCGCGACCGGCAGGTCGTCGGGGCCGTCGATCTGAATGGACCTCGGGTACGCGATGCCGAGCTTGTCCGCGACCTCCAGCGTCCTCGTTTTGTCCGTGGCGATTTCAAGCACAGCGTCCGGCGCGACCGCGAGCGTGCAGCCAACCTTGGCAAGTTCTTCCCGGCGCGGCGCCATCGCCGCGATGGAGGCGTCCCCTGTCGGGAGGACGACGGACGTATGGTGCTGGCGGGCGAAGTCGAGGACTCTGTCCCCGTAGGCGGTCGGCTCGCTCGCGTAGCTTGGCAGCAGCACGCTGCAGGCGGAGTACTTAGAGCGGAACGCGGGGAGTGGGTGGGGCGTGGGGCACTCGTCGACACTCGCTCCCAGGGCTACCCGCAGCCCGGCCTGGCCGAGGTTTCTAGCGCTGCGCGCGCTCTGCTTGTGCGAGGCATCCAGGATCAGGATGTCATACCGCCCGGTATCACTGGCCATTTGCGTAATTTCTCGTTTCAACCGATTCATCATCAAATCTGGCGCCTCACAGTACCCGCGCAGAAACCAGGGCACTAGTTTTTGGTGCATTCAGCTGGTCGTTTGTTGAGAATTGTTGATTTTTGTCTTAATTAGTTTGACTTGCATACTTCCAATGACAACGTTAGGTAAGAGCGTCATGTCGAACATTTGTTCGAGATAGCTCGGCAGCTCCCTGGCAGCCGCGGCGGCGACGAGACCGCAGCCGACAGAAATCTGTGGTAAAGAGAGTAACGTTAGTCCGTTAGTTATAGGCTCGCCCCATGGTGGGGCAAATCGACCGAGATCTTACCGGCGTGGCCGCAGAGATCCTGCGCGAGGCGGTGCAGACTTACGGCCGGGGTGACGGAGAGCGCTGGCAGGCCAGCTATTTGGGCCCCGGCAATGCGACCGGGGCTTTCCCGTCAGTGACGGCCGGCTTCGTGGCCCTGACCGGCGCCTTCCCGGCGATGTCGGGTAGCTTCCCCGCGATGACCGGTGGCTTCCCGGCGATGACCGGTGGCTTCCCCGTTATAACCGGGGCGCTCCCGGCCGTCGGGACCGGTGGCGCGCTGGTCCGCCTCAAGAAGGTGTTCCGGCTGCCCCGCACGATGCCGGCCGTTCGGCTGCCGCCGCAGGCCGAGCTCGCGGCGCTGGCGCGGTCTGCGCCGCTGATGACGATATTGGAGGCGCTCGCCAGGTGGCTGGGCCGGGACGGCCGGCTGGTTACGAAAGAGGGCGAGCTTTCCGACGCCGACGCCGCCCAGGCTGCCCGGTCGCTCGGCGTCCAGCCCCATTATCTGCCGTACCTGTGGGACTACGCGTTGACGGTCGGCTGGCTCGAGCTGGACGACGAGCCCGGGGGCGACCGGATGCGGGCGGTGATCGGCCAGACGGCGTGGCGCTGGGCGGATGTTGACGACTCCGGCACGCTGCACGTGTGGGCCGCCGTCTTCGCCGCGGTGCTGGCCGACACACTCGACGTGGCCGCCGCCATCGATCCGGGCGCCTCGCGCAAGCTGGAATTCCAGGGACAGGGCGTGGCGATGGCGGTCATGCTCTTCATGTCCAGGCGGGTCGGACTGTCCTGGGCCGAGGTCAGGGACCGGGTCATGAGCCACGTGATCGGCCGCCGCCCGTCGTCGCGTGCCCGGCGAGCCTGGGATGGCTGGGTAAGCGAGCACGGAGATCCGGCGAGCTTGCTGCTCGGCGAGCTGGCCGGGTTGCGCGCCGTGACCTTGCCGGGCACCGATGACGGCGCCGTGGGCCTGACGCCGCTGGCGCAGTGGGCGCTGCGCGAGCAGTTGCAGCTGGACGGGATCGAGATCCCGGTGCTCGCCGCGGCCTCGCCGCGGATGACAGCCGCCTACCTGGTCGCCCTCGCCGATGGCGTCAGCGACGCCGAGTTCGAGGCCGAGGCGGCGGCCTGGCTGACGGCCCGCAGCCCGGACCGGGCCGCGCGCGAGCTACTCGCGTTCGCCGCCTTCAGCGGCGCGCAGCCGCGCCTGGCCGCGGTGAACCTCGTGCGGCAGATCGGGATCGATGCGCATCATGCGTGGTGGGACTCCATGCAACGGCCGGAGTTGCGCGGCTACGCGCAGATCGCGCTGTCCATAATGGCCGCTGACCTGCCGGAAAGTAGCCTGCCGATGGTTCTGAACCCGAATCCTGATGATCTGATCTGGGTAGCAGCCGACCTGCTCGCGCTGGCTTGCGGCGATGAGGATCCCGACCCGCAGCAGATCGCGGAGCAGTTCAACGAGGCCATCCCGCAGGGTGAAGAATCGTGGATCTTCGGCCTGATGTCGCAAAGCTCGCACCCCGAAGTCGCGCAGTTGCTGACGGCGCTCGGCCGGTATCACCCAGACCGGCGGGTGGCCAAGGAGGCGCGGCACGCTGCTCGCGCTGCGGCCAAGAACACGGCGATGGCACGCGCTGGACGCGGTTTCGCCCATGCGGTCGGCCGCTAGACGTCTCGTCTTCGGCGCAGCAGGGATCCGCTCGCTGCGTGACGGCCTGCAGGACCTTGGCCCGACGGAGCGGCCGCTGTCACGGTTCGCTCTCTCTTCGGGGAATGATCCGCCGCGGACCACCTCTCGTATGGCAACATGTGTCGATCATTCGTAACATATGCACCACCCCGTGATCAGGATCATGGCCGCGGGTGAGACGCATGTGCGTTCTCTGGCGGGGCCTACGGTCACGCCATGAACCATCAGGGGGCGGACAATGGCTTGCAGGCGGTGCCCATGAGGGGGCAGCGGTCAGTACTCGCGATCGGCGCGCACCCGGACGACATCGAGCTGGGCTGTGGCGGGACCATCGCCAGACACGTCGCGATCGGCGACAATGTCGCGATGCTGGTGGTGACGCGAGGTGAGGTGGGTCCCGGCGATGTGCTGCAGCGGGTCGACGAGCAGCAACGCGCGGCCGAGGCGCTTGGCGTGAGCACGCTGCTGTGGGGCAACAACATCCCCGACTGCCGGGTCTCCCTGCACGAGCTGGACCTCGTCCACCTGATCGAGGGAGCCATCCGGCGCGTCGGCGCGACGATCGTCTACACCCATTCGCCGAACGACAGCCACCAGGATCACCGCGCCGTGGCCCTGTGCACGATGGGCGCGGCCCGGGGGGTATCGACGGTGATGAGCTACGGGGCGCCGTCAGCCCTGCAGTTCAGCCCGACCGCCTTCGTCGACATCTCCGACTCGCTCGATAAGAAGATCGACGCGCTGATGTGCCATTCCTCTCAGGTCCAGGCGAGCGAGATGGTCAGCGCTTCGAGGGTTCGCAGCTCGGCGGAGCACTATGGCCATTCCTGCCGCCGCCAGTACGCCGAGGCATTCGAGCCGGTACGAGTAATGGTCGAGGTCTAGCGGTGCGCAGCACGACGCGTTTTCTCGTCATCGGCGCTGGCCCGACCGGGATCGGCGCCGCGGTCCGGCTGGCCGAGCTCGACGAGGATCACCTCGTGGTCGATTCCAGCGACCGGGTCGGCGGTATGGCGACGTCGATCACGGATCGAGACGGCTTCACCTGGGACCTCGGCGGCCATGTCCTGCACAGCCACTTCCCGGAGTTCGACAAGGCCATCGCCGCCAGCGGCGTCGCCATGAACCACGTGACCCGCAACGGCTGGGTCTGGCTCGAGGGGACCAGGCCGGAAACGCTGGTGCCGACGCCGATCCAGCAGCACCTCACCGAGCTGCCCACCGATCTGCGCCCGGACGCGCCCGCCGCGCACCTGGGCGACTACTACCGCAACAGCTTCGGCCAAGCGCTCTATGAGCGGTTCTTCGAGCCCTACAACTTCAAGATGTGGACCGTACCGCTCGATCTGGTCGACCACGAGTGGACATCGCTGCGTAACGGCAGCCGCGAGCGCAACGTTCCCTCGCTCTCGGTGGCCACTGGCGAGAAGACCGCAGCCGAGGCCTTCCCCTATCCGCTGGGCGGCACCGGCGCGCTGTGGCAGGCCATCTACGACCGGCTGCTGCAGCCGGAACGGGTCCACCTCGGCACGCGCGTCCAGAACCTGGATCTCGAGCGGCGCGTGGCGGAACTGGCTGATGGCCGGACGGTCAGCTACGAGTACTGCGTCAGCACCGCTCCGATCACCACCATGATGCGCTGGACCGGGCAGGAGCACTTGTGTGCGAGCTTGCGGGCCAGCGCCGTGCACGCGGTCGGCCTAGGCTATCGCGGCGAGCCGCCGGCGGCGCTGGCTGACAAGACTTGGCTCTACTGCCCCGACCGCCGCGTCCCGTGGTACCGCGCGACGATGCTGAGCAACTACGACCCCGGCAACGCCGGCCCGGGCCGCTGGAACATCCTGTGCGAGGTGCCGTCCTTTGACACGGAACCGACCACCGCCGAGGAGGCGATCCGGGGCACTGCCTCCTCCCTGCAAGCCCTCGGGGCCGACGCACGGCTCATCGAGACCAGGTGGCACCGGACGCTTCCCATGGGCTATCCGGTGCCGACCCTTGGTCGCGACGCCGTGCTAAGGCAGGTGAACGAGCGGCTGCTCGCGCACGGCGTTTACAGCCGCGGGCGGTTCGGGGGCTGGCGCTACGAGTCGTGCAACCAGGACTACTCCTTCGCGCAGGGCCGCGAGGCCATCGACAACGCACTGTACGGAACTCCGGAAGACGTGTACTGGCATCCCGAGCGCTTCTGAGCCCGGCCCGGCCCGTTTCCGGGCCGGGCCGTCGGCTCCTAATTCTTCTCAGGCGTATTTCTGCACCATGGCCCCGAGGTTCGGCAGCGCCGCCTCGATGTGCTTGGTGGCGCCGCCGCGCACCGCGTTGTACAGCTTGACGACCGTGGGCCTCGCTGATTCGCGCCCCGCAGCGTCGGTGACCGAGAGCAGCGCCTCAGAGACCTCCTCGGGCCGCTTGGCGAGGTAGTCGCCGAACTGGGAGCCGCCGCCGGCGTTGAAGTCCGCCCAGTACGGCTCAAGCGCGCCGATCCAGCCCGGGAGCAGGTTCTCGATGATTTGCTGGTAGTAGCCCGGCGCAAACGCGGTTATCCCCTTGTACGCGACCTTGAGCCCGGTCGCCGAGATCCCGGACTTGCTGGCCAGCTCCTGCTCGACTAGCGCCTGGGTGTCGGCGACTACCTGTGGCTGGGCGGCGGGGGTGAGCAGCATCTCCTGCAGTGTGGGGGCCATGGGGGATCTTTCTCCTCTTAATGAACAGTGTTAGGCCTTTCATGGCTACCGTACTGATAGGCCGAGGCCGGGCTGCCCCATTTCGCAAGACAGTTACCAAATGTCCGGCTCTGTAGAGCACCGTCCAGCCGGTCGCCTTCGCCAGCCTGACCAGGCCCGCGAGCGCACTTGGGGTGATCCCGGTGAACCAGGTGTCTACCGAGTTGCCGCCGAACCGCAGGACCGAGCGGCCGAGGTTCCTGAGCATCTGCGGCAGGTCGCCGACGTCGTCGAACTTGCCGCTGCTGAGCGTGCCCGACTCGAAGGAAAGCCCGATGTACTGGTCGTCGGTGCTGCCGACGGCCGACCCCGACGTGCACGGTGACCGTCGCCGCGAACGGCTCGGACCGGGCGGCCCAGGTTAACAATGTGGGTCAAAGAGTCGCCACGGTCCGTTCCATATAATTCATGGCAAGAAGGGCCGGCCAAACTTTATGATGACCGGAAAGTCCAACACTTCGGACATCCGGCGAGGGTAGGTCATGAGTAGTTCCGGCAGACAGGGTTCCCCAGGGCCAGCGCCGAACCGAGGTACCTCCAGCAAAGTCAAGATCACCTATATTAGCACAGCGGGCGTGGTCCTGGCTGCCGTCATCACGGGCCTATCCCTGTATCTCTCACAAGGCAACAACAAGAGCCAGCCGACAACATCAGCGAACAATAGCCGAGTGGTCGTCAACGTGGCTCCCGCGACGGCACCACCTACCACCCCTTCCTTCCGCCCCTACCAGGGACAGGTCTACGACCTCCCGGTCGGGCAATGCGCAAATGTATATTCGGAGCCTTATGTCGTTTCGCAGGACATGATAGGTACCGCCTGCCCGGGGGCGAACGTGTCTATCTACTGCACGGCAGAGACTGTTGAAGTAGGAGACAGCAGCGTCTGGGACCTAATTTACTTCAAGACCAGTTGGGGCTCCGTAGGGTACATACCGGACTATTATGTATATACTGGAACAAATAACGCGGTCGAACCCTCATGCTCTACCTAGCGGGTTAGGCGAATCGTCCACGCAAATGACGTAGAACGCCGTCGGGGTACGAAGTCATCCCAGGTGGCGCCTGCGGCGAAGGAAACTGCCGGCACCCGGTCCTGACCTGCTCTGCACCCGTCATGTCGACCTCGCTTCGGGGGTTGCTGACCGGATCCGACGCTTTACCTTCCCGGGCTGGAACTGTCGCCGTGGACCTTAAGTTGACCGCGATCAGAATGCGCGGAACTCGGGGTGGCTGTCGTGCCACCACACCAGGATCACCTTGCCAACAATGCTCGAGCCCTTGATCGGTCCCCAGTAGCGGCTATCGCACGAGATGGCCCGGTTGTCGCCCAGCAGGTAGAACTCGCCTGGCGGCACCCGGTAGGGGCGCTGTTTACTCGCGTCCGGTATCGGCGGCCCGAGCGGGTCGTAGTGCGGCAGGTAGGGCTCGGGGAGCAGCCGCCCGTCCACGTAGATGTTGTTGCCCGACGAATAGATCGTCTGCCCCGGCAGCGCGATGACGCGCTTGACCAGGTCGCCGTTCGCCGGGCCTGGGCATTCGTCGAGTGCCGGGTGACTGAACACCACGATGTCGCCCTCGCGTACGTCATGCCAGTTGAAGAAGGCCTTCTGGACCAGGATCCGGTCGTACACGCCGAGCGTCGGCACCATAGATGACGTGGGGATGAAGAAGGTCCGGAACGCGAACGTCCGCACCAGGCTGGCCAGCAGCACCGCCACGAGGATCGTGATGACCGTCTCGACCAGCGTGCGCCTCCACTGTCGGCGACGGCTCGGGCCGGTCCGGGCAGGATCGACGTCAGCATGGCCGGGGTCAGCAGGATCGGCCATGCTCGACCTCCCAAGTGATCACCTGCGGGCGGCTCGTGGCGCGCGCCACGTCAGGACGCCCGGCGAGCTGACTGGCAGTGCGCGTGTTCGCGCGCCTGGCTCGTGCGCGCCCTGGCCTGCGCCGCCGAGGCTAGCAGCCCGGCCGAGGCGCCCACCGCGCAGGCCATCACTAGCAGCGCGCAGGCTGCGGCGGTCAGGCGCGGCCCGGGGCGCGGCGTCAGCCGCTCTCTCGCTGCGCCCGCCAGGTAGCTCAAGGCAATCGAGGCCGCAGGGGTCCCGTCCTTCATGAGCAGCGCGGCCAGTTCGGTGGCCTCCTCCCCGTGCCGCTGCCGCCAGCGGGCCGGGTAGCACCGCAGCGCGGTCTCGACCAGCCGGGTCGCCCGGGCGTCATCCATCAGATCCCGCCCAGCTGCAGCCGCAGCCGCCCGGCCTCGCTGACTCGCTCAAGCGAATCGAGGTGGACCCGGAGCGCTGCCGCGCCCGGGGCGGTAATGCGGTAGGGATGGCGTCGGTCATTCGAGGGCAGCGGCTCGATCAAGCTGAGCCGCTCGAGGCGGTCCAGCGCACCGTAAAGCGTCCCGGGGCCGAGCTCGACGCCGACGAGCTCCTTGATGTCGTGGATCAGCGCGTAGCCGTGCTTGGGTCCGTCGGCCAGGCTGATCAGTATCAGCACCGACGCCTCGCCGACCCGGCGCAGCACGTCCTGCCCGGTACGGCCGTCCCCTTTGCTCACGGCCATCCCCTCCTTACTACGTCGGCCAATATATCAGTCAACGTAATAGTCGCGCCGCGATCCAGCCGATTTCGATGACCACGGCGTGCTTGGGCAAGGGCCTGCGAACGTAGGGATCGGGAGGCGCTGATAGAAAGCTACCGGTCGGCCGGGTCTGGCAGTTTGCCGACCTCCACGGCTGCCCCTTCTGTGCTGCAGGGAGCAGCAGACGCGGGTCAGAGCGTCACGGGCACAGGCAGAGGACCAGTGCGGGTTAAACCAGTAACGGAACGCGAGCAGCAAAGGAGCAAGTTAAACCATTCAGCGGTACAAGAGCAGGAGAAAACCGATGCACGGCAAAACAGGCGGCCCCAAGGCGGGACCGCCCCTGTCGGGTAATTTGACGCCAGCCGGATCGTCAAATTCATCTTCAAGGATGGACGCTGTAATCGAGTCCTCCCAGACGCCATGCCTCGGCACATGGCTTCGGATGATCCCCTGTTCGGTCATGCCCAGGGCAGCCATTAGCCGCGCAGAGACTTGGTTGCGAGGGCTGCGCGCCCCCCAGATGCGATGTACACCAAGCTCACGGAATCCCATGCGGAACACCAGCCGGGCGCCTCGTCCCCTCTCCGCGCCCCCAGTGGTCGGCACGGAGAGCCATGCCCCACTGCGCGGCGCTCCACTCTTCGAGCGCCAGCCGGACGGTTCCGACTAGCTTCCCCTCAGGTCCGCGACGGCCAGCATGTAGACCCGGCGCGGTTCGGCATCCGCCTCTGCCTGGCGGCGGCAACGATCGCCTCGCACTGTTCCAGCGTCCGGGGCGTGAACGACATGTACGCGGCCACGGCGGGGTCTCCGTATACGGCGTGCAGCGCTTCCGCATCACCCGACTCGATCTCACGTAGCGATACCAGCCGACCGGCGATCTTGACAGGCTTCACTAGGCCAACGCCGCCGGACTCGACAGAACGCCTCGATGGCCGCCTGCGTATCCGCCGCCGCCGTCGCGTCAGCCACCGTGGCCAACTCGCGGTGAACAGCGACGGCGCTAGCCACCACGCCGTTGATCCTCATCTGCGCAGGAAGCGCGAGGACGGGCGCGATAGCCTCGGCCGCGCCGTCTACATCGCCCGCGCGGACCCGCGCGATGGCTAGCGCCGAGTGCGCCCCTGCCTGGTCACCGAACGACGGCGCTTCGGCTGTCGCATAGGCGTCGATGGCCTGCTGCGCGTACCCCTCAGCGAGGGTTGCGAGCGGCACCGGGCCAATCTGTGCGGGGATCACGACCCCTGCGTCGGCCGCGTAGTAGAACTGTCGCTCCGGTCGAACCGGCACATGCCGCCGATCGCGTCTAGGTCGTCCGCTCGTACCTCTGCACGGCGTCGTTCGCCTGGTTGATGGCGGCGAGCGCCCCGTCAGCGTTTCCTAGCACGGCCTCAGCGCGTCCTTGTAGCGCATGAAGCCAGACACGTACGGTTCCCGTCACAGGCATCTCAAGTCCGGCCAGAGCGTACTGTCTTGCCTCACCGGGTCGACCCGCCCAGTAGGTGATCAGCGACTCAAGCCCGCGAACCCACGCGCCTAGGCCGTCGTGCCCCGCGTTGCTCGCGCACTGCCACGCGAGCCGGGCGTGGACCATCGCCCGCCCGGTCGCGCTGGTCGTGGCTAGCCTTGGCAAGCATCCCGCTTGCCAGGCCGCCGATGACGTAGAGGTCGGAGGCGTACCGAGGCGGTTGCCGTCCTTCCAGAAGTGTCAGAACGTCGTCTTGCAACGCGGCTAGCTCCGGGAGCAGCAGCGCCAGGGCTCTACCGGGTACGCCAGGCCAGCCGGGCCGCCTCATCCCGAAGCTGGTTGAGCGAGTCCGGGCCGACGTTCGTGGCATCCGCCACCGCAGAGAACTGCCTAGCGCGCCTTGCTGCCATGCTCAGTGTCCTTCCTATGTCGTCTTGCCCGCCGGTGTCGGCCGCGCCCGCTGGTCTGGTGCAGGCAACCCAGCCGGGGCCAGCAGAACGCGAACCGGATGGCCGAACATGGCCTCAAGCACGCGGCACGTATCGGCGCGCGGCGTCGTCGTCACTTCGCCGTTCACCCATCGCTTCAACTGCCGCTCCGAGACCGTGATTTTCGCGAGCCTAGGGTCTGCCTCACGTCGGCAAGGAACTTCGCCGCCCGCCGGAACTGGGCGTTGAACGCCTCGTGCTGCGTCAGGTGCCGCAGTTCGAGCAGGCTCCGCAGCAAAGTCTCTGCACCTGCCATATGAACCTCCCGGCCTGATGGTTCTCTTTACCACCAGGTAAAGCCGTTCTTCCACATATCACCGCGGTTAGGGCCATCAGGCGCAGTTACGGCACCCCGTAAGGCACCAGCGGCATCACATGGCACGCTTACGTCACCTTCCACGCCACTCTCCGAGCACATCTCCGCCGCGGTCGCGCGAATCCTCCGCCCGCCGTTAGCAAAGCCCTTCCCTGGAACGAACAAGTTCCCGGAAAGGGGCTTTGACGTGGGAGCCGCCTTGGGGAATCGAACCCCAGACCTACACATTACGAGAGGCACGCTCACCGGGCTTTGCGTCCGCTACCTGCACCGATGCCACATGCGAGATGCTAGCACTGCACCAAAAACGCAGAAATGCCAGGCCACCTGTTCCACGACCCGTTCCACGCGCCGTCGGTGCCGCTCCCGCGCGAGGGGCGCGGCTTTAGCCGACGCCCCGGGAACGAACCAGCCGCCATTCCCGCTGAGGTCCTGGTGGTCACCACTGCTAGAAAGCGACATAGCCGTGCGACACAGGTCTAAGGAGTTCATCATGTTGATGTGGAAGACGATGAGGACCGTCTGTTGGTAGCGCTCGGTAAGATCACCGAGGCTGGCACCGTGATGGAGTGGGTGCTGCGTCTGGCGTTCTGCGGCTTGGTGGGCAGCAAGTACGCAGCGGTTGTCGCGGGCGGTCAGTCCACCAGTTGGCTTATCGATCAGTGCATCGCTCTGACCGATGTCAATCGGGAGATGGCGGAAGATACCAGGAGCTCGTTGCGTGCCGCGCTCATGGAATGCAAAGGAGCGAGCCTACAGCGTAACGCGCTGATCCACGGCGGGAAGGCTCCGCTGCCCGATGGGCGTATTATTACTCCCTAAGCAAACGACACACGCACCTACCCCGCGAGGCTTCCTGGACACTTCAAACCACTGAGGGTGTGAGTGAGCGCCATCTCGAAAGCAGCTCGTGAGTTGGTCAAGGCGATTGAAGACAGCCTGTCCCTGATGTGTTGGCAGTTGCCGACAATCTCGACTGGGACTTCCCGCCAGCATGAACGCGTAACTCACTCTGGCCACGCGGTCTCGCTCGGGGCGACTTGGCACCTTAACCTTTCATCCGTAGCTACTTCACGTCATCTAATCTACGTTTGGAAACTCCCGCCTTAAGGCTCGTTGTCTGTCTATAGACGTCCGACGAAGTCTGCCGTTTTCCGTCCCGGTTGCGTACTTCTCTGCTGTACGCCTCCCTCGTCGAGCATTACCACGAGGAGGGTCTCGGCGCTCGGCGACCCGCCGCGTGCGGCCAGAGGGTACCGCCAGCGAGCGACGAGCCATCTCGTGTCAGCTCGTTCGCCGCGCTCGTAAGGCGATTGGGACCAAAGACCAGCGAGAGGTCTTGCAGCAGCTCCTCGATGACGGCCGCATGATTTACCGAGTCCGCACGGACGGTCTCGGTCTGGAGCGGCGCGTAGACCCTGTTGCACACGCGCAGGCGATCACCGCCGCAGATGCCGCCGAGCAAGCTGGCTTTCCAGCGCTGCCGACCGCTTGCTTGCTGCGTGGAACTCTGTCTACGCCCTCAAGCCTGATCCAAGCAGCGCCTACCAGGACGCGATCCGGGCCGTCGAAGCTGTGGCCAATCCCTTGTTCCTGCCGACGCTTCAGGCACCGACCCTCGGTCAGGTCATCCGCCATCTTGACCAGCGCGGCAGCGACTACGAAATGATCATCGCAAACAAGACCGGGTCTCCGGCCGATGTGAGTGCAGTGCGCGAAATGATGCGCCTCCTATGGCAAGGGCACCGCGACCGGCATGAAGGCGGTCCGACCACTGCGCCGATCACGCCGGAGTCAGCACAAGCGGCCGTTGCAATCGCGGTCGCGCTAGTGGAGCTACTGTCGAACCGTGCGATCCGAACCGTGCAGTAGAGGCACCGGCTCGCTCCACGAATCGTGTCCGTGCTCAATAGCACGCGGCCACCCGGCAATCTTCGAGACCACCAAGCTCCGTCTGAGCCCACGCTCTGCAATCGGGGCCACCTCGGCCATCCGCCCACTATGCCCTCGGCACGCTGGTCGCCGCGTGATCCCTTGCATGCGAGATAGGAGTCGTACCGAATCAAACGTTTGAAAACTTCGTTCTGAGCACTAGCCATGTGTCCACGGGAGCCCGTCGGTGTTCACCGATTTCCGCCCAGTGTTGCGGTACTTTTCTGCTGTACTAATGGGGTGACCGGCCGAGTTCCTGGCGCTCCACGACGTTGCCCACTGTCTCGTCACCGCAGTTGCCAGGTTCGCGCCCGTGGGGTCGTCTGAGCCAGCGCCCTCGCCGCGTGCCGAGACCGATTTGGTGGCGGCGCGCCCGGCTGGGTACTCGACGAGTTGGAAAATTCCCGCTATACCTAGGGTTTGAGGTCTCGGATCTACCTCCGAAGGCCTTTCTGTCGGCGGGGACTGCTAGTGTCCAGCTCCGACATCGAGAGTAGACCGCTATGACGAAGGAGAGGCCAGCCGGATGAGCCGTTCCGCCGCTCGGCAATCAGATTCGGAGCCTGCCGCCGGTCGGTCCAAGCTCGGATCGGCGATGATCAGTCAGCTCGCCGACTGGGAGCCGGGCCTCCTGGAACCGCAGTTGACGTTCACTCCCGGGACGCACGGAAGACCGGCCTCGCGGACGACTCGGTTGACCTCATCGTCACCTCGCCCCCGTACTGGAACAAGAGGGACTACGGCCACGCCGACCAGATCGGCCTGGAGCCGACACCGGATGCCTACGTCACCTCGATCATCGAGTGCTTGGCCGAGTGGCGCCGAGTACTGCGACCTCACGGCTCGGTCTTCCTGAACGTCGGAGACACCTACTTCAACAAGTCGCTGCTGGGCATCCCCGGGCAAATCGAGTGGCAGGCTGCCAAGGGCGACTGGCTCATCAGGAACCGGATCATCTGGGTCAAGGCATCGGTCATGCCAGATCCGGTCAAGAACCGGCTGGCGATCCGGCACGAGTACGTCATTCATCTGACGTACAAGCCGACCTACTACTACGACCTCGTCGGGTACGCCAAGGAGTTCGGCAACGGCGCTAACCCCGGCGACGTCTGGACGATCAATCCCGAACGCAACATGGAGCTCACCCTCTCGCCATACCCTCGCTAACTGGTCCGCCGCGCCATCACTCTGGCAGCGCCGCAGCAGATGTGCGCTGAGTGCGGTGTACCGCGCAAGCGCGTTGTTGAGCGCACCGCCGACCTTGACCTCGCCCGTCCGCAGTCACGGCGCGCGATGGAATTGGCCAAGGAGCACTGACTCACCCCCGAACACATCCGCGCCATCCAAGCGTTCGGGGTGTCAGACGTCGGCAAGGCAACGAAGTTCCAGAACGGGACCGCGCGCAACAGCAACGAGGTTCTGCGCCTCGCCGCTGAGGCCAAGGCAGTTCTTGGCGGGTACTTCCGCGAGTTCACCTTCGCGAACAAGCGCACCGTCGGCTGGACGGACTGCGGCCACGCGCTCCGGCACGCGGTGTGGTACTTGACCCGTTCGCCGGCACCGGCACCACCCTCAAGACCGCGAACGATGAAGGACGCGATGCCATCTGCGTCTACGTCGTCAACTGGATGGATCAGCCGGAAGTCGGAGGCTGAGCCGAGACTATCCCAGCGAGCCCGGCCACGTGTTGGCCATGTCTGCCAGCGCTGCATCGAGCCTGGCGTCTGATGACAAGTCCAGCCGGTAGTCGTAGACGTCGATGGTGCGCACGCGCCCCACGTACACAAGACCTTTCGTCCCCTTGATCCACTGTGGATCAGCAGGTGAACGGGCAGTCGTCGCGCAGCGCGTAGGTCACGGCCTGCTCGACTTCATCTCTGGCCGCGAGCACGTCGTCTGCCTGTGCATCCTTGCCGTGAGCTGTGTTCTTTACCTTGGCTACGAGCGGGAAGCTGCCGTCGAGCGCGCGAAACACGATGTCTGGCTGTGCCTTGCCGTGTCTGCCGACGCCAGCGCACTGGTGAGCGGAGTGCCGAAAGGCGCTGCAGGGTATCCGGCACGTGGTACAGATCTACCTTGCCTTCTGCGTTGCCGTCGAGGACATCAACGGGCCATCCGTGCGCGCGCGCGTGCTTGGCGAGGCTGACCAGTACGAAGTTCTCTAGCAGCTTGTTGGTGTCTACCAGCATCGAATTCAGCTGTACGTCTGAGCCACCGAGTTCGAGCGCGATGCCAACGCCTTGAAGTATGAGAGTGGCGAGATCGAGCGCGGGACGATAGTAGTACCGCGAGTCAGGCAGCGGCGCGAGACCTAGGACCTGCGGATCATCGAGGAACCGGTACTCCGGATCGTTGCCGACTTCATCTAATGCGTGAAACTGCCCAGCGAGCCGCGCAAGCTTTGAACGGTCGCCCTTACGTGGCTTCGAACGGGCCTTCGCAAGGTGGTCGTGTATCACCTCCATCGCGGCCTTGAGGCAACGTTTGGCGCCTTGTCCATCGTGCGCTCCAACCACGAGTAGGCGACCTTGTTGTCTACCCCGCGCGCCGCGAAACGCTGTACCGTCTGCGTGAAGTCTATTCTGCCGTGGAGGAAGTGCCCCTCGCCATTGCGCCGCTCATAGGTGCGGAGCAAGCCAGAGTCGAGGATCGTGTAGACATGTTCGAGCAGTGCGTCCGTGTATATATCGAGCGCCCAGTCGTCTGCTGTTCCGCGCCCTGAGTAGTGGCGAAGAGCCCTGAGGGGCAAGACGCTGTGGCCAGTCTCTATGACCATTCGCGTCAGGTTCTCGATCGGGACCCGCGGCTTGACCTTCACTACCACGTGATCGTTCAGCGAGATCACGCCGACATACGACGTTGCCTGGAGCCTGAGTACACCCTTCCTGAAGCTGGCTCTGAGTATGTCTCGCCCGTCTATCTCTGAGTTGAACCTCGTCTGGTGCTCGTCGCTCAGCCACAGCCTGTCGTCGAGGTCTATGTAGTCGTACTCAGCGCACTCGACCACGGTCATCTCGCTGACCACGGTTGTCACTCAGCTTGGTCAGACGGTGACGGTGCCTACGGACGCCTGGAAGATGTGCTGCCAGCTAGTCTCCAGTGCTTCCCGGGTCGCCTCATCGCGTCGGAAGGCGCGCTGCACCAAGTATTTGCGTTGGTAGTCCCAGATGTCGTTCAGGCTCGCCTCGTCGCTGGCCGTCGCGAAGTACGCTGGCCGACGGCAGCGCCTCGTTCTTGTTAGCGTATTCCGTTGATGAGGTGAACCAACCGAGGACCCGCTCCTTGAGCGCCTCGTCCATGTGGTTATCGGTCAGCAACTCGTCCAGGAGCCCGCGGTCGGGGTCCATTGAGATCTTGCCGAACCGGCGCTCGAAGGCTGCGTCTACCTCATCGACGCCGCGGTCTAATGGATTCATCGTCGCGATGATCACGAAGTTGCTCTGGACAGTGACCTTGTCGCCGTTCGCGATGTTGAAGGTCAACTCCCGCTTGGTCCGCTCGACGTAGGTCAGCGCCTCGCCAAAGACTCGGCCAACGTCTGCACGCGACAGCTCATCGATGACGAGTACATATGTGTTTTCCCAGTCGCCGGCCGCGTCGAGAACGAGCTTGAGGAAGGGGCCTTTCTTTTACTTTTAACCACTCTCTTCCTGGGGTGAAACCCAACATATAATCTTCTTACTCATAACTATCATATAACTAAACTAATCACAAACTATTTTCATCTCCACCATCTAATATCTTAACAACTACATCATCTAAATACTACTTCTAATTTCCTATTATACCATATAATATCACACCACCTAATATCTTCTCTAATCTTATTATCTCTCTTATCATCTATTATTCTACCTATATCTCTATCTCATCTATCTAATACTAAACATATCTTCTTACTACCTCTTCTCTAACGCCTATGCCGCGGTCTTCCGCATTCATCTTACTTACTTTCTTAACTAACTCCTCAAACATTCATCTACTCCCCATCTATTAATACAAACTACTCTACCACCTCTAAACACTCTAAATCTACCTTTTTAACTTCTACTTTTAATAATTATACTAAATCATACTATTTCTTATAACCTAACTTATCTCTTAACCCTATTATAACATCTTTCATCTTTATCTTATCTCTCAACACTAAACCATCTTTCTACAAAAAATACTCTCCCAACTAAAACTCATAAACTCTTTTATCTTACAACATCTATTTTAATACTAACTCATCTTTATTTTCCTACCACTCTTAATCTCTCTCTTTTTCTCCAAATCATTCTCTCACCCTACTATCTACTTATCTATCCAATTTACCAACTACCCTATATTTTCTCTACACACCATAACTTATCAAACATCTTCCCTTTTCTCTTATCTCTACCAATTAACTTAAAATAATACTACTTTACCTATTTACCAATCATCTCTATAATTTTCAACAACTCATCCTATTTAACTAACTCTCTAACCAATTTTCCATCTCTTTACTACACCCTTATATATAAATACATCACTAACATCTTATAAAACTACAACACACCTAACTTATCTATACCCCACCATACAACAACTCTCTTTAATACATTAATTATTATCACCTCAAACACAAAAACAACCTAATAACTACCATACACCTTCTTATCACAACTTCTTCTTTAATAACTCCACATAACTACTTCACAAACTATAAACTAATCTTATCCTAATATAAACTCTCTTCTATCTACTTCAACTAACAAACTACCTAACTTTCTTAACTACTACATCTTCTATACATTTTAACCCTTATCTTACACAACTTACCTTTACTATATCTATTCCCTCTTAACATACACTCTATAATAACCACTACACAACCTTTCAATATACCTCTTTAATACAACCATACCTATACCTACACCCACACATTCTCCACCTCAAACCTACCTGGGAGCCGCCTTGGGGAATCGAACCCCAGACCTACGCATTACGAGTGCGTCGCTCTGTCCGACTGAGCTAAGGCGGCGTGCCGTCCCTGCGGACTGCGCCCCGTAAGTCTACAGGTTCAGCCGTGTGCGTTCGTTTCCGCCTCGGCGCCGGTCTCAGCCGGTCGGCAGCGGGACGGCGGCTCCCTGGCTGGCTGGACCTGGGCCGATGACCCGCCACACGCCGGGCTCTCGTTCTTCCGGATCGAGCCGGGCATGATTTCCGCAATGTCCTCCGGCCAGATCGTTCGGCCTGACCAGAGAACATCGGTCAGATCCGCGTCGGCCAGGTCCGCGTCGGTCAGGATCGCGGCACTTAGGTTCGCGAGGGTCAGGTTCGCACCGGTCAGGTTCCCCCGGGTCAGGTTCGCACGGGTCAGGTTCGCGCCGATCAGGTCCACCCCAACCGCGATCGCGTCGGTGAGGTTCGCGTCGGTCAGGTTCGCGCCGCCCAGGTGGACGCCGGGCAGGTCGGCGCCGGCCAGGTCCACGCGGGTCAGATTTGCGCGGGTCAGATTTGCGCGGGTCAGATTCGCGTCGGTGAGGTTCGCGTCGGTGAGGTTCGCGCGGCTCAGGTTCATGCCGCCCAGGTACGCGCCGGCCAGGATCGCGCCGGCCAGGTCCACGCCAACCGCGATCGCGCCGACAAGGTCCGCGCCGGCCAGGTCCACGGCAACTGCGATGGCGCGGTTCAGGTTCGCGTCGGCCAGTTTCGCGCGGGACAGGTTCGCCCGGCTCAGGACCGCGCCGGCCAGGTCCACGCCGCTCAGGATCGCGCCAGTCAGGTCCGCGCCAGTCAGGATGGCGCCGGTGAGGATCGCGCCGGTCAGGTCCGCGCCAGTCAGGACGGCGCCGGTCAGATCGGCGTGGCGCAAGTTGCGGCCTGCCAGGTAGGCCTCGACGAGATGAGTGATCGGTTTAGGGCCATGGGCCTGGTGCGTTGCAGCGGGGTCTGATGTGCGCGGGGTGCCTGGGCGTGCTCCTGCGATTACGAAGAACCGTGCGATGCGCGGGGATGCGTTGATGTGGAGCCAGGGCCGGACCGGGCGGGCTGCCGCCGCGATTCGGGCCAGGGGTCCGCCGGGCTGCCCTCTCATTGGCTTGTTCCCTCGGAGATGGTCTCCCTGGCATGGGCCTGCGATTCCGGCTGGGCTGCCGACGTAGGGAGCTTGGGGTGGACCTCTATGCCGGACAGGATGCCGCGGATGCTGGCGGGTGCGCCTGCGCCCATGACGAACGCCGGCCAGCCCCCGCTCATCTGGGCGTGCGCGGCGGCTGCGACTATTGCGCCCACGATCAGCCCGCAGCCGATGACGAACAGTCGCGGCCAGATTTCGCCGGGCTTCCAGGGCCACTTGAAATCTGCTGCGGTGACGGCGGTCATGAGCATGACGAGTCCAGCGGCTAGCCCCCCGGCTATCCCCCAGCCGGCGGCCTCGATCCAGTCCATGACCTGACTGTATTACGGAACGTGCAGCAGTGAGTTACTCAAGGTGATATTCGGTTGCGTGTTTGGCTGGCGTGTGGCGTCCGGTCGCCTATGAGAGCTGTAGGCGGGGTTGGATCTCGCAACCGGCCGGGTGCGACAATCGGTGGGTGCGACTGACCGAAGAAGAAGCGCGGGCGCGGCTCACCGCCGCGCGGGTGGCGCGGCTGGCAACGGCCGGGGCGGATGGGCAGCCGTATCTGGTGCCCGTCACGTTCGCGGTCGACGACGACCTGATATACATCACCGTCGATCACAAGCCCAAGTCGACGACGAAGCTGAAGCGGCTCCGCAACATCAGGGAGAACCCGCGCGTCGCGATCCTCGCCGACCACTACGCGGACGACTGGGACCAGCTCTGGTGGGTGCGCGTCGATGGCTGGGCGAGCGTCGTCGATGACAGCCGTGCGGTCGCGCACCCGATCGACTCACTCGCCGGACGCTACGAGCAGTACCGGACGACGCGCCCGGCAGGTCCCGTGATCGTCATCCAGGCAGATAACTGGACGGGCTGGTCAAGCACCTGACCCGCGCACCGCGCGCCCGCCGTACCCGCGTCAGCCCGCCGCCCGCCACCGCCGGTACAAGTCCGTCAGGTCGGAACGCATGTCGGGCGTCAGGTCCTCCGGGGTGAGCCGCCCGGCCAGCCGGATCGTCTCGCGCAGCTGGGCCAGGTACTCGGTGCAGTACGGGCAGCCCGCCAGGTGCTCCTCGAACCGCCGCCGGTCCGCCGCCGACAGCGCGCCCTCCAGGTAGTCGGTCACCAGCTCCACAACCTGCTGGCAGACCAGGTCAGGAACGAGCGAACGAACGCGCCAGCGGGCGCGCAGCCCAGGGAAGAAGCGGGGCCGCGGGAACCAGATCGTCATCGCGGTGCACCTCCCAGTTCCGACTCAAGCGCCTGTCGCAGCTTCGCGCGCCCCCGGTGCAGCAGCACCCGCTGGTTGGCCTCGCTGATCGCGAGCACGTCACAGACGTCCGCGCTGCTCAGTTCCTCCACGTCGCGCAGGAGCACGACCTCACGCTGCCGCGCGGGCAGCGTGTCGAGCAGGACCCGCAGCAGATCTGCCAGCTTAACCGCATCGATGCGGTTGTCCGCTTCCTCGATCCAGTGCTCGGGCGGCACCGCCCACGCCCCGTCGGGTCCGAAGCGGGACGCGTCCACCGCCGGCCCGGCGTCGGCGACCGGAACCGAACGCGCCTCCCGCACGCCGGTCGTCCGCGCCCGGTTGACGAGGATGGAGAACAGCCAGGTCTTCAGCGACGACCGGCCTTCGAAAGCCGTCAGCCCGCGCAGCGCCGCGAGCCAGGTGTCCTGGACAACCTCCTCGGCCACGGCGCGGCTGGGGACGAACGACAGCGCGAGGCGGAGCATGGCGCCGTTATGCCGCTCAACAAGGATGACGAATGCCCGCTCGTCCCCCGCGCGCAGCCGCCGCAGCAGCTCCTCGTCCGATTCCATCGCTGGCAGCGTATCGCCCTCCTGACAGGCCGGCCGCAGATCGCCCATAACGGTCTCTCCGCGGCCGGTCCCGTTCATTTCATCCCTGCAACCGCTCAGGCGTTACAACGGATTACTTGCCGGCGGGATGGGCGGACTCGTAGGCCTTGCGCGAGCCGCAGACGCTGGACACGGAGCAGACGCAACTGCGGCCGTCACCCGTCAGCTTGACCACGACGCTGTCCGACGGCACGTTGTGCCCGACGACGGTGCCGGGGCCCTCCGCCGTTTCGACCTTGGTACCGGTGGGCGGCGCGTCCTTCTTGAACTCCTGGTAGAGCGGGTGCTCGTACTTCAGGCAGCACATCAGCCGCCCGCACGCCCCCGCGATCCGCATCGGGTTCACCGGCAGGTCCTGGTCCTTGGCCATCCGGACGGAGACCGGCTCGAAGTCCTTGAGGAACGTCGCGCAGCACAGGTCCCGGCCGCACGGGCCGATGCCGCCCTGCAGCCGGGCCTCGTCGCGCGGGCCGATCTGCTGCAGCTCGATCCGGCTCCGCAGCCGGGCCGCCAGGTCGCGTACGAGCGCGCGGAAGTCGACCCGCTCCGGGGCGCTGAAGTAGACAGTAAACACGTTGGTCGTCGGCACGTAGTCCACCGCTACGACCTTCATCGGCAGCTGGTGCTCGCGGATCAGCCGCCGCGCGGCCAGCCGTCCCTCGGCCCTGCGCCGCCGGTTGTCCTCGTCCCTGGCCAGGTCATCGGAGTCGGCGAGGCCAGCGCAGACGGGCAGGCCGGCAACGTCTTCCGACATCCACTGGGGCGCCCAGACGCACTCGGCGATCTCGGGGCCGCCGTCGGTCGGCACCAGCACCTTGTCGCCGATCTTGGGCTCATGGCCGCCCGGATCCAGGTAGTAAAGCCGCCCATACCGCTCGAAACTGACCGCCATGATCATGCCCATCGCGCCAGACTACGTCCCGGCGGTCCAAAGCGTTAGGTGCTGTAAGTTCCTCAGCCGGCGAGCGCCTCGCGGAAATACCCGACGGTGCGGCTGAGACCGTCCCTGAGTGGGACCGCGGGCGCCCAGCCCAGTAGCTCCTTCGCCTGGCTGATGTCTGGCCTGCGGCGGGTCGGGTCGTCAGCGGGCAGCGGACGATGCTCTACGGGGCAGCTGCTCCCGGTCAGGTCCATGACTTGCTTCGCCAGTTCGAGCATCGTGAACTCGCGCGGGTTGCCGAGGTTTACTGGTCCGGTCACCTCCGACGGCGAGTTCATGAGCGCGATCAGCCCCTCGACCACGTCATCGACATAGCAGAACGACCGGGTCTGCGACCCGTCGCCGAACACCGTTAGCGGCTCGCCGCGCAGCGCCTGGACGATGAAGTTCGACACGACGCGGCCGTCGTCAGGGAGCATCTTCGGTCCGTAGGTGTTGAAGATACGGGCGACCTTGATCGGCAGCCCGTGCTGCCGGTGATAGTCGAAGAACAGCGTCTCCGCGGCCCGCTTGCCCTCGTCATAGCAGGACCGGATGCCGATCGGGTTGACGTTGCCCCAGTACGACTCCGACTGCGGGTGCACGGCCGGGTCCCCGTACACCTCGGAGGTGGAGGAGAGCAGGATCCGCGCGCCCAGCCGCTTGGCCAGGCCCAGCATGTTGATCGACCCGTGCACGCAGGTCTTGGTGGTCTGCACCGGGTCCCGCTGGTAGTAGACCGGCGACGCGGGGCAGGCGAGATGGTAGATCTCGTCGACCTCGACGTAGAGCGGGAACGTCACGTCGTGCCGGATGAGCTCGAAACGCGGTTCGTCAAGCAGTTCGTGCACGTTGTGCCGGCTGCTCGAGTAGAAGTTGTCTGCGACGAGCACGTCGTGACCTAGCGCAAGGAGGCGCTTGCACAAGTGGGATCCGATGAAACCTGAGCCGCCGGTTACCAGACTCCGTCTGTGATCCACGGCAACGCAATGTATCAGCTTGACGCCGAGCAGTAGGCCGCGTATCGGTTACTGAATGCGGCCCCCGCCGTAAGACAACCTCAGCCCCGCGCGAGCGAGATCGTCAGCTCCTCGACCGCGAGCAGCGGGGCGACGTTGAGGGTGAGCCGCTCCCGGCACCGCATGACCGCCTGGATGCGGCGGAGCGTCCCCTCGGGCGGGCTGGCCGCCGCCAGCCGCTGCAGGTCGGCCAGATGGTCCAAATTGGCAAGCTCGACGCCGTCCACGCCCAGCTGCACCATCAGCACGTCTCGGTAGTACGCCGCCAGCTCGAGCAGCGCGCCGTCGAGGGTGTCGCGCTTGACCCGGGTCGCGCGCGACTTCTGCCGGTCCTCCAGGTCCTTCATGGCGCCGGCCATGCCGCGCATCGCCTTGGCCACGCCCTTGCCCGTCGCGCCCTCGCCGAACGCCTGGCGCATGGCGTCGCGCTCCGGCTCGTCCAGCTGCTCGGTCACCGTCTTGGCCTCGTCCTCGGCCGTCTTCACCAGCGCGGCGGCCGCCGCCAGGGCGGGCCCAAGCGAGGTGGATTGCAGCGGCACTCGCAGCACCGCCTCGCGCCGCGCGGCGGCGGCCGGGTCCAGCGCCAGCCGGCGGGCGCGGCCGACGTGCCCCTGCGCGGCCCGCGCGGCCGCCAGCGCCCGCTCGTAGTCGATTCCATCCCGTGACGCCAGTACGGAAGCCACCGCCTCCGACGGCGGCTGGCGCAGCGTCATCACCCGGCAGCGGGACC
This sequence comes from uncultured Actinomycetota bacterium, assembly GCA_963844925.1. GTDB lineage: Bacteria > Actinomycetota > Actinomycetes > Streptosporangiales > Streptosporangiaceae > Trebonia. Next base: position 58,820 of record CAWJQG010000016.1, on the reverse strand, counting down.
TGATCGTGGTCACCAGGTCCTCCGCGCTCGGCGCGCAGAGCAGCCACACCGTCCGCGGGGCCGGCTCCTCGATCGCCTTCAGCAGCGCGTTGGCGGCCGCCTCGGTGCACCGGTCCGCGTCCTCGAACAGCACCACGTGCCAGCGTCCGCCGGACGGCGCCCCGGCCGCGCGGAGCACCAGGTCCCGCGTCTGGCGAACGCCGTAGGAGAGCCCATCGGGACGGACCAGCAGCAGGTCGGCGTGGGTTCCGGCGCGGACCTGGCGGCATGACGAGCACTCGCCGCAGCCGCCGTACTGGCACAGCAGGGCGGCGGCGAAGGCGCGGGCCGCGACCGACCGCCCGGACCCGGGCGGCCCGGTGAACAGCCAGGCGTGCGTCATCGAGTGGCTGATCGCCGCCTGCAGCTGCGCGACCACCGCGTCCTGCCCGGCGAGCTGGTCGAAGACGCTCATCGCCGGTCCGCGACGTCCGCGGCGTCCGCGGCGTCCGTGATGGCGGGGAAGGAGCCGGTATTCGCCTCGGCGGTGCGCGGTACCGGGTCGGGCAGCAGCTCCCTGATCCGGTCCTTGATCAGCTCGCTGACCAGCTCGGGCGGCGCGGCCGCGTCCAGCACCAGGTACCGCTCGGGGTCGCTGTGCGCCAGCGCAAGAAACCCGTGGCGCACCCGGCGGTGGAACTCCGCAGGCTCCGCCTCGAGCCGGTCGGCCGAGCGGACGTGCCGGCTGAGCCCCGCCACCGGGTCCATGTCGAGCAGCACGGTGAGGTCGGGCATCCGCCCGTCGGTCGCCCAGCTGTTCAGCCGCGCGATGTCCGCCGTCGGTATGCCACGCCCGGCACCCTGGTAGGCGAGCGAGGAGTCGATGTACCGGTCGGTGATCACGACCGCGCCGCGCCGCAGGGCCGGGTCGATCACCTTGGCCACGTGCTCGGCCCGGTCGGCCGCGTAGAGCAGCGCCTCGGCCTGCGACGACATGCCCACCTGGGAGGTGTCGAGAAGCAGCGCGCGCAGCCGCATGCCGATCTTGGTCGCGCCGGGCTCGTGCGTGGTCACCACGTCGTAGCCCTGCTCGCGCAGCCAGATCGCGATCGACCGGGCCTGCGTCGTCTTGCCCGCGCCCTCGCCGCCCTCGAACGCGATGAACAGCCCCGGGTAACGGGAGGACGGGCCGTGCACGTCGGCCTCGGCCGCGCCGGGCGCCGACACCAGCGGCTCGCCGCGGAACGCGGTCACCAGGTCCTCGCGCAGCGGAACGCCCTTGCGGTCGTCGAGCTCCCGGTAGGACTTGATGCCGACGTACGCCACCAGCACCGCCGACAGCAGGAGCAGCAGGTTGTCCCCGGGGGAGCCGTAGGTGATGTGCGCGATCTGGATCTCGCCGTTCTTGGTCCCGCTCAGCGCCGAGATGGCGGCGGAGAAGCCGGTGGCGACGAACCCCGCGACCGCGATCACCATGAGCAGGATGGCCTGGATCGTCGACTGGAAGAACGCGAACACCCGGCCGCGGGTGGCGTCGTCGACCTCAAGCCCGACGATCGTGAACCCGGTCGGGTACGCGGTGCCGGATATGACCCCCATGAGGAACACGAAGATCGTGACGATGGCCAGGTTCGGCACCAGCGCGATCATGGCGAGCGGCACCGCGGACGCGGTCAGCGTGACGCCGAACAGCCGACGCCGGGAGAAGGCGCCGAAGGGTCTGCTGCCGAACCCCATCCCGATCGCCAGGCCGATCAGGATCATCGCGAAGACGAGGCTGAACCCGGCGGACCCGCCCTTCAGCGTGTACTGGATGTAGGAGGGGGCGAGGCCGATCACGACGCCGGCCGCGCAGAACGCGCCGAGCATCCCGATCACCAGGCCGCGCACGACGGGCGTGTGCCGGATGAAGCGCCAGCCCTCCCAGATGGCCTTGGCGATCGACGGCACCGAGATCGACCCGCTGCCCTCGCGCTTCCCGATCTGCCGCAGGAAGTACACCGTGAGCGCGGAGACGAAGTAGGACGCGCCGTTGAAGTACAGCGCCAGGTCGATCTTGTTGGTGTGGAAGACCGGGGAGACGTGGCCGAGCCCGGTGGCGATGTAGCCGAGCACGGCGAGCAGGATGGCCGCCAGCGGCGCGGTGCCGTAGGTCATCAGCTGGCTGAGCTGGTTGGCCCGCTCCAGCTTCTCCTTGGGCACCAGGTTCGGGATGGTGGCCGACGCCGCCGGGTTCCAGAACTGCGACGCGACCCCGGCCAGGAACTTCGCTACGAAGATCCAGGTCAGGTTGGGGAACAGCGGGATCGAGATGAACAGCAGGCCGCGCACCACATCGCCCACGATCATCGTGGTCCGGCGGTCGAACCGGTCGGCCAGCGCGCCCGCGACCGGCCCGAGCAGCAGCGCGGGCAGCAGCGTGACCACCCAGACGCCGCTGATCGACGCGGTCTTCGCCAGGTTGCTGCCGTGCGTCACCGACGGGGCGAGCGCGAGCAGCGCCAGGATCGACAGCCAGTCGCCCAGGCTGGACAGCGACAGCGCGACCCAGAGTCTGCGGAACGGCTTGATGGACAGCACTCCGTCCCCGGAGCGCGCGCGCCTGGCCCGACGGGTCGGCGGCGTCTCCCCCGGGCTGGCACTGCGGGGCGTGGAGCGGAAGTTCACGGCGTAAGGCTACCGACAGCTGGCAGCGTGCCTGGTCACCACTGCTTGATCGTGATTCACTTTCCTTTGGTTTCGGTGCTTTTACGTCGACTGGGCGTTTTCTTAACGGTCTTGGCGGCGGTCCGCTTGGCGCGCGGCGCGGGCGCGGCGGCGCGCCGGTCGGCGAGAAGTTCGGCGGCGCGCTCGACCGTGAGCGTCGAAACGTCGTCGCCCTTGCGCAGCGACGCGTTGGTCTCACCGTCGGTCACGTACGGGCCGAACCGGCCGTCCTTGACCACCATCGGCTGGCCGGTCGCGGGGTCCGCGCCGAGCTCGCGCAGCGGCGGCGCGGCGGCGGCCTGCCCGCGACCGCGGGGCTTGGGCTGCGCCAGCAGCTCCTTTGCCTGCTCGAAGGTGACGGTGAACATGTCCTCTTCGGTCGCCAGCGACCTGCTCTCCGCGCCGCGCTTGACGTAGGGCCCGTACCGGCCGTTCTGCACGGTGACCGGCTCGCCGTCGAGCTCGCCGAGCGTGCGCGGCAGGCTGAGCAGCGCGACCGCGTCGTCGAGCGTCACCGTGTCCAGCGTCATCGACTTCAGCAGCGACGCCGTCCGCGGCTTGTCCTTCGCGCCCTCCGGGAGGAGTTCGGTGACGTACGGGCCGAACCGCCCGGCCTTGGCCACCAGCTCGCGCCCGGTCACCGGGTCGAACCCCAGCGCCTTGTCCCCGCTGGGGGTGCTGAGGAGCTCTTCCGCCTTCTCCGGGGTCAGCTCGTCGGGCGCCATGTCCTCAGGCACGTTGGCCCGCTGCCCGTCCCGCTCCAGGTAGGGGCCGTACCGGCCCACCCGGACGACGATGTCGGTCCCGTCGATGGGGAAGGACGACACGTCGCGCGCATCGATTTCCGTGATGTCGGAGACCAGTTCCTTAAGTCCAAGTCCAGATCTTTTGACTGAACGGACGGTGGCTTCTCCATCCGGCACCGCGTTGCCGTTGGCCGCGTGGCTGCCATTGGGCGTCTTGTCCTCCGGGCCGAAGTAGAAGCGCCGCAGCCACGGGACCCGCTCGGCCTCGCCGCGGGAGATCTCGTCGAGCGCGTCCTCCATCTGGGCGGTGAACTCGTAGTCGACTAGCTCGGGGAAGTGCTGCACCAGCAGGTTGACCACGGCGAAGGCCAGGAACGAGGGGACGAGCGCGGTGCCCTTCTTGAAGACGTAGCCGCGGTCGAGGATCGTGCCGATGATGGACGCGTAGGTGGAGGGACGGCCGATCTCCCGGTCTTCCAGCTCCTTGATCAGGCTCGCCTCGGTGTAGCGGGCCGGCGGCCTGGTGGCGTGGTCGGCCTCGTTGATCCGCAGCGCGGTGAGCGGGTCGCTCGCTGCCAGCGCCGGCAGCCGGCGCTCCTGGTCGTCGGTGTCGGCGCTTTGGTCGTCGTTGGACTCGACGTACGCCTTGAGGAACCCGTAGAAGTTGATGACCTTGCCGGACGCGCCGAACTCGGTGGTGCGCACCGCCGCCGGGTCGAAGGAGTGACCGTTGGCAGAAACCACGGTCCGTTCCAAAGACTGACTGTGAATTTCCGCGGGGGTACCCTCGACGCGGACGGACACCGACTCGCCGGTGGCGTCCTTCATCTGGCAGGAGACGGTGCGCTTCCAGATCAGGTCGTACAGGCGGAGCTCGTCGGCCTTGAGGCCGGACCGCTGGGCCTCGGCCGGGGTGCGGAAGCGGTCGCCCGCCGGGCGGATCGCCTCGTGCGCCTCCTGCGCGTTCTTCACCTTGCTGGCGTAGGTCCGCGGCGCGTCCGGCACGTACTCGGGGCCGTAGAGCTCGCGGGCCTGGCTGCGGGCGGCGTCGATCGCGGTCTGCGAGAGCTGGATCGAGTCGGTCCGCATATAGGTGATGTAGCCGTTCTCGTACAGCCGCTGCGCCACCGACATCGTGTACTTGGTGGAGAACCCGAGCTTGCGGGAGCCCTCCTGCTGCAGCGTGGTCGTGCGGAACGGGGCGTACGGTGACCGGCGGTACGGCTTGCGCTCGACGCTGGACACCCTGAAGGTCGCCTTGGAGTCCTGCAGGCGACGCGCGAGCGCGGCGGCGGACGCGCCGTCGAGGTGCAGCAGCGGCTGCTTGTCGCCGACCCGCAGCTCGCCCACGGACGTGAAGTCACGGCCCTGGGCGACCCGGACTCCGTCCACGGTGACCAAGTTGGCGGTGAAGCTGGTCGGCTTGTCCGGCAGCCGCTCCTTGCCGTGCTCGGCGGTGCCGAACTCGGCCTCCAGGTCCCAGTAGCTCGCGGAGCGGAACTTGATCCGCTCCCACTCCCGGTCGACGATCAGCCGGGTCGCGACCGACTGCACGCGGCCGGCCGAGAGCTTCGGCATGACCTTCTTCCACAGCACCGGGGAGACCTCGTAGCCGTAGAGCCGGTCGAGGACGCGCCTGGTCTGGTACGCGTCCACCTTGCCGTCGTTGAGCACGGTCGGGTTGGCGATGGCGCGGGCGATCGCCTCGGGGGTGATCTCGTGGAAGACCATCCGGCGGGTGGGGACCTTGGGCTTGAGCTCCTCGAGCAGGTGCCAGGCGATGGCCTCGCCCTCGCGGTCCTCATCAGTGGCCAGGTAGAGCTCGTCGGCGTCCTTGAGGAGCGACTTGAGCTTGGAGACCTGCTGCTTCTTGTCGCCGGGGACGACGTAGAGCGCCCGGAAGTCGTTGTCGACGTCGACGCCGAGCCTGGCCCACGGCTGGGACCGGTACTTCTCCGGGATCTCCGCCGCCTGGGCGGGCATGTCGCGGATGTGGCCGATGCTCGACTCGACCACGTAGCCGTTGCCGAGATAGCCGGCGATGGTCCTTGCCTTGGCCGGGGACTCCACGATCACGAGCCTGGTGCCATGACCGTTCCCGGCGGCACCGGCGCTGCCGTTGCTCCCGTTGTCTCTGCTATTCGAGGCCGCCGCGGTCTTGCCTGCGGCCCTGCTCTTTGCTGGCACGCTCTTTCCAACCTCACATCAAAAGCGCCATGGCCGTCATCCCGCTCCGGCGGGGCTCTCGCCTCGCTCAGACGCGACTCCCCGCCGCAAGTACCATACGCGGCGCGGCCACGAAATGCCCGTCCCTGCCGTTATCCTTGCAACCCTGTTAGCCGCCCGGACTGTTCCCGGGTGGTGCGCCGGGGTGGCTGCTGAGCCTCCTGACCCTGGTCAGCCGTGTCTGGCCGCTGCTGGCCTTCCGCTGGCCTTCCGCTGGCCTTCCGTGCAGCGGAAGAGTCACCAGAAGTTCGCCGACACGACTTGCGCTGTTCCCCGACGTGCGCACAATTAGAGGCAATGGCCGAGTACGACTACCTCGTCTTGTACCTGCCACGCGGCACGTCGAGAGACGCCGCGCGGCGAATCCTGACGGATCACGCGGAGTACGGCGCGTGGGAACTTGCCAGACTCCGGCTGTATGCCGACGGCAGCAGGAAGGCTACCCTCCGCCGTCGCATAATACGCGCCGTCAGGACATTCTGAACGCCTGCCTGGCTTAGCAGCTGCCGAGCAGCCGGTCAAGGACCCGGACGCCGAACCTGAGGCCGTCCACCGGAACACGTTCGTCGATTCCGTGGAACATGCCGGCGAAGTCCAGCCCCGGCGGCAGCTGCAGCGGGCTGAACCCGAAGCAGCGGATGCCGAGCCTGCTGAACCACTTCGCGTCCGTCCCGCCGGACATGCAATAAGGCACCACGACCCCGTCCGGGTCCTCGGCGTGCAGCGCAGCGGCCATCGAGTCCCACAGGTCGCCGTCGGCCGTGGTCTCGAGCGCGACGTCATGGTGGATGAACTCGCGGGTGATTCCCGGGCCGAGCAGCCGGTCAATCTCCGCGAAGAACTCGTCCTCGCGCCCGGGCAGGAAACGGCCGTCGAGGTCCGCGGTCGCCGTCTGCGGGATCACGTTGACCTTGTACCCGGCCCTGAGCCCGGTCGGGCTGGCGGTGTGCTGCGTGGTCGCGCCGATCATCTTGCTCATAACGCCGAGCTTGCCCATGATGCTGGCCGGGTCCTGCGGGTCGAACTCGACCCCGAGCGCCTCGCTCGCCCGCTCGAGGAAGACACGGGTCGCGTCGGGCAACTGGACCGGCCACTGGTGCCGGCCAACCCGGGCGATGGCCTCCGCCATCGCGGTGACCGCGTTGTCGCCGTGGATCATGGACCCGTGCCCGGCGGTGCCATTGGCGGTGAGCCGCATCCAGGCCAGGCCCTTCTCCGCCGTCTGGACCGCGTACACCCGCTGGTCGCCGACGGAGACGCTGAACCCGCCGACCTCGCCGATCGCCTCGGTGACGCCGTCGAAGAGGTCCGGATGCTCCTTGACCAGGAACCCCGCGCCCCAGTTGCCGCCCGCTTCCTCGTCGGCGGTGAAGGCGAGCACGATATCGCGGGCAGGCCTCCACCCCTCGCGCATCCGCTGCCTGACGGCCGCGAGGACCATCGCGTCCATATCCTTCATATCGACGGCGCCGCGCCCCCAGACGCACCCGTCGGCGATCTCCCCGGCGAACGGGTCAAGCGTCCAGTCGCTCGCGTTCGCCGGCACCACGTCCAGGTGCCCGTGAATAAGCAAGGCAGGCCGGCTCGGGTCGCTGCCCTCGACGCGGGCAACCAGGCTGGTCCGCTTCGAGTGCGACTCAAGCACCGTCGGCTGCAGCCCGACCTCGCTGAGCAGCCCCGCGACATACTCGGCGGCCCACCGCTCCCCCGGTCCCGAATGATCACCCGGATTGGTCGTGTCGATCCTGATCAGGTCCCGGCAGATGTCGACAACCTCATCTTGTGCCAGGCCAGCGAAGTTCTCCGTCACGTCCCCATCCTCGCACCGCCTGCCCGGTCAGCGAACCGTAGCCTGGTTGGACGGGCGTTTCGAGCGCCTCGGCCGGCTTCGCCGGCGCCCCTGCGGGGCGTGCGGGGTCGCCTGCGTCCGTGCGCGCGGCGGCCTCGCGGCGGCCCTGCGCGCGGCCGTGCGGCGCCCCTGCGGCGGCCGTGCGGCGCCCCTCGGGCGGCGCGAGGTTCCGCTTCGCATAGTCGGGCGAAGTTTGCTAGCCTGACTCAGCCGATGTGAACGCAGCACTCGTCCGGGTGGCGGAACAGGCAGACGCGCTAGCTTGAGGTGCTAGTGCCCGAAAGGGTATGGGGGTTCAAGTCCCCCCTCGGACACAAATCCCCGCGCATTTTCCCCGATTCAGCACCCGCTTGAACACGCGGCAGTGCGATCTCCCCCTCCGGGGAGATTTCACCGGCCTGCGTGGTCAAGCAGCGCTTCGAGTGCCCAGGCTGGGCGGGAAATCCCTCAACGCGCATTGCCGGAACATCAGCGCCGCCCTCATTGCGGCTAGCCTTACCCTCTTCATCGCGGGGAGGCAGCCGTGACCGCGCAGCCCCTCGCTCCCGTGATTCCCTCGTCGGCCGTCCCGGCGGCCCGGCGGCGTGCCAGGTCGGCCGCGGCCCGGCGGCTGCCTCTGGCCTCTCCGGTTCCCGTGCCGTCAGCGCCCGAGGATGTTGTCTACGGGATCGCCCGCATCGACTCCTCGGGCCGGATCTGCGAGCGGTCCTGCTCACGATCTACGCCCACTGCATCGACGGCCAGGCCGCCGCCGCCAACCAGCGCATCGCCGAGGCCCTCGGCACCCCGGACGCCGAGGAAGACCCCGGCGACGAAGACGACGACGACATCGAGCAGGCCTCCTGAAATGGCAGGTCAGGGCGGGAATCCGGATGGGAGCGGTCTGCAAGACTGTTCCCACCGCCCCCGTCCGTGGACTGGTCCGTGGCCGTCCGTGGGCCGGTCCGTGCCCGTCCGTGGGCCAGCCTGCGACGGTCTGCCGACCGCTCGGACCCCGGAACCCGGTGTCCACGGACGTATAGCGGACGGCGGCCGTCCCAAATCCCGCCTCGGAGGACATAAGTGCAGGTCAGTGGCATAAGCCTCGAATAGGAGGATAGTGCTGTAAAACCGTCGGCTCAGCCTACGATGGTTCGAACCCATCACCTGCCACACGCTGCGGAAACGGCCCGCTAGCTGGGATTTCTCGGCTATGCGGGCCGTTTCTTCTCTGTCCCGTCGTGTGTCACCTTGTAGCGCTGTAGACCGTCATATTGCGGTGTCCACGGACGCATAGCGGACGGGCTTGGGTGCCGTTAGGACGGTCGGTGCGCACCGTCGGCTGTTTCACGGACGGCCACGGACGGGGGCCGCGACCACGGACGAGCCACGGACGAGGTCCGCGCGGAGCCCGTTGCGCCGGCTTGACGTTCGCGGCTGAGCTGAGCGTGCATATCCCTGCGTCCGCCCGCTGCCCGGCCGGTTTCCCGGGGCGGGGCGGCCGGGGAAGGGCGGTGCGGTGATGGCCAGGGCGGCGGTCCGGGAGAGCGTGACGCTTGCCGGGCGGGCGGAGCGGGCGCGGGTCGCCCGCACGTTCGTCGGTGAGGTGCTCGGCCCCGGGCATCCATGCAGGGATGACGCCGCGCTGCTGGTCAGCGAGGTCTTCGGTAATAGTGTCCGGCACTCCGGTTCGGGTGCTCCCGGGGAGACGGTCACGGTCGTGGTCATTGCCGGGGACGGCATCGTCCGGGTCGAGGTCACCGATCGCGCCGGGGAGGGGACGCCTGAGCTGCGTCTTGTACACCGTGATGCGGAAGGCGGTCGCGGGCTGCAACTCGTTGCTGGCCTGGCGGCGCGATGGGGCTGGCGACGGCGCGGCGGGCGGATGGTGACCTGGTTTGTGCTCCGGGCTTAGTTGCATTAGATGCAACACGGGGTTTGGCGGCCTGGGGTAGGTAGTGCCTGGTGGGGAGGATGTCCGGGGCGTTGCTAGCTGCTGGTGCCCGGGTATTCTTCCAGGTCTACTGCACCGCCGCTGTATTGCCGCAACAATGTTGCACTTGATGCAACGGAGGTGCGCGTGGCCGGAATGGCTGATGTGCCTGATGCCGACGGCCACGAAGAAGACTCCCTAGCCATCACAGAGCGCTACCGGATTCGCTAGTCGGCGCATCGCCATCCTGCTCAGATCGCCGAATCGGCGCGCTTGACGAATCAACCGCCGAAGAGCATGGAAGCTCACAGATCACCCAGTTCGGCATTTCCGCCGCTCTGCGGGAAGGCTCGCGGCGGCGGTATTGAAATGATTCCTCGGCTGCAGATGGTCCGGCCGTGAAGCCTATCCCTAAAAGCAGCACTCCGGAATGTTGCTCCCAGTGCTATCCCGCGGGGCGCCAGGTTGCAATCAATGATTTCTAGCTGCGATCGCTAAGCCCGTGGGCATCAAGATAGGTGCCACGCATTCTCTAGCTTTTGTGCCTCGCGGTCGTTTTTGTTTATCCGACAGCGCTACCGCTGTTCTTGGCTGGCGAGCCGCCGGAGCGCATCGAGGAGTCTGGCCTGATCTTCCGCGCTGCCGGTAGTCAGCACCGTTCTCGCCCGCTGTATCGCGGTTCCGAGGTCCGCAGCGGGTACGCCGTTGAGGTGCCCGAGCAGGTGCGCATTGGCGCTTTGGGCGTACCAGGCGGGCTCACGGGGGTCACTGTCAGTACTCAGGCTCAGGCACGTGTCCATCGCGGTGACGAACTCGCCTAGGTCAACGGAGTGGGCGGTTGGATCACGTTCCCATCGCAGCCGCGACAGGGTACCGTATTGGGCCCACACGTTCGCTGAGTCCGGCCTGTCACTGTAGGTAAGTTCCCGGCAGATCTCAATTAGCCGGTCGAGGTCGCCGAGATGTCCGGTCGCGTTGAATTCGGCGCTCGACGCGTTCATCAGCTGTACGAGCCAATTCGCCCGCATATGGTCGCCTTCGGGTAGGTGAGCGACCGCTTTCTCCCATGCTTCTACTGCCATGTGCAGATAGGCGCGTGAGTGCTCGCCCGGCAGGGTTCTGCTGCGGTCGAGTGCTGTACCGTAGTTGGCCCAGGCCAGGGCAGGGTCGACGCCGTACTGCCCGCTGTAGCCAGCAGCCTCGCCGGCGACGATGATCATCAGTTCAACGTCCCCGTCGTTACCCTTACCGGCTTCGATTCGTTCGCTTAGCGCCTGCCCCAGGCTCATCAGCCGGAGAGCGCGGAGCGGCTGGTCGGCCGGGGTCTGTAGGACTGCCTGATGCCAGGCCTTGGTGGCGGCGTCCAGGTCACCGGGATGCTCGTCTCCGGGTTCGGCGCGCCGGTGGTCAACCTCCTCGCCGTACGCCTGCCACCACCCGGCTGGGTCGTTGGGGGCGTGCTCCTCGAAGTCATCCCGGCCTGTGATCTCGGCCGCAATGGCGATGAACAGGTCCCGGTCATCGCCCTGTTCGACCTCAGTGTGGAGGCGGTCTCGAAGCGCGGCTGCCAGCTTCATCAGCCGAAACGTCCGCATAGCCGATTCGGGCGGTGTGGCTTCCACAGCCCGCTTCCAAGCTTTGATAGACGCATCCAGGTCACTCGCGTTTCTCTCCGGATCGCGCTGACGCCGCTCATCGAGGGAGTCGGCGTAGAGTTGCCATGGCTGGGCGGGGTCCGCCACCGTGCCTGAGGCGTCGTCACGACCGGTGATCTCAGCATTGATCGCAACGATCCGGTCCAGGTCATGCCTCCTCTCCAGACCTGCGTTAACCCGAGCGATCAGGACGTTCACGAGCCTCATCAACGACCGCGTGTATTGCGGATTGTCCGCTGCGACTAGGGAAATGACTCTAGCCCAGGCCTCGGCAGCGGCGTCTATGTCCTCCGGGTGTTCTTCCGGGCTGCGGCCATAGCGTAGCTCGAGCAACTGGGCATAGTACGCCCACGCTTCTCCGTCGCCCCAGGGGTGGCCGAGGAACTGCTTGCCGACGAGGATCTCGCTATCTGCCTCCGTGATTTCGCGAACGGCACCAATGAGCAGGTCCAAGTCACCTTCCTGCTCGGAGTCCGTAGTGATACGGACGCTTAGGACCTCCGCAAGACGGTAGACCCGCTCCAGGCGGTCTGGGTGACCTGTCGGAGTCCCCACGACCACCTGGTGCCGCGCCTGGGCCGCTGCGGCAAAATCTGCATCCTCAGGCTGCAGATCGGGGTTCCGGGACCATCGCAGAAGAAGCGAGTCACCGTACACCACAAACGCATCGACCGGATCACTGAAGCAGCCTGCCAAGTCTTCACGGGTAACGAGTTCTCTCAGCGCCTCGATAGACCGATCCAGGTCGCCGTCATGTTCATTGACGTGGATCCGCGTACCAAGCGCTGTAGCCAGTCCCTTCAGCCACACGGCCCGGCCGGGGGTTTCCGCTGTGCTCTTGTCTACCGCATGCCCCCATGCCACGATAGCGGCGTCCAGGTCATCCGAGTGCCGGTCGGAGTCCTGTTCGCGACGCCTTTCTAGCCAGCTGGCGTACAGTCCCCAGGCATCTGACTGGGGAGAAAGGTCGTCGCGCTGCGCGATCTCACTCAAGATGCCGATAAGTCGGTCGATGTTGTCATGCGCCCCGGGGTCGGCCTCGATGTGGGCGATCAGCGCTTCTGCCAGCCCTGTTAGCCAGGTCGAGCGGCCAGGGTGATCGTCTGGCAAGAGGGCAACCGCACGTTCCCAGGCTGCGAGGGACTCCGCGATATCCTCGGCATGCCCGCCCGCGTCTCGCGCTCGTCGCATGTCAAGCAACATTCCATACCTGAACCAGTAGCTTGCGGGGTCGAAGTCCTGATCGGTCGTCTCGTCGCCGGGGGCCGCTTCAGTCCATATCTGAAGCAGTTCGTCCAGTTCGCCGTCCGGTGCGCCGCCGCCCGGCTCCAACCGCTGATCCAAGAGCCGCGCTAGTTGGAACAACCGTGGCCTGCGCAGGTCATGCCCGGCTGGGGTAAGCCGCACTACCGCTCTCCTCGCTTCGATCGCCGCGTCGAGCAACCGGGGATCGTGCGTGTCCGTCCATGTTTGCTCGATTTCGCGGGCCATCCGTTCATCGGTCGCCGCTGGGTCGATCTGGACGGGCGTGCCTGACAGGACTTCGGCGAGCACCCGACGGAGCTCTTCATTAACGCTGTCGGCGATGTTAGCGATTTCTCGATCCGGCCCGTGAGACCTATCCAGCGGCACCCACGCAGCCCCGCCCTGCGAGGCTGTGAGCCGCCAAAGATAATCGGACTGCGCGGGCGTGAGAAGCTCGGCCAACCGGTAATTGAGTGCGGCCACGAGCCGCGAGGCGAGGCCAGACAGCAGCTCGACAGAGCCGGGAAGCCGCGTGCGGGGAGGACACAGGACAGCTAGCCTGTCCAGCTGAGGGATCCACCGGCTTGCCGCGGGGTCGTCGGCGAGCCGCTCTCGGTCCCGAACAACCGCAGGCAGCGGTCGACATGACCTACGTGGGTGACCTTGTCGATGGAGCACTCGGCTGCTGCCAGCGCATGCGGCCCCACGTAGCGGGCGCAGTAGCTGCCCGCAAGCCGCCAACTGCGCGAGCCGGCCTCTGTAAGCACCTCACCAAGCCTGTTGTGGGCATCTTCCACGACCGCTCCGCCGAGCCCGCCGCCGATGACCCAGCGCCCGAAGTCACCGTGGAAGAACCGGAGGGTGCTGTCGGGCGCCCGGCTGAGGATGGAGCGCATGGCGGCCAGCAGTTCGTCTAGGACGCTCTCGTCGGTGCCCAGCGCCAGCGCCGCCAAGTCGGGAGGCAGCCCCGATCCGACGTCCTGAGCCGCAGCCACCAGGCCAACCAACTGCCTCGCCGCAGTCCACCGTGGCCCGGTGCCGCCAAGACGGCTCCGGGCCCGCCCGAGAGCGTCCTGATATGCCTCGCCGAGGCTGACTGGCATCTGCAGTCGCGCGGGCACCGGGCGTCCGGCGGCAACGTCTTCAATGATCGCCTGGGCGATGTAGAAGGCAATCACCCAGATACCGCCGGCATGCTCACTGATCAGCTCGGCGAGCCGACCACGCTCCACCGCTGGCAAGGGACCGAGCAGCGTGTCGACGAAGGATCGCAGGTCCACGTGATCGGCCTGCCGGGGTTCGGACAAGTCGATCACGGCCGGCCCCAGCACACTGCTCAGGTAGACCGGAACCTCCGGCTGGCTGGTAAGGATGACCCGAAGGCGACCCGCCCCGACACGCGTCCTGCGCTGCTCACCAACGTGGCGAACCAGCTTCTGGACTACGGTGAGGAAGTCCTTGTCTTCAGCCAGGGACGCCTCGTCAAGGCCGTCGATCGCGACAACAATCGGAGCGCCCTCTTCAAGGTTGTCGAGAGCAGGGAGAACCAGGGTGCTGAGTTCCCGAACGGGGTCGATCGCATCGATGACCAGGTCACCCGCAACCTGCTCAATTCTGGTCCCGGTGACCTCGACCCTGCTGCCGGGCATGGCAAGGTTGACCTCGGCGTGTCCGGCTATCCCCGGTGCCCGCCGCCCGGACGCACCACACAGGTCGAGCAATTGGTCACGCAGCCGTGGCCAGGAGAACGGGTCGATCTGCCGGGCGCGCAAGTCACGCAAGATCAGCACCCCGATACGGGGCCGATCAGGCTGATTACCGAGACCAGCCGCCCATGCGTGCAGGAAACGGCTCTTGCCCGATCCGGGCGGGCCGGACAGGACCAGCACCTGACTGGCGCTGTCCGTACTCAACCATGCTGTAACCTCATCCGAGATCCAGCGCCGGGGAACGAAGAACGACGGATCATCGAACAGCGCGCGGTCCAGGCGCGCTGCCGCGTCCGGTGGGGTCGCTGACGCCTCCCTGCCAGCATGCGGCCTACCGTCACCGGACCTCCGACCACGGGAAACCCTGCTCATTTCCTGGTCCGTCTGCCCTCTCCATCCCCGTCACGTTAGCCGGTAGCGCTGCCGCCCTCCGCCCCGATCCGTTATCTAAGTTTTCCGATATCCGTACCGGTTATCTTGCTGCCTTTCGAGGCCATCCCCGCTCGGGCCTTCCCCATAATCACAGCGCCGCCCTGGGCATCCTGAATCTTGAGGCCGACGGCGTCACCAGACAATTCATCAACATCAACCTCACCAGTCACCACGCCGGCCCGAGATGGCGCCTCCGCATCCCCAGGGGCGGCTGCTGCCTGCCTTGGCCGGGCTTTCTTGACTGGCACCGCCAGCAACAGCAGGCCCGCCGTAAAGGCCATCAACGGGATGATCATCCAGTTGGTCGGCCACCAGAGATTGACATGGTTACCCGGCCCGCGAGCACCAACCAAAACCGTCGGGATTCCAACCAGAAACGCCGATGAGATGACAAGCAAGCTCCACGCGCCCGCCGCCTCAACACGCTCGCTGAAAGGCCACCTCATGAGAGAAACCTTACTCGGTTCCACGTTGAGTGGTAGTGCCAGAAAGTGGCGTTGCGCTCCGGCTAATTGCAGTAAGACCTGCCATCTTGTCGGCTCAGGCTCATGATCCAGAACAACCCATTCGGGCTGCCGTCCGCGCAGACTTTAAGCGCCCAACCAGCCGCGCCGATCGGCGGCGATGCGCGCCTCGGCCGAGCCGGCGCCGATCACACAATGCGAGCTGGACATGGGACCCCTGGTGCCGGCCGCCGACTATGAACGGTTTAGGCACCCGCGTCAGCGGGGCAAGATAATCGGCCTGTCCGGTCAGCGACCTCAACTCGGGGTCGGCCCGTTCGGGCGGTTCATCCGGGCGAGGACGACCGAGCGGCCATCGGGATCGGCGAGCACGACGAAACGCCCCCATACCGCGTCCTGGGCCGGCCACACAACCGGGAGCCCTGCCTGCGCCGCCTGCTGCTCGCACTCGTCGGGATCCTTGACGGCGAACCGCACGGCCGCCCCGCCGACACCATCGCCGGCGGGGAAGATACCCCGCTCGTCGTGACCCCGGTCGTTGCGGTGCAGCACCACGCGGCCCGCCGGGCCGCCCACCACCACGATGACGTCGTCCTCGAACACCACGGGCAACCCCAGGCCGCCGGCGTAGAAGGCCCTCGACTCCCTGAGGTCGGAGACGTAGAGAATCAGGCTCTCGAAGCCGAGCGTGTCCACACCAGCAGAATAGGACCGGCCGCAGGGCCATCCGGCTCGTGGCCTCGCCGCACGAGGCCAGCGCGGGATCGCCGAATCGGCGCTTATCGCACGTGCGGCTCAAGCGTAGATGTTGACCGTGCAGATCGCCCAGCTATGCGCTGCTGCGGGCCGGGATCCGAAAGACAGGCATCGCTTTATGAGGCTACTTTTCTTGGTAGCGCTTTATTGCGAGTTGGATGATGATCAAACGGGATTGGGCGCACGCTGTAGCCTGGTGATCGCGGCCGAGGGTCCGTATGCGAATATCCGTTATTTGGCGGGCCTGCTTTTCAGCCGTGCCCAGCATGCGCGCGTACTGGAGCACGCTTGCGAGTTCAGTCATGTAGATGAGCTGGCTGGCTCGGGTGAGGTCACCGGTCCAAGCGTCGAGGGCGAGGCGGTGCTCTGCCTGTGCCTCATCTGGCCTGCCCAGGTGGTGCAGGGCAATGGCGTGCAGGTGTCGGCTAGCCATCGTGAACTCGTGTGCGGCCCCAAAGGCCCGAGAAGCGGTATCGTGGGTTGCACGTAGGTATTGCTCGGCTTCGGTGAACTTGCGCTGCAGGATCAGTGCGAACGCGAAGCCGTTGCGGCTGGCCAGGACAACGCGGTGCTCGGGGCCGTGGGCGGCTGTTGCGATGCCGACGATCTCCTGGTGCTCTCGGGCGGCTTCAGCCGGACGGCCGAGTTCGCGTAGTATATCAGCGTGCAGGCTCCGGATCTGCAATGTGTAAGGATGCGCAGGGCCGGATACCCGTGTCCGCGCTGCAATAACGGCGCGGGATTCCTGTTCAGCCTCCTCCAGCCGACCTGCTTCGTATAGGAGATAAGCGAGGTTTCCGCGGCTCAGGAGCGTCTCGATATCCTCAGGCCCGAAGTCCTGGATAAGAACACGGAGGGCGAAACGGTTTTCAGCTTCCGCTTCTGCTAGCCTGCCTAGCCAGTGCAAGGCTATGGCACGCAGGTGATGGGTGCCGACGGTCACGTCGTGCTCGGGTCCCAGGGCACGGAAGCTGATGTCCTGCAGAGCGCGCAATTCCGCTTCGGCCTTCCCGTACTGGCTCTGCCGGATCTGCGCGAAAGCCGCGCTTTTACGGCATTTCAAGGCCAGCGGATGTTCTGGGCCGTGAACGCGACTGACGAGGTCCGCCACCGCCCTGAACTCGGCCTCTGACTCATCAAATCGGCGCAGTTCACGCAGGCTGTCAGCTCGCTCTGCCCTGTCGGCCAAAGTCTCTAGGTGCTCAGCGCCCAGTTCCGCGGCACGGGCCCGATATGCCGCGAAATAGGCTTTCTCCTGCAGCTGGAAGCGGGCGTGAAGGTAAGCGGTGCGTCCGATGTTGTCGGAATCGGCAGGAGATGCGACTGCAAGCGCGGCTTCCATGACCTCGTCGGGGACATAGCCGCCAGGGCCGCGCTGTTCCTGCACCCGGTCAAGAAGATAGTCGAACACCTGAACATGCCGGTTGCCATCGGGCTCAAGGAGCGCTGTGGTGGCGCGTCGCGGGCGAGTAGCCCACGCCCATGCGTCGGCCAGCGGTTCTGGACGTAGGCGTGCGCCGCCGCGCTCCTGCAGGTAACGCTCATGTACCTCGTCGAGCAGTGCACGGGGAACCGGCGAGGTGAAACCGCCGCGCCGCACGTCAACAGCAGCAGCGATCAGTGCAGCAGCCCGGGGGTGACTGGCGGCACGGGCATTGCTGTTCGCGCTCCAGGCATTCTCCCAGTCGCGCATGAGCTCCGGCCCTGCGGCCAGGTATTCAGCTATTCCGAAAACATCGGCATGCGCCAGTGCCTCATCGATCCTCGGGTCCCATGTCAGGTCTGCGGCCCGGCCGCGCTCGGGAGCACTGAAGACACGCTGGAGACCAATCCGGTGCGCCAAGCCCAGTACCGCATGGATTTCCCTGCGGTGCTGCAGGCCGAACCCTGCAGTGGGCACTTCACTTGTCAGCAGTGCTTCCTCCGCTGACCTGAGTGTCGCGACCACCACCCGATGAGCCCGCTTACCGGACAGCAGGCCTGCGATACCCGCCCTGGTTAGCCCACCAGAGCCCAAATACCCTTCCAGGTCATCTAGCCACAGCACACATCGGCGCATAGCAG
Organism: uncultured Actinomycetota bacterium; assembly: GCA_963844925.1. Classification (GTDB taxonomy): domain Bacteria; phylum Actinomycetota; class Actinomycetes; order Streptosporangiales; family Streptosporangiaceae; genus Trebonia. The sequence continues at coordinate 41,077 of CAWJQG010000016.1, read as the reverse complement.
CTGCCTTGTCTAGGGCCGCAGGCAGGCTAGCGCGATCCCGCGGCACTATGAGTACGTGGTTAGGCAGCGTCAACATCGCCTGATAGGCGGCGCGTGACTTGCCGGCGGCAGAATCACCGACCAGTACGACAAAACCGCTCGCAGACAGGCGGCGGGCCAGCTCATCGTCCACATCCCTGGGCACGTACGCCGGAACTCGCTCGGGCAGCGGTTCTCCGGCTGGGCCCCGGATACCGTCGACAGGTGACGAAGGATGCACTCCAAGCATGATCGGATCAACAATCTCCCGGACCCTCGGCAACTGTCCAGAAGGCAAGACCAGGCATCCGCCAGCACCGGGACCGCTATTGCCGGAATCGGCATACTCCCACGACAAGTTCGCTGAAGCCACCGGACTTCCAACTCCCACGCCGGTAATCCTGATCTTCGGCATCCGCACCTCCAGCCACAGCACGCACGTGCCCTACTGCGGAAAGCCTGCCAGCCTGGCTCTCAACTAATGCTCCGATTAGATTTCAAGAATTCGGCCGTATTACTATATTCACGGCGAGAGCTTTCCTGCAAGCCATGCATATGCGCCCGTTTACGAGACTGGCAAAGTCAGCGGCTTCCCTGGGCGGCACGACCCTGCACGACCATGCGATCAGTGCCGGCAGGGCCCTACTACGCGTAGTCCAGTCCGCGACTGTCAGTTACGCACATGGCAGGGGTCATGCGGGTGCATCGCCAAAAGGGCGCCGCTCGGCGGTTAACGCTGTCGACTAGGCGTAGGAAGCGGAGAAACCGGCCACCGCTAACTGGCCGACGCCACGCTGTGCCAGTGAGACGCTCAGCTCGCCACGGTGCGGTTCCGGCGTCCGAAGCGGACCGCCTTCCTCGCGGTGAGCACCACGAGCAAATTGTGCCGGTTAAAGAAGGCCTCGGCGACAAACACGCGGCGATCTTCGCGCAAGTCGCGGAGGAAGACTTCGCTCGCGGCGGCCTCTCCGCTCGACATGGCCTTGCGTGCGATCTCGCTAGCGGATGTTCCTCGCCGCCTCCGAGCATCAACTCGCCGTTGGTCATGCGAGAGGCCATCGTTCCGAACTTCTCCGCGAACGACGGCGAGTCGATGCAGCAGAACACCAGAACGCGGCCGTTGCTTTTCGGGTACCGGTCCGCCACTACCAGAGTCAGAATTACTCCGTGAGCCCCTGCTGCGATCGGGTCGACTCCGATCGCGATTATGTTGCTAATCGGCTCGCGACATCACGCTGCGTATCGCGGACCGGGTTCTTCTGTGGCGATCGGCGGGACACTTGGTGATCATGACGGGAGTAAAGGGCGGGGCAACCTGGTGAACAGCGCGAAGTACCCGCATTGGCGGCATTGGCTGGGTCCGGTCCGCCATCCAGTGCGGAAAGACGGCGCGATAGCCTGGGCAATCCTGGTACTGCCTTGGATAGTGGCGGCGGTAGTACCCCACCATCACTTCGACACTGCTGCGGTAACGGTGGCAGCCGCGGTGAGTATCCCCGGGGCCGGAGCGTGGCTTGTGTGGGTGCCGGTCCGTGAGGCAAAGAGATCCACCCCAACCGACGAACAACTACGTGAGCGGCAAGGCCGCGACCAGTTGAGGCAGCACCTGGGCCGGCAGGACCGGTTGCGCCAGGTGGACGAGACCCCGGCGCTGGCTCTGCACGTTCACCGCGCGATCGATCTTCCGCGGTCACCCGAGTCAGCGGTCGCGCCGGGCACTCAGGCTGACAGCCTCCCCGCACGCCGGCAGCGACGTTTCATGCTACGACCCAGGCATGGCCGACCAGGCGAACCGCAAACTCTCGGTCAAGAGCAAGACCTGCCTACCTTTGTCGACCGTGACATAGGCCCTGAGATCACCAGCTGGATGCATCATGCACGCAAGGATGGTGGGTTCCTCGTGCTCGTCGGGGACTTATCGGTCGGGAAGACCCGGCTCCTGTACGAGACGGCCCGCGTCGTGCTCCCCGACTTCGCCGTCCTGCGCCCGGACCTCGGAGACGGTGACCTGGTCAACTCGATCGCCGCGGCGACCTTCCCCCTTCCGAAACTCATCGTGTGGCTCGAAGAGCTGCAACGCTTCCTCGACGGTCCCGGCCCGATCACAGCCGCCGCCGTGCGGCGCCTGCTCGACGCTCCCACCCCCGTGGTCCTGCTCGGAGCCATGTGGCCTGAGCACGCCAATCGGCTGTGCGCGACAGAGTTTGCCCCCGATACGTCCCAGCAGCGACCTCTCTACCCCGCCGCAGCCGACATCCTCGGCGACGGCCGAGTACGGCAGGAAGTGCTGATCAGCTTCTCGAGAGCCGAACGCGAAGCCGCAGCGCAGTTGGCCAGCAAGGATCCGCGCCTGGCGACAGCTCTCGCCGATCGTGACTACAACGTCACCGAGGTGCTCGCCGGCGCTCCGCAACTGGTAGCCCGCTACAAGCGAGCCACCGAGGAACAACGGGCGGTGCTGAACGCCGCGATCGACGCCCGCCGCCTTGGCGTCCAGGCCATGCTCACCGACACGCTGCTGTGCGCCGCCGCCCGCGGCTACCTGTCTACACTCCATCCAGACGACACCTGGTTTCCCCCGGCCCTCACCGAGCTGACCCAGCGCGACCGCCGGCAAGATCACGCCACCGCGCCGTTGATCGAAGTGCTGAACGAGAAGAAATCCGAGATTCTGGGCTATGCAGTCGCGGACTACCTGTTCCAGCACGTCAGCCGGGAACGGCGCTACATACGCGTGCCCGCCAGCACCTGGGAAGCCATCCTCGGCCATCTCCGCGATCCCGCCGATGCCGCCCGCCTGGCCAGCAGCGCTGCGGACCGGCTGTTGTACTGCTATGCCATTCCGCTGTACCGGCGTGCCGCCGATGCCGGGGACGGTGAAGCTGCCAAGCGGCTGGCTGACCTGCTGTATGAGCGCGGCGACCTGGACGGCGCCGAGCAGGTACTGCGCGCCCCGGCCGACGCCGGCGACAGGAACGCCATCTGGCAGTTGGGCGACCTGCTGCGCGAACGCGGCGACCTGGACGGACTGCGCAACCGGGCCGACGGCGGCGACAGGTATGCCGCCGAGCAGCTGGCCAACCTGCTGCGCGAACGCGGCGACCTGGACGAGCTCCGCGCCCGGGCCGACGCCGGCGATGAGGATGCTGCCTGGCAGCTGGAAAGGCTGCTACGCGGCCGGGGCGACCTGGACGGTATCGAGCAGATACTGCGCGCCCGGGCCGACGCCGGCGACAGGAACGCCGCCAGCCGGCTGGCCGATCTGCTGCGCGAACGCGGCGACCTGGACGGACTCCGCAGCCGGGCCGACGCCGGCGACAGGTATGCCGCCTGGCAGCTAGCGCGCGTACTGCGCGAACGCGGCGACCTGGACGACGCCGAGCAGGTACTGCGCGCCCGGGCCGACGCCGGCGACAGGTTTTGCGCCGGGCGGCTGGCCGATCTGCTGCGCGAACGCGGCGACCTGGACGGACTCCGCAGCCGGGCCGACGCCGACGACACCTCAGCCGCCAGGCGCCTGGCCGGCATGCTGCGCGAACGCGGCGACCTGGATGACGCCGAGCAGGTACTGCGCGCTGCGACTGGCGTCGGCGACAGGTTTGCCGCTGAGCAACTGGCCGAACTGCTGCGCGAACGCGGCGACCTGGACGGACTCCGCGCCCGGGCCGACGCCGGCGACAGTAGCGCCGCCATCCTCCTGGCCAACCTGTTGCGCGAACGCGGCGACCAGGACAGGGCCGAGCAGGTGCGCATGCAGCCGGGCGGCAATGACGCCGACCCATTGGACAAAGACGGCGACGTGGACCAGCTGCGCGCCCGGGCCGACGTCGGCGATATTCATGCCTCCTGGAAGCTGGCCGAACTGCTGCGCAAACACGGTGATCTGGACGGCGCCGAGCAAGCAATGGGCGCAGTAGCCGACGCCGGCATCGCAGATGCTGCCGGGATGCTCGCCGGGTGGTTGCGCGAGCGCGGCGACCTGGACCAGTTGCGCGCCCGCGCCGACGCCGGTGATCGGTACGCCATCTACGGGCTGGCTCAGCTTCTGCACGAGCGCGGTGATGTGGACGGGTTGCGCGCCCAGGTCGACGCAGGCGACAGGGCTGCCGCCGGGCCACTGGCCGACCTGCTGGCCGAGCAAGGCCGGGACGAGGAAGCAGAGCGGTTGCACCGGTTCGGCCTCAACCCCGACGGGTCGATTGCCGGCCCATGAAAGGCCCTCCCGCCACTACTCAACCTAGCCTAGCCGACGGGGATTGCCGCACTGAGTAATGCCGACTCGGGAATACGCATCACTCGAATCCGCAAGACTGCGCTTTTCCTGTCCCTGGCCATTTCTAGACGAGTAAATATGCTAGGGCGAATCACCTTCAGAGCCCGCCTGATCATGTTGTTGAGGACTGCCAGCCCGGCGCTGATGATCGCGCAGATCGTCCTGCTCTGTGCCAACCTCTGCTGCCCGCGCGCAAGAACAACCGGCGACCAGAACGGCGGTTACTCGCGTGCCCAAGTCCGGGTGCCTGGTGCGCCATGCGGTAGAGCGTGGTGGGGACGGCACGGGGGCACGCGACGGGAACGGCACTCGCCATCTGCAGTGGCTGGGCGCGCCCGCAATTACTGCCGCCGTCACCGGGCGGATGAGCACGCCGACGGCGTGCCCGTTGCGTGCACAATCGGACGGCGAACCACAGTGATGGACGGCCACTCACGGGCAGTCGAACACACCACCTGAACTGCGTTCATGCCGCCCAACGACACGACACCCGCTGCCTTCCAAGCTGGAGCTAAAGAGGCATCCCTGAACAAACGCGTGCCGGTGGTTGCCTCCCTCAAACTCAGGTCTCCACTACGAGTCACCCTCACTCTCGCCCGCCGGGTACCTTCGACTGGTGACTGATGGTGTTGCGGCCCATGCTGGCAGCAGCGAGTACACCGTGGTGTGCCGCGCTTCTTCTTCGGCTCATTTCCTTCCCGAGGAGGGCTTCGAGCATCACGTGCACATTCCCGTGCTTGGACCTGGCGCTGCCCGAGTCCGCGCCTTCACACGCTGGGCGCCGGTCGGGCGACATCAAGTCCCGCGAGAGCTCGTTATCGAAGTAAGGGGATGGGCGGGGGCGCTCCCACAGGCGGGCCCTACCTTCAGCGAGCTTGCCCGCGAAATCGCCAGCATGATCGCGTTCGTCTCTAACGTCCGTGTCGGCCCTATCGAAACGCACCTGGCATTCGACAGCGATCCCGGGAAAACCGAGCGGGAGTTTGTTGAGGTATTCCTGCCCGATGAGCGGGGCTTGGTCGGCGACGGCCGCATGATCCGTCTTCACCTCCTCGAGGCAGCCTGCCCGGCTGGCTTGTCGCTGCAGGCAGAGCGCCCCCGTGTGACGCGGGCGCTACGGCAGTACGAGCTCGCGCTACGGGAGTGGTACCTCGGCGGTGAATGGCTGGCCATGGGCCATCTGTGGATCGCGGTGGAGAACCTGACTGAAGCCGTGCTGCGCCAGACGAAGCAGGAGCTGGCGAAGAGCGATGAGGAGCTGGCGGAGATGCTTGGCGTGGTGACCGATGATCCCGATCGGCCGCGGTGGCCGCAGATCATGCGGGAGCAGATACGCGAGCAGGTCATTTTCGACGGCGATCATGACACCTACGCGACCGCTAAGAAAGCCAGCGACGGCCTGGAGCACGGATTCCTCGAGCTGGACAAGGTTGCCCGGCACGCCGTCGACAGCGCCGACATCACCTTCACCTGCGTCCGGCGCGCCATCATCGACCTTCTGTGCCTCCCGCGCGAGGTCAGCGCGGAGCTCATGGAGATCAAGCCCAAAGATGTCCAATCCAGGCGCAAGGTCATTCGCGGCCGGCTCGTCGGAGATGCCGCCGACCCTGCGGCGGAAGGAGAGTTGTACCCGCTCCTGGAATGGACCTCGTCCATCGACGCCGTGGAGCGGCAGGGGACCACGTTCGATTTCAAGGGAAAAGAGCGTTTCACGGTCCGCATCAACCCGGCCATCAGGTTCCAGTTCGACCGGCTCGAGATATTCGGCCGCCTCGGCGAAGGCCAGGAGCCTAGGCGCCTGAGCGAAGACGAGGTGACTCTCACCACGACCTCGCTGGACCGCACGTCCGAGTTGATGAACGCGGTCGTCCCGCTCGCCGACGCGGCTGCTGCAACGGGCGCGACGGTCGACTACGACCCGGTCCGGATGCTGGCATTCAACCTGTACGCCCAAGGGATCGCGTTCTTCCAGAGCGCACAGACCCTGATCGCTGGCGCCCAGCCCGCCGAGGCGCTGCTCTCACTGCGCGGCCTCGGCCTCATCGCCGCACGCTTCGAGCAGATGAACGACCCCGGCGGGCCCGGCCTCGGCATCGCCATCCGGATCGCGCTCGACAGTCTCCGCGGGACCGCGGCTGACCCCCAGCAGATCGATCAAGCCCAGGACCTCACCCGGAAGGCTGCTGATCAAAGCGGCCTCACGGTCCCCGACAAGATTCCAGCACCCGAAGCGACCGCCGTCTACCAAAGCATCATCCTCGAAATGCGCCTTGCCGACCAAGCCTCCAACTGCGGATACGGGATCGCGAGCCTCCACATCGAAGTCGACGGCGAACGCCCCGGCTTCCACACCAAACGCCAACCCGACGCCTTCACGGAGATGATCGCCAGCGCCTGCGTGATGGCAGCGCTCAGCATGCTCAAGCAAGCTGCCACGGTCTTTGACTGGAGCCTCGACATGACAGCCACTGACGAGCTGATCACGAAGGCAAGCGAGATCAATGAGGCTGCCGCCCGCCTGCACATGGTACCCAGAAGCAACGACCAAACGAGATAAGATCCGCGACGTCTCAACCGCTGTATTTCTAACGGCCTCCGCAACCCCGGTAGCGGCAGGTCTTCCAATCACGTCCCAGCCGCGTGAGGCTCCGGTCACCCAGCGGCCCACAGCAAGAGCCAAACCAAGCGCCAATGACCGCAGATCTCACCGGAGCCACCGCAACGCCCTCGGACTCCACCAACGTTCCGACCTGCAAGAACTCGACCCGACGCGACCCCCCCCCGGGGCGAGACTTAAGTGCATGGCGTGCAGAAAGTCAGCTAGCCTCGTCGCCTGTAAGTACGGGGAGACTCTTCTTGAGCGCCCAGCGGACGCCGATGTGAGGATCGGCGGACAGGGCGGCGCGAGTGGCGTCAGGCAGTTTGGCGGCTCTGTGCGCCAAAGCGATACGAACCCGCGAGGACGGATCCTTGCTCGCTACGCTGAAAAACTGCGGGATGCCCGGCATATGCCTAGCGCCAGCTGCGCGTACCGTTTCGTTCCCGTGGAAGACTAGACCCGTGGAGTACGCGGAGAGCCCGGGAGCAGAGCGGGCGACTGCGACAACGGCCAGTGCGCCCAGCTGCGGGATCTGCGATCTCCGTTCCGTGTCACGGAGCGATTCGGCTGCGAGCGCGACTACCTCGTTCACGATTGCCAGCTCATGGTCTTCCAGCTCATCAGTTGCGTCTCTGCCTGCCGCGAAGGCTTCCGCTGCGGTCGCCAGCGCGAGCGGGCCCAGTTGCCTGGCCCCGGTTCGCATCCGGAATCGGCTCAGCCCCGTGTCGGAGTCGATCTCCCACTGGTCGCCTGCCGACAGCGCCGGATTGCGCCTGATCTCAAGCAGCGACGGTACCAGCTCGGCTGAGGTAATCCGAGGCAGGGAAGGTAGCAGGACCCGGAGGGCGCTCAGTGCGCCTGTCCTGCTTGCCGCTCCGGCCTCAGTGTCCCCGGCGATGGCGGCCAAGTGCACCCCGACTGCGCTCGCAAGTTCCTGGACCGGCCCTGCTGATGTCACGGCAGCGGCGTCGACTGTATCTGCGGGCGGCTGTTCTCGGGAAGCCAAAGCGGGGTTGGCCTGCTGCGCACCTGGATCTTCAGTTTCCGTGGCGGTGAACACGGCGGTGAGCTGGGTACCCACGGAATGCGAGAACAGAATCGCGCCGGCCGGAGGCGATTTTTCGGCGGTGAGCTCTGAAGGCGCCACTGCGCACAGATCTTCGGCATCGAGTAGCGCGAGCAATTGCCTCACGGTCGTGACTTCCTGGGAGCCTACGTGAAACACTTCCTTAGGGATGCCGACTGGTTGCCGCAGCAGGGCCGCGCACGCGCGCCGCGCGGACAACTGCACAGCATGTGAGGGATGTCGCCAGGCTGCCAGGACCTCGAGCGCTCTTGGATCTTTCTTGCTCGCCATGTCGGTGATGGTCGGCATGAGGGCTTGCCTGGTATCGGCTGGCATCGCTTCGGTCAGCTGCCAGAGTTCCTGCGGCCCGTCCGGGAGGCCCAGCATTTCCGCGAGGGCTACGGCCAGGTCACTACGGCGGGCCTCCGACGCGTGATAGGTCTCGACGACGAGACGCGCGATCTCTGGGCTGACGCCGGTGGCCCGTGTGAGCGCCGGGGCAGCGAGTTCTAGGAGCGGGTCGACGGCATCGTCCGGGATGCGGACGCCGAAGGAGGCGATGGCCCTGACCGCGTCCAGTTCCGGGTGCGGCTGGATGATCGTGGATGTCCACAGGCCGTCTGCGGCCTGGGTCAGCATCCCGATGACGGCGAGCACCTCGCCGTCATCGACGAGCGGGGCCTGCGCCCCAGTCACCTGGATCGCGGCTGATTTGCGACGGCGCAGGGAAGATGAGATCCATGTCGAGACATCGGCCAGTGCCGGCAGTTCCCTGGCCGTCTCGCCCGCCTTTTCTGAATCGCCAGCGAGGATGTAGCAGGCGACCGCGGCGGATTTCTGGTCGCCCTCGCGGAGTACATCGCCGAAGAGCGACATGGCGCGCATTTCCTCGGCAAGGTGGCCCGCCAGCCTGCTTTCCCAGATGTAGCGGCGGGCATCTCCGAATGCGTCGGGAAGCTTGCCACGGTGCGCGGCCGCGAGAGCGGCAAGGGCGGGATCGTAAGAACCGCTCAGGGCGCGGTGATCGTTGGGGAGCGTATCGAGTCCGGGCGACAGAACGCCGCGTTCCAGGTCCAGCAGACGGGAAGAGTCGGACGCGTTGCGGGCGTCGCCGTAGAGTCTTTCTTCACTGCTCGCCAGGATGGACTGTCGCCATAGCGTGACAGCACGGTCTGTATGGCCCCGGACGGCAAACGCGTAGGCGGCGCGGGACGTGACGGTGCCCCGGGCATGCAGGTACCGGCCGGCCAGGGCATCATCGGCGACTTGGCCGAAGCTCAGCTGGACAGAGGCCTCGTCGGCGGCTGGACCAAGCTTCGCGTCCGCGACGGCGCAGTGCAATCGTGCTCGGATGAGCGGGTCGGGAACGTCCAGAGAGTCTGCCAGCTCGGCGAGGTCTTGCAGGAGCGCGTCGGTACCGCCGTCGGTCTGTGCGACGACTGAGTATGGGGGCTCGTAGTCATAGAGGCTGTCCACCACCGCCTGCTCGATAATCAGGCAAGTGAGGACGGCACAGTGCGGATCCCCAGCCGTGTAGAGCCTTCGCAGCGCGGGAACGGTACGTGTCAGGACGCTGCCCTGCTCGTACCAGTCGGCGGCCGCCCGCAGCACAACCGACTTGTCGAGTTGCAGGCCGCTCAGGGGCGCCGATGCCCCATCGAGCTTGCCTCGCAGTGGGCCGTGTATCAGGTCTTCGCCTGCGAGCACCGCGTTCATGCCAAGTTCGAAGAGAAGCTCGAATGCCAGGTCCCGGTTCCCCGCGATCTCGCCCAATGCAGCCTGCTTTTGAAGCATGAGGGCCGCATGGCCTGGGAAGCCTCCTTCCCGCAGGTTCCGGGCGAGCGTGCCGTATAGGGCAGCGGCATCCGCCGGGGCGCTTGCCTCCCGCGAGCGGGCGTCCGCGTGCAGTGAGCCGAGGTTGAGCGCCTCGACCGGGTCACCAACTAGCCCCAGGCCGCTGGGATATCCGGGCGGTGGCTGCTGAGGGGCGAAACCGCACCAGGCCGCGGCCCATGCGGGACCGAAAATCGCCAGGACGGCGTGCGGAGCGCCTCTCAGCTTCCGCCCGAGGGCCTCTCGGCCCCAGACTTCGAGGGCGAGATCGCCGTGGTACTCCTGCTGTAGGTCCTGCAGGCCGTCGATGTTCCCGGTGTCGTCTTCTACCAGCGCGGAGGTCACGATGACGAACCGCCGGGGATCGAACCTGCGCGCCGGGCCGACATGATCGCTTTTCCGCGCAGGACCGGCATATTCTTCGACGATGCGCTTCATCTGCTTGGACGAGAGCGTCTTGTAACGCTTCACCTGGTATAGGGAAGTGCTTCCGTCCCATTCGAATTCGACGATGTCGAGTCCGTACTGTTTTTGCCCGCTCCGCCCGTAGAAGTGCGCTCCGCGGTTGTTCCGGTGGCTGACGACCTCGGCAGCGAGCCGCTCCAGCACATACGGGTCGAGATCGTAGAGCGGCAGCGAAACCGGGTTCTGAAGCGGTATCGGAAGGGGCGCAGTCTGCACGTGACCCAATACCTGCGGCAGCGTGAGCCGTGTCCTGCCGCGCCCGCCTGCCGGCGGATCTTCGGCAATCCCGACGGAGACCGGCTTGCTCATCTATATCATCCCGCTCTAACGATTGAGGCTAGCTTGCCTTGGTCAGGTAATTGAGGCGCTCGACGACCTGCATTTTCAGGCGTTCGAGTCCTTCGCCATTATTCAGATAGGTCAGTGACCGAATTGCGCGAAGATCGAATGGAATGTCTTCCATAGACTGTGCGATCTGAACTACCTCACGTCCGAGCGCGTGGGCGATGCCCGTCTCGTAGAAGACGTTTGGATTTCTCGAGCTCAAGTCGGCGATCACAACTCGAGCCCGCCAAATCAAGTTAATAATGTCATCAACTATATGGTCATTTACCCAGATGTCGTCAGCTCGCTGGCATCGCATCCCGGACTCGATCGCCGCGGCCTGAAGCACCGCGTAAACGGCGTTGAATCGAGCATCAAACGGCATCATGACCGCCACGAGATCTTTTTCGACGGGGATCTCTACTGGAAGCCGAAAGATCTTTGGCACAGCGGAATCGAGGACCGACTCATGAAGCACTCGGTAGAGATCGACGTTCTTAACCGCCCAGTGTGTGCGCCTGAACTCCCAGTCCGCGATATCCAGCCACCGCGACGCTCTCTCGATCCGATCGGAGGCAATCGCTGGCACTGCCGGGTTAGGCACGAACCGGAAACGGTACTCGCGTCCCACGAGGGCCAGATCTGCGACGTAGCCAACGCGCGCTACTTGCGGGTACCGCTTGTCACGCAGCTCTGGCATCCCCAGCGTCGGGAGACTGACGAGTCGTGATACATCCACCTTGCCGGACGGAGCAACGTACTGCCGCACCGTGTCGTCCGTGTGCTCAAGCAGGCGATCCTCGGAGGCCGCACCGTCAATGAAGCCAATGATCAAGTTGTACATACGCATCCCTCCCGGGAAATCATCGACACCGTGACGCGGCAACCTCGACGAAGTCATCCCACCGTCGCTGATGATTCCAACCGACGTGTGGATGAGCACGTGGATGGTCTCGCCAGGGGACGAAGCCGGCAGCCGTTGCGGCCATAATGAAACTAGTACAGTCCACGCCGACTCTGGTCGCCGTTCACGAGCGCACCGGCGAATCAGCAACGCCCCCACCCGGCCTTTAGCGGGCACGCTTGACGGCGGTCACGAGAGACTGCCCGCAGACGGCCAGATAGCGGCCCGCTGACGGACATCAGTTTTGCCCGTTGGCGGCCACGGGTCTGCCCGACACGAACTGATCGTTCCCGCCCGGTTACCGGGCTGGGGTCCCCTTCCCGTTTTGGCTGGTCAGTGCCAACTGACACCAGCTTCCCGGGAAGGGGACGCGTGAAGAGTGCCGAGGAGATCATGAACATCCTGGAGGCGTACGACCTGACGGGGTCGTTCCGCGACGCTGGCGAGCTCGCCGGCTGCTCGCACCACACGGTAGCCCGCTACGTGCGGGCCAGAGACGAAGGACGGCTCGTGCCGGGCGCGTCAGCGCCCCGGCCCGGGGTGATCGACGGGTTCCTGCCGAAGCTGGAGGAGCTCGTCGAACGGAGCAAGGGCAGGGTCCGGGCCGACGTGGCCCACGAGAAGATCACCGCGATGGGCTACGCGGGGTCGGAGCGCACGACGCGGCGGGCGGTCGCGCGGCTGAAGAAGGCCTGGCACTCGGGCCGGCGGCGGGTGTTCCGCCCGTGGGTCCCGGAGCCGGGGATGTGGGCGCAGTACGACTTCGGCGACGGGCCGGAGGTCGCCGGGGCGGCGACGGTGCTGTTCTGCCTGTGGCTGGCCTGGTCGAGGTTCCGGGTCGTGCTCCCGATCCTGGGCAAGACCCAGGCGTCGGTCTGGGCGGCCGTCGACGTCGCGCTGCGGCGGGCCGGCGGGGTGCCGGCCTACCTGCTGACCGACAACGAGAAGACGGTCACCGTCGAGCACGTGGCCGGGATGCCGGTGCGGAACCCCGGGGCGGTGGAGTTCGGCCGGCATTACGGGCTGACGGTCGCGACCTGCGTGCCTTACGACCCGGCGTCCAAGGGCGGGTCGGAGTCCACGGTCAAGCTGGCCAAGGCCGACCTGGTCCCGACGGCCGCGAACCTGCTCGGGGATTACGGCAGCTTCGCGGCCCTGGAAGCTGCCTGCGCGCTGTTCTGCGAGCAGGTCAACGCCCGGCAGCACCGGGTCACCCGGCGGGCGCCGGCGGAGATGCTCGCCGACGAGCAGGCCCGGCTTCACCCGGTGCCGGCCTTCCCGTTCACCGCGGCGCTGGGCGTGACCCGCCGGGCCGACGCGATGTCGCTGGTCGCGTTCGAGGGCGGCCAGTACTCGGTCCCGCACCAGCTCGCCGGGCAGGTCGTCCACGTCCGCCGGCACGGCGAGCAGGTCGTCATCGCCCATGCCGGCCCGCAAGGGCCGGCCGAGGTGGCCCGACACCTGCTCACCTCGCCGGGCAGCCCGCGTCTCGACGAATCGCACTACCCGCCCGCCCCGCCCGGAGCGCTGAACCGCGAGCCGAAGGCCCGCACCGCCGCCGAGGCGGAGTTCCTCGCCATCGGCGACGGCGCCGGCCTGTGGCTGGCCGAGGCCGCCGCGGCCGGCGCCTCCCGGGTCCGGTCCAAGATGGCCCGGGCCGTCCAGCTCGCCGCCCTGCACGGGACCGAGCCGGTCGACCGGGCACTCGGACAGGCCGCCTCCGCGGGCCGGTTCGCGGACGGCGACCTCGCCGCCATCCTCGCCCACCAGTCGTCGGCGGCGCCCGGCGAGACCTCCCGGGCCGGCGAGGCCCGCACGCTCGCTCAGGGAACCGGCGGCTGGGCCCCCCGCGACGGCCGGCAGGAGGAAAACCGGTGACCGCCGCGCAGCCCGTGGTCCTGTCCGCGCAGGACGCGGCGTTCATCCGGCAGGCCCTCGCGGCCGCCGCCATGGTCTTCGCCCAGGCCAAGGACGCCGGCGGCCCCGGCTACCAGGCACTGAAGGAAGCAGCGCTGGCCGCGCACGCCGGCGCCCCGCTGGCCAAAGTCCACTACGACGCCTGCCTCGCCGTCGACCACATCGACTTCCCGACGCCCGTCAGGAGCACCCGGTGACCGCCGCCGCCCCGGCCCCGCCGCCGCTCGACGACGGGCTGGAACAGCTGCTGCGCCGCATGCGGCTGCCCCACATGCGGCGCATCGCCCCCGAGGTCATCGCCACGGCCAAGGCCCAGCGGTGGGACCCCGCCGAGGTCCTGCGGGCCCTGCTCGCCGAAGAAGTCGCCGGACGCGACCGCTCCTCCCTCGCCACCCGCAGGGCGAGGGCCGCGTTCCCCACCGGGAAGACGTTCGACGCATGGGACGAGCGCCTGTCCTCGGTCCCGGCCCCGACCCAGGCCGCGCTGCGGACCCTGGAATGGATCGGCCGGCATGAGAACCTCGTCGTCTGCGGCCCGTCCGGCACCGGCAAGACCTTCATGCTCGAGGCACTCGGCCAGGCAGTCGTCGCAGCCGGGAAGAACGTCGCCTGGTTCACCCTGGAGCAGGTCGGCGCCCTGGTCCGGCGGCACAGGGCCGACGACTCCGTCACCAAGGCCATCGCCCGCATCCTGCGGGCCGACCTCGTCGTCGACGACATCGGCCTCCTGCCCGTCGGACCCGACGCCGCCGAGGGCCTCTACCGCATCGTCGACGCCGCCTACGAGCGCCGCAGCGTCGCGGTCAGCTCGAATCTTCACCCGTCAAAAGCGCACATGTTCGCCTCAACATGTGTAAGGCAGCGCCGAAAGCCGACATGTTCAGGGCGAAGCGTCATGCGATGTGGCCTGCGGCCTGTCGGCTAGCTGCTGCGCTGTGTTCCTCAGCGCCTCGACATCGTCGCGGGGAAGGGCGGGCCCCACTGGGCGCGGTAGGCGGCCTCGCCGAGCTCAGATACTGCCTGGTCGAAGCCGGCCAGTACCGCACGTGCCAGGGCCGAGACAGGATGGCGGCCGGACCATATGACCTGGCCATCGGTGTCCGGCGAGTCGCGGTCGGGGGCCTTGACGAGGCGTACGGTGGCGGCGGAGCCATCGCGGATGAAGAACCACCTGAAGACTGTCGGTTCGCCTTCGAACTCAGCCCGCGCAGATGCACCGCCCTCGGCAATGGCGGTAACCGCGCGCAGAAACTGCTCTGGGCCGTGCGTGATATCGGAGGCGATGCATTCGGCGCGGCCGCCGGAATCGGCGATGGTGCAGAATGCCCATCCTTGGTATCGCAGTGTCCAGCTGAACGACAGGCTTGTCATTGGTCTCCTGCTGCGGGAATCTGGCGCCTTCGACTTTACGGGTCAGGGAGCATTCCCTGGTCGACGTGGTCGGCGAGGTAGAACATGACGCCCTCGGGCTTCATGCCGAACGCGGCGGCGACGAGCTTGGGGTCCATCGTGTTGACCAGGTCCGCGAGGCGGGTGCAGCGCAGTGCCCGCGGCGGGACGCCGCAGCCGTCCAGGACGATGGCTGATATAGGCGGCCGAGGCCGGCGACCGCCCGGCCTTTGTGCCCTTCGTGACGATCACGTGCGGGTTGCGCGGTGCGCTGGGCCTCGCGGTGGGCCAGGCAGCGCTGCAGGACCTGCCAGCTCGCCGGGTCGAGCGGCACCGGGAGGGGACGGCTGCCGAGTCCGGCCGTCCGGCCGCCTGGTCGATGTCGCTCACGCGCAGGTGCCGGACCTCGTCGCTGGAGGCGCCGTGCAGCAGCGCGAGGATGCCCAGCAGCGCCTCGTGCGGATGGGCGTCACGGCCGTCGTCCAGCGGCGGAACAGTTCGCGCTGCTGGTCCAGGCGAAGCGTCTGGCCGGTGAACCCGCGGGGCTCGCGGGCGGTCAGGCCCCGGGTGGGGTCGGCGAGGATGATCTTGCGGCTGCGGGCGAAGCGGAAGAACTGCCGCAGCACGGTCAGCCGCCGTTTCCGCGCGCGGGGCAGGGTGGCGAGGAACGCCTCGATGTCGTGCACGTCGGCCAGTGCCCAGTCCTGCTTGCCGCGCTCGTCGGCGAGGAACAGCGCCAGGTCGCGCATGGTCGCCAGGGCCGTCTCGATGGTGTGGTCGCTCCTGCGGCCTGGTGCCGGCCCGGCGGGCGCGCTGCGCGGGCGGCGAGCATCGAGCCGGCGAACCCGGCCACGGCCGGCCGCAGCGGCCCGGGAACGGCGTCGACGCGGCGCTGCCGCCGCCCGGCGGCCAGCTGCTCGGCGTGGTCGGTGGGCAGGGCGAGGCCGTGCTCGGTGAAGAAGGTCTCCAGGCTGCGGGCCAGCGGGCCCATCGACCGGCCCGGCCAGCGGGCCCGTTCCAGCAGTGCCTGCGGGTGAGCGGGCTGCCCGTCCTCGTCGAGCAGCCGGCCGAGGGCGGTGATCAGCTGGCAGGCCCGGGCCGGCGAGTAGGCCCCGGCCAGGTGGGCGATGAACCCGTCCAGCCAGTCCGGCGGGCTGGCCAGCCGGGCCGCCAGGCCCGCGCCGGCGGCGAAGGCCCGGTCCGGGCGGCGCTGCCAGCAGGCGCGAGCACATGCCCAGCCCCGCATGCCGTCTGACCTGCCCGCACTGGGCGCATTTCGCGGGGCGGGTCCTTCTGCTGGCGGGGCCGGGAGCACGGGCCGCACCAGCCGGTGGCCTCCCGGAGATACCCGGGGCGGCCGCAGCGCGGGCAGGGCCGCTGGGCAGCGGCCTGCCGGGCCTTGCGCCGGCAGTCCCGGCACAAGGTGTCCTCGGTGCGGCGGACCGGGTGCCCGCACTCGCGGCAGCACCGGGAGCACAGGACGCACCGGCCGGTCTCTTCCTGCAGGACCCGCTGCTTCCCGCAGCCCGGGCACTCCGCCTTCGCCGCGGCCTCGCGGATCTTCCGCTCGCACCGGCAGCAGTGCTCGCGGCCGATGATCCCGACCGGGGCGCCGCAGCCGGCGCAGTCCCGCTGCTTCTTGCCCATGCCCGCTGCCTTGCCCGTCTCAGATCGGCGGCAGGGACCGGCCGCGGGCCGACACCGCCTTCACCGGCGACGGCCGGGGCCTCGCCGGGACGGCGGGCCGCTCGACCGGGGTGGTATCGACGTCGAACAGGTCGTTGGGGGTGCAGTCCAGGGCGGTGCACAACGCGGCCAGGGTCGACAGCTTCACCTGGGACGGCTCCTTGGTGAACAGCGCCGACACCGACGCGGACGACAGTCTCCAGGCCGGCCTTCTCGGCCAGCAGCCGCCGCAGCTGGCTGCCGGTCCACACCTCGCGCTGCGCCGCGGCCATCCGCAGCTTCCACCGGATGTTCACTGCCGGCTCCTCCCCGGTGAGCTCGCCGAGCGTGCCGGCGACCGCACGCCGGTAGGCGTCCTCGATGAACGTGGCCGAGGGACGGACATACCGCATCGTCGAGCTGACCGTCCAGTGACCGAGCATCTGCTGGATCGCCACCAGGTCCACGCCGCGCTCGTAGTTGTGGGTCGCGCACGCCCGCCGCAGCGCATGCGGGCTGAACCTCTCGGCGGCAGGACGGCCTTCCAGCTCCATCAGGTAACGCAGCCGGTTCCGGACCGTTCCCGGGATGCAGCGCTCCGCCCGACTCGTCGGCGAACAGCACCGGCGAGTCCGGGAACTTGCCGCGCACGTCGTCGAGGAACCAGCGCAGCACCAGGTCCAGGCCGTCCAGCATCGGCACCCACCGCGGCCGCGGCCCCGAGGTGCGGGCGCCCTTGCCGAACCGGACGTGCAGCTTGCCGAACGGGCCGCGGCTGAAGTGCACGTCCGGCCGGTCCAGCAGCGCGGCCTCCTCCGACCGCAGCCCGGCGTGATAGAGCGTCCGGAACAACGCGTAATCGCGCGCCGCGGGCGCGTACTTGCGGGCGGTCGCGATCCTGGTCTTCAGGAAGCCGAAGAACTCCTCCACCCGTTCCGGAGTCGGCGGCGGCAGCTCGGCCGGGGAGTCGTCGCCGACATGGCGGGAGGCGTTGAACTCATCGACCGGGCAGACCAGCTTCACCCCGAACGCGGCCTCGATCTCCGCCGCCTTGCGGACCTGCAGGAACCGGTGGAACCCCTTGAAGATCTGCACGTACTCCCGTCGCGTCGAGGTCGCCCTGCCCAGCACGGCGAGGTCACCGACCACCCGGTCGATGTCCTCCGGAGTCACCTCCCACGCCGGCCGCCCCAGCGCCCGCAACGCCCGGTCCAGCAGCCCGATGTCGTTCTCGATCGTCACCGGGCTGAACCCGCGGGCCCGCCACGAGGCGACGAACGCCTCAACGCACTCGGCCTGGATACTCCAAGGGTCCGTCGCCAGCGGCCCGACCGGGATCGCACCGCCCTGCACTACCCGGAACCGCGACGACCCCACGGCACACCTTCCTCACACCTGAACCATTAAGGTGCTGCCTAACATATAGCTCTCGAACATCAAAGATCCCGGGAACGAGAAAGAACCCCAAACCCGCAGGAAACAGGGGAGATCGGCCAGGACAAACATGTGCCAGCCCCGGATGGATTCGACACCATCATGCCGAAAACCCTGGCCACCGCCACCGTCGACCGGCTGATGCACCACGCCCACGTCTGCCAGACCAGCGGCGACAGCATCCGCCTCACCCAGGCCATCGCCGGAAAGGGAGTGATCCCCCTGAGCTAACCAGCCGGGCACGTCTGGCGGCCACCACTGGGCAGATCCGGTGGCCGCCAGCGGGCACAACTCGTGACCGCCACCGGGCACTTCCTAATGTCCCTTGACACACGCTGGTGAGGGCGAGGTTCGGCGTAATCGGCAGATGCGTGACCCCGCGGCGCGCACTGGTGCCCCGCCCGGTCTTGCGGGTGCCAGGTGAGGCGGGTCTTCGCCGAGGATGAAAGTGAAACGGTCAGCCAGATTAGGGTGGCCTGATCGGGAACGAGACCCGGGGAAAACCGCTGGCAGGGCCGAGCGCGGCCGTACCCTTCAGCCATGTCAACGCTCGCTCCAAGTGACCGGTTCCGGCTGTCGCCGGCGATCTGGCCGCTCGCGCGGATCCTGGTGCTCTCCGCCCTCCCGGTCCCGGACCTGCCCAGCCGCTGCGAGGTCCGCCGTGCCGCCCGCGAGCTGGCAAGGGGATGCGACCCCTGGTCCGGAATGGAGGCCTCCGGGATTGACGTCGCGCGCCTCGCGCTGCACCGCCTTCTGTACCTGCAGCAAGCGACCCACAGGGCCGTCCGCAGCCACCAGGACGAGGCTTCGACGATGCCCCGCCAGGGTGGCAATCGAGACGTACATGACGGGCCTAGACTGCCTCTACGAGCCAGGTGCCGTAGCCAACCTGCAGAACAGGCAGCTGAAGATGCTGCGACCCATGCTGGAGTTCCTCCCCGAGGACGGCACCCTTTTTGGCGTCCCCCCCGACGTGCTCGATGAGTGCATCCGCCGCCTCGACGCTGGCATCCCGGCTGACGGGCCGAAGGTCTGGGATATGGCGAAGAAGGTCGACGCCGCGACCGGCTCGACGATCGCGCTCAGCCTGTACAACCGTTTCTACCGGCCGACATCCAACTTCGCCATCCACGCCGGCGCGGCATCCCTGCTCCGCCACGTCCGCGCCGACGGAAGGACCGCCCGCAAGCCGTCGCGGATATGGGGTCGGCGGGCGCCCGCTCGGATCGCCGACGCGTGCCTCGGCGGCTTCACTGCCTTCCAGGCCGACAGGGAAGGCGGGTCCTGGCAGCCCACGGCCAGGTACACGGCCAGATACGCCGACCGAGACCACCAGCGCGCCATCCCGCCCATCGCCGCCATGATCCTCGGCACTATCGGCCGCGGCCTGCGACTTTCCAAGCACGGCAGGCTGCCCAGGCCATCGCGCGGATCCGCGAGTTCGGCCAGTACGTTCAGTCCGGCCAGGACGCCGGCGACCCAGCAGCCCGCACCGCACGGATTCGCGCCGAGCTGCGGGACCTCCTGACAATCGCAGGGTCGGATGTCCCCCCGGGCTCCCTGGATCCTTTCATGGACTACCTGGCAGAAAAGATCGTGGCAGAGACCCAGCCGCCAATCGCCCGAGAATAGAACAGAACTGATGACCTTGAGTAAGGTTGCCATTCGATCCAAGCAGCATGCGAGCGTCAGTGGGTCCACCAGTCTTGGGTTGTCCTTCCTGACTTGGTCGTCCTCTTGGAGAGGCGCCGAACCGCTAAGTCACAGGAAGAGCTCCTTGAATCTGTCATTGGAGCTGTCATGGCGAGACGTGGGCGCCAGCCAATGGCGGGTCCGATGGAAGATCCGGGAAAACCGGTGACCGCACTAGCCTCAATCGTTCAGGCATCCTGAGGTCCGGTTACTGATTGTGTCGGCATCCGTTTTTTAGCCTCGTGTCCGTTTCCCTCCGGGGCGGGCGGTGCGCACGTTGCCCGGGGTGCCGGGTGCGCACCGGCTCCGACCGCGCCGGGGTGGTCCTCCTTCCGTGTCGCTGGGGTGATCCGTGCAGTTCAGGCGGGTGCCGGCAGGGCGCAGAGCCGCTGCCAGCAGGTCAGGAACGCTTCGGCCCAGGGCCAGTCGGGGCTGATGGCGAGGGTCTTCTGGCGGGCGTGGGCGGCCAGTTTCGCGGGGAGGTGCCAGATCCGGTAGCGGAGGGTATCCGGGCCGGCGTCGCGGAGTTCGGGCTCGTCGGCGTGCCCGAGGAGGCGGGTCCAGGCGGCGAGGTCGGCGGCGATGTTCGCCGCGGCGACCCACCCTGCGTTGACCTGCCAGGTCTTCGATGGCAGGCCGCGCAGGCCCATGGCTTTCGCAGTGCGGACGCCGGCGGTCTCGACGACCGCGTGCTCGCGGTGCACCACGTCGATGTACTGCGGGTGGTGGCTGCCGGGGACGCCCTCGATGCCGGAGTCGGGGATGTTCGTGCAGATGATCGAGTACCGCCAGCCGGTCTCCTTCTCGTAGGCGGTGAGGTTGCGCATCTGCCGGCGGGACGGCTTCACGCGGCGGACGATCCAGCGCAGTCCGCCGGGCCAGTTCTCCGCCCTGGTCATCAGGCCGGTGATCTCGGCGGCGTCCTTGTCCTCCTCGGTGCTGCCGTCCTGGGCGGTGCCGGGCTTCCACGCGCCGGCCGGGAGCAGCCGGATGGCGTCCTCGTCGGCCGGCATGATCGTCCAGCCGCAGGTGAACAGCATGGTCTTGCGCGGGGAGGAAAGGCCCAGCAGGTGGCCGATGAGGTCGTGGCTGGCGCCGGCGCCGTCGACGCGGACCATGACCTTGCGCCGGAACCGGGAGGGGACCTGCTTCAGGGCCGCGGCCAGCACCTCCTCATGGTCGGTGAAGGTGTTCGAGCCGGCGTTGCCGGGCCTGAGCTTCATGGCCAGGCACTCGCGGGTATTGCGGCACCAGGCTCCCAAAGGGTGGAAAGCCGTACCCTTTCTTCCACGTGGGAGCCGCCCCTTCCTTGTCTGAATAGGCGGTGACCAGGGTCGCGTCCATGTCGATGACCACCCAGCCGGTCAGCTCTTTCCCCGCGATGACCGGCCACGGGAACCCCGCGGCGGTGCCGGCGATCAGCGTCCAGGCGTGCGCGCGGGCTTTCGCGCGGGCGCGGGCGATCCTGTCCAGCATGGCCGGGGCGCCGGCCAGCTCGAGGGCGCGGCGGACCGTCGGGCCGCTCGGGGCGGCCCCGAGGACCGGGGCCAGGTGGGCGAGCAGCGCGATGTCGCTCATGCTCGTGGCGCCGAGCGCGATCGAGACGGCCACCGAGACCAGCACGATGCCCCGGTCGAACAGCGGGGATGCGTTCTTCTTCCGCAGCGCCGCGCTCAGGACGGCGGACAGTCCCGTCTGGTCGGCGGCCTTGCGGAGCAGGATCGCCCCGGCGTGGCCGACCAGGCCCTTCCCGTCCGAGGTGACCTTGAGGGCATGGTCCCACCCGTTAAGCTGCATGGCGAAGAGCGCTCCAGTTCAGGCGAATACGTGGCGTGGTAACCCGTAATCTCCCAGAACCAGGGCGCTCTTCGCCTTTAAACGCCGAACGGGACGGCCGCTGCGCGGCCGTCCCGTTTCCGTTCCCGTGGCCACCGGATCGCCCCGCACCCATAAGGTGCACCCGTCCTCAACCGGCCACGACAAGAAACCCCAGCTCACAACCCCGGGAATGCGATAACCAGGTCAGCGGACCTTTAGTGCTGAATGCCGGAGGCTAGTGACTCCGACACGAGTTTCAGCCTGACTCAGTGCAACCGCCTCAGACTGACACAACGCGCTGATGTGCAGAAACCAGACCTAGTCAGACCGCCTCAGGCGAAGCTGTGGTGCATGGCGTCTAGAAGGTCAGCGGAGCACGTGGCGACTTTGCGCCGCTGCTGGTCATGACGGAGGCACCGCGGGTGTTGATCACCCGGTCCGGCCCGATGCCGAACTGCGCCGTGCGGCCGCGTCGCCGTCGAGCCAGTCAAGCTGGGCGGGTGCGTGCGCGTCGGTGTCGATCGCGAAAATACAGCCGATCTCCACGCACCGCCGCAGCATTCATCGGGCGGGTCCTAGCGGCAGGCTCAGGGTGAAGGCGCTGACGTGCAGGCGACACGGAGACTCGCGCTTCCCAGCGCTTGGTCTCAGTTGGCGCTAGGCTGCTCCTCAGCGAAACCTCGGACGAACCTACGGGGGGAAGGACGCGCGAGGTCCGTCTCGCCCGTACGTTTCCGATCCACCGGGGGTTACGAAGCATGAGCGAAAGCATGCTCCACGTCGGCTCGCATGTCTCCACCGCCACGATCGTCCGCGGGGGGAGTGAGCGCCGTGAACAACCGTGACACCATCCTGAGCGCCCAGTTCCCGCCCGAAACAACCACTGAGCCGTTCCTGGAGCTTGACCTCCGTGATATCTACACCGATGTCCGGCTCGGCCGTCGCGGGCAACTCCAGGTCGTAAGCAAGCTGGTGTTCAAGGCCAGAGATGACTACCGCAAGGATCAGACGGTCTTCCGCCTTTGGGCCGACGTCCGCGTGCAGGGGCAAGACGGCGTGCCGTGGAGCGTCGGCCGTGCGATCATACCCGAACCTGTATTTTTCGGCCCACCGTCAGCAAGCAGCTTCACGCCTGCCCATTACGATCCATGGATGCGGGCTATCGATCGGCTGACGCTCGACCTGGATCATCGTCAGCTCGATGAGATCGAACAGAAGCGCCGCGGTGGTCCGCTGACGTTCGCCTTCCTAGTTGGTGGCACTGTGCAGCACGGCGGTCGGATCGGCGTCTTGTACGCAGCCAACAACCAGCTCACCTACGATGTGAGCGCGAGCGACTGGATTAGGCTCCTGGGCCAGCTTGGGTATGGCACCTATGTGACCGTCGAGGTTCCGCTAACCGGGGCGAGCGGTTTCACGAAGGAAGTACAGCAGGCAGCGCAAGCGCTTCAAGAGGCAAAAGCCGCTCTACTGCGCGGCGACTACGAGGAAGCCATCGCGGACTGCCGACCAGGGATCGAGGCCCTGGAAGCCGCGGACAAAGGAAAGTTCAGCCTCAAGCCTTGGGACCAGACGGCTGGCAAGCAGGAGCGCTTCCGCTGGGTACAGCGATCACTACTTAGCCTGACCCACGTCGCGCACCATCCGAATGATCCTGCGCTCGCGGCCACGGAGGGAGGGCGCTCTCGCTGGGAACGCGCTGACGCCGAGGCAGCCATCACGATTCTTGCAGCGCTAATTCGGCAGAGGATCGGATAAGAATTGCCGCTACTTTTGGGAAAGTAGCATAATGCGGAGGAGCCACGCACAGTGGCTCGCAGATCCGCGAAGACGAGTTAAGATTACATCAGTATGAGTTAACACACTTGCCCCATTGTAAGAGACGCCTAATGAATGAATATAAGCGGATTAGGGTTAAGCTCGCGCTCGTTGCGACATGCCCGAGCTGTCAGCTGCACCAGGCGGTTAGAGCGTCGGGAACATGCCCGAAGTGCGGAACAAGCCTCCCGGCGGAGGAAGTTGCCGCAGTCCGCTCGGCCATACGCAGCCGCAGGCTAACGTTCAAAGGTCGCCTAAATCGGCTAGTCGACAGCATGCGCGATGCAACTGACGCCCCACTTGTTTTTGCGACGCGTGGAACGCCTCAGAGTAAACTTGACTATTTCAATAAGGTATTGCAGCCGGCAACCAAGACGATCCAGGTACGTCATGATGCCATAACCAAGTTGCTCGCGACCGGTGAATGGGTGCCGGACGATCCTAACTGCATCACTACATTTACAGAACTTGTTATGCTCCTCGAAGCAGAGATCAGCTCCATTGCCCAGCTTAGCCAGACGATGCCGCCGCTGGAGCTACGAGGAGTGCATCGTGAGCTGACGAGGTCGGTTGCCCAGTTCGCACGTGGCCACGTCGCAACGGCCCAAACCATCTGTGCTGTAGACGCCGACGATGCAGTGCATCTGATGAATGTCGCCGCAAGCGAGATAACTGAGGCTTCAAAACACCTCGAACGGCTTCTGCTCTCGTCGGGCTGGTTGAGCGAAGCCCGAGTACTAATCCTTTCCGCACAGACGGCTCGCTCGACGTCGCGGCGCTCGTATGGTCGACCGTGCACCTGAAGACAACCTCCATCGCGGGTGTCGGCAGCCTAGTACGAGCCGCCTTCGCTGAAATGCCCGATGTCCCTGGACTTGCCGACCACCACGCCGTGATTCTGCTTCCTATGCTGGCAGTCGGCGCAGGCGTAGTTGACCCAGAGGTGCTCACCCAACGCGTACGACAGTTCCGAAGCGTCATCGATAGGGCTGGCGCCCCAGCCGCTTGGGTTCTGCAGCCAGCAGTTCTTGTCGCTCGTGTCAGTCGCGGAATCGAGCGTTTCGCGGAGGAGATCGAGCATCTGGGCGTAGCTGCGCGGTACGGACTGCCCCGCGTGCACATCATGCGCTCGCAGACGGAGGTATACCGGAACCTCGTGGAAGGGACCCTCCGCGACCTCGGAGCAATCATACTCATCGCCGGGCGCGCCGCTCGCGGAGAGGACAACAGGATCTATGAAACGGCCGTCATCGATGGAGTCAAGGCGGGCGAGATAGTCAGCGAACTGGAGCGCATGGGTGCTCCGTGTGGTGGAGCCGTGAACATGCTGTACAGGAACGCGAGCGCCCACGCCGATGTCGAGGTAACCGACGCGGGCATCGTTGTAACCGAACGACGCATCGAGCAGGGTCGTGAAGTATCTCGTGACCAGGTGCCGCTGTCGGACGAAGAGTTTGCAGAAGACATGGTTGCTCTACAAGAAGTCCTTCTGGCATTGGAGCTGACCCTGCTTCCGTGGATGTGGTCAGCATCCGACCCAGGACTGGCCGCTGCGGTTACCAATGCTCCCGTTACAAAGCGCCAGCCCTATCAAACAATCGCGCTTTTGGGCGGCATGGCAGGACTCTACGACTTGTCGTTGACGGTAGATCGATCTCGTGCCACTATCACGGCCGCAGCTCACAAGGACGACACTGACCGCCGAGAGACGCAGATCCTGAGTCTTGTACCCGCAGCCTTCGGCATCTCTCCTGATATTCAGCAGCTCTCACTTCGCATAGCTGGGTTTCGTCCTGTCGATTTTCATCGAAGTGAGATCCTTGAATCAGAACCAGATGATGCCCCGCATAAACTGCCTATGCTCGCGCTAACCACGGCGAAATGGCTCCTGGAGAGTGACTCGGCTTGGACTGAGCGCGATGAAGCAACGTATATAAGCTTCCCGCTGGCGTCGTTGCACTTTGCATGCTGCCGCCTGGCTGGGAGCACGCCTCCTCGAACAGAGAACATTGATCAGGCAACCAGATCTCTACGGCGAGTTCTCTCGCGACTCGATGAGGTACTGCCCGCAGGACGGCGTTCCCAACTTACGCGCAGAGCGGTCAAGTTGGTCGCCTCCCTTGAAGTGGACCTGATAGGCCTGGCTGAGAGTCGCCGCGGTCAGAGAACTCCGTCAGAGGGCGAACGGCTCGGGCATGAGATTGTTGCAACTCTACAGGCTATGTTCGAGATCCAGGAAGCCGCAAAGATGATTCGTGGTAATTAGACAGACCCGAACTTGTGCTCACGCAGGCCGCAGTGGAACCTTGGAGAGCCGAACTTCGACATCAGGCAATCCCTCGTGAGCCAAGAATTGTTTGACAGATCGCTGAGATTCCAACTCATTCGGCTGCGGACCTATAACGACTTCACGAATGAGTGTCATCCTGCCCGTATCCGGGTCGCTGAGGTCTATATCAACATAGGGCACAATACCCATGGCACCAGGGCGAAAGAGCAGACCACTCGTAGGACTAGGCTCACGGAAGACGTGGAGTCGTACTTCACGCTCGCTACTAAAAGCTGGGTGCTTCAAAGCGGGAGCGAGCATGATGGTAGCATTCACGAAGCTCTCTGCTGCGGCTTGCAGCTGGTCTCCAGTTGGCGTTGTCGATAGGGCATTGACAACCGTATTGAATGTAATTCTTACCACACGCGCCTAGTGGTCTTCGTCGTATTCAACCTTACGAAACGTTGGCTTATCAAATTCCGGCGATTGGGCGCACAAGCTCCGCAACTGTACAGTGTCGAAGCCGATCGAAAAGCCTCTAGGACGTCCATACGCCCGCCACTGGCTGAGGTCATCGCCAGCGAAACTTAGACAGGCGATATAGGACGACAAGAACTCTGCCTGCGTCCGGATGGCCTGAAGCAAGCCTAGGGCTCTCTGATGTTATTTGCCGCGAGCATGGGACCACCTCATGAGGGTTTTTGCCACGGTCATGGGACCACCCCGGTTGCCAGTTGATGGACCACCCCTGCTTAGCCTGCCCGGTTTTGACCGTTCTGCGAGAGATGGCAGGGATGGCGTTCCGGGAGGTCCTGGTGACAGAAGTGAAAGAGGTCCTGCGTGCGTGGCTGGCGGGGCAGGGCAAGCGCCCGGCCGCGAGGCGGGCGCAGGTGAACGTGAAGACGGCGCAGCGGTATATCGCCGCCGCGCAGGCGGCGGGCCTGTCCCGTGACGGCGGGGAAGGGCAGCTGACCGATGAGCTGATCGGGGTGGTGGTCGCGGCGGTCCGCCCGGCCCGCCCGGCCGGGCACGGGGAGTCGTGGCAGCTGCTGGGGCAGCGGAAAGAGGACATCGGGAAGTGGGTCAAGGACGGCCTGACGCTGGTGAAGATCGGCGAGTTCCTCGAGCGGTCGGGGACCATGGTGCCGTACCGGACGCTGGCCCGGTTCGCGGCGGAGGAGTGCGGCTATTCCTCGCGCGGCCCGAAGGTAACGGTGCCGGTCGACGACGGCGAACCCGGCCAGGAAGTCCAGGTCGACTTCGGCTACCTGGGCATGATCCCCGACGGGGACCGCAAGCGGAAGGTGCACGCGCTGGTATTCACGGCCGTGTTCTCCCGGTACTGCTACGTCTACCTGACGTTCCGGCAGACCACGGAGGCGGTGATCGCGGGCTGCGAGGCGGCCTGGGCTTTCTATGGCGGGATCTTCCCGGTCCTGGTTCCCGGCAACCTGAAGCCGGTGGTGGACAAGGCGGACCGGACCGATCCGCGGTGGAACCGGGAGTGGCTGGAGTACGCCCAGGCCCGCGGTATCGTCGCGGACCCGGCGAGGGTCCGGTCCCCGCAGGACAAGGGCAGGGTCGAGTCCGGCGTGCATTTCACCCAGCGGAGCTTCTTCGCCGGGGAGCAGTTCCTCGACCTCGATGACGCGCAGCGGCGGGCTGATGACTGGTCCCGGGTCCGGGCCGGGCTGCGGGTCCACGGCACCACGAGGCTGCAGCCGGCCGTGGTGTTCGCGGAGAAGGAGCAGCGGCTGCTGCTCCCGGCGCCGGCGGAACCGTACCGGGTCCCGTACTGGAGCGACGTGACCGTCCAGCGGGATTTCCATGTCCGCACGCAGCACGCGTTCTACTCCGTGCCTTACGGCATGGCCGGGCAGAAGGTCACGGTCCGGGCCGATGACGCGCTGGTCAAGGTCTATCACCGCGGGCAGGTGATCAAGACCCATCCCCGCCAGCCCGCCGGGGGCCGGTCCGCCGACGAGGCGGACTTCCCGCCCGGCACCAGCATCTACGCCAAGCGTGATGTCGCCCGGCTCGCGGGCCAGGCCGCGGCCCGCGGCGCGTCCATCGGGATCTACGCGGAGCGGATCCTGGACACGCCGCAGCCGTGGATGCGGATGCGCGCCGTCTGCACCCTGATCGGCCTGGCCAGGAAGTACGGCAACGGCCCGGTCGAGCAGGCATGCGCCGCCGCGCTGGAACTCGACGTGATCAGCGTGCCGAAGATCAAGTCGATCGTGGAGAAGGGCACCGGGGCCCAGGCGGCGCAGGCCGCCGCCCGCGCCGGCCAGGCAGACGCCGCCGCCCGGAAGGTGACCGCGGCGAGGTTCGCCCGCGATCCCCGCGAGTTCGCGACCGCGACCGGGGTGACGATGCAGGTCCTGCCCGGCGGGGACGACGGCACCCGCGGCTGACCGGGGAAACGTTTCACCCGTTCCATTTCATTCGTTTCATTCGTTTCGTTTCATCGCAAGGACGTACTTTCATGACGCTCACCGCGCACGAGAACACGGCGGCACCCGGCCGGGAACCGGGACGGTGCCGCTATCCCGGCTGCCCGGACCCGGCCCGGGCCAGCGACGCGCCGGGCCGGCCGCCCGGCTACTGCGGCCAGGAGATCCCCGAGGACCGCGACGGCACCCCCGTCCTGGTCCGGCATACCGCCATGACCGCGTTCCGCCGCCGGCGCTGCTGTCCGGGCAGCCCGGGGACGGCCGCCCGGTCACCGCGGCGATCACCCGGGCCGGCGCCATCCGAACGGCAAGCAGCGCCAATTGCCCTGATCCAAGATTGTCCTCGAATGCCGGCCAACCCAAGATCTCACAGTACCCGCCACCAGGAGAGTCACGCATACGGCCACCCTTATCCACACGGCCACCCGTTTTCTACCGGCGGCCGCGCCACGTCAGTACAGCGACGAGCAACGCCGCAGCGGCCGCCATCTGCCATAGGTCAGCGACGCTGAACCCAGCCACGATAGCAGCTGTGAACAATGCCACCACGGCACTTGCGGCGGGATCGGATTTGCTGGGGAGATTCACTGTCGCCTCTTTCCTCGTCGATTGCCGCTCGCCTCAAAGGAGGGCGGGCGCGAATCAGACCAGACGTCCGGCACAAGAAAGTTGTCGCACTGTTCTGCGGCGAGGCTCTCTGAGCTAGGGCGCTCTTCAGCTATTTCGCTGGTTCGCCAACCGCGCAGAGCCACCGTCCGGTACCCAACGGGCGGCGTCCAGCGCCGACAGGACGCCGTACCCCGCACGGGTGTCGAGACAGACACCCGCACGGCGAGACCCCGGAACGGCTGTTCAGCGTGGCCCGGGATCGCCCAGAGAGCCTGAACCGGGCATCCAACCGGCTGCCCTGCAGATCAGCCGGTTCTGCGCGCCGCGACCAGCGACTGCCGAGGTCCCGAAACCGAGCAGATCGGCGGCTACGTGCGCGCCTCCACCATGGACCGCTGTCACACCAAGTAATCGCGCTGGCCGCCACCAGGCAGCTCGGCTTGGCCGCCGCTGGTCAGATTCGGAGATAGGCCGGCTCTGTGGCTGCAGGCCCGCGGAGGTACGAGTCCGGAGGTGCAGAGTCAGATCGCTAAGCGGGTCGACGGGCGGGGTCGCGCTGGCGCGCCTCGGCAGTGCGCGCCATCGCTCACGCTCGCCGTCGGCAGCTGGGTACTCGCGCAGCAGCGGGTCGGGTTATCCGCGGTCTCGGGCGGGGGAAGCGGTTCGGGAAGGTTCGGGTTCAGCGGGATGCTTGGTTATGTACCGTTATGATGTTTCCCCCGCCAGCGCGGATCTGGCTGTTCCGCAGCGGGGTCGGGCGCGACGGTGGAGCGGTCGCGCCGCTGGTACGCGAACTTCAGGCAGCCTCTGAATCTCGGTGCCCGGCCGCCCAAAGCTAGACGTTTGCGACTGCCTGACGAACCCCGTGGCTGCGACCGAGACGGGAGCGCAGCCGGATCTACACTAGGCGTCATGTATCAGTTGGACTTTGAGGACTTCAACGAAACGGAATTCGAGGAGTTCTGCTTCGAGCTGTTGAAGGGCCTTCCAGGCTTTCACAACGTTGACTGGCGGAAAGGAACCCCGAAGTCGAGTAGTCCGGCAGACCGTGGCCGTGATATCGCCGCCGAGGTAGATCACGTCGACGTCGACGGAGCGCGGCACGTCGAAACTTGGTTCGTGGACTGCAAACACTATGAGCGCGGGATCCCGCCGGAGGCTGTCCAAGGGCTCCTGACCTGGGCGCAAGCGGAACGGCCGCACGTCGCGCTCGTGATCGCATCCGGCTTTCTGTCCAACGCCGCGAAGGACTACCTCAGACATTACGAGCAGAACAACCGGCCGCCGTTCCGAATTAAGTACTGGGAGCGGCCGACCGTCAACGAGCTTGCCTGGCGGGACCGCGAGCTTCTCGCGCGCTTCTTCACGAGCGGGACACCGTGGGAGCCCACGGACGCCGAGCACATCATGCAGTGCGAGCTAGGTGGGTGCAAGCATCCGGCGGTTTACGTCATCGAAGGTGATCGCGCTGACACGGTGCTCGGCTGGTGCGCGCTTTGCCGTGATGTCGCACAGCAACAGGAGGAAGACCTTGGGGAACTTGGCGCCCGACAGAAACGGCTACGCAAGGTGGTTGAAGAGCCCTCGTAGAGTCAGCGCTGCTCCGGCGAGATGCGCCACACTCGGGCAGGCCATGCGCGCCAACACCACTGCCCTGTACGACAACGCCAGCGCCGCTCTGTGGCACCAAGGCGACGGCGCCCACCAGGTGTTGTTCCGTGCAGCGGACAGCCTCGGCAGCACCGGGCAGGTCATCGCCGTCCTCGCCGCCTACACCGACCTTGCTGCCACCGCCCACGACCGCCTCGGCCCCGACCACCCCGACACCCTCGCCGCCCGCGCCAACCTGGCGGGCTGGAGCGGCGAGGCGGGGGATGCGGCAGGTGCGGCCATCGCGTTACAGGAGCTGCTGGCCGATTATCTGCGGGTGATGGGCCCCGACCACCCCTACACCCTCACCGCCCGCGCCAACCTGGCGGGCTTGCGGGAGCAGGCTGGCCTGGAGTAAGCCCTGGACCGTCCCGGAATCGCTCGTTTCCGGGACGGCGGCTTCGGGTTTTCGGCCAGCCCCAGGTAGCGGCTGGGCTCCGACCGCTCCGGTGTAGCCGCTTGACACAAGACGGGCCGCGCCCGCTAGCATGAGTCGCATGAAATCCCCAACTCGGGGATTTCTCCCCAACCTGCGTACTCAAGCACAAAATCTGGGGAAATGCGCGGATGTGGGGGTTCAAGTCCCCCCTCGGACACCCAAACCGGTGAGATCTCCCCTAAAACAGACATCACCTGAACACCTGATCCAGGCAGCGACCGCTCAGGCCAGCCGTCCGCGATCCCGCTCCCTCCTCTCCGGAGGCCGCCGGTGAGCGCCGGGCCGATCGCTCCCGTAATCCCGCCGCCGAACCGTGCCGCCGACCGCGGCCGGGGCGTGCCGGGGACCGTCCGCCGCCTCCCGCTGGCAGCCGCGCCAGCGGGGCCGCCGGCTCTGTGCGAGACGCCCTACGGCATCGGGAGGATCGACGCCTCGGGCCGAGTGTCCGACCGGGCGGTCATCGGGGCGCTCGGCTGGCGCGGCGGCGACCGCCTCACCCTCACGGCCGACGGCGGGGTCGTGATCGCGCGCCGCGACTCCGGCGGGATGGCCGCCCTGCCCCCGCGGGAGTATCTCGTCATTCCTTCCGTCCTGCGCCGCCGCTGCGGGCTGCGCGCGGGAGACCTGGTGCTGCTGGCCGCAGTCCCGGGCGAGGACGCACTGGCCGCCTACCCCATCGCGGTGGTGGACGAGGCGCTCCGCGCGCACGCCGCCCTCCCGCGCGCCGAAGGGAGCACCACATGAGCACCGCCGTCCCGCCCACCCCGACGGGCGCCTCCCAGCAAGCCGTCATCGACGCGGCGCTCGTCCTGCTGGAGCGGATGGGCCTGTCCCCCGCGGACCTGGCTGCCTCGCCGGGCGCCTCGGCGAGGCTGCGGCCGACCTCGCAGGCGCGCTCGAAGCATTCGAGGACATCGGAGACCGCCGGTGGGCGGCCCGCACCCGCGTGAGCATCGCCGGGCTGTGCCGGCTCCGGCGGGAATGGACGGCCGCCGGGCAGCACCTGGACGCGGCGCTGGCCGCCTGCCGCGCCATAGGCGACCGGCCCGCCGAGGCGCGAGCACTGCGCGAGCTGGGCATCCTCCTGCGCGATCAAGGCGACCTGGATGGCGCCGGGCAGGCCCTGGACGCCAGCGAGGGGATCTTCGCCGAACTAGGCGACGCGCTGTGGACGGCACGGGTGCTGGCCAGCCGGGCCGTCCTGGAGCGGCTGCACGGCAGCGACCCGGCGACGCTGACGGGGCGGGCGGCCGGCATCTGCCGTCAGAGCGGGATCACCGCCGAGGAGAACATCGCCAGCGCGCTGAGGGAGTGGTGACCCGTTGGCCGCGGATGCCAGCGTTCCGACGCGATACGAGAAGATCATGGAAGCCCATTCCGCCGGGCGGGGGGATCTCGGCGGGCGGTTCGCCAGGGCCAGCCGCGCGGCGCGGGCCGCGGTCACCGCGCCACCCGGACGCGAAACGACGATCCGCGACGTGGCCGCAGGCGCCGCCGCGCCCGCCCTGACCGCGTTCGCGCTGTGGCTCCTGGAGGAATCACGACGGCGTGGGCTCGGCCGGCTTCGGTTCCTGTCACGCGACGGCCAGGTGTTGTACGAGCTGACCCGGCGCCTGGCTGCCTCTAAGGGCACCGGGCCGGACCTGGAGTACGTCTACAGCAGCCGCCTCACCTGGAGCCTGGCCGGCACCGATCCCCGCGGGCTGGCCGACGCGCCATGGCTGTTCAACAGCTTCGTCAAGTCGAACGCCGCAGACCTGTGCGCCCGCCTCGGACTGCCGCTGCCCCCGTTCCGGCAGCTCATGCTCGACTGCGGCGTGTCCCTGGACCCGGAAGCGCGAGCCGACCAGCCCGCCCAGGCAGACGCGTTCCGGCGGTTCACCGCCAGGCCGGAGGTTGCCCAGGCCGCCGGGGCGCGGATCAGCATGATGCGCCGCCTCGTCCTGGACTACGCGGCGCAGCACCAGCTCGCCGACGACGGCACCGGGCTGGTGGACATCGGCTGGACCGGCCGGATGGCCGGCTCGCTCATCCGCGTCTGCGAGGCAGCGGGAATGAGCCGGCCAGCCGTGCTCTTCTGGGGGCACGAACCCCGCAAGGCCACCGGCTGGACAGACCCCGCCCGGGTAGCGGCCCACATGTACAACACCGCCACCGGTCAAGGCCTCTCGTGGCGGGTACCCGACGTCCCGTTCCTCATGGAAACCTTCTGCATGGGCGACCACGGCATCGTGTCCGGCTTCCGCAAGGACGCAGCTGGGACTGTCAGCCCCGAGCTCCTCTCACCACGCAACGACGCGGCAGACGCGTGGGGGCTCGGCCTCTACAGGTCGGCGCTGTACGCGTTCACCGCGGCGCTCGATCCTGGCGACGGGCTGCCCTCCGGCGACCTGCGCCCGCTGGTGCACCGCGTCCTTGACGCCTTCTGGTGCCACCCCACCCGCGCCGAGGCGCTCGCCTGGGGCAGCTACCCCTACGACAGCGACCCGGCCGGGGCCGCCGCGCGCCCCCTCGCCCGGCCGTTCACGGCTGCCGACCAGGCCCGCGGAGACCGGGCATGGCTGGCAGGATCACTCGCACTCAGCGCCCCCGGCGCCCGGGACGGATACCTGCGCAATGCCCCGAAGGCTGAACTGTCCGGCGCTCCCGAGACAGACTTACGCGATGGCAGGTCATGTTACGCGCCGTCACGCTGACGGCGAGCGCCGGCTGCTCGTATGCCCGGCCGGTTGGCGTCCACGCGAATGCTCACGCTGGCGCCGGGATGCTCACCGTGGTGGTCGCAGTCGGAGCCGACGGCTTGCCCGATGCCGTCACGGACGGTGGCCGGTGGGGCCGACATATTACACGCGATATCCGCCTATGGCTCCCTGGGAAGTGAAGGCTGTAAGCCTTTGCGGGAACTCATAACGGCGTGTTCTGCGGCGCTATTGCGCCCGTGGCCGGATCAGATCTGTGTGGCCCTACGATCTGGGGACGGCGGGCATGGGGATGCCGGCTGCGAAGGCTATCTCCCTGCGCTGGCGCGGGCCGAGCTTGGGGGTGGTGAGCAGTGCGGCGATCTGTTCGGCTTGAGCTGGGCTGGGTTTGCTGTAGCTGGTCGTCGCCCCGTGCTGGAGCCAGTCGAGCAGGTCCGCCCGCGCGGCCTCGGCGAGGTCGGCGTCGTCGCCGCTCATGGCTGTCAGGTTAGCGTGGACGCGGTTCCATGCGCCTGAGCGCTGCCGGATGGACAACGCGGTCCGCCTTGAGCGGGCGGTGCCGGCTACATCAAGACTGGCCGGGACGCTGTCAGGCAGCGCGTAGCCACGCAGGTAGCGCAGCGCTGTTGCCTCGACCTTGGCGGAACCGTCGGCCAGCAGCGGGACCAGGTGGCGCACGACGTCGTCTGCGCTTGCGTGGTGGCTGACCGCCTGCGCCGCGGCACGGCGGACGGCCGGGCTGGGGTGGGACAGGAATGGCACCGCAACGGCGGGCAGCGTGCCGCCTTGCTCGTCGTCAAGGCCCAGGAGCGCGGCAGCGACCTGGCGGGGCCGTGTGGCGGCCTCCAGCGCCGCGCGGTAGAACGGTCCCGGATCCCCGTACCGCCGCCTCCAGCGCCACCGGGCCACCGACCGGACCGCTGCGGAGCGGTCCAGCAAGAGCCCGCGTAGCACCTGGGCGGGGAGGTGGCCATCGCCAAGGTGGCTGGCCGCGAACGCGCGAACGGCGGCGCGGGCCGAGCCGAGTAGCCGCGGCCCGGCTTCCGGCGGCAGCCCGCCGTCCGGGCGGGCCAGGCGGCGGGCGCACCACAAGGCCACCACTGGGTCGGGGTCGCGCGCTGCACGCGCGGTCAGCCCGCCGGCGTCCAGCAGGCCTCGTGCCGCCAGAGCCTCCAGCGCCCACAGCCGGCGAGCGCGGTCACCGGGCCATGCCAGCGCCTCCAGCGTGGCCGCCGGCCCCGCAGCGACGCTGGCAAGGTACCCGGCCGCAGCCTGCCGTCCGCGCTGCCGCTGCCCCAGTGCCAGCAAGACAGGGATGACCGCCGCAGCATCCTCCGGCCTGGTCCTGCAGGCTACGGCGGCCTGGGCGGCGGCACTGACCTGGGGCACCCAGTCAGCGACCCGGACGGCGAGGGCAGCGGCAGCCACCGGCCCGGGCATGCCAGCCAGTACTGCCACCGCGGCCTCGCGGACCCTGCCATCGCGGTACATCGACGCCGCGACCACGGCAGCCGGAGCGTTGCCGGAAGCCAGGACGAGCCGCCACCCGCCCGCCTCTTCCAGCAGTGACGGGCCTGCATACGGGTGCCTTGCCGACTCATCCAGCCGCAGCCACCCCGGCCCGCCCAGCCCGGCAAGCCGTGCCATCACCACCGCTGTCCTCGCGGGAGCCGGGTCAGCCACCGCCTCAGCCAGCGCACCAGTCAATCCAGCGTCCTTGCCGCCATTCACCCGGCCATCATGCCCCTGACCACGCCGTCAAGTCACCCCAATTTCCCGCACGAGCCGCCCGGCGCGAAGCTGCATGCCTATCATCAGCTCGTTAGGCGTGCCGACCGCGAGTGCTTACTCGTATCCGGTTGCGGCGACCAGGATCTGCGCAAGGAGCGCCCAGTCGGGCTGCGCGGCCTCAGCCTTGCCCTGGCGGGCGAGTCGGCCGGGAACCCCCTCCAGGACCGCCTCGAGCGCTTCCAGGAAGCGGCCCAGCGTCGGGTTCTCCCACTCCCGTGACCCGCGCCCGGCCAGATCGGCGCGCATCTGCGCGATCACCCTCTGGACGTCCTCTCGCGATTCCACTTGCTCAGCGCCATCGACATCGGCGAGCCGGCCCGTCTGCCACCGTGTCCCACGCTTCGGGATGGGATCGAACGCCCGGCCGGGCCAGTCCGGGAGAAGCTCCATGCTCATGCTCACGTAGACGGGGCCGATCGCAGTGTCCAGCCGCCAGTTGTCCCACTGGTCCAGCTCGGTCTCGGCATACCGGTACAGCAGCCCGGCGAGCTGGTCTACCTCGTCCGCGCTCATGCGATCTCTCACGAGCCCAATCATGCCGTGCACGGCGAAGACCGGCGACATTCCGGGCATAGCAGTTCCCCGCCCGCCCGATGCGCCGAACTGAGCGATCTGCACTGGCCCGAGCCGCCCGGCGAGCCACTGACCTTATGCGGGTAATCGGCAGGGCGAGCCTGGCGTCACCCGTATGGTTACGCTCCGTCGACATCCCTTGTTGAGCCCGCATCGGGCGGCCGCCGTCCCCTTCTGAACGGGGCGGGCAGTGGCTCATGCTTATCCGGTAGGTGCGCGGGTGGCGGCGATCGCGATGAGGACGTCGTTGACCAGCGACGGGTTCACGCGGCAGTGCAGTCCGAGATCGACGATGCGGCCGTCCAGGGGTGACCAGAGGCCGGCATTGGGTCCGTGCCCGAGGATCTGGCCTAGGGAGTCGATAGTTAAAGCACAACTCCATCCGCACCGGCCCCGGCGGGCTGGGGCGGGCACCGCTGAGTTGCTCCCAGATCTGCTCCTTGAACGCGGTTGACTGGCTCGACGCGCTGGTGCGGACCGTGTAACAGCATCTGGGTGGCGGGGCGGTCTCCGCGGGGACGGCGCGCTCGATTCTGACCAGGGAACTGCCGGCGTGCTGCTTGGCGCCCCAGACGCAAGCCAGCGCGCCCGTGCCGGCCCGGCTGAGCCGCGCGGCCAGAGGGAGCAGACAGTTGTCGAGGTCGCGCTGGTCGAGGAGCGCGGCGGGACCGGGCAGGCCGACGCCCAGCCGCAGCGCGAGCGGGCCGCTGAGCTGCTCAATGCGCGGGCGGAGAAGTGCCTCAGCCACGTCAAGGTACCCGGAGAGGCGGACCTGGTCCTGATCTGCGGCCCGGTTCCAGCTCGCCAGCCTCGGCGAGACCGGCAGCCGGAGCGGCTGGCCGCCGGGCATCGCGAACGCCGCATCCGCCGGCCACGAACCTAGCGCAGCCGCCCGAACCATGGGCGACGGCGCGCCCGCCTCAGTGCCTGCCGCGCCCGATCCCGCCCGCGGGGCCGCCGGCGGCAGCGCGCGCTCCCCCGCCTCCGCGCGCCCAGCCCGGCATCGCGCGCACCACTTCCAGCCGTGCCCTTCGGGTCCCAGGTTGGACGCGAGCCACGACTGCGCCTCTCCGGTGCTGGCGAAGAGTATCTTCCGCACAGAGGGCCGGCTCTCCAGCCGTGCACGGCAGGCTGCCGGTCGTGTGGGTCCGCCTGATGACGGACCTGGCGCTCCTGGGGATTGAAGTCTGGGACACCCTGCCCACTGCCGCCAGCACCCGGTCCGGCGCCAGGCCACCCTGGATGCCGAGTCCGGCCGGGGCCTGGAGATCGTCGCCAGCCTGAGCACTGACTGGGGTTGGGAGCCTGTTCCCGCGCTGCTCCAGACCGCGGACTACGCGCGGGCGGTCGCCGCGGCGGACGCCGACGTGCCCGAGGACGCCGAGGACCCGGCGGTAACTGCCACCCTCACCCGCCAGCAGATCGCGCTGCGCGAAATAGGCGCCATCCTGACGGCGGTCATCGGGGAGGCGGCGCTGCGGCAGCAGGTCGGCGGCGAGGCCGTGCTATCCGCCCAGCTCCGCCACCTCGCGGACCTGGCCGACGGCCGATGCCCGCAGGTCGTGATCCGCGTGCTGCCGTTCACCGCCGGCGCGAACGCCGCGGTCGGCTGCGGGGAATTCTCTGTCCTCCAATTCGGCCAGGTCCCGGCGTCCGGCATGGTGCACCTGGCCGGCCCTGCCGGCGGGACCTGTCCCGAGGCCCCGGACGCCGCCGGCGCGTACCTCAAGGCATTCGGCTTGCTGCGGGTCCTCGCACTCGACCCGCGCCAGTCAGCCAGCAAGATCACCCGGCTGGCAGGCACCTAGCCTGCCAGCCCCACACCGACCCCGCGCCGCCGGGACCGCGAAGCCCATGCGCCCGGCTCTTCATCTCCCGGCA
Organism: uncultured Actinomycetota bacterium; assembly: GCA_963844925.1. Classification (GTDB taxonomy): domain Bacteria; phylum Actinomycetota; class Actinomycetes; order Streptosporangiales; family Streptosporangiaceae; genus Trebonia. The sequence continues at coordinate 3,495 of CAWJQG010000016.1, read as the reverse complement.
GCGCGGCACCGCGCGGCCAGCCAGCGGCACCAGCCAAGATCCATCAGACAAGGAGCATGATCTCGATGACAAGCGCCAGTTTCCGGGCCGTACCACCGCCTGAAGCGGATCAGGCGGACGCGCCGGGCGCCTTGCCGTCCCGTGAGCCCGGCGCGCAGAGACCCGCTCACGTCGTACCGCCCCGGACCCAAGGCGTCGCGGGCCGGGCAGTACCCAGCCGCGAGGTCCTGAAAAGGGTCCACGCGGCCCTGCGCCGACTGTGAGCATCTCGGACGCGCGGAATCGGCGCCTGCGGCGTTCGTGGCCTCCGCACCGAGGCGGGCCTGATCGCCTCGAACACCGCACCCTGCGAAAGCGGTGGCCCGCCCTCCAGCAGGCCGGGATCGACCGCGTGTTCCGCCTGGCCCTCCTGTCCTAGCCGCTGGGCGTGCGGTAAGCCGTCGCCGGTCTTCTACGAGATGGTGCTCGCCGCGCCAGGAAGCCCCGGATAAAGCGGCATGTCACGGAGTTGCGGCCCTCCTACTGCCGGAGATCTGGGACTGCGGGTGGGTCCGTTCTTGCCGGTTTGCCGTTTGTTCCTGTGCATTTGCCGCTAAAAAGAGGGGGTCTGCTCTCGCCCGGGGAGCAGGATCATGCTTAGGCCGGAGGTTTGCCATGCCGGGCCAGGAGTTGCCGCAGGGGCTTGGCCAGTTGTTCAGCGACGGCGGGGCCGGGCGCGTTCTTGACGTGGACCTGCCGCCAGGTCGCCTGGTGGTGCCGGGGGACAGCGAGCCCGGCACGGCTCCCGCGTACTGGCTCAGTGACGAGCCCGCGGGCCCGGACGTGTGGGCCGGGCTGCGCCAGGCGCATCCGCGTTCCGGCCTGTGGCCAGTATTCGCTACCTCGCACCGCAGGTATTCAGACCGGCCGTGGGCGGCGGGAGAAGTCCGGGTGCGGTCTGTGGCCCGCATCGATGTTCTCGACGCCGGCGCGGTGCTGGAAGGCTTCTGGAACGCCCAGATCAGCGGCGAGCATCACTGGCTGGAAGTGGTGGGAGACAATCCCCGGGAAATGGCAGGCGAGATCAAGCTTGACCCGCGCAGCGACTTCTCGCAACTTGAGCCCTTCGGCCGCATCTGGCCTGGCCTGGCCCCGGCCGGCGACGGCGGGCAGGAACCAGACGAGTTCAGCGATCAGTACGTGCTCGCCACCCCCGATGACGGCACTTCGCGGCGGATCCTCCTGGTCCCCGCCGCCCGCAGCGCGGACGTCATCACGGCGGCGGGCTGGCTGGGGCCGTGTAACTACACCAACGACATGCCCTTGCTGTCCTCGGTGCTGCGAAGCTGGGAGGAGCGGTTCGGCGCCCGCGTCATCCAGGTCGGCTTCGACACGCTGCTCCTGGCCGTCGCCGCGCCGCCGGTCACCGCCGGGCATGCCGAACAGGTCGCGGCCGAGCACTTCGCGTTCTGCCCGGACATCGTCGTCGGGGATCGCACCTCGACGATCCGCCAGTACACAGCCCGGATGCTCCAGGGACAGTCCGACTGGTGGTTCTGGTGGGACTGAACTGAGGCGCTGGCGCAGCCGGGCGACCGGACAGGCAAGCCGCCAAGCAAGCTACATCCGCGCAATGCGGTGGTTTCCACTAACCTTGCCCACTCCGGGTGGAGCGCGGGAGTCCCAGATCTCCGGCAATGGCTGTGCGTGCTGGGTTAAATGCTTGGTTCCGGGGTGATCTGGTAGGTGATGGGGCGGGTGTCGCCGGGCATGGCGGGCGGGGTGGCGTTGATCTCGTCGATGAGCAGTGCCAGGGCACATGCGACGCGCCGTGAGCGCGGGGGTTCGAGGGTGATCGCGCCGGGGGTGTATTCGATGGTGCCGGCCAGGCCGCGGATGATGGTTTCGCGGGTGATGGCGCGGTACTTCGTCGTCATCTTGCAGGTAGGCGTTGAGGTGGCCCGATAGCCAGTGCTCGGCGTTGTGCGCGAGGAGCCGCAGGACCATCTGCAGGGCGGGCGTCGCCGCAGTCTTTGAGCTGCGCCGTCTCCTCGGCCCACGCGACCTGCCGGGTTTTGCCGCCGTAGGTGACCGTCGTGATGACGGGCAGCATCGCGGGGACGGCCAGCGGCGCCCGCCGGTAGGTGACCCAGTGCGCCTGTTCCCTGCGGCAGTCGGTCCGCGCCCCGCAGCCGGGACCGCGAAGCCCCGTCAGCTCCGACCCCGGTCCGGCCACACCGCGACCGGAGGAAATCCGGAACGGCCAGTGGACGCGGATGGACGCGACGGGACCGCTCCGCGGCCTGTCCCCGGACGCACACCCCCGCCGACGCATCGTGCCCGGCCGACCAGGGGGACACTCGCACGCGCACCGGAGGGACGGCCCGGCAGCGCCGGCGAACGAGCCACCGCATCGGCGAGGCAGCCCGCAAGGCTGAGACTCCCGGCCGGGCTCTCGCCCGCCCCGGCCTGTCCGGCAGCAGCGTGATTGTCTCGCCGCTCGCAACTGCCGGACACCGCCGACGCGAGCACGCCAGGCGACTGCGGAGGAAACACGCCGTCGGCTGGCTGCCGAGGACTAAATACCTTGTCGGCCGCGAACCGTTTTTGTGCTCGGTGATGAATAGTGGTGTTCAGGCTGGAATAGCAGTGGCGGGGCTGGCTCATTTGTGAATGGCGCGGATTAGTTCTCGGGCGGGAAAGGCGCACGGAATCACCGACGACCGGCCTGTACCTGCTGTTTTCCGCAGTTCACCTGAGGCCGGGAAACCGGGCTACTGGCAGGCTTGCGGATTCCAATGATGCGTATTCTCGCCCTGATGTCACCCTGTGTAGCATCTCCCGATCGCCACGAAAATCACGGCGTCAGCGGCAGCGGGCGGCGCGACCATCCTCCTCCCGCCCGCAGGCAACCCGCGCAACCGATCGAGGCCAGCACCCCGCCGCTAACCGCACCAGGCACGGCAGCGAACCGGGCCGTGGCCATATCCATGGCGACTGACTGCCTCGTCTAGCGTTAATCGGGCCGCTCGACAGCCCGGTCGACCGCTTCCGCGATTGCACGGTCGAGTGCTTCGTCCTCCGCGCGCGTGTACCCGCATGCAATGCACTGGCCTGCGGTGCTGGTTCCTCCGAACATGTCCCGTCCACTCGGCAGGAACGTCGGTCGCCGCACTCGTCGCACTCCTCAGGATCAGGAAGCTGGTCGTCGCCTCTTGGGTCGAACGGCACTTCCGCGCAAGCGCGTTCTTCGAATGCCTTCCATACGAGGCGGTCGATATTCTCAGCGGTCGACGCTGCATCAAGGAATTGGAGTGCGGGGTGCTCGTCGAGTGCAACAAGCGCCTCGACATGGTCGAGACGGAGGACCGCGAACTCGTCGTCTGAACGGCCGTGACGTGCAGGCTGAGTGAGGTCGAGCCCCTCCCTCAGGACGGATATATCGATGTAGGGAAGCGGGTTGCCATGGGCCTTAATGACGTCTAGCAGGCTCCGGGCGGCCTTTGTCTGTCCGTT
>CAWJQG010000015.1:0-18881 GCA_963844925.1 uncultured Actinomycetota bacterium | reverse complement strand
AGAACAAAAAGCAAAATCGAGAGAAATATACCGCTGCGCGGCAGCGTGACCGCTTCTTGCTGTTATCTAACAGGCCCGGAGCAGGCTCGCGCCGGGGCTGGGCTGCCTCGCGTCATGGATTCGGCCGGCCGGGCAGCGTATGGTGATCACCGTGCTCAAATCACGGCTGCTGAGACTTTTCGCGTCGCGCACGCGGTTGGCCATGGCCCTCGGAACAATGGCCCTCGGAACAATGGCCCTCGGAACAATGGCCCTCGGAACGGTCGTCGCGGGAGCGGCGATCGGGGTTCCGGTGGCAGCGGGGGCGGCAGCCGCCGCGACTGTCGCGGCGCCGGGCGCCGTCACACCCAGCCGTGCCGCTCCCTTCCCCGCCACGGTGGTCGGGCTCCATTGCTGGACGGCCGCGAACTGCATCGCGGTCGGCGCGAGCACGCCGCAGATGGCGACCCAGCTGATCGCCGAGCGCTGGAACGGCAGCCACTGGACGCGGTCGGCGATGCCCAAGCCTGCCGGCGCCGACGACGTCACGATCGGCTCGGTGGCCTGCCCGACGCGGACCGAGTGCGTGGCGGTGGGCGCCGGCTATCCGCCCGCCAAGTCCAAGGCCGCCTCCCCCTTTCCTCTCGTCGCCTACTGGAACGGCTCGCGCTGGACGGCCGGCCGGGCCGTGACCGTGGGCTCGGGGGGCGGCTTTGCCGCCGTGTCCTGCTCCTCGGCGCGGAACTGCTACGCGGTCGGCAATTACACGCCCAAGGGCACCGGCGAATTCCTCCCGCTGACCGAGCACTGGAACGGCTCGAGCTGGTCGAGGCAGTCCGCGCCGGTCCCCTCCGGCACCACCTTCGGTGAGCTGACGGCGGTGTCCTGCCCGACGGCCAAGTTCTGCGCGGCGGCCGGCACCGACGGCAACGGTGAGCTGATCGAGCGCCTGACCGCGAGCGGCTGGTCCAAGACCACGCCCCGGTCCGCCCCGTCGGCCATGCTCTTCGGCGTCTCCTGCCCGTCGGCGTCGAGTTGCCTCGCCGTCGGCAGCGCCCTGACGACCTTCGGCGGATCGGTGGGCGAGCGGTGGAACGGCCTGGCGTGGTCCGCCTTCACCACCCCCGTCCCGCCCGGCGACTCCAACGCCGGCCTGGACGCCGTCTCGTGCGTGTCGGCGTCCCACTGCCTCGCGGTCGGCAGCTACGCGAACACCGCCGCGCGCAGCGGCGTGTACGCGGACTCGTGGAACGGCAGCGGCTGGCACCCGGTCAGCATGACCACCACCGGCGGCCGCATCGGCGTTCTCTACGCGGTGGACTGCCTGGCCGCGAACAGCTGTGCCGCGCTGGCCGGCACCACCCAGTTCGTCGCCACCACGCGGTCGGAGTCGGCGTTCTGGAACGGAACCCGCTGGAAGGTGGCCCTGACCGCCTGACCGTTGACCGCCGTCTGATGTCGCCTCTGCTGTCCGCCGTTACCTCTGGCGTCAACCATCGCCTCGGGCGACGCGGGGATGGTCCTGCCAGGCGGGCATGGTGGCCATGTAGCTGAGAGTCTGGCGTTCGAGCTCTTCGCGGGTGGCGGCTGGGTTGCGCCGGGCCTGCCAGCCGACCATGCGCTCGAATCGCTGGTCGAAGGACTGGAGCTGGCCGGATTCGTCCGTGCAGTGGGCGCAGTACCGCCCGGTCTCGATCGGCATGCCGCAGCTCTCACACGCTGGCGCGGTCGTCATGGTCGCGGTCTCCTTCGTCGTCATGGTCGCGGTCTCCTTCGGTTGAAGGCGAGGCTAGTCAGTTTGCGAATACGAGGCTGCTCAGTTTGGCCGCGGTGCCGGGTCAGGCTGGCCCCGGGGCTGGTCAGTTTCGATGCGCGGACCGATCGGGCTGGCTGGCTGCCTGCACGAGGTCCCGCAGCCCGGCGATGAGCGCATCGGCCTGGCCAGGCGGCATCAGGGCAAGCGCCTGGGCGAGCAAGTCCAAGCCGAGCACCTCACGGTCCTGGCGCAACGCGCTCTGCCCGGCCGGGGTCAGCCAGACCAGCGTACGCCGCCGGTCAGCCGGGTCGCTCTCGCGCTCGAGCAGGCCCCGGCCCTCGAGGTGGCTGACGATTTCGCTGACAACCGATTGGGCCCGATTCAGGTGCACGGCCGCCTCCCCGATCGTCAACGGCCCGGCCATGGCCAGGTGCTCAAGCACGGCCCGCGATGCCCCCTGGAGTTGCCCTCGGGGTCCGTCGCGGCGGTGAAACGTCAGGTACACCGACCGGAACCCCTCGGCGAACCGCTCGGCCCACTCCTGCTCATCACTCACCCGACCAGGCTTCCCCCTGCCCATTACATCGTCAATCCCGATCGTTTCCTGCGGCAGGCACCGACTGGTCCAGCCAGCCCCAACCGTCCCCCGCCGCTGATGACCCGCCGTCGATCCTGGTGGCTTATTGGCTCTGTCTCAGATCTCGTGGTGGTAACGGCGCTTATTTTGGCTGGCAGGGATGTTCCCCGGGCGCCGGTCCGGCCCGGCTGCCATCGCCTGCCCACCCCATCCGGCGCCACCGTCGCACTAACATCACGATGCCCTCAACGTGACAGCCCGGCTTTCCCAGGGCCGCCATCTTCCTATCACTTCTGACCACTTTATTAGCCTTTCTATCACTTCTGACCACTTTTCTGTCCGTTTTGATACGATTTGTCTAGTCAGAAGTGATAGGAAGATGGGCCGCGCTGGTCAGAACTGATAGAAAGCGAGGGCCGGGCGCCGGGTCCGGAGTGGCGCACGGGCGCCGGGTGGCGCAGGGGGCGGCAGGCGCGAGGCACGCGAACCGGCCCTAACACGAACCCAACGCCCTGAGACGAGAACGACCCATGAAAGGCCAGAACCCGCCGGACGGTGCCCGGCGGGTTCGGTAACCCTCACTATGCGGTGCTTCCGCCGCGATCAGCGGCGACCCTAAGCACCGTTTCTAGCACCAACCTGTAGTCCGCATCCCCGTTCCCCCATCTGTGACGGTGCGTGCAGCCGCCCGCTCACCGGGCGTCCCCTCTGCCTACCTGAGTCACTCTACGACCACAATGCCTTCCCCTGCAATTGCATTCGGTAAAAAACTGTGCGCAAGTTCCGGGCCCTGACTGGCGCGATTCCCCGCGCACAGCCGACCGGGCGCGCGCGGAATTGCGCGCAAGCCTGGCTACGGCAGGAGGTCGGCGGTCAGGCAGGCCTCGGTCGAGGGCAGGCCCAGGTCGGCGGCCCGGCGGTCGGCCATGGCCAGCAGGCGCCTGATTCGGCCGGCGATCGCGTCCTTGGTGAGCGGCGGGTCGGCGAGCGCGCCGAGCTCCTCCAGGGAAGCCTGGCGGTTGGCGACGCGCAGGCCAGGCCATCACCAGGTGGTCGGGCGCTTCGGTGCCGAGGATTTCCAGCGCCCGCTCCACCCGGGCGCCCGCCGCCACCGCGGCCCGGGCGGAGCGGCGCAGGTTCGCGTCGTCGAAGTTGGCCAGCCGGTTCGCGGTCGCCCGGACCTCGCGCCGCATCCGGCGCTCTTCCCAGGCGAGCACCGAATCGTGCGCGCCCAGCCTGGTCAGCATCGCCGCGATCGCCTCGCCGTCGCGGATCACCACCCGGTCGACGCCGCGGACCTCGCGCGCCTTGGCGCTGATCTTCAGCCGCCGCGCCGCGCCGACCAGCGCGAGCGCGGCCTCCGAGCCGGGGCAGGTGATCTCCAGGGCCATCGAGCGGCCCGGCTCGGTCAGCGAGCCGTGCACCAGGAGCGCGCCGCGCCAGGCGGCCTCGCAGTCGCAGATCCCGCCGGATACGACCTGCCGGGGCAGCCCCCGCACCGGCCGGCCGAAGGAGTCGATCAGCCCGGCCTGCCGGGCCAGGCTGTCGCCCCCGCGGGACACCCGGACGATGTACCGGTTGCCCTTGCGCAGCCCGCCGGGAGCGAGCACCAGCAGCTCCGAGGGGTGGCCGAACACCTCCGCGATCGACGCCCGCAGCCGCCTGGCCACCGCGGCGGTGTCAAGCTCCGCCTCGATCACGATGTGCCCGGCGGTCAGCGTCAGCCCGCCGGCGAACCGCAGCAGCGTGGACACCTCCGTCTTACGGCAGCACGGCTTCACCACCGGCACCCGGCTGAGCTCGTCCTTCACCACGCCCGTCATCGCCATCGCGACACCACCCCCATGTGTTAGAACCGATCCCCCGAAAGCCCCGCGCTGTCGGTGCCGCCCGCGGCGAAAGCAGCCTGGTACGCGGCGGCCAGCCGCACCGGGTCATGCCGCGCGCCGTCGCCGGCCGCCACGTCAGCCAGCAGCAGCGACGAGCGGAGCAGGTCCGCCGCCTTCGCCAGCTCCTGCTCGGCCCCGGCCACCGCCGCTGAGTCGGCGAGCACCACATCGAAAGACAATGATGGCGCGTGATCGGCCAGGACTTCCAGATGACGGTGCGGGGAGAATCCCTCGGTCTCCCCGGGCTGCGGCACTAGGTTCAGCGCCACGAGCTTACGCGCCTGCGTCAGCTCCAGCGCCGCTGCCAGCGACGGGACCAGCAGGTGGGGCAGCACGGAGGTGAACCACGACCCGGGTCCGAACACCACCCAGTCCGCGTCGAGCACCGCCGCGACCGCGTCCGGCACGGCCGGCGGGTCGGCGGGCACCAGCGAGATAGACCGCACCCGCCCGTGCGTCACCGCTACCGCGGCCTGCCCGCGGACCTGCGAGAGCACGTGCGGCGCGGCCGGGTCGGCGCCCTCCACGACCGCGACGATGTCCAGCGGGACGGCCGCCATCGGCAGCACCCGCCCGGTGACCCGGAGCAGCCGCGCCACCCAGTCGAGCGCCGCGACCGGGTCGCCGAGCAGGTCCCAGAGCCCGGTGATCAGCAGGTTGCCGACCGAGTGGCCGGCCAGGTCGCCGGTACCGCCGAACCGGTGCTGCACCACTCGCGCCCAGGTCGTCCCCCAGTCGTCGTCGCCGCACAGCGCCGCGAGGGCCATCCGCAGGTCGCCGGGGGGCAGCACGCCGAACTCCTGGCGGAGCCGTCCGGAGGATTCCGCCGTCGTCGGCCACCGTGACGATGGCGGTGACGTCGGGCGTCACCCGTCGCAGCGCGGACAGCGAGGCCGCAAGGCCGTGCCCGCCGCCGAACGCTACCACCTTCAGTGACAACCGCTACTCCCGCCCCAGGTCGCGATGGGACACGGTGACGTCCCCGGAGAGCCGGTCCGACAGCCGGTGGGACAGCAGCGCGGCCAGCCGCTCGGCGATGGCGACCGAGCGGTGCTTGCCGCCGGTGCAGCCGACGGCAAGCGTGACGTACCGCTTCCCCTCCCGCTCGAACCCGGCGAGCGACACCGCGAGGACCGCGAGGTAGGCGTCGAGGAACGCCGCGGCGGCGGGCTGGCCGAGCACGTAGTCCCTGACCGGCCCGTCCCGGCCGGTCAGCGGGCGCAGGTCCGGCACCCAGTGCGGGTTCGGCAGGAACCGGCAGTCGGCGACCAGGTCCGCGTCGACCGGCAGCCCGTACTTGAAGCCGAACGACACGATGTTGACCCGGAGCCCAGTCACCGAGTCGCCGCCGAAGTAGGCGTGCATCCGCGCCCGCAGCTCGTGCACGTTGAGCGCGGAGGTGTTGAGCACGATGTCGGAGTCGCCGCGGACCCCCCGCAACAGCGCGCGCTCGGCATGGATCCCGTCGAGGATCGTGCCGCCGCCCTGCATCGGGTGCGGCCGCCGCACGTTCTCGAACCGCTGGACCAGCGCCTGGTCGGACGCTTCGAGGAAGACCACCTGGGGGCTCACGCCGCGGACGCCGAGGGCGGAGATCGCGGACTTCAGGTCCATGGAGAACGCGCGCGAGCGGACGTCGACGATCGCCGCGACCCCCGGCAGCGACGCGCGGTCGGCCAGGTCGAGCATGGTCGGCAGCAGCGCCGGCGGCAGGTTGTCGACCACGAACCAGCCGACGTCCTCGAGCGACTTGGCCGCCGTGGAGCGGCCGGCCCCGGACATGCCGGTGATGATGACGATGTCCGGCGCGGGTGACATCGTCCTCTCGCCGCGCTCTTCGGCGGTCTCAGTCATGCCCGTCCCCCGTTTACCCGGCACGCCGCAGCGCCCCCGTGACCATTTCCGCGAGCTTGGGCCCGATCCCCGGGACCGCCGCGATCTCCTCCGGTGAGGCCGCCGACAGCGCCTTCACCGAGCCGAACTTCTTCAGCAGCGCCGCCCGCCGGGCTGGGCCGAGGCCCGGCACCGAGTCGAGCGCGGACACCGTCGCGGCCTTACCGCGCTTGGCCCGATGGTAGGCGATGGCGAACCGGTGCGCCTCATCTCGCACCCGTTGCAGCAGGTAGAGACCCTCCGAGGTGCGGGAGAGTATGACCGGGTACTCCTCGCCTGGCAGCCACACCTCCTCCAGCCGCTTGGCCAGGCCGCAGACAGCCACGTCGTCGATGCCCAGCTCGGCTAGGGCCGACGCGGCCGCCGCGACCTGGCCCGCGCCACCATCGACGACCACCAGGTTGGGGGGGTAGGCGAATTTGGGCTTCGGTGAAACCACCGGCCGTTCCCCCGAATGCTCTTGATCTTCCTCCGCGAGCTCGGCCAGCTCCGCGTCGCCGAGGATGTCGAGCTCGCCGGTCTGCTCGCGCTCGGCCAGGTAGCGGCGGAAGCGGCGGGTGATTACCTCGCGGATCGCGGAGATGTCGTCGGTGCCGTCATAGCCCCTGATGGCAAAGCGGCGGTACTCGCTCTTGCGGGCCAGTCCGTCCTCGAAGACGACCATGGAGGCGACGACGTGGGTGCCCTGCAGGTTGGAGACGTCGTAGCACTCGATGCGCAGCGGCGCCTCCTCCAGGCCAAGCGCCTGCTGGATCTCGGCCAGCGCCTTCGACCGCGTGGTCAGGTCGCCCGCCCGCCGGAGCTTGTGCAGCGTGAGGGCCTGCAAGGCATTGCGGGCGACGGTCTCCGCCAGGGTCTTCTTGTCGCCGCGCTGCGGGACGCGCAGCGCTACCGGGCCGCCGCGCCTGGCGCTCAGCCACTCCGCCATCGTCGCGGGGTCCGGCGGGAGCTCGGGGACGAGGACCTCGCGCGGTATGCCGTTGCCGTCGGGCGCGGCGGCGTCGGCCTCGCCGTAGAACTGGCCGAGGAAGTGCTCGACCAGGCCGGCCGTGGTGACGTCCTCTACCTTCTCCAGGACCCAGCCGCGCTGGCCCCTGATCCGGCCGCCGCGGACGTAGAAGATCTGGACGGCGGCCTCAAGCGGATCCTCCGCCAGGGCGATGACGTCGCAGTCGGTGCCGTCGCCGAGCACCACGGCCTGCTTCTCCAGGGCGCGTTCCAGGGCCTTGAGGTCGTCGCGGACGCGGGCCGCGCGCTCGTACTCCTCCGCGGCGGCGGCCTCCCTCATCTCGGCGGTGAGCTTTCTGGTGAACTTCGCCGTCTGCCCGGCCATGAAGTCGCAGAAGTCCTCGGCCAGCGCGCGGTGCTCCTGCTCGCTCACCCGCTGCACGCACGGCGCGGAGCACTTGCCGATGTAGCCGAGCAGGCAGGGGCGCCCGAGCTGGCCCTGCCGCTTGAACACGCCGGCCGAGCAGGTCCGGACCGGGAAGACGCGCAGCAGCGTGTCCACCGTCTCCCTGATCGCCCAGGCGTGGCTGTACGGGCCGAAGTACCTGGTGCCCTTCTTCTTCGCGCCGCGCAGCACCATCACCCGGGGGAACTCGTCGCCCATGGTGACGGCGAGGTAGGGGTAGGACTTGTCGTCGCGGTACTTGACGTTGAACCGGGGGTCGAACTCCTTGATCCAGGAGTACTCCAGCTGGAGCGCCTCGACCTCGGTGTTCACCACCGTCCAGTCGACCGACGCGGCCGTGGTGAGCATCATCTGGGTGCGCGGGTGCAGCGCGGTGAAGTCGGCGAAGTACTGGTTGAGCCGCTGCCGCAGCGACTTGGCCTTTCCCACGTAGATAACCCGGCCGCGCTCGTCACGGAATCGGTAAACGCCCGGTTCCTCTGGGATCTCCCCCGGTGCGGGACGGTAACGATGCAGGTCGGCCACGGCACTAAGACTAGTCGGGGGCGGGGACTTTCCGCGGACGTTGCGCACCGCGCTTGTTGCTGTTATCTTTTGGTATGCTCAGTGCTGAAAGTTTGACCGGTCATACCCGGCCAAACTTTCAGCGCTAACCCCAGCGGGGCGTCCCGTCGCCTGCGTCAGCTTGGTGACGCACCGCGTATACGGCGGCCTGCGTGCGGACCTGCACGCCGAGCTTGGCCAGCACCGAGCTGCCGGGCGGCGCGGAGCTGACCCTGGACGGGCGGGCGACCGCCCGGCTATGGCGGGCCCGGCTGTCGACCGCCGTGGTGCCGTGCCTGCTGCGGCACGGCGAGCCGATCCGTTACTCCTACGCCGGCCAGCGGTGGCCGCTTGAGGCCTACCAGTTTAGCCGGGAGTGGGACGGAGCGCACCAGGAAAGCGCGGCGGCGGTGAACGCGGGACGGCGGGACTGGGACGCCCAGCGCGCAGCGGCGGAAGCGCGCAGCGGCGGAAGCGCGCAGCGGCGGAAGGCCGGCGGAGCGCGCAGCGGCGGAAGCGCGCAGCGGCGGAAGCGCGCAGCGGCGGAAGCGCGCAGCGGCGGAAGCGCGCAGCGGCGGAGCACGGGCGGAGCTGGGAAGATAGCGCGGACCGGAGGCGCTCAGGGGTGGCGAGCGCCGTCCGGTCCGCGGTTTTTCGCCCCCGCAGGAGGGCGGCCCAGCAGAGCCGAGTTACGGCTGGCGGACTTCGCAGACGCGTGCGGTCGCTGCGGGCCGACCTCAAGGGGGGAATGGGCCGGTTGCGCGGAGCACGCCTCCGTTCATTATGACTGTGTTGTTCACCGTGACTGTTGCTTCAGGTGAGGGCGGACTCAACGGTGACCGACTGGTAGCCGTGGGCCTGCGCGACGGGGGCGTTGGTGAGCGTGCCCTCGTGCGTGTTGAGGCCGCCGGCCAGGGCCTTGTCGGCGCGGAGCGCGTCCCGCCAGCCGTTGTCGGCGAGCTCCACCGCGTAGGGCAAAGTCGCGTTGGTCAGCGCGTAGGTGGAGGTGTGCGGCACCGCGCCGGGCATGTTGGCGACGCAGTAGAAGATGCTGTTGTGGACCTTGAAGACCGGGTCGGCGTGCGTGGTGGGGTGCGAGTCCTCGAAGCAGCCGCCCTGGTCGATCGCGATGTCGACGAGGACCGAGCCGGGCTTCATCCGGGAGACGAGCTCGTTGGAGACCAGCTTGGGCGCCTTGGCCCCGGTGACCAGCACCGCGCCGATGACCAGGTGGGAGTCGAGGACGGCCTTCTCGATCTCGTACGCGTTGGACGCCACGGTCTGGATCCGGCCCTGGTAGATGGCGTCGATCTGGCGGAGCCTGGCGATGTTCCGGTCGAGGACCGTGACGTGCGCGCCCATGCCGACCGCGATCTGCGCGGCGTTCAGGCCGGAGACGCCGCCGCCGATGACGGCGACCTTGGACGCGTAGGCGCCGGGGACGCCGCCGAGGAGGGCACCGTAGCCGCCGCCCGAGCGCATCAGGTGGTAGGCGCCGACCTGCGGGCCGAGGCGGCCGGCCACCTCGGACATCGGGGCAAGCAGCGGGAGGGAGCCGTCGCTGAGCTGGACGGTCTCGTAGGCGATGCCGGTGACCTTGTTGTCAAGCAGCGCGTCGGTGCAGGCCTTGTCCGCGGCCAGGTGCAGGTAGGTGAAGAGGGTGAGGCCGGGGCGCATCCGGTGGTACTCCGCGGCGATGGGCTCCTTGACCTTGAGCACCATGTCGGCCGAGCCCCACACCTCGTCGGCGTCAGGGACAATGGTGGCGCCAGCCGCGATGTAGACGTCGTCGGCGAGCTGCGAGCCCGCGCCCGCGCCCTTCTCCAGGTAGACCCCGTGGCCATGGTTGGTGAGCTCGCGAACGCCCGCAGGGGTGATCGCGACGCGGTACTCGTGGTTCTTGACCTCGCGGGGGATGCCTACCTTCATGGCATAGCTACCTTTCGCTGCTGGCGGCGGATGTCGGACAACGCTGAACTACATTCCGTCCCACGAAATCTAGTCTGCACGATTATCGGGATTTGGCCTAGATCTGCGAATAAGATTCTGTATAATATCACTATGGAAGGTGCAAGTTCGTCTGTGCTTCGCACCCTGGGGGGCCAGCCGAATAGTCTTCGGCCCGACGTCGGCGACCTCGACGAGATCGACCGGCGCATCGTCCGTGAGCTGGCGCGGGACGCCCGGATGACGAACAGCGCGCTCGCCGAGCGGATCGGCATCGCGCCCTCCACTTGCCTGGGGCGGGTCAGGTCGCTGCGCGAGCGCGGCGTCATCCGCGGCTACCACGCGGACGTGGACCAGGCCGCCCTCGGCCGGCCGCTGCAGGCGATGATCGCGGTGCGGCTCCAGTCGCACGCCCGGGGGCACATCCGCGGGTTCGTGGCGGGGGTGGCGCACCTGCCCGAGGTGCTCAACGTGTTCTTCCTGGCCGGCAAGGACGACTTCCTCCTGCATGTCGCGGCGGCGTCGACCGCGTCGCTGCGGGACTTCGTGGAGTCGCTGTCATCGAACGCGGACGTGTCCTACACGGAGACGTCGCTGATCTTCGAGCACATCCGCGCGGACGTGGCGGGCTGAGGCCGAAGCGACTGTGGCCCTACGGCGACGTCGTTCCTTTCGCGGTCAGGTTTCAATCGGGGAGCAGCGGTCACAGGCACCTGCGACGCCCCTCGGGAAACCCCTGTCCCGCCGGCGATCGAGCGACCGATAGTGGACGCATACCAACGCGCGGGAGCCTACGATCGACTCCATGTGGCCGACGGGAAGCGTCCACCAGTGGCGGGGAATGGGCAGTTCGCCCGCGGCGCCGATCGGACCTGCGATGACAACCCTGAGGTCGGTGGTCGCTCCCCTCGCGTCGATGATACGGTCCGCCGGGATCGTCTATATCGTCGTACAGGTCGTCATCTGGCACTCGTTCTACACGGCCGATTCGTGGCGATTTGCGGCCCCTGCCGTGGCGGTGGCGTGGGGGGCGACGGTAGTGGTCTGTCTGCGGCGACGCTGGCCCTCCCCCTTTCTGGCCGGGGTGGACTCCGCCGTTTACCTGGTGCTCGCGCTGGGCGCTCAGGAATGCGTGCCATCCCAAGTCCGTGACGACATGTTCAGCTGGCTGGTCATCTGCATGTCCGGCCAGTTCCTCGTTCCTGCGTGGTACGTGCCCGGCGCGCTCTCACTGCTGCTCGCGCTGATCACCCCGGCGGCCTTCTGGCTCGGTGCGGCGCTGCAGCCCGTCACCGACAGAAGAACCCTGACCGGGGCGGCTATCCTACTGATCGTCGTCGCGCTCGCTCACACCTTTGCCCGACGCGAACTATACGGCCGCGCCGCGGCGGCGGACGGAGCCGTGGACGAAGCCCATCATGCCGCCAGCGAGCAGTACGCCGTGCTGTCGGCGAACATCGAACGCCGCGAGCACGAGCGCCTGCTGCACGACACGGTCCTCAACACGCTTACCGCACTGGCACGGGCCGGCGCCGATGACGTGGCCCAGGTGATGAGCAGGTGCCGACGGGACGTGGCCCTGATCGAGGAGGCGCTCGGCGACCCCGACGATCTCGCCGACGGGACCGGGCGCCCTTCCGGCGATCTGGTCGGCCAGGTGCGGTCCGTTGTGGCCGAAGTGCGCGGGCGAGGGCTGACCGTCCACCTCGATATCGATGACGAGGGCGCGCAGGCTGTCCCGGCCCGGATCACCGCGGCGATCTCCAACGCCACCCGCGAGGCGCTGTCGAACGTGGCGGCGCATGCGGGGACCGGGGAGGCCTGGGTGCAGGTGCGGCTGATGGCGCAGCCGGGCGATGCCGAGGTCCCGGTCCGCCTGCAGGTGATCGTGCGCGACAGCGGCGCCGGCTTCGACCCTGCCCTGGTCGACCACGGCAGGCTCGGCCTCCGCCGGTCCATTGCGGAGCGCACCGCCGACTGCGGCGGACGGGCGTCGATACGGTCGTCGCCCGGGCAGGGCACCGTGGTCAGCCTGCACTGGCCCGCGCCACCGCCACCGCCACCGCGACCCCGACCCGGCGAACCGGGTCCGGCAAGCCTCGTGCTGGCCGACCGTGCTGACGACGCTGACCGCGAGCTCGCTCAGGAGAGCCCGTCATGGTGAGCCCGCACACGGTTGTGCGCGATATCGCCGAGGCCGGACTGATGAGGATGGTCAGAACGGTTGCGGTCATCACGCCATCCATAGCGCTGATCCAGTTGCTGGCCAATTCGCATGATTACCGTCAGCCCGCCGTGGCGATCGCGGTCTGGCTCACGGTCCTCGGCGCCGCCGCCTGGCTTGTGCCCCGAATGCGCACGGGCGGTCTCTCGGCCGGCGAGACGGCGGCGGCCATCGCGATCGCGGTCGCCGCCGTGGCCGTGGTCGGACTTGCGCTCCAGGCGCACCCCCTGCCAGGAAGCGTTGACCTGGCCACCCTGGGCACGATCTGGATTCTCGTCCTGGTGGTAATGAGCCGTCCCGCCCGGGTGTGGATCCCGGCAGCGCTGATCGTCTTCGCCGTGCGCAGTGCGCTGCTCATCCGCGCGGAGGGGCTGAACCAGCTGAGCCTGTCCGAGCTCGAGGCGGCCGGCTACATCACCGCGGCCATCCTGATCGCGTTCGCCGCCTTGCGGCCGACCCTGGCCGTCCACGCCAGTACGGCCGCGCGCCGATCCTCGCTGGCGAGCGGGGCGGCGGCCGAGCGCGCCGCCGCGGCCGCGATCGGGCAGGAGCGGCGTAGCAGGCTCGCGGTGCTGGAAAAGGAGGCGCTTCCGCTGCTGCGCGCCATCGCGGACGGGACGTTTGACCCAACCGCCGCTGGCGTCAGGGACAGCTGCGGCCGCCTCGCGGCGGTACTCCGGCACTCCCTGACCGCCCGCCCGCCGGGCGCCGGCGAACTGGCGGCCGGGCTCGAGCCGGCGCTGCGCGCCGCGCGCGAGCGCGGACTACTGGTGGAGGTCCAGCTCATCGGCGATCCGGGAACTCCGCCGCCGCGGCTTGCCAGCGCGCTCCTGTCGACGGTGGACGCGGTGCTCAGCGCGCTTGTTCCGCATCAGGTCACGCTCACGGTCCTCGCCGCCGACGATGACGGCGAGGACGTCGGCGGCGAGGACGTGGAGCTCTACCTGACCTTCGAATCGCCGCCGCGGAGGATTCCCGACCTGACGCGATTCGCCCGGGAAAACGATCTGCCCGCGGCCGCGCGCTGGCACGCCGCCGTGAGCGCGGCGGAGACCGGCGGCGGATACCTAGAGGTCAGCTGGCGGAAGGACGGTCCCCCATGACTCCGGTCGTCGACGTCGCGGTGGTAGACGACCATCCGATCATCCTCGAGAGCGCCGCAAGCTGGATCAGGGCCGACGGGAGCGATATCCGGCTCGTCGCCACCGCCGCGACCGTGGCCGCCCTGCTCGCCGGGCCGGGGCGCCAAGCGGACGTCGTCCTGCTTGATCTCGACCTCGGCGACGGGACCACCGTGGACGGAAACGTGGCCGCCATCCTCGCTGCGGGTCCAGCGGTCCTGGTCCTCTCGGCGTCCGACCGGCCGACCGCCGTCCGGACGGCGATGCGCGCCGGAGCGCTCGGGTACGTGCTGAAGAACGAGCGGTCCGAGCAGATACGATCGGCGATCCGGGAGGTCGCCGCGGGCCGGGACTGGATCTCCGCTCGCCTCGCCCATATCTTCGCCACCGACGACACGGCCGACCTGCCGACTCTCAGTCAACAGGAGAGGCGGACTCTGCAACTGTACGCCACCGGCATGGCGCTGAAATCAGTCGCGAGGAAGATGGCAATCAGCGAAGAGACGGCCAAACAGTACCTGGGGCGCGTTCGGGAGAAATACGCGAATGCCGGACGTGCCGCGCCAAGCAAGCTGGAGCTGTACTATCGAGCAGTCGAGGACGGGTATCTCCCCCCACCTCCTTAGCCTGGTGCCCCCCCATCAAGCTTAGGAGTCCGGATACGCCCGTCCTCGGCCCTCGCAAGCCATAACCTACTTTCGCCCGGCGGCGGTGTCATGACCCCCGTTCCGGGGTCATGGCCACTGTCCCCCGCCCCGCCCCCGCCGACACACGCGCCTAACATGCCGGTAACGCCAAACGGGAATGCTCTGCCAGGTGGGGGAAACGCAGGCTGACTGGCACGGGCATGTCATCGTCTGCGGGCTGCCCGGGGTCGGGCTGCGGATCGTCGAGCAGCTGACGCTCTCCGGGGTGACCGCCGTGGTCGTCGACGAGTCCCCCGACCCGGCGCTTGCCCGCGCCATCGCCGTCTGGGGCGTGCCGCTGATCACCGGGTCGACGCGCGCCGAGGAGACGCTGATGTCCGCCGGGCTGGCCGGCGCGATCGCGGTGATCTGCGCGCAGCACGATGACCTGGCCGCGCTGGAGACCGCGCTGCTCACCCGGCGGCTCCGCAGCGATGTGCGGGTGGTCGTGCAGCTCGGCAACCCCGCCGTCGGCCGCGCGTTCATGCAGGTCGGCGTCAAGGTCCTCGACGTCGCCGGGCTCTCGGCGCCTTCGGTGGTCGAGGCGTGCCTGCGCGAGGGGGTGCAGGAGCTGACGCTGTCGGGCGAGCGGTTCCTCGCCGCCCGGACGATCGCGCCGCGCGCGGCCACCCTGCGCGAGCTGTACGGCTCGCTCGCCCCGGTCGCGGTGGTGCCGCGCGTCGGCGAGGTGCAAGTCTGCCCCGGGCGGGACAGCCGGGTCCGGGCTGGCGATGAGGTGACGCTCATCGGCACCCCGACCGAGCTCGCCGCCGCGTCCGTCCTCGATGAAAACCGCCACCATCATCCGGAACGCACGCGTGGCTTCGCGTCCTCGGCCGACCCGCTCGCCACCGGGCCGGACGCCCCGCCGGGCCCACGCTGGGGAGTCGGCCAGCGCTGGCGCTCCCTCCGCCACCTCGCCGCCTCGCTGCTCGACGCCGCCGACCGGCGGCTCGCGATCGCGCTCGGCGCCCTGCTCGGCGTGCTCGTGGTCGCCACGCTCGTGCTCCACTTCACCTACCGGCTGGCCGGGCCCGGCCACCGGATGTCGCCGCTCGACGCGGTGTACTTCACCGTCGAGACGGTGACGACCGTCGGCTACGGCGACTACACGTTCCGCGGCGAGCCGGCCTGGCTGGTCGTCTTCGCGATCGGCCTGATGCTGAGCGGCGCGCTCTTCGTCGCGGTGTTCTTCGCGCTCGTCACCAACGTCCTGGTCAGCAGGCGGATCGAGGAGTCCTTCGGGCGGCAGAAGATCACCGGGCTGCACGGCCACGTGCTCGTCGTCGGGCTCGGCACGGTCGGGCTGCGGGTGGTCCGCCAGCTGCACGCCGCCGGCCGGGAGGTCGTCGTGGTCGAGATGAGCGAACGGAACCGGCACCTCGGCCAGGTCCGCGCGATCGGCGTCCCGGTGGTGATCGCGGACGCGACGCTGCCGGAAGTGCTGTCGTCGGTGCGGCTCGCCGCCGCGTCCGCGATCGCGGTGCTGACCAGTGACGACCTGGCGAACCTGGAGACCGGCCTGGCGGTGCGCGACCAGCTGGGGGCGCGCTGGGAGACGGTGCCGGTGGTGCTGCGGATCTTCGACCCGCAGCTCGCGCACTCGCTGAAGGAGACGTTCGGCTTCGGGAACGTCCGGTCGACCGCCGCCCTGGCCGCGCCGTGGTTCGTCGGCGCGGCGCTCGGCCTCGACGTGCTGTCCACCTTCTACGCCGGCGACGAGCCGCTGCTGGTCGCCCGGCTGACCGTCACCCCCGGCGGCGGCCTGCACGGCCTGCAGATGCACGAGCTGGCGGCGCGGACCCGGGTCCTGGCCCTGCGCCGCGCCGCCGACCGCGCCGTCCTCGAGCACCCGCCGCGCCGCGCCACCCGGTTCCACCCCGCTGATGAGGCCTACCTGATCGGCCCCTACGACGAGCTGCTGACCGTGCTGCGCCGCGACCGCCCCTCCAACGGCCTTACCGACCCCGCCGAGCTAACCCCGCCGAGCTAACCCCTGGGCGATGCGGGCGGCGAAGCCGCCGGTCTGCCAGGTTTCGCCATCCGGCGAGATCGCGTAGGCCTGGTAGCCGTCCAGGGACTCGGTCCAGTCGCGAGCGAGCGACGGGCCCATGGCCAAGGCGGCCGTCGCGAAGGCGTCGGCCAGGGCGAGCGACGGGCCGACGACCGTGACGCTGGCCAGCCCGCTCGCGGGGCGGCCGGTGAATGGGTCGATGACGTGCGCGCCGCGCTCGGCGATGCCCGACGTCGCGACCGCGCTGTCGGCCGCCTCGACGACGAGGGCAAGGCGCCCCCGGCGGCGGGGGTCGGCGATGCCCACCCGCCACGGGTCGCCCGAGCCGGGACGCCCGCCGACGCACTGGACGTCGCCGCCGCCGTTGACCAGGTGGCTGACCGACCCGGCGCGGCTGAGGATCTCCGCGCAGCGCTCGACGGCCCAGCCCTTGACGTAGCCCGAGGGGTCGAACACGCCGTCGGGCGCGGCGGAGAAGTACCCGCCGGAGAAGACCCGGAGCGCCGCGCACGCCGTGATCACCTCCCCGACCTCCGCCGCGCAGCCGTCGGCGGTGACCTCGGCCGCGGCGAGCAGGGAGACGTCGCTATCGGCCCGGTAGGGCGAGAAGACGCGATCCACCCAGTGCAGCCAGCGGATCGCGTCGTCCAGCGACCCGGCCGCTACCGCGGCGGCCGGCACGTCGAACGAGACCACGGTCCCCATCACCGGCTCGGCGTGCCGCACTCGCCCGATGACGGCAGGCAGGGCCGGGAAGTCCGTGGAAACAGGAAAATCCGATAGCACGCCGCCCCCCGTCAGGCCCCGCTGTCGAGCGCGCTCTGCAAAGACTGAATGTATCCGGCGCTGGTGTAGGTAGCGCCCGACACTGAGTCGATTCTCGCACTTTGGGCGGTCAAAGTCTCCCCCACCAGCCGCGGGAACGCGTACTGGCCGATCTGGATGTCCATCGCGGTTTCCGCTGGGTGCTGCAGGATATCGACCGCGACGATCGTGGCTGCCCGCTCCACGACCCGGACCTGAACCGGGCCGTAAACGGTGCTCACGGTGTGCCCGGTGACGGCGCGCTGCCCCGGAGACAGCGGCGGGGGCTGGGGAGGCGAAGCACCCGTGCGTTGTGCAAGGGAGCCGGCGTGGGTTCTGAAGGACAGCAGCGCAACGAGCCCGGCCACCGTGCAGACGACCGCGACCAGCACCCTGCGCACCCCCGTACCCCCTCAGAACTCGAACGACTCGACGTGCACGCGGCGGCGCGGCAGGCCCGCCGCTCGCAGCGCCTCGACTGCGGCGGCGGTCATGCCCGGCGGGCCGCAGACGTACGCCTGCATCGCGTCCAGGCCGGGCGCGACCCGGCGGAACGCGTCGGCCGTCAGCGGATCGCCGCCAAGCTCGGACCGGCTGCCGATGACATAGTGGACCACGGCGCCGCGCTCGGCCGCAATCGTGTCAAGCTCGGCCCGCAGCGCCACGTCCTGCCAGCGCGAGGCCCGGTAGACGAGGATGACCGGGCCGGTCAGGGCGGCCATCATGGCCCGCAGCGGGGTGATCCCCACGCCGCCGGCCACCAGCAGCGACGGCCGGTCGGGGCGTGCGGGGAAGAACGCGCCGAACGGCCCCTCGGCCAGCACCCGGGTGCCGGGCCGGAGCGAGCGCAGCATGTTGCTCGGGTCGCCGACGTCACGGACCGTGATCCGCATGAGATCGTCGCTCGGCAGCGCGGAGAGCGAGTACGGATGCGACTGCCACCACAGCCCCCGGGTGAGGAACCGCCAGCGGAAGAACTGCCCGGGCGCGGCGCCAAGCTCGCCGAAGCCCCGTCCCTTGATGTAGACGGAGACCGTGCGGTCGGCCTCTTGGCGCAGGCCGGCCACGACGAAGCGGTGGCGGCCGAAATCGCGGGCCGGGACGATCAGCCGGTACCAGACGATCAGCGCGGCGGTGACGACGTACAGCACCTCCCAGGCGAAGCGGGCGATGGCGTCGTCGACGAAGGCGGCACCGTTGGCGAACTGGTGACTGAACGCCAGCGCGATCGCCAGGTAGGTGTAGAGGTGCAGGTAGTACCAGGTCTCGTAGCGGAGCCTGCCGCGGGCCGCGCGCAGCGAGGTGAGTCCCGCGCCTAGCAGCAGGAAATAGGCGACGGTCGCCATCAGCACGTCGGGGTAGGTGGTGAGCAGCGTCGCCGTCTCGCTGACGAGACCCGCGTGCGCGGCGAGGGCGTAGCCCCAGGTGATGCAGAGCACATGCCCGGTGATCACCCAGATCAGCCAGCGGCCGAGGGTGGCGTGCCAGCGGGCGAGCCGGCAGGCGCCGACCCCGCGTTCGACCGGCGGGAGGCGGGCCATCAGCAGCACCGCGATCACCACCGCGTACCCCGACAGCAGGCCGAGCCCCTCGCCGAGGGTGGTCAGCGCGCCGCCGGGGCCGACGATGGCGCGGGTGGAGTGCCACCACAGGGCCAGGACCGCCGCCGCGCCGACGGCGATCAGCGTCAGCGTGACGCGCGGCCCCACGACGACGGGGGCGGACCTGGGTACAGCAGTGCTATCCAAACTTTCCCTAACCGTACAGCTTTCCCTATGGCCGCATTGCCTACCCCTCTGTATAGGGGAACGGAGCGAGCCGCACTCCGGTTCACAAGCTGCCCAATCAGCTACGTATACCTAACTATCCGGCCAGATCGCTCTGTCTTCACCGAGAGTGTTCAAATCCCTACTTAGCGTTCTAATCTTTGCAGTGTACGCATCACTGATGGGATACAGGCAGATGCTTAGAGTAAGCAAGGTCGATGACTGGCTCAACCGTCAGCCCGCCCGCCGGGACCTGCGCACCACCGGC
>CAWJQG010000014.1:0-286213 GCA_963844925.1 uncultured Actinomycetota bacterium | reverse complement strand
CGATAGCTCCGCCACCCGCGGCGATCAGGTGGGGCACGGCCAGGCGGGTACAGCGAACGGCTGCAAGCACCTTGAGATTCAGGTCGGCAATCCAGTCCTCGTCGGAGACTTGATCGATCCGTCCTGCGGCGCTCTTACCAGCGTTGTTCACCAGGCCGTCGAGGCGGCCCCACCGGGCTACGGCCGCGTCAACAAATCGTTCAAGGTCAGCCGGGCGAGTGACATCGGCCTGCACCACGAGTGCATCACCCCCGGCGTCGCGCAGCCCCTGCTCGGTGGCGGCCAGCCCGCGGGAGTCCCGCCCGCAGACCGCAACCCGGGCCCCCTCCTCGACGAGGCGATTCGCAAGCGCCGCTCCCAGCCCGTCGGTCCCGCCAGTGATAAGCACGACCTTGCCATTCAGGTGCAGATCCATTGGACCATTCTGGCCCAGCTCCTGCGACGGGATCGTCCTCTCGCCGGCGCGCGTACTCTCGTCGGCAGGCTCGCCGCAGCCGCAGGGCGGCGGTTCCCGCACGGCGGGTATAGCCTTCAAGGCAGACAAATTCACGCAGACAGCGATAACCGCGGTGCCTAGGGAGACCAATTCGTGACCGATGAGCAGTCATGCAACGCAGCGCGGGAGCTTGACACCAGCGTGCCGCACCCTGCCCGGGTCTACGACGCCCTCTTGGGAGGCAAGGACAACTTCGCGGCGGACCGGGCGGCGGCCGAGGCGACGATCCGGGCCTTCCCCGGCACCGTCAAGGCGGCGCGGGCCAACCGCGCGTTCCTGTCCCGCGCGGTGAATTACCTAGCCGGGGAGGCGGGGATACGCCAGTTCCTGGACATCGGGACCGGGCTGCCGTCGGCGGAGAACACCCACGAGGTCGCCCAGGCAGCCGCACCCGGATGCCGCGTGGTCTACGTGGACAACGACCCGCTCGTGCTGCTGCATGCTCACGTCCTGCTGACCAGCGCCGAGCCGGGCGCGACCAGTTACCTCGAGGCCGACGCGCGCGACCCGCAGAAGATCCTTCAGGAGGCCGCGCGGCTGCTCGATTTCACCCAGCCGGTGGCCGTCATGCTCGTCGCCATCCTTCATCTCATCTCCGATGACGACAACCCGTACCAGATAGTGAACACACTGATGGACAGCGTGCCCGCGGGCAGCTATCTGGTGGTGTCCCACCTTGCGAACGACCTTTACCCCGGGGAGATGGCCGAACTCGCGCGCGGGTTTAACGAGCAGGCAGCCGTGAAGATGATATTGCGCGACCGCGCGGAGATTTCCAGGTTCTTCGGCGGCCTGGAGCTTGTGGACCCCGGCCTCACGGAGATCTCCAAGTGGCGCCCCCGCTCCGATCTGGAGGCCGCTGCTCCCGCCATCCTGTGGGCCGGGGTCGCGCGGAAACCAGCGTAACCCTGGCCAGGACGCGCTCACCCTCAGCAGCTATTTGCGACAGTCAGTTGAGGTAGTCGCGGAGGACGTGGGAGCGGGAGGGGTGGCGCAGCTTGAGCATCGTCTTGGATTCGATCTGCCGGATCCGCTCCCGGGTGACGCCGTAGGCCTTGCCGATCTCGTCGAGTGTCTTCGGCTCTCCGTCGGTCAGGCCGAACCGCATGCGTACCACCCCGGCCTCGCGCTCGGACAGCGTGCCGAGCACCGAGTGGAGCTGCTCCTGCAGCAGGGTGAAGGAGACCGCCTCGCCGGGCTGGATCGCCTCGGAGTCCTCGATCAGGTCGCCGAGCTCGCTGTCGCCGTCCTCGCCCAGCGGGGTGTGCAGCGAGATCGGCTCGCGGCCGTACTTCTGCACCTCGACGACCTTCTCCGGGGTCATGTCGAGCTCGGCGGCCAGTTCCTCCGGGGTCGGCTCGCGGCCCAGGTCCTGCAGCATCTGCCGCTGCGCCCGGGCCAGCTTGTTGATGACCTCCACCATGTGGACCGGGATGCGGATCGTGCGGGCCTGGTCGGCCATCGCCCGGGTGATCGCCTGCCTGATCCACCAGGTGGCGTAGGTGGAGAACTTGTAGCCCTTGGTGTAGTCGAACTTCTCCACGGCCCTGATCAGGCCGAGGTTGCCCTCCTGGATCAGGTCGAGGAAGAACATGCCGCGACCGGTGTAGCGCTTGGCCAGGCTGACGACCAGCCGCAGGTTGGCCTCGAGCAGGTGGTCCTTCGCCCGGCGGCCGTCCTCGGCGATCCACTCAAGGTCGATGCGCTGATCCGGGGTCATCCCCTGGATCTCGGCGAGCTTCTCCTCGGCGAACAGGCCCGCCTCGATCCGCTTGGCCAGCTCGACCTCCTGCCCGGCGCTCAGCAGCGGCACCTTGCCGATCTGCTTGAGGTAGTCCCTGACCGGGTCCGCCGTCGCGCCGGCGGCCGCCGCCCGCCCGGCGGGCAGGTCGTCGTCATCGTCGCTGAAGGCGAGGGTCTCCTCGTCCTCGCCGCCCGGCCCGGGGCCTTCGGGCCCGCCCGGCGCTTCCAGCCCGCCGACGCCGTCGGCCCCCCCGCCGGCATCGCCGACATCGCCGACATCGCTGACATCGCTGATATCGCTGATATCGCCGGCGGCGTCGTTGATGTCGTCGGCGAGGACGGCCAGGACGGTGAGCGCGGCCCGCAGGCCGGCATCGCCGGCGTCGAGACCGCCGAAGTCGCCGGGATCCGCGCTGGCATCGAGATCAGCCCCGCCGGGCTCCACCGCGGTCAGGCCGCCGCCGGCGCCGGGGCTCGGCCCGGAAGCGCGCTCACCCAAGTCCCGGGAACCATGGCCGCCAGGCCGCGGAGCCGCCTGGGCCGCCTGGGCCGCCTGGGCCCGGGGCCCCTGGCCCGAGGCCGCAGAGCCCCGCCGGCGCTCGCGCTCCTCCCGGCGCCGGGCCTTGCCCTGCCTGCTATTACGCCTGCTCATCCTTATCGCCTCCTAAGACCATCGCGACAAGGGACACCGATAACAACATCCCCAAATTTGGGCAACATAGCCCCAAGACCTTGATTCGCCATCGTCGTTCCGAACGGCAGCGCGCACCACACCCGACCCGGGCCACCCTGAGCCGACCAGCCCGCAGCTCGGCCGCCGACCATAACCGCAGTCCCGCGGCCGGTATCCGGGCACCTGCGGCCAGGGCTCAGCCGACGCTGCCAACGCGAAGCCAACCGTCCGTTCTGGATGATGTTTTTGATTTTCCCGAACGGACGGTGGGTGCTCCGGCAGCTGGGAATTACTGCGGTGTGGCCGATGCCGGGTTGCCCGCGGTTCCCGTGTCTGCCGGG
The DNA here is from genome assembly GCA_963844925.1 of uncultured Actinomycetota bacterium. Classification (GTDB taxonomy): domain Bacteria; phylum Actinomycetota; class Actinomycetes; order Streptosporangiales; family Streptosporangiaceae; genus Trebonia. Next base: position 282,960 of record CAWJQG010000014.1, on the reverse strand, counting down.
GCGCTGATCTTCGACCCGGCCGGGCGGCTGTTGATCCTGAAGCCGACGTACAAGACCGGCTGGACGATTCCCGGCGGCGTGATGGAGGCAGACGGGGAGACGCCGTGGGACGCGTGCCGACGGGAGGTGCGCGAGGAGTGCGGCATCGAGGTGCGCAGCGGCCGGCTGGCCTGCGTCGACTTCCGCCCCGGCCGTCGCGGAGGTCTTGGCGGCATCCGGTACCTGTTCGACTGCGGGCCGGCCGACAAGGCGGCCATGGACGCGATCACGGTGCAGCCGGAGGAGATCGCCGAGTACCGGCTCGTCCCGCTGCACACCGCACTCGTCCTCCTCAGGCCCCCGATACGACGCCGTGTCCGCGCCGGTACACGGCGCCGCAGCTGCGTTTACCTCGAAAACGGCCGTCCGGTCCCCGGAATCGCCTAGGCCGGATCCGACCGAACCCGGGAATGGCCGCGGGGTGGGAATTCCAACGGTCAGGAACCTGGAGCGTCGACGTGTCCAGAAGCCGCCCGCAGCGCATCCGTAAGCAACGCGGCCAGCGCATCGAGCTGCACGCTGGCCGACGAGGAGACCTCCTCGTCCGACCCGTCCAGCGCCCGGGCGGCAAGCCCCGCCTTGCTGTCGATCAGCTCGGCGATCCGGGTGTCTATGGTCTGCGCGGCGATGATGCGCCACGCGGTGACAGGTTCGGCCTGCCCGATACGGTGGCTGCGATCGATGGCCTGGGTCTGCTCTGCGGCGGTCCAGGACAGCTCGGCCAGCACAATGTTCGATGCGACCTGCAGATTCAGGCCCACCCCGGCCACGGTCAGCGAGCACACCGCGACCGCGACGTCCGGGTCGTTCACGAAGGCATCGACGTTCGCCTGCCGCGCCCTGGGCGTCTGGTCGCCACGGATCGACGAGAAGCGCACACCCTGCCGGCCGAAAGTCTCTTCGGCAGCGTCCATCACATCGACGTGCTTGGCGAAGAAGACGACCTTTCCGGCGCTGCGGGCCAGCTGCGCCGCGTAGTCCGCGGCCAGCTCGGCCTTCGCCTGGCCGATGCGTCGCATCATGGTGAACACGTTCTCGCCGGATTGCGCGGTCGTCGCGTCCTTCAGCTCCGCCCGGGCCACCCGGCGAACCAAGTCGTAGTCGATGCCTTCGACGCCGAGCGCCGGAGGATCGGCTCGCGAGCGCCGTCTCGTACCGCGCCACCAGCCGGCTGGCGAGGTCCCGCTCTGCCGCCCGGATCGACCGTCCCGCCCGTCCCTCCAGCTCGACGGGGAGGTCGGCGATGCGGCGGGCGGGGATGTCGGCGGCCACGTCGAGCTTGCGCCGGCGGACGATGCCGAGGTCGATCACGCACTGGCGCGCAGCCGCGTAGAAGCCCCGGTCGGCTGGCGTCAGGCCCGCGTCCTCGAGCGCGTCCGCCAGCTCGCCAAGGGGCTTGCTGTCGTCGATCCAGCCGAGGAACTGCCAGATCGCCCGGAAGTCCTCGATGTCGTTGATCAGCGGGGTGCCGGTCAGCGCCATCAGCAGGGGCCGCGCCGTGCGGGACCGGATGCGGTCGGAGAGCGCGAGGACGTGCTGCGAGCGCTGCGAGGTCTTGTTCTTGATGAAGTGAGCCTCGTCCACGACCATGCCGCGGAAGCCGAAATCACCGAGCCACCCTATGTGGCGGTCGAGTACCTCGTAGTTGACCACGACGATGTCAGCGAAGCCGTCGACAGTCTCGCCGTCGCTCTGCACCACGGTCGCCTGACGGTGCGGCGTCCAGCGGGCAGCCTCACGGGCCCAGTTGGTCTTGACGACGTTCGGCACGACGACGAGCAGCGGGTAGGCGCTCGCCGCTTCTGCGGCGAGCAGCGCTTGGGCCGTTTTGCCCAGTCCCGGCTCATCGGCGAGCAGGAATGTCCGGTGACCGGCAGCGGCCGCAGCGACCAGCCGCCCCTGATGCGGCATCAGCTCCGAGCCCGCCGGGGTGAACCGTGCCATCGGCGCCGGGAGCGCCATGCACGCCGAGGCTCCTCCACCGGCGCGCTCGAAGGAACTAAGCAGCGGGCCGAGGAGTTCCCAGCCGGCCAGGCGTCGCGGACGGGAGGTGCGCTGCGTAACGGCGGAAAAGTCGGGGGCGAGGAAGGGGTTCGCCAGCTGCCGGGAGATCACCGACTGCGGCACGACCTGCAACTCCGTAACGGCGGAAGCGGTCGCAGTCTCCGCCGGCGCGATCGCTTCGGGCACCGGCTCGATGCCTAGGTCCCGCTCCATGTCACGCTTGAGCGACCGGGCCGCATCGGAGACGGGGGAGTCCTCGGCGAGCAGCGCTAGCAGCCCAGCGTTTCCGACCGCGGTCGCGGCGAGGATGGCCGCGATGCCGTCCAAGCGCCTGAGCTGCTCAGCCCGATGACTGCCATTCCCGGGCGCAGTCCGGACACGGGCACGCTCGTCCCGCAGCAGCATGGCGACGGCCTGGAACTTCGTGCGCACAGCGGGCGTCACGCGGTCGCGCCTGGCGGCCGCCTCGACCTCACGGACGGTTCGGGAGAGAACCGAGAAGACGTCGCCACGATCGCGGACGCGTCCCTGCTTCCGCGCGACGGTGCGGCGAGCGCCCTTTTGGCGCTGGCCTGGTTGAGCCACAAACTCCTCCTGTGGAATGCCGGGCACGGTGGCCGCCGCAGCATGCCGCTCAGTCCCGCAGACGGTGCGAGGAACGTCCCAGGCTGCGGGCCACTTGCTTGGGACCCCGAGCCGACTTGCGGATCTCTAAGGATCGACGCAGCCGGCCACAGCTAGCTTCTCATGCGGACCCGGAGCCGACGGCGGGTGGGCTGCCGACCACGACACTGTGGAGAGTCGTCGCCGTCAGACGACAGGTTCGGTTCTCCGGTGCCTCGCCCATGATAACGCGTGCGAGGTCGCATAATTCCCGGCTCTTGCGACGCTCGAACGGTGACGGCCAGGGGCGGCGACGTTTGCTTTGGTTTGGGGGAACGGCCCCCGCGTTTCAGGCGCCGGCCAGCACCTTGGCCTTCTCCCGCTCGAACTCCTGGTCAGAGATGACGTTGCGGTCGCGCAGGTCGGCCAGCTTGGCGAGCTGATCGGCGGTGCTGGACGACGGCGTTGCGTGCTGCGGGAGGTTACCGTCGTACGCGGCTTCCTGGGCTTGCACCATTCGCGCGGTCCGCTCGTGCATTCCCGTGCCCCGGACGATCAGGTAGACGACCACCCCGACGAGCGGGATCAGCAGGACGAACAGGAACCACAGCGCCTTGGCCCCGCCCGACAGGTCGTGGCTGCGGAAGATGTCGATGAAGACGGTGATCAGGATCCAGAACCAGATGACCCACAGGAAGACCTCGAAGATCGTCCAGAAGACGTTCAGCAGCGGATAAGACATGGGTCTCCCCCTCTTTTCCGACACCGCGTCGGCGCCTGTTGCTTAGAAATATCCCCGTTCACTCGGTCGGGCTCATCACCCCCGTCGGGTGATGTTGCCTTCTGACGTCCTGTCCACAACGGTCTGATCGAACTTTTCACAAGTCAGCCCGTTGAGGGTGAGGTGCGTAGCCGCGAGCCGCGGGATGCTGTTACGTGATCCGGATCCGCCTGAGCGTAGGAGCGTGCCATGACTACAAAGGCCGCGTTTTCACCCGACGAATGGCAGCTAGTACTCGAGGGGCCGCCGGCCGCGGGCTTGCTCGTCATCGCAGCGTCGCACGGAGGGACGTTCCGGGAGACGATCGCGATGTCGAAGGCCTACGTCGAGGCGCGCGCCCAGCACGGCGAGAGCGAGCTTCTCGACGAGATCGTCGCGGAGAAGCCGCGCGTGGAGCGCGGAAAAGTTCACAATCCCGAGGAGCTCAGGGATCAGGCGCTCGATTGTCTGCGCGACGCGACGGCGTTGGTGGAAGACAAGGCGAACGTCGAGGAGCGCGACGACTACCGGCGCTTTGTGCTCACGGTAGCCAACAAGGTCGCGGCGGCCCACCGGGAGGAAGGGAAGCAGGTAAGCCCGGCGGAGCAACAAGCGATCCAGGACATCACGACGGCACTGGGCACAGGTGGTTCCTGAACCGCACATTCCGGCCGAATCCCGGATTACCCCTTGTGGTGTTCGCGCTGGCCGGCGCCGTTTTCTGGCTCATCGACGCCCGCAGGGATCACCGCCGGGGCATCTCCGGCTAGCAGCAGCTGCGGAATCTGGCCGAACATGTAGCCGACCGGATTGGGTCCCGGAACTGAGGGCGAACGACCAGATGACGTCGTACCGGTCGCCCGGCCACTTCCGCGGTAGGGCCGTTCCGCCGACGACCGGCAACGAGGATGCGATCGCCGGGATGTGGCTGTGCTCCCAGCAAACGAGCACGACTCCGGAGCAGCCGCGCACCAGGCTGTCGGCCAGCTGCCGCTCCTGACCCTGGGCGAACCGGGACGTTATCGGCAGCCCCAGACGCTCGCTCAGGCCCTGAATGGTCTGATATGACCGGTGCGCGGCCGTCTTCCCTGGATGCCCCCACGATGGCGCCACCAGCACAGTCGGAGTCCGCAGGCCAGCCCGCACCGAACCGAAGTCCGGGTGGAACAGGGCAGCGAGGGCACCCGAGCGCTGCCAGCCGCGCGGCAGCAGCGAATGCTCGTTCTGCCCGCCCTCAAAGTCAACGCCAGACAGCGGCGGCTTAAGCGGCTTCTCCGCGTGCCGGATGATGTAGATGACTTCGGGCGACACGTTCATGCCGTGACGTGAAGCATGACGTTCAGGCGGCTGCTCTGTCGATACCCATGCTGGTCAGCATAGCTGCGCCCGTGACGGCCGCATCGACAGCCGCCATCTGCACGGCAGCAGCAGCAGCTACGTCTCCCACGTCCTCCTAGACCTGTCCCAGCCCCGTGAGCCGGGCAGGATGTTCTGATTGACGTGGAAAATGTTGTCCGGGTCGTAACGCTCCTTGATTTGGGCGAGCCGGTCATAGTTGCCGCGGTAGGCCGCCTTGACTCGGTCCTGGCCTTCGTCCATCAGGAAGTTGACGTACGCGCCGCCCGCCGAAGTCGGGTGCAGCTCCCGCCAGTAGTCCTTGGTCCACTGCGTGATGCGTCCTGCGTTCGCCGGATCGGGGTCGACGCCCACGATGATCCCGGCCCAGCCGCCGCCGCGATACGCGAAAGCGGTCGCGTCGGCGGGCACCCGGCTGGTTGCGCCGTCAATGGGGTACATGTGCATGGTGGAGTGGCCGGTCGGCAGCAGTTCGCCGTACTTGCGGTGCACCTTGATTGCCGCGTCGGTGATCTCGTTGAAGAAGTCAGCCCGCCAGTACCACTGCAGCCCGGCCGGGTACAGCGGATCGAACGTGCTCTGCAGCACGCTGAAGGGCATTGCCTGCAAGCCCACAAGCAACGGTGAGCCGAACGACTTGACCGGCTCGAGCACTGCCTCTGCCCGGTCGTGCGGTCCGGTGTAGCACCAAACGATGCCGCAGACTTTGCGGCCCCACAACTCCTCGGGGAAAGGAGGCACGGGAGGGACGGTTAGCAGCGCGATCCAGCCGCTCAGCTCTTCCGGCAGGGACGGGATCAGCTCGCGGTACCAGCGCATGACCTCGCCGACGTCGGCCAGGTCGTAGAACACCGGGCCGGCGATGATGGTGCCGCCTTCGCCGATGTCGTGGCAGCGGAAGGTGAACGACGTAACGACGCCGAAGTTCCCGCCGCCGCCGCGCAATGCCCAGAACAGATCGCTGTGCATGCTCGGGCTGGCCGTCACCAGCCTGCCGTCGGCGAGCACGACGTCGGCGGATAGCAGGTTGTCGACGGTCAGGCCGAAGCGCCGCGAGAGGTAGCCGATGCCGCCGCCCAGCGTCAGGCCGGCCACGCCGGTGGAGGCGAGGAAGCCGGAGGGAGTGGCCATACCGAACGCCACGGTCGCGTGGTCCACGTCTCCCCAGGTGCAGCCGGCGTCTGCCCGCACAGTGTGGTTCGCCGGGTCGACTGTGGTGCTGCGCAGCCGTGACAGGTCGATGACGAGAGCTTTGTCCGCCACCCCAAGGCCTGCCGCGTTGTGGCCGCCGCCGCGGACGGCGAGCTGCACGTCGTGGTTGCGGCCGAAGCGTACGCAGGTGACGACGTCGGCGGCGTCCCGGCAGCGTGCGATCGCGGCCGGATATTTGTCGATCATGCCGTTGTAGACGGCGCGCGCCTCGTCATAGCCGGGGTCGCCCGGAATGATCAGCTCGCCTCGCAGGCCTGCGGCCAGCTGGCTGAGCGCCTCGGTGGTGCTGGCGGTAGTCATGTGGGCCCCTTTCCAGTTGACTGCCCCACGTGACGGGGCACCACGAAGCTAAGCCTCACACCGTTCGCACAGCGTTCGCGGCCGCGCTCTCGCCTCAGCGAATGTGGCGAACGCCAGCCGGCGGCGGCGCGCTGAGGTCGCCCTCACACCGGCGGAGCAGCGCGACGCTGCCCTGAGCGAACGCCATCTGGAGCGCCGTCCGTGATCAGCCGCTGGAATGCCCGCCGCGTCACCGCGGCCGGGGTCACGCCGAGCTCGCGCTCCAAAACGGAGGCGCAGTGGTGGTACGTGCTGACCGCGCCGGCCCGCTCACCCAGGTCGGCTTGCAGCAGCATCAAGGTGCGGTAACCGGTCTCTTCCAGGGGCTGCAGCTGGATCCGGTGCCGCGCAGCCTGCACCGCGCCGAGCATGTCACCGGCGCGCGCCCGCACATCGGCAAGCAGATCACACAGGTCAGCGCACTGACGGTCGAGTCCTGACCGCATCTCGAGCAGCCACTCGTCGTAGCCGCCGGGGAGCAGGTCGCCCTTGTAGCACTCGACCGCCGTAGCCGCGTGCACAAGGACTCCGGCGTCATCGCCGGCCGCGCCCGCCGCCACCGCAGCCGACCGCGCGGTCGTGAAGACACGCAGGTCGACGCGGCAGGTGTCGGTGTCACACCAGCACAGGTCACGGGACGTCACGACGAGCGAGCGCTCCCGGCCCAGGATCTGCCGCAGATTGTGTAGCTCGCGGCGCAGGTTCGTCAACGCCTGCGCATCGGTCGACTCCGGCCAGAATGTCCCCGCGATCCGGTGCCGGGACTGCGGCACCCCGGCGTGGACAGCAAGGAATGCGACGAGAGCAATCGGGCGCGAAGAATGCGCCTGAACGCTGGTCCCATCCTCGGTGATGGCCTGTTCCCCCAAGAGGGACACGTGCAACATTTCGACGAGTCCTCCGGCGCCCAGCTTAACCAAGAGAACTCCCCCTGACTTCAGCTGCGGACCGCCTGAGCAGGGCCAAAGCGGGCAAGCAGGGAATCTCCACGTGATCTTCACACAGTCTGCACCTGACGACCATGCGCGGTACCTGATCAGTCGACAGCGGTCACGGGCGTCGGACTTACCGGTTCTGTGCCCCCGACCGGCCGGCGGGGGATGAGGACCGCGATGACCAGGCCGATCAAGGTGATGACCAGGATCATCGTGAGGGCCACGGCGAATGGCTTGCCCTCGGGCAGTTTGACGGCGACCAGGACCGAGCCGACCAAGGCGGTGCCGAGCGAGGAGCCCAGGTTGGAGACGCTGCGTGACAGGCCGGAGATCTCGCCCTGGTCTTTGTCGGGGAAGCTGGACTGGACCACATTGACTGAGGAGGTGAGCATGGTCCCGACTCCTGTGCCGAATAGGAGCAGCCCGGGTATCCACCGCCAGATGCCCGCGTGCGCCCGCACCAGGACCAGCAGCAGGATCAGGCCAACGGCGGTGACCAGGAACCCGGCGATGATCAGCCATCGTTGCGGGTGCCGCCGGGCGAACCGCCCGGCGGCGGCCGAGGCGGCCAGGATCCCGACCGTGGCGGGGGTGAGCATCAGGCCGGTCTGGATCGGGCTGTAGCGGTTGACCTCCTGCAGGTAAACCGAGACGGTAAAGAAGCACCCTTGCAGGATGAGCCACTGCACTGCCTGGGTGCCCAGCCCCAGGTTGGCCACCTTGTTGCGGAACAGCCGGAGCGGCAGCAGCACGTCCCTGCCCTTTTTCTCGCCGGACCGGACGTGCAGGAAGAACCACAGCAGGAACAGCGCGCCGATCGCCACGTACAGCCACACCGGGGAGACCGAGCCCTTCGGTATCACCACCGTGCCGCCGATTGTGAAGTCCTGCCGTGACTTGGCGAAGCCGTAGGTCCGGGACTGCAGCAGTCCGAGCACCACGAAGAACAGGCCCGCCGCGGACAGCACCGCCCCGGTCAGGTCGAACCGCGGCGCGGACCCGGACCTGACCGGGTCGGTGATCTTGCGGGCGAGCACGATGATCCAGGCCACGACCAGGACCTGCAAGCCGAACGAGGCACGCCAGCTGATCGCGCTGGTCACCAGCCCGCCGATCAGCGGCCCGGCGGCGGCGCCCAGGCCGCCCGCGCCGCTGACCACCCCGAAGTAGCGGGCGCGCGACTTGACGTCGGGGAAGGTCACGGTGACCAGGATGTAGATGGGCGGAATCATCAGCGCCGAGCCCACGCCCTCCAGCAGCGAATAGCCGACGACTAGCAGCGGCAGTCCCTGTGACAGCGCTGCCAGCAGCCCCCCGACCGCGTAGACCGCCAGGCCGATCACGAAGCACCGTTTGCGGCCCCAGATGTCGGTTAGCTTGCTGCCGGGAATCATCAGCGCAGCCATCGTGAGGGTGAACAGGGTGATCGCGGTTTGCACCCCGCTTACCGTCGTGCCTAGATCCGTGGCGATGGCACTGATGGCCACGTTCATGTTCGTGGCCGCGTAGCTGGCGATGAACTGCGCCAGCGCCAACGGCAGAATCATCGCCCGGGCAGCCGCGCCCGGTCCGGACGGGCCTTCCGTCACGGCAGCCCCGTGCCGGTGCGACCAAACACGCCGATCGCACGTTCGGTTTGACAGGATGTCACCCACGCCGTCCGCGGCATAACGGTCGGGACCTGAACCACTAGGGGTCGCACAAAGTACAGGATGGGTGACAACCACCTATGGCGCATCACCCAATCCGGATGATGCCCCGGTGCTGCCAGGTTCGCAGGCGGTCCGGGATTCCGCGCGGGCGTCCGGGGCATGTTGTACCAGGCGGAGGGGGCACAGCGATGGCACAGGGATGGCCAGCAGTCTCTTATGACACTTGGGGCGAGACGTGCGACACGCTGCACGCCCATACGCAGGTGCTGGGCAAGCTGGCGCTGGAGCTGGCGCCGCCGGAACCGGAACTGCAGCACGCGGCGCTGCGACTGACCGCGCGCGGGTGGGAAACCGGGACGCTGCCCGCGCCTGACGGGTCAGGTTCACTGGTGGTCACGCTTGACCTGCGCGCGCACGAGGCAGTGGTGGAACACACCAGCGGGGCGGCGGAGCGGATTCCACTCACCCCGGACCGGCCGGTCGCCGAGGTGACCCGGGGGGTGCTCGCGGCGGTAGCCCGAGCGGGGGGCGGCCAGGTGCGGATCGATCCCCGGCCGCAGGAAGTCCCCTGGAGCGTGCCGCTGGACGAGGACTATGACCACGCGCGCTACGACGCCGGCCAGGTCACCAGTTACTTCGCCGCGGCGACGCAGGCGGCGCTGGCGCTGGCCGCGTTCCGCGCCCCCTATCGTGGCCGGTGCACGCAGATCAACGCCTGGTGGGGCTCGTTTGACCTGGCAGTGACGCTGTATTCCGGCGCGCCTGCCAAGCCGCCGCGGGACGACTTCATCAGCCGCAACTCAGCTGATGCCGCCCAGGTCGCGGTCGGCTGGTGGCCAGGGGACGCCCATTACGCGCGCGCCGCGTTCTACGCGTTCGCTTACCCCGCCCCGGTCGAGATCTCCCGGGGCGTCCTCTCACCGGCCGCCGCACGCTGGGACGAGGCGCTGGGCGAGTTCGTCCTGGACTGGGACGATGTCCGCACCGCCGCTGACCCACGCGCGGTCGCCGTGGAGTTCGCCCGCTCGGCGTTCCGCCATGCCTGCGCGGTATGCGGCTGGGATGCCGCGCTGCCCGATAGCGCCGACGGCAGCCCGCCGCCCGTCAGCTGACGGCCAGGGCCAGAGGAGAGTCACATGCCTAGTCGGGGTTCAGAGCACCGGCTCCCCCAGACCTCGCCGAAGCCCACCTTCACTTTGGGGCTCGACAGCTAGGCCGGTGCGTGCCCGTGCCGTTTGGCCTAGTCGGAGGGCGTCGCGTGGCTTGCGGGCGGTAGGGTCGTGGTCATGGAGACAGTCGTTGTCGGGGCGCGTGGAAGCCGCCTCGCGCAGGTTATGGTGCAGGAGCTGATCACGCATCTCAGCGGGTGCCCGGTGGTGAGGTTCAAGGCAAGGTCGGTGATGACCGACGGGGACAAGGACCGGAAGACCCCGCTGCAGGAGCTGGGCGGGGGCGAGGGCGGCCTGTTCACCACGCGGCTTGAGCGGGAGCTGCTGGCGGGGCTGGTGGATGTCGCGGTTCATTCGCTGAAGGACCTTCCGACCGCCCCGCCTGACGGGCTGGTGCTCGCGGTCACGCCGCCGCGCGCCGATCCCCTCGACGCGATGTGCGGGTCGACGCTGGCGGGGCTGCGGCCCGGGGCGCGGGTGGGCACCGGGTCGGCTCGGCGCGCCGCGCAGCTGCGGGCGCTGCGGCCTGATGTTGACGTGGTGCCGATCCGGGGCAACGTGCCGCCCCGGCTGGCGAGGCTGAAGGCAGGGCTTGACGCGGTGATCCTGGCGGCCTCGGGGCTGCGGCGGCTCGGGCTGGACGACTCGATAACTGAGCTGCTGGACCCGGCGGTATTCCCGCCGTCGCCGGGGCAGGGGGCGCTGGCGGTCCAGGTCCGCGCGGCCGACCGGGAGCTGCTGGACATGCTGAACGCGTTCGGTGACGCGGACGCGGACGCGGCGGTCCGAGCTGAGCGAGCGGTCCTGGGAGAGCTGCACGGCGGGTGCTCGGTCCCGGTGGGTGCCTACGCGACTCGCTCGGCGGGCGTGCTGACGCTGAGCGGGCAGGTTACGTCGCTTGACGGGCGGCAGCGCGTGACAGGGACGGTTACGGGGACTGACCCTGCGGCGGCCGGGGTGGAACTGGCGGGCCTGCTGCGGGAGCGGGGCGCGGACGCGATTCTTGACCAGATCCGCGAGCCGGCGGGCCGCTAGCTGCGCTGAGCCGGGATTCCTGGTGCTGAGGGTCTAAGCCCGGGACGGTTGTTGCATGCTGGTGGGGATCCTCTCCTGAAATGACAGGTGAGGATCCCCACCAACGGAGCAGCGCCCTAGCCGATATGCGGGCGGGAACCTGGCCCCGCCGACGCTGTACCCGGCGCGTCCAGCGGAATGACGGCCGGCTGGTGATCAGAATCAGATCGCGCGGACGTGCTCGGCCTGCGGGCCCTTCTGTCCCTGCGTGATGTCGAACTCGACCCGCTGGTTTTCGTCTAGGCTGCGGTACCCGTTGGACTCGATCGCGGAGAAGTGGACGAAGACGTCCTGGCCCCCGTCATCGGTGCTAATGAACCCGAAGCCCTTGTCCGCGTTGAACCACTTGACTGTTCCCTGCGCCACGCGCATTTCTCCTTGCCTGCAGTGAGGCCTCCGCACCGCGCGGAAGCCCGGCAGTCGATCCGCGAGCGCGTCATGAAGCACCTACACAGAAGCTGCAACCGCAGTGTACAGGTACCGCAGAGCCGACGATTTTCTTTCCCGCCAAACCGCGAGGGCGACGCTAACGCCGCCCGCGCACATCGCTTGCTTCCGGCTGAGTAGTCACAGTCACCCCGCCGTTCATTGTTTGCAAAGATCGATACAGGCTAAATCGGTCAAATCATGGACGCATCAGAAACGCCGATACTGCGCCAAGAGGTGATGTAACGGGGTGGACCGCAGCGAGGCCGGCTCCCACTGGACAAACGGGCACCAACGGTGCCACGGTGATCGCCAGCGCCATTTTCGCGTCAAGACAGCTACGCGAAGCCGCGGTCCGCTGAGGCAAGTCCACCCGCTGAGGGTGATCCTGGCGGGGCTAGGCGGCGGGCATCGTGTTGGTGAGGTCGGCGCCTGCCGCCAATCGGCTGGACCCGGCCTGATCGCCGACGTGATCCCGCGTAGGCACGGCGCGCCGTCGGCGACGTGCTTCGCCACCTAGCAGGAGGGACCCCGCAGTGACCACGGAGCAAGCGACCGTTACGATCCCCGGAGCCCGCATCTCCCCTGACGCCTACGCTCAGGCTGACCCCCGGGCGGCCGAGGCGATGCCGGGCAACATCCACCCGCTCGGTCCCACCCCCGCCGAGCGCTACGGCAAGGCGGGCACGAACTTCTCGATTTCCTCCAGCGTCGCCGACGGCGTCGCCTTGTGCTTGTTCGATGAGAACGGCGCGGAAACGCAAATCCCGCTGCGGGACAACGACGCCGACATCTGGCATGCGTTCGTGCCCGGAGTGGGGCCGGGCCAGGCGTACGGGTACCGGGTCAGCGGGCCCTGGAACCCGGCGCAGGGCCTTCGCTGTAACCCGGCCAAGCTGCTCCTTGACCCCTACGCGCGGGCCATCAGCGGAACGGTCTCGTTCGGGCCTGAGGTGTTCGGCCACGACGCGGACGACCCGGACGCCCCGAGCACCCTCGACTCCTCGGGGCACGTGCCAAGGAGCCTGATCGTGGACTCGGCGTTCAACTGGCGGGACGGTGACCGGCCCTGGTACCGGTATGCGGACACGGTGATCTACGAGGTTCACGTCAAGGGCTTCACCATGCGCCATCCCGGCGTACCGCCGGAGCTGCGCGGGACCTACGCCGGGCTGGGCCACGACGCCGCGATCGCGCACCTGAAGGACCTGGGCGTCACCACCGTCGAGCTGCTGCCCGTGCACCAGAACGTGCCCGAGTCGTTCCTGCTCGACCGGGGGCTGACGAACTACTGGGGCTACAACACGATCGGTTTCTTCGCGCCGCACAATGGCTATTCGGCCGCCGTGCGAGCCGGCCAGCAAGGCGGCCAGGTCAACGAGTTCAAGGCGATGGTAGACGCGCTGCACCGGGCCGGCCTCGAGGTCCTGCTTGACGTGGTGTTCAACCACTCCGCCGAGGCGGGTGCGGACGGACCCACGCTGTGCTTCCGTGGCATCGACAACGCGGCGTATTACCGGCTGGCACCGGGCAACCCCCGCGACTACTACGACACGACCGGCTGCGGCAACTCGCTGAACGCCGGCGACCCGATCACGCTGCAGCTGATGATGGACTCGCTGCGCTACTGGCTGACCGAGATGCACGTCGACGGGTTCCGGTTCGACCTGGCGCCGACCCTGGCCCGGCAGGAAGGCGCCTTCGACAAGGTGTCGGCCTTCCTGGACATGGTCGCGCAGGATCCGGTGGTGTCACGGTGCAAGATGATCGCCGAGCCGTGGGACGTCGGTCAGATGGACAGCTACGACCTAGGCCGGTTCCCGGCGATGTGGCGGGAGTGGAATGGCAAGTACCGCGACTCGATGCGCGACTTCTGGCGCAGCCACCCGATCGGGATCGGCGAGTTCGCCGACCGCTTCTCCGGCTCGGCGGACCTTTACGCGACGGCTGGCCGCCGGCCTACGGCCTCGGTGAACCTGATCACCGTCCACGACGGCTTCACTCTGCGCGACCTTGTCTCCTACGACGACAAGCACAACGAGGCCAACGGCGAAGACAACCGCGACGGGACCAGCGACAACGAGTCCTGGAACTGCGGGGCCGAAGGTCCCACCACCGATCAGGGAGTCCTCGCGCTGCGCGCCCGCCAGTCCCGCGCCATGCTCACCACGCTGATGCTGTCCTTCGGCGTGCCGCTGCTGCTCGGCGGCGACGAGATGGGGCGCACCCAGAACGGCAACAACAACGCCTACTGCCAGGACAACGAGATCACCTGGCTCGACTGGGCGAACGCCGACAAGGACCTGCTGGACTTCACCCGGCACCTGATCGCGTTCCGGCAAGCCCATCCCGTATTCCGGCGCAGGCGCTTCCTGGCCGGCGCCGCGGCTGCCGAGCTCGAGTGGCTCACGCCCGCTGGTACCCCCATGGACGAGAGCGACTGGGCGGATCCGAGTGCGCTGGCCATCGCCATCTACCTCAACGGATCCGACGACCCCGACCGCGCCGAGGACGGCACGCCTATGCTCGATGAAGACTTCCTGGTCATGGTAAACGCGTGGTGGGAGCCCCTCGGCTTCGTGTTGCCTCGCACCCGGCCCGGGGCGGAATGGCAGGCCGAGATCGACACCCATGACCCCGCCGCTCCCGCGGGAGCGGCCAAACGCCACGCTGGTGATCAGGTAACCGTCGGCCCCCGCTCCATTGTCGTCTATTCGGGGCGGTGAAACCGCGGTCCGTTCGGAATGATTCGGGCGTGCTGCTCATCGTTGAAACTGCCACCGGCATGCCGCTATTCGCCGTGCAGTAACCCCAATGGCAGCCCTTGTAGATCGAGGGGTAGGCACCCGGCGCGCCAGCGTGAGATTCGTTTACGCCGGTAGCTTGACATCGTGAGTGAAACGCGCACCGCTGGGGCTCAGTAGCTGGTCCAGTCTTGCCCGAACCAGCGCCTGGCGCGGCTGGTCCCGAAGTCGGCCTTGTCGGCCAGCAGCAGGTCGGACGGCTCGTCGAACTGCCCGTTCGGACGCTCTCCGCTGCGGAAGGCGACCTCGACCCGGGCAACCCGGTCGTGACCGAATTCGATGTAGCAGATTCCCTTGCCGTCGTAGGTCGACGCCCGGCCGGCGCGTCCGTGCCGGGCGATCAGCTGACCGGCGACGACAGCTGCCTGCCGCTCGGAGAAGACCCCCGCCTTGGGCGTGCCCACGCTGGTCACGTCGCCGACCGCGTACACATTGGGGTAGGCGGTTTCGAGGGTGAGCGGGTTGACCGGGATCCAGCCGTCGACGCACATGCCGGACTCCGCCACGACCGCTGGCACCCGGTGGACTGGCACGCCAAGGAACAGATCGAACGGCATCTCCTCGCCGTCGGCGAGTATTGCCACCCGGCGCCGGGGGTCCAGACTGCGCACCAGCCGCTCCGGGCACCAGTTGATTCCTCGCTCGGCGAATGCCGCGAGCAGCGCCTCCGATGCCGCCGGGGAAGGCGGGATCGGTGCGCCTAGCGGCATGACCAGCGAGATCTCGCTGGCCTCGCGCAGGCCCCTGGCGACCAGGAAGTCGTGCAGCATCAGCGCCGTCTCACTCGGGGCCGGCGGGCACTTGAACGGTGTCGAGGTGACGCCGACGATAACCCGCCCGCCGCCGAAGGAGTTCAGCACATCACGGGCGGCGAAGGCGCCGTCGATGGTGTAGAACTCGCGACCGGCCTCGACCAGCCCCGGCGTCCCCGCCGGGTCGAGGTCGGCGCCCAGGGCCACCACCATCACGTCGGCCTCGAACGGGCCGGCGTCTCGTCTCGACCCGGCGCCGCTCCGGGTCGATGGAGCTGATGGCGGCCTGGACGAACGCGGCACCCGGCTTGAGCAGGTTGCGGTACGAATGCCGCACCGCCTGCGGCGTGGTCCGGCCGAACATCACGTCGAGCTTAGAGAAGCCGAATACGAATCCGTCGGCCTTGTCGATCAGCACGATGTCGACGTCATCGCCAAGTTCGTCCGAGAGCCGGGTGGTCAGCTCCAAGCCGCCGAATCCGGCGCCAAGCACGAGAATCCGCATCGCTCTGCACTTCCTTCAGGGATTTTAGGTGGGGCCGACGCCGATTGCGTCCGGTCTCGTTCTCATCACCAGACACTATGCACCCGGCGTTCCCTGAATGTTCCCCGGCTCAGCTTGCGGCACTCAGCCTCAATCCACCGGCTGATTTCGTGTGAGCTGTTCTCGTCGTGAGGGCTTTGATGGCGTGTTTTTCCTGCCGCTGACGGTTCTGCGGCTTGTCCGGGGCCTGGGTTTGGGGGGCTGGGGCGGGTTGCCTCGCGGCGTCGGGGGTGCGGACCGGGTCTGGGCTGGTCAGGCCGCTTTGGCGGGTGGCCCGCAGGCGGCTTCGAAGAGGCTGGCCCATTCGCGCTCCCGGTGCCAGGCCTCGGGCAGGTGCAGGGTGATGCGGTCCCGGCCGTGGCGGGCGGTCCGGGCGGCGACCGCGACCAGGTCGCGGCGCCCGGTGGCCGCGCGGGCTCTGGCATGGCGGCGGCCGGCCAGGGTCCCGGCGGCGCGCAGCAGGTTGTGCGCGATGGCGGCGATGGCGAGCCACGCGGCGTTGGCGTTGAACTTCCCCGAGGGCAGGTGGGCCAGGGGCCCGTCGTTGAGGTCGGCCAGCAGCTGCTCGATGATCGCGTGGCCGCGGTGCTGCTCCTCGGCCTGGAGGGTCTCGTAGGGGCTGTCGGTGAAGACGGCGTGGTAGCGCCAGGCGGGGAACAGCTCGCCCTGGCCCGGCGCGGCTTTCGCCTTGTCGCGGACGCGGCGGACGATGAGCCGGGCCGTGACGTGCAGTTCCTTCTTCTTCGAGGTGAATGCCGTGTAAGCGGTCTCGGCGACCTCGGCGTCGGAGGTCCAGCAGTTCAGCTGGTCGTCCCAGACGGCCTGCGGGTACTTGATGGCCTGCCATGCGTCTTCGGGGATGCCGGCGATCGCGGCCCGGATCGGGGCGGTGACCGGGGCGGTGACGGAGAACCGGGCGCCGTTGCGGCGGACGGCGGCGATCACGGCGGCGGCGTAGTAGGCGGAGTCCATCCGCACGACGATCGTCCCGGTGGCGCCGCAGGCCCGGGCGGTCCCGACCGCCTGGGCGGCGAGGCCTGGCCGCGCCGCGCGACGACGGCGCGTTTCCGCCGCGCAGCCGCGTGGCGGCGGCCACCGGCGCCGCCAGCGGGGTGCTCACTGCGGCGATGAGCGCGTTCAGGCCGCGGACCAGCACGGATTTCCCCTGGATCTTCGTGTGGCCGAACCGCGCGCCTTCCTTCTGGTGGCCGTAGACCCGCTTTTGCGTCGAGTCGATGTCGATGAAGGCCAGGACGTCCGAGCCGGGCAGCAGCGGCGCCTCGCGCGACAGCCGGGTCAGCAGCTCCCGGCCGGCCTTCTCCGATCTGCAGGACGTTTCCCCAGGTATAGGAGCGCAGGTGCGAGCCGAGCGTGGACGGGGCGCGCACCCCGCCGAACAGGGCGTCCATCGCCCCGTGCCGCAGCAGGCCCATGTCGTCGATTCGAGTCGGCGCCGGCGGCCATGCCCGCGACCAGGCAGCCGACCTTCAGGTCCGCGTTGACCCCGCACTCGCCGCTGGGCCGGACGTGCTCCGCGAGCAGTTCCGGCAGGCCTGCCCGCTCGGCGAGGGCCATCACCGGCACCAGGCCGCCGTGCGACACGAGATTCGGGTCATCGAACACGGCACTGGTCCGCGCGAGGCTATGCGACAATCGCACTTGCGAGGTGTCCTCTCGGATGAGGCGATGGGAGCGTAGAGAACTACCATCATCCCAGTTCAGAGGGCACCTTTCGCGTTCCCGCGCCCGAAACCATCACTAATTCACCGGTGGATTGAGGCTCAGCGCTACGGTGCGGCGGGTCGTTCCGGCCTTGATTCAATCATTGGCTAGAAAAGAGATTTGCCCGGCTCATCCTGAAGGATATTGATATCTAGCAGATTCCTCTATGAGGCTGGTCTGCTGAATCTTCCATGGGCAGTGCTAGCATCCGTCCCGGCGGATTATCGGCAGCTGTTAGATTGCCCGGGGCTAGTACACGGCTGCCATTCCGGAGCAATTCCCAACAAGCACGGAAAGGATGCCATGCACCTTCAAAGGAAAGCCATGTGCACCGTCAGCACAGGCGCGCTGGTCGCCGCGCTTGGCGGCGCGGCCAGCCTGAGCATGCCTGGCGCCGCGAGAGATACCGCGACGGCGGCACAGCAGGCGACGATCATCATCCGTCCCAGCGTGCTGCACGCGGGGCATGTCGAGAGCCAGCCGCCCACCACGTCAGACTGCGAAGCCGCATTTCAGGTGGCCTGCTACGAGCCCGCGCAGATCCAGCGGGCCTACAACCTGGCGACGCTGTACCAGCATGGGGTGAACGGGGCGGGCACGACGATCGTGATCGTCGACTCCTTCGGGTCGCCCACGATCGCGGCTGACCTCAACGTCTTTGACCAGCAGTTCGGCCTCCCCGCACCGCCGTCACTGTCGGTTATCCAGCCTGCCGGCCCGGTCCCGCCCTTTGACCCGACGAACTCCGACATGATCGGCTGGGCCGGGGAAACCACGCTAGACGTGGAGTACGCCCACACGATCGCCCCGGACGCCAAGATCCTGCTGGTGGAGACGCCGGTATCGGAGACCGAGGGCGTGACGGGCTTCCCGCAGATCGTCACGGCCGAGGAGTACGTGGTCAATCACCACCTCGGCGACGTGATCAGCCAGAGCTTCAGCGCCACCGAGGAGACCTTCCCGTCCAAGGCGTCCGTTGCGGCCCTCCGCGGCGCCTACGTCGATGCCTACCGTCACCACGTGACCGTGCTCGCCGCCTCGGGCGACAGCGGAGCCGCGGACGTCGGCCTCGACGAGAGCACCTACTACCGCTACCCCGTCACGTCCTGGCCGGACAGCGATCCGCTGGTCACCGGCGTCGGCGGTACCCAGTTGCACTTGGCCGCGAACGGTAATCACACCTCGCCCGACACCACCTGGAACGACACTTACAACGTCCCGACCCAGCAGTTCATCTTCGGCGATGATGGGCCCAACCCGCTGGCAGGCGGCGGCGGAAAGTCCATTCTCTTCTCCCGGCCGCGCTACCAGGACGGCGTGCGGAACATCGTGGGAAACAGCCGTGGCGTACCGGACATCTCGATGAGCGCGGCCTGCAACGGTGCCGTCGACGTCTACCAGAGCTTCCCCGGGGAGCCGGCCGGCTGGTACCCCACGTGCGGTACGAGCGAGGCCACCCCGCTCTTCGCCGGCATCGTCGCCCTCGCGGACCAGGTCGCCGGGCACCCGGTCGGGCTGATCAACCCGGCCCTTTACCGGATGTCGGCCTGGCACCTGCCGGGCATCATCGACGTTAAATCGGGAAACAACACGGTGTCATTCACGCAGAACGGCACGCAGTACACCGTCCAGGGTTTCAGCGCCCAGCCCGGCTACAGTCTGGTCGCGGGCGTCGGGACCGTGAACGGGGCGCTGTTCGTACCCGAGCTGGCGAGGCTCGCGCGGCGATGACGCCCCGACGCTGACGTAGCACGGTGCTGTCCCGCCACGCGTGGGCGGGGCAGCTCCGCCGGCTCCGCCTCGAATCATGCTCGCCTTCGGTCAAGTACGGCGAGCCCCGCGTCGCCTGCACTCTTGACGATGTGGCCTAGCGGGCACATCGTCAAGATGGAGTCGGGGGTGCCGGTGCTGTTGTCAGTCAACGTGGGCCTGCCGAAAGATGTGCCCTGGCACGGCAAGACGGTCCATACCGGCGTGTGGAAGCGCCAGGTCGACGGGCCGCGGATGGTGCGGCGGCTGAACATCGACGGGGACGGCCAGGGCGACCTGAACGGCCACGGCGGCGAGCAGCGAGCCGTGCTCGTCTACCAGATCGACTCCTACCGGTACTGGCAGCAGCACTTCGGGCGAGACGACTTCACCTACGGCATGTTCGGCGAGAACCTCACCGTCGACGGACTCCCTGACGATGAGGTCTGCATCGGCGACCGGTACCGCATCGGGGAGGCCGAGTTCGAGGTCACGCAGCCCCGCGTCACCTGCTACCGGGTCGGAATGCGGCTCGGCGAGCCCGAACTCCCCTCCTTGCTGGTCAGTCATCACCGTCCGGGTTTCTACATGCGCGTCATCACGGAAGGGCACATCCAGGGCGGCGACGCGACCATCAAGACCAGGACAGGGCCTGGCGCCCTGTCGATGGCCGACACCGACGCGCTGCTGTACCTCCCCGGCCGCGACCGCGCAAAGCTGCGCACCGCCCTGGAGATCCCCGCCCTCAGCCCCGGCTGGCAGGGCTCGTTCCGTGACCTGCTGGCCGATGGCCAAGGTCAGGGCGTCGGGACGAGTCCCGCAGCCAAGCCCGGCCTGGCCCGCCTTCCGGCAGCTGCGCGTCACCAAGGTCGTCCCCGAGAGCGACAACGTGTTCTCGATCTACCTGGCCGCTCCCGACGGCACTGCCCTCCCGACGGCGCGGCCGGGCCAGTACCTCACCCTCCGGGTCAGCGGCGCCGCCGATCCGCCCCCGGTGCGCAGCTACTCCCTGTCGTGGACGGCCGGCGCCGGAACCTACCGGATCAGCGTCAAACGGGAGTCTCATGGCACCGTCAGCAGCTACCTGAACCGCAGCCTGCAACCCGGGGCGGTCCTGGACGTGGCCGCTCCCCGGGGCGATTTCATCCTCGCCGACGGCACCGGACCGGTCCTGCTCATGTCCGCAGGCATCGGGGTCACGCCGGTGCTGTCAATGCTGTACCAGCTCGCGAAGCAGAAGAGCGAGCGGGAGGTCTGGTGGCTGTACGGGGCGCGCGGGCCGCGCGAACATCCCTTCGCCGCCGAGGCGCACGCCCTGCTGGCCTCGCTGCCACGCGCCCGCGAGCACGTCTTCTACAGCGCGGCCACGCCCGCCCAGGGCGACCGCGTGCACGCCGCCGACGGACGCCTCACCGGGGAGGCGCTGGCCGGCCTGGACATCCCGGCCGACGCGACCGCCTACATCTGCGGCCCGACGTCGCTCATGGCCGACATGCAGGGAGCCCTGACCACGGTCGGCCTCGGAGCCACCGCGATCCACACCGAGTTGTTCGGGGCACTCCCCTCGATCAATCCCGGGATCTCCGGGCAGGCTAGCAAGCCGCCCCACCAGCCGCCCGGCCCTCCCGGAACCGGTCCCCGGGTCACCTTCGCTCGCAGCGGCATCACCGTGCCGTTCCGCGACGACTGGGGCAATGTGCTCCAACCTGGCCGACGCCTGCGACGTCCCCACCCGGTGGAGCTGCCGGACCGGCGTCTGCCACACCTGCACGACGCCGCTTCTGTCCGGCGACATCACCTACAACCCCGACCCTCTGGAACCACCCGCCGACGAGGACGTTCTCATCTGCTGCGCCCGGCCCGGCACCGATATCGTCGTGGATCTGTAGGCGGCGAAGGCCCGAATGCGGAGATTAACCCAGGGAAATCCCTCGGGTTCAGTATTCGATCGCTGTAGCCGCAGATGCGTGTGTGGCGAGGGAGATCGCCGATGCCGCGCCGAGCAGCGAAAGGCCGACAGAACCGCAAAGACGATCTTCCGAGTCAACTGCATGTCAGGGCCTCCGTCGGGATCGAGTCGCATTAGTGATGGTAGCCCTGCCGCATTCGCTGCGGCTCTCCAGTGCGGAATCGTGGCGCGGCGGAACAGTCCGAGCCGTGCCCGGCGCGGACGACCTCCGCGCCACGGCCGTCGGAAGCGCACGGATCGCGGCCAAGGAATAATTGACATGTCAATCACCTTGACGGCTTTGCTGCCCGCTGTTGAGGAGGTCAAGGTGGGCTGTTGAGGAGGTCAGGATGGACAACATCGAGTTCGGCATCGACACCTTCGGGGACCTGCCACGGGACGACCGGGGCGAGATCGTCTCATACGCAGAGGCGATCCGGCGGGTCGTCGCCGAGGCAGTCCTCGCCGACGAGATCGGCCTCGACGTCATCGCCGTGGGTGAGCACCACCGCCCCGAGTTCTCGATCTCGGCCCCGGAGACGGTGCTGGCCGGGATCGCGACGCAGACCTCGCGCATCCACCTGGCCTCCGGGGTGACCGTGCTCAGCTCCGACGACCCGGTTCGAGTCTTCCAGCGCTTCGCGACCGTCGACGCGCTCTCCGGCGGGCGCGCCGAGGTGATCCTCGGGCGCGGCTCGTTCACCGAGTCGTTCCCCCTCTTCGGCTACGACCTGCGTGACTACGAGGTGCTGTTCGACGAGAAGATCGACCTGTTCGCCAAGCTCCTCGACGAGAAGCCGGTCACCTGGGAGGGCACGACCCGCGCGGCCCTGCACGACGCCGACGTGTTCCCCAAGACCGAATCGGGCCTGGCTGACCACCTGGGTAGGAGTGGGCGGCTCGCCCGAGTCGGTCATCCGCACCGCGCGCTACGGTCTGCGGCTCATGCTCGCGATCATCGGCGGAGCACCGGGTCGCTTTGCCCCCTACATCGAGCTCTACCAGCGCGCGGCCGAGCAGTTCGGCACCACCGCCTACCCGGTCGGGATGCACTCGCCCGGGTTCGTCGCGGAGACGGACGAGGAAGCCAAGGAGCTCTTCTACCCCGGCTACAAGGAGATCAGGGACCGTATCGGCGCCCTGCGCGGCTGGCCGCCGCTGCGCCGCGCAGAATTCGAGGCCGACGTCGAACGCGGCTCGCTCTACATTGGCGCCCCCGAGACCGTCGCCCGCAAGATGACCGGTGCCATCCAGACCCTCGGCGTCCGCCGCTTCGACCTCATCTACTCCTCCGGCGGTGCGCTCTCCGCCAGCGCCAGGCTCCGCGCCGTCGAGCTCTACGGCACCCGGGTCGTCCCCCTGGTCCGGGAGATGCTGGCCGAGCAGCCGGTCGCGGGCGGCTCGCGATGACCGGCCGCCCGGTGCGTACCGTCGCGATCCTGGGGGCCGGTAAGGTCGGCACCGTGCTCGCCCGTCTCGCCAGCGCGGCCGGCTACCGGGTACTCGTGGCCGGCTCGGCGACCCGGCCAAGATCGCCCTCACCGTTCAGGTCCTGGCCCCCGGATCGGTCGCCACGACGGCCGCCGAGGCGGCCGGGCAGGCCGACCTCGTCATCCTCGCCGTGCCGCTCAGCAACTACCGCGCCGTCCCCTCGGCCCAGCTGCGCGGCAAGCTCGTCATCGACGCCATGAACTACTGGTGGGAGGTGGACGGCGTCCGCGATGACCTCACCGACCCCCGGACAACGACCAGTGAGATCGTCCAGGAGTTCCTCCCAGGCTCGAGTGTCGTGAAGGCGCTGAACCACATGGGCTACCACGACCTTGAGGACGAGGCGCGCCCGGCCGGCGCGCCCGGCCGGAAGGCCATCGCGATCGCCGGCGACGACTCCGGCGATGTCGCCGCCGTCGCATCGTTCGTCGACGCGCTCGGCTTCGACCCCGTGCTGGCCGGTCCGCTGGCCGCGGGCGCCCGGCTCCAGCCCGGTACTGAGGCGTTCGGCGCCAACGTGGCCGCCGACGAACTCCGGGCGATGCTCGATCGCTTCCCCGAGACCGGCCGCATGCGGCGGGCCAACCGCTTTGACCGTCGAGGCGTACTCGTAACCGAGGGCCGAGCCCACCCCGGCCCGTGATCGACCCCCTCCGCAGCCAGCGCGGCAGGCGCCTCGGCCGGTTATTGCGGCTGCTGGCCCTGGTCGCGCTGCATGGCCTGTTCGACGGCCAGCCGCAGCCGATCCTGGTCGGGTACCGACAGGTCGCTCCGGACGAGCTCCATGGGCTGGCCTTCGAACGCGTGCACGATCGCGTCAACCTCGCCATCTGAGCTCAGCACCACGACCGCCGATGTGCCGGGCCGCAGGTCGCCCTTAACGCTCTCGATCATGGAACCGTCAATGACGGGGTGCTGCAGTCGGCGCACGAGGGAGGACACCTTGCCGCCTTGCTCGTGCGCGTGCTCCGTGGTCGTCGGCTGTTCCGCGTACTCCGGCCAGCGGAGCACGGCGATATCCACCAGGTTGATGAGGTCCTTGGAGTCCAGCTGCTTGAGCCGGACCACCGCGCTGTCGGCTCCCTCGGTACCCGGGAACCGCCATGCCGTTGTGGGCACCGATCCTCCTTCTGGCCGGGAAATCCAGGCTGCGGTCAATGCCAGCCGGGTCGGCCTTCGTCATTGATCACATGATCTCGCCTCGAGTGTCCCGCCGACGTCACCCGTGGGGGGTGATCGTGGGTCGCCGCAGCGGGAGGCCGACCCCACGCGTACGTTCGGGTATATAGATCTGTTGTTCTTGTGGTTTTTACAATTTTTCGCCGCCGGGCATCTTGCGCCCGTCTTGTTGTTATGAGAAGCATGGCGAACCTCATGCTCTCGTGGCAGCAGGCGGCGCTGCTGGCTCTTGGACTTGGCGTGGCCGGGGCGTTTCTCTTGTACCTCGGACACGTTGCCTGGGCATGGCGGTGGGGAGTGCATGTCGGCCCGTTCCTGCGCGAGGCGGGCGTGGTGGTCGGGCTGTACGCGTTGTGGCAGCTGGCGGGGAACCTCGCACAGGGTGGCTACCAGCAGGCGATCGCGCACGGCCAGTGGATCTGGCACACCGAGCGGACGCTACGGCTGCCCAGCGAAATGGACGTCCAGCGAATGCTGCTGCCGCACCCGCTGCTTTCCGAGATCGCGAATCTCTACTACGCGACGATGCACTTCGGGGTGCTGATCGCGATGCTGATCTGGCTGTTCGCCCGGCACCGCGACGGCTACCCGGGGGTGCGCAACGCGATGGCCGCGAGCACCGCGATCTGCCTGCTCGTCTCCTTCATCCCGGTCGCGCCGCCCCGCATGCTGCCCGGCGACGGCATCGTGGACCTGGCGGCGCGGTACGGCGAGTCCGTCTACTCCGCGGTCGGCTCGGCCGCGGGCGCCGACCAGCTGTCGGCGATGCCCTCGGTCCACGTCGCCTGGTCGATCATCGTCGCCTGGGCCGTCATCACCCGCAGCACCAGCCGCTGGCGCTGGCTGATCCTGCTCCACCCGCTGATCACCGTGTTCGTCGTCGTCGGGACCGGTAACCACTACTGGGCCGACGCCATCGTGGCGACCGCGATCGACGCCGCCGTCATCTCGGCCGGGGCCCTGCTGACCCGCCGCTTCCGCGCCGCCCGCGTTCCGCGGCCGGTCAGCGAGCCCGAGCCATCGTCCGCCACGTCATCAAGCGATTACCGCCCCGCTAGTTCGTCGGCGCCTCACTGGCCTCGCGATCCACTGAGGCGGGCGCTTCCTCCTGCACGCCAGCGCGCAGCCCGATGAGCCCGATGACAGCCGCTACGGCCATGATCCCCGCCATCACGTAGAACACAGTCTGGGTGGACTGCGCGAAGTCGACCCTGAAGAACTGCGGGATGGATCCCAGCGACCCCGACCCCGAGCCCGACGCGGAAAACTGCGCCGCGGAGGCCTGCGCCTTGGCCGGCGGCACACCCTGCGCCACTAGCGAGGAAGTGAGATGGCTGCGGGTCTGGGCGACAGAGATGGTGCCGAGGATGGCCAGGCCCATGCTGGCGGCGTAGTTCCGCACCGTCTGGGTGATGCCGGTCGCCTCGCCGTAGGACAGCCGGCTGGCCCGGCTGACCGCGTCGGTACTCGACGGGCCGAGCATGAAGCCCATCCCGGCCCCGGCGAGGATGATGTACCACTGCTGGGCGCTGAAGCTCAGATCGGTCGCCTTGCCCGCCCACAGGTAGAACCCGACCGCGCCGAGGATGCAGCCGAGCACCACCGGCCGCTTGGCGCCGTCCCGGTCCAGCATCCGCCCGCCGATCTGCGCGGCGATGACGAAGCCGATGAAGAAGTACAGCAGGATCACGCCGGCCTGCGAGGCGGACTTGCCCAGCGAGATCTGGGCGTACTCGCTGCCGAAGAAGAACACCGGGATGAACACCAGGTTGGTGGCGCCGAGCACAAGGCACTGGGTGGTGAACGCCCGGTTTTCGAAGATGCTCACCTGCATCAGTGGTGACTGGGTGCGGCGCTCGACGAAGTAGAACACGACCAGCAGGACAAGCCCCACCGCGATGCTCAGCCCGATCAGCGGGTTGTGCCAGCCCCAGATGTTCGACTGCTGGAACCCGAACACGCTCAGCGCCACGCCCGAGGCGATCAGCACGAGCCCCCGGTAGTCCACCGGCGCGGGCTTGTACTCCGTCACCGGCTTGGAAATGAAGATCAGCGCTAGCGCGATCAGCGCGACCGGGATGTTCACCCAGAAGATCCCGCGCCAGGTCCACTCGGTGAGGTAGCCGCCCAGCAGCGGGCCGATCGCGGTCAGGCCGCCGGCGATGCCGAAGAACAGCGCCAGCGCCCGGCCGCGCTGCCTGAGCTCGAAGGTCTGCACGACGATGGCCAGCGCGGCCGGGAACATGAGCGCGCCGCCGGCGCCCTGCACGACACGGAAGATCACGATCCACGCCTCGGCGATGCTGCCCTTGGGGGTGAGGCCGCACAGCGCGGACGCCGCCGCGAACACGATGACGCCGAGCGTCACCATCTTCCGGTGGCCGAGCGTGTCGGCCAGCCGGCCGCCGAACGCGAACAGCGCCGCCAGCGACAGCAGGTACGCGTTGACCGCCCACTGCACGCCGGTGCTGGACAGGCCGAGCTCGCTCTGGATCTTGGGCACCGCGATCGAGACGATCGTCTGGTCGATGAACGTCATCGAGACGGCGAAGATCATCGCCGCTAGGATCAGGTTCCGCGAACGCCCCCCGCCGACAGCATCGCTTACCATTAAGGCTCCCCCCAAGTCCCTCGGTGACCGGAACAGTATCCTCGAATCCGTCGGGTAAACGGGAGGCCTTTGCGGTCACGTTCCCGCGAATTTCACCCGACGGCCTCGACTCTTTGCGCGGCTGCTTACGGAGTCACGATCGGGAATTCCTTGTCCGGCGTGTCTAGCAGGCACCGTGGCCCAGCGAGTCGTAGACGCCGGCGAGCAGCTCGCGCGCCTGAGCGTTGCCCGGGTCGGCGGACACAACGTAGTTGAGCACCTGCGCGGCCCAGCGCGGGTTGCCGTCCTCCGCTTTCACCTTGCCGATGATCGCGGCGGGGCCGCCCATGTACTCGACATGCTTTTTCGCGGCCTCGACCGGCGGGAGTTCCCACAGGTGCGCGGGGTTTCCGTAGAACCAGCCCAGGTAGTGCTGGTAGATCGCCTTGACGTTATGGCTGACCGAGCCGTAGTAGCCGCGGGTGTTCCAGGCCCGCTCCAGCGCGGGCGGAAGCTCTATCATCTCGGCGATCTCGATGCCGGTGTAGCCCTGGTTGAGGAGCCGCAGCGTCTGATCGTGCAGGTACGCGTGCAGGTCTCGCTGCTGGGTCAGGAACGTTTTGATCTGCTGGCGTCCCCAGGTCGGCCAGTGGTGCGAGGCGAACATCACGTCGGTCTCGCCGCCAAACATCTCGATGGTCTCGGTCAGGTACCGGGCCCAGGTGTGCGGGTTCCTGACGACCGCGCCGCGCAGCGTCAGCAGGTCATGCAGGTTGTGCGTCGCGTTCTCTGCCGCGCAGAGCGCGCGCTTGTCCGGGAAGTAGAGGTTCATCTCCGACGGCGCCTCGGTGCCGGGGGTGAGCTGGAACACGATCCGCACCCCGTCGACCACTTCCTCCTGGCCAGTGCGGGTGATGTCGAGGGTGGGCGGGATCAGCGAGATCGTGCCGGTCGAGGTGGTGATGCCGAGCCCGCAGCCGATCTGCCCGGCCGCATCCGGGTCCAGCTCGGCGCCGTACATGTAGACGGCGCGCCGGGTCATCGCCGTGCCCGCGTAGACGTTCTCGCTGACCGCGTGCTCCAGGAACCCGGCCGGGGCGATTATCGGGATGCTGGCGCCATCCGGAACCACCCCGCGCACGCCGCCGAAGTGGTCGCCGTGCGAGTGGGTGTAGATGACCGCCGTCACCGGCCGGTCGCCGCGCTGCTCGCGGTACAGGCTCAATGCCGCCGCCGCGCACTCGGTCGAGATCAGCGGGTCGATGACGATGATGCCCGAGTCGCCCTCGATGAACGAGATGTTCGACAGGTCTAGGTCGCGCACCTGGTAGATCCCGCCGGTGACCTGGAACAGGCCCTGCTTCGAGCAGAGCTGGCCCTGCCGCCACAGACTGGGGTTGGCGGTATCGGGGCACGGCGCGTCGAGAAACGCGTACGCGTCGCTATTCCACACCACCCGGCCGTCAGCGGCCTTGATTACCCCCGGCGTCAGCGCGGCGACGAACCCGCGCTCCGCGTTATCGAAGTCGGCCCGGTCATCGAACGAAGGCGGTGCGCTCATGATGTCCCCCTGACCCGCGAAAGCTGCGGAGCGAGGCAGAACAGCGGCACGCGCAACTCAGTCCCCCCGCCCCGACTACACGTTCTGTTTCCATTCAATCACAATAAGTAACCAGCATTCGCAGCCAGCGTTCAGCCGTTGTGCGCTCCGACGTCCGCAGCGGGCCCGCGGTCCGGCGCCGGCACGTTTGCCGTCACCCGGTCCGGGACACATCGAGCGAAATAGCACCAGGCGATGCGGGGTTGAACTGTGTACAGCGCACACCCGCATCCAGCGGGCGGCGCCAGCAGCGAAGGAGCTGACGTGTCGGACAACTACCGCAAGGATCCTGAGGCAGTCTCGCGGCTCACGCCCGAGCAGTACCGGGTCACCCAGAAGAGCGCGACCGAGCCGCCGTTCAGGAACGAGTACTGGGACAACCACGAGCCCGGCATCTACGTCGACGTCGTGTCCGGAGAGCCGCTGTTCGCTTCGATCACTAAGTTCGACAGCGGCACCGGCTGGCCGAGCTTCACCGTTCCGATCGAGCCGGGCAACGTGGTCGAGCACCGGGGCTTGAGCTTTGGGCTGTTCGGGACCGAGGTCCGCTCGGCCCACGGCGACAGTCATCTGGGCCACGTGTTCCATGACGGGCCAAGGGAAGCCGGGGGCCTGCGCTACTGCATCAACTCCGCCGCCCTCCGCTTCATCGGTGTCGATGACCTGGAACGCGAGGGCTACGGCGACTACAGCACGCTTTTCGAACCAGCAAACGACACTGGGAGCACATCATGACGACCGAGAAGGCAATCCTCGCCGGCGGCTGTTTCTGGGGCATGCAGGATCTCATCCGCAAGCTCCCCGGCGTGGTCTCGACGCGGGTCGGCTACACCGGCGGTGACGTGCAGAACGCGACCTACCGCAACCACCACGGTCACGCCGAGGCGATCGAGATCAGCTACGACCCGGCCAAGACCTCCTACCGGGACCTGCTGGAGTTCTTCTTCCAGATCCACGACCCGTCCACCAAGAACCGGCAGGGCAACGACATCGGCACCAGCTACCGGTCGGCCATCTTCTACCTCAGCGACGAGCAGAAGCGCATCGCCGAGGACACGATCGCCGACGTCGACGCCTCCGGCCTGTGGCCGGGCAAGGTGGTTACCGAGGTGACGCCCGCGGGCGCGTTCTGGGAGGCCGAGCCCGAGCACCAGGACTACCTGGAGCGCTACCCCAACGGCTACACCTGCCACTACCCCCGCCCGGGCTGGAAGCTCCCGCACCGCGCGGACAGCGTCACCTCCTGAGAGCGGCGTAGCGCGCCGGCCCAGGCGTAGGCTGCGTGAACCCCACCGATTGGCAACAATATTTGTCTCAGAGTCAATCATCGGCTAGCCTACGACATCATGGAGACCGACTTCGCGGTGAGTGCCCTGGGCGATCGGCTGCGGGCGGCGAGGGAGGCCCGCAGACTGACCCTGGACCAGCTGTCCGCGTCAACCGGCGTCTCCAAGGCTCACCTTTCCCGCCTTGAGTCCGGGGAGCGTCAGCCTTCGGTGGGAATCTTGGTCGAGTTGGCCGCCGCTCTCGGGACGCGGGTGGGCGCGCTCTTCGGCGAGGACGTGGAGGGCACCCCGCTTGCGACGTTCACCCCGGATACCCCACGCCACACCGCGGCCGGGCTGGAGATCGCGTCGAGTAGCGGCTTTCCGGATTCGCGCGCGCTTGAGGCCATGCGGGTTCACGTTCCGGCCGACCGCGAGCCCTCTGCCGCGGCACGCCACCGTGGCGAGGAGTGGATCTACGTGCTGCGCGGGACCCTGGAGCTGGAGTACGACGGGGTGCGCTACGAGCTGCGCAAGGACATGGCGGCGCACTTTGACGCGGCCCGGCCGCACCGGCTCTCCGCGGGACGCACGGGGGCGGAGCTTCTTCTGGTGAGCGCCGACTACCGGCCCGAACTCGCCTCCATCCAGCACTAGCAGTAAGGGTTCCGGTCGTGACCTCCACCGCCATGGATCCGCTCGAGCCGTCGCCGCTGCAGGCGCGTCCGGTGCTCGATCTCGTCGTGCTTTCGGCCGAGGCCGTCGCGACCGACGTGGTCAGCCTGGAGCTCGCCGCCCCCGGCGCGGCGGCACTCCCGGAATGGACGCCCGGCGCCCACATCGATCTTCACCTGCCGTCGGGCCTGGTGCGGTCATACTCGCTGCACGGCGATCCGCGAGAGCGCGATGCTTATCACATAGCGGTGCTGAACGTGCCGGACGGGAGGGGCGGCTCGGCGGAGGTGCACCGGATCGCGGCCCCCGGGGCGGCAATACGCGCTAGCGCACCGCGCAACGCGTTCGCCCTTGAGCAGTCGGACCATTACCTGTTCATCGCAGGCGGCATCGGGGTGACTCCGCTGCTCGCGATGGCCCGCGAGGTGTCGCGACGCGGGAAGAATTGGACGTTCGTCTACGGCAGCCGAAGCCGGGATCGCATGGCCTTCCTTGACGCGCTCTCGGCGCTTGGTGGGGGAGAACTGCGGGTAGTTCCCCAGGATGAGGCTGGCCTGCCCGACCTCGCCGCGGCGTTCGCGGCTCTGCCGGTCGGCGCAGCGGCGTACTGCTGCGGGCCTTCCGCGATGCTGGACGCGGCACTTGCCATCGGCGAGCGGACCCGGCCCGACATCCCCGTCCGGCTGGAGCGCTTCGTGGCGCCGTCGGCATCTGCTGACCTCAGTGCGGATCAGGGTTTCGAAGTGGAGTTGGCGCGTTCGGGCATCACCCTGATCGTTCCCCCTGGCGTCTCGGTCCTCGACGCTGTGCGGGCGGCGATTCCCGGCGTGATGAGCTCGTGCGAGCAGGGCATCTGCAGCGCGTGCGAGACGGCCGTTCTCGCCGGACTGCCCGACCACCGAGACTCCGTCCTGACCGCCAAGGAACACGCGGCCAACAACTACATGATGATCTGCGTCTCCCGGGCGCTGACCCCTCGGCTCGTCCTCGACCTGTGACCCGCCGCTCCCGCGCGGTAACGAAAACACCGGCCGCCGCCCTGCGTGTGTGAAAGCCCTGTTAACTCTGACTACGAACGTCCTGTTAACTCTGACAACAAATATTGCCTCAAAGGCAACATGTCGCTTAGCCTCGTCCCGTACCTACCGACATTCTCCCTGTCGGCTCGAGCGACGAGAGGCTCAACGTGACTACCGAGATTGACTACGAGGCAACAGGGCCGAACTACGCGGCCGAGAAGCTGCTCGACGTCCGCGAGCGCGTCCACCAGGCGATCGCCGCGATCTCAGCCAAGATCGTCCCCGGGATGGTCGAGGAGGACGCCGTCGCGATGGCGCGCGAGGTCCTGGGAGAGATGGGCATGCGGAAGGGCTGGCACCGGGTCATCGTCCGGTTCGGCCCGAACACCACAAAGGACTTCATGGCCGACTCCGAGCCTGGCGTCGTGCTGGGCGAGCAGGACATCTTCTTCCTCGACATCGGCCCGGTCTACGGCGACACCGAGGGCGACGCCGGCCAGACCTTCGCCTTCGGTGACGACGCGGAGCACCACAAGGCCGCCCGCGATGTGCGAGCCCTCTGGGACGACGTGCGCGAGCAGTGGTTTACCGCCGGCCTGACCGGAACGGCGCTCTACGACTACGCCGTAAAGCGCGCCCAGGAACTCGGCTGGGAGCTCAACCTCGACCTCTCGGGCCACCGCCTTGGTGACTTCCCGCACGAGGCCCACTACGACGGCTCGCTCGCTGACGCCGACATCCGGCCCAACCCCAACCTGTGGGTGCTCGAGATCGCGATCCGGCACCCCACCCGCCAGTTCGGCGCGTTCTACGAGGACCTCCTGCTCGAAGACCAGTCGTTCGCCAGCTGACACTGACCCCAGTCCCCCACCCCCTGCCAGCCGACGACGTGGTCGGGCCCTGGTGACATACCCCCCACCGAGGAGCCAAGAAAATGACGGACACGCAGTCGCGCGGGCTGGCACTGGCCCGGAGGCCGAAAGGCCAAGGCCTCCGGGCCGGGGCGCTGGGCTTTCCAACCCTGCTCGCCCAGAGCATCGCGGTCATCTCCCCGACGATGACCGCAGCGCTGATCATCCCGCTCACCTATTCCGACGCCGGCAACGGCACGTGGATCGCCTACCTGTTCGCCACGATCATGCTGTCGTTCGTCGTGATGCAGCTCAACGAGTTCGCGCGACGCTCCGCCAGCGCCGGCTCGATGTACGCCTACACCGGCCGGGGCCTCGGCCCGCGCGGTGGCGTCATCGCCGGGTGGACGCTGCTGTGGTCCTACGCCCTCATCGCGATCGCCGGGTTCACCGGGTTCTCCATCTTCCTGAACCAGTTCCTGACCGCGGCCGGCATCCACCACCAGCTCCCGGGCGTGCTCTGCTTCGCGATCAGCGCCGCGATCTGCTGGTTCATCGCGTTCAAGGACATCCGCATCTCGTCGGTGCTGATGCTCGTGCTTGAGGGCCTGTCGATACTGGTGATCATCTCCCTCAGCGTGATCGTGCTGTCCAAGCACGGCGGCGGCCCCATCGACACGAGCCAGCTGACGCTCAAGGGGATGGGCCTGAATGACCTCAACCTCGCCGTGGTCGTCTGCATCTTCAGCCTCGTCGGCTTCGAGAGCGCGACGGCCCTCGGTGGCGAGGCGGCGAACCCGCTGCGCAACGTGCCCCGTGCCGTGACGTGGAGCCTCGCCATCACCGGCCTGTTCTTCGTTTTCGTCAGCTACGTCGAGGTGCTGGGCACGCACGACTACAGCACCCCGCTGTCGGCGCTCGCGGCGCCGCTGAACACGCTCGCTGACATCAACCACGTCGGTTTCCTCAAGATCCCGATCGCGCTCGGCGCGATGTTCAGCTTCTTCTCGCTCTCGCTGTCCTGCATCAACGCCGGGGCCCGCATCCTGTACCCGATGGCCGCGCACGGGGTCTTCCCGCACCGCCTCGGAGACACCCACGACCGCAACCGCACCCCGCACGTCGCGATCACGGGCTACACGATCGCGGTCTTCGCGATCCCCTCGATCATGCAGGCGTTCACCAACCCGCTGACCACCTTCGGGGACGCCGGAACGCTTGCCGCGTTCGGGTTCCTGCTCGCCTACTTCCTGGTGACCATCGCGTCGCTGGTCTACCTGAGACGCCGCGGCGAGCTTCGGCCGAAGAACATCGTGGTCTTCGTGCTGGCGATTGCCTGCCTCCTCGTGCCGACCGTCGGCAGCTTCTACCCGGTGCCGACCGCTCCCGTGCGCTACTTCCCGTACTACTTCCTCGCTTACCTCCTGATTGGCGCGGCCTGGCTGTTCACGGTAAGCCGCCGCAAGCCAGGAGTACTCACCGAGATCGAGGCCGACCTCGAAGCCACCGTGGACGTACACGATCCGAGGCCCTAACCGGAGGATCCGATTCGCCGCGGTCCGGGCGCGATGCGCCCGGACCGCGGGTCCGAGGCGAGGCCGGGCTGGGAACATCACACATGGAGATCGACCATGAGGGTGCACCTTGTTGTTCACGAGCCATACGAAGGACCCGGCGCATTTGACGCCTGGGTCAATGGCCGCGGATACGACGCGTCATTCTCCAGGGTCCATCTCGCGGAGAACCTGCCAGCGACGACGGAGGGGATCGATCTGCTCGTCGTACTGGGCGGCCCGCAAAGCCCCAGCACCAGCCTCGGCGAGTGTCCGCACTTTGACTCGGCAGCCGAGCAGACACTGATTTACGATGCTATTTCGGCGGGGGCCATGGTCGTGGGCGTGTGCCTCGGCGCCCAGCTCATCGGCGCCTCGCTGGGCGCCGACTGCGAGCAGGCCGAAGAAGCCGAGATCGGCGTGTACCCGATCCGTCTCACGGCCGCCGGCGCAGCCGATCCACGCCTCGCCGGGTTCGCCCCCGCGCTCGACGTGGGCCACTGGCACCACGACATGCCGGGGCTCACTGCCGACGCAAAAGTCCTCGCGTCCAGCGGCGGCTGTTCGCGCCAGATCATCCAGTACGGCGAGTTCGTCTATGGGTTCCAGTGCCACCCGGAGTTCACTCGCGAATCCGTCACAGCCACGATCGAGAACTCCGCCAGCCAGCTCGTGGCGTCACGCGGCCGACCGTACGTTCAGGACGCCGCCGAGATCCTGAGCCACGCATTCGAGCCCATGAACACTGCCCTGTTCAACTTCCTAGATCGGCTCACGGCCGACCACGGAAGATCATTGGCGTGACATCAAAGCGCTATGCGGAAGAGCGCGCAATGCGGCGCCAGTTGAGCGTCGGTGCCTGCTAACAGATTTGACCGCGTTCCGCCCTCGCGCGACGGGCCTTCAGGCGGTGAACGGCACCCTGACCGTGATTGTGTCGGGGAACCAATGGGCGCCGCCCGGATGCTGCGGGGCACCGCACATCGTCTGCAGGTACCTCATCGGCGGGCCGAAGCCATCGAGGGTGTCGTCGACCGGGAATCCGTAGCTGTCTCGTATGACATAGGTGAGGGTGCCGACGTACCTCCCGCTCTTGCGGGTGCCGCTCCCGGTCACCGTCAGGCCCTGGGTGCCCCGGAATCCCCAGTACAGGTCACTGGACTTTGATCCGAAAAGGACCGTCGGCAGCTGCGCGGCCGACAGCCGCACCGCAGTGACCTTGGCTTTGAGCTGGAGCGCTATCTCCGACTGAACTTCGGTGTTCACGGCCTGAAATCCGCTGCTTGCCACCGTCGACTTCGAGATCACCGAGCCAATCCCGAAGTCGACCCTAGTGCCCGTCCCCTTGAGGAAGTGCGCCAGCAGGTTCGCCGCAGTCGGGAAGTTTTCCAAGACGAACCAGTCGACAATCTCGTTCCCCAGCGCCCTGTCGGCGGCGAATTGCGTGCTATCGCAAGTGGTGTTCGGGGTAGCCGCGTACGTGTCCTGGCTGCCATTGACCTGTACCGGGTTGTTGCCGGTGACGGTGAACACCGAAGTTGAAGGGGCATGGGCGGCGTGGGTGGCATTCGTGGGTGGGGAGGGTCGGGTGGGTAGGACGGCTGTCGGCGGCGGAGGCCCGGTGGCAGGAGGCGTCGCGGAGCACGACGCCGTCAGCGCTGCGATCAGCCACAGGGATGCGGCGACGATGACCCTCTTCGCCGACCTCTCCTGCGGGAGTCGCATGGCTCAAGCATGCCACGGACGGTGACGCCACCTTCCGCAACGCGACCGGGGTCAGCCGCGCTTCAGGCCTCCGATGCCCAGGGACGCGTCACCGGCGGGCGACGTTCCTCGCTCTGCCTGGCTGACGTAGGTAGCAGGGTCCTTGTCCACGGGCTGGACGCCCGAGAAGTTCCGCGCCTCGTAGGCGGCGAAGGCCACCGCAAGGTCGTGACGTTGCTGCAGCCCGGCTAGGCGACGGAAGTCGGTCAGGCCCTCGCGTTCCTCTTCGCCCATGTGGTCGCTGTTGGCCAGGTTGGCCCCGGCGACCGCCTCGCACCAGGCGTCGCTGCCAACCGCGTGCCGTGCGACCTCTGCGACCGCGTCCCGGATGTCGTTGTGATCGTGGATGGCGTCCAGGGTCTCGTCCTCCACGCCCGCCGTCCGCTTCGCGGCGATGCCCACGCGCAGCAGCGCGGGATAGAAGAGCTCCTCTTCGGCCGCCGCGTGCAGCTCGAGGAAGACCGCCAGCCGTCCCCAGACGGCGGACAGCGCCCCGATATCAGACCGGTTGATCTGCTCGATGATCGCGAACAGCCTGCGCTGCTCATGATGATCGTCAAGGATCAGCTGGGTAATGTCCACGAACCGTTCCTCATTACCATGCAGGCGATGGTACCTGCTGGCGGCTGCCCCGAACGGTCGTGGGCTGCGTAGTCGTCGCCCGAATGGCTGGTCCTCCGATTCGACGTTGTAGGCGTCTTGCTGTTCTAGGTGGCATGCCCGCCTGTTCGCTTGCCTGGCCGAACGGTCCGCGCGTTCTGCAGACCGTCGTCCCCGGTCCCGCTCCGGCGACAGACCGTCCGGCGGACGATGATGGACTACGAGGTCACGGCGCGTTGAATGACATCTACCAGCCGTTGAGAGCGAATGTCGTTCCGCGCTCGACCGCGTTGATGATGGCGGCGGTATAGCCGACCGTGTCCGATGGAAGGCGCCTGCGGTTCTCGCTGGCAGGAAGCCTATTTCTGTGGTGGCCGTGGCGCAACAGGTGCTGTGAAACGAATGATGTTGGTGGGTGAAGATCACGCGAGTAGGTGCTCGCCGCTGTTACCGCCGAGGAAGAAGCTGAACCGTTCTATGTCGGCGCAGAGGTCGGCTGCGTCGTAGGCGGAGGCTCGTAGCGAGATCCAGCTGAGAGGGAAAGGGGCCGCACGCCCGGATCCTGGATCGTTTGACGCGGGAGAGACGGTGGAATAGTGTCTTAGCAACCTAAGACACTGGAGTGCTGGCATGATCAGATTCCGCGTGGACGGGCGGTCCGGAGTTCCGCCTTACCAGCAGATTGTGCAGCAGGTGCGGCAGGCGCTGCGGATGGGCGTGCTTTCCGTGGGCGACCAGCTCCCGAGCGTGCGGGAGGTGGTCGCGGTGACGGCGGTCAACCCCAACACGGTGCTGAAGGCCTACCGCGACCTGGAGCGCGAGGGCCTGGTCGAGGCGCGTGCCGGGCAGGGCACGTTCGCGCGCGGCCGGCCGCCGGGCCCGCCGCCCGGCACGCACGCGCGGCTGGGCCGCGGGCTGGCGGCGTGGGTGCGCGAGGCCCGGACCGCCGGGCTGGATGACGAGGCGATCGAGTCGCTGCTGCGGGTCACGCTGCGGGCGCAGGCCGAGGAGGACATCGCATGACTGCCGTAATCGAGACCAGCGGGCTGACCAAGCACTATCGCAGGGTCACCGCGCTGACCGACTGCACGATCAGCGTCCCCGATGGCCGGATTTCCGCGCTCGTCGGGCCGAACGGCGCGGGCAAGACCACGCTGCTGCGGCTGCTTGCCGGGCTCGCCGCGCCGACTGCGGGCCAGGCCACCGTGCTCGGCGGCACGCCGCGCCAGCACCCCGCGTACCTGGCGGAGATCGGCTTCCTGGCTCAGGAGATCCCGCTGTACCGGCGGCTGACCGCGCGAGACCACATCGGCATCGGCGCGCACCTCAACCCGAGCTGGGACGGCGAGTCGGTGCGGGCGCGGCTCGGCGGCCTGAAGATATCGCTGGACCAGCGGGTGGGCACGCTGTCCGGGGGCCAGCGAGCCCAGGTTGCGCTCGCCCTGACGCTGGCCAAGCGGCCGAGGCTACTGCTGCTCGACGAGCCGCTCGCCGCGCTCGACCCGCTGGCCAGGCGGAGCTTCCTCAGCACGCTGGCCGAGGCGTCGGCGGGGGGCAACCTGACGATCATGCTGTCCTCGCACCTGATCGCGGACATCGAGCGGGTCTGCGACCACCTGATATTGCTGGCCAGCTCCCGGGTGCAGCTGTGCGGCGACATCGAGACCGTGCTGGCCGAGCACCGGGTCCTTTTCGGCCCGCGTAAGGACACGACGGCGATCGCGCGGACGCACACCATCGTGCGGGAGGAAACCACCCCGCGACAGACCACGCTGCTCGTCAAGCTGAACGGCCCGGTAATCGATCCCGCCTGGGCCGTCGAAGAACCGAACCTGGAGGAGATAGTGCTCGGCTACATGAGCCAGGACGCCGCCGGCCACGGCGCCGGCCCGAAGGCCGGCCGCCTGTCAGCGGTAGGAGAAGGCCGATGACCTGGGTTACCTGGCGGCAGTACCGCTACCAGAGCGCACTCGCGGTCGCGCTGCTCGCCGCGCTCGCCGTCGCGCTGATGATCAGCGGGCTACACGCGGCCTGGGTATGGCACTCCACCCTCGCCGCGTGCGCGAAAGACAATTCATGCGGCAACCTGAATCTTTCTCTCAGCAGCCCTGCCTTCACCACGCTCGTCGTCGCGACGTCGGCAGTGCCGCTGCTGCCCGGGCTGTTCTGGGGCGCCCCGATGGTGGCGAGCGAACTGGAGGCCGGAACGAACCAGTTCGCCTGGACGCAGAGCATCACCAAGCGACACTGGCTGGCAGTCAAGGCCTGCTGGCTGCTGTTCGCCGCGGCCGTCCTCGCCGGGGCGGTCTCGGCCATTGTCA
The DNA here is from genome assembly GCA_963844925.1 of uncultured Actinomycetota bacterium. Classification (GTDB taxonomy): domain Bacteria; phylum Actinomycetota; class Actinomycetes; order Streptosporangiales; family Streptosporangiaceae; genus Trebonia. The sequence goes on along the minus strand of CAWJQG010000014.1, from coordinate 244,964 downwards.
CCTGGTGGTCCAGCCCCTACAACGCGTATAACGCCGACGGCTTCGAGTCCAATAGGTTCGACGTCACCGGCATCGTGCCGGTGAGCTACGCGATCTTCGCGATGGCACTCGGCATCTGCGCCGGCCTGCTGCTGCGGCGTACCATCCCGGCGATGGCCGTCACGCTGGCCGGCTTTGCCGGTGTCCGGGTGCTGATCTCGCAGTGGCTCCGGCTGCACTACATGACCCCGGTCACCGTGTACTACAACCTGGCGGGGAACTGGTCGCCCAGGGGGGCTTACCTGGGAGTCAGCCAGGGCATCGTCGGCCCGAACGGCCAGTCCCCGCAGGCGGCCACCAACGGAGCCAACTTCAACGGAGTGTCGGTTCCGGCCGAATGCCAGAACTCCAACAACATCGCGTCTTGCCTGGCGGCGCACGGCTACCGGGGATACCTGAGCTATCAGCCTGCCAGCAGGTTCTGGGCCTTCCAGGGCATCGAGACCGGCATCTTCGTGGTCCTCGCCGCCGTCCTGCTCGCCGTCACGTTCTGGGTGCTCAAGCGGCGGGACGCATAACCCGGCCAGCGACACCTGTGCCCCGGCCGCCGCCGGCCAGCTCGCCCCGGCGACGGCGCCCGGCACGTTCACGCTGCCCGAAAGGCGGGTAACGCGCGGCGAGCCGCGAAACCACGCAGGCCGTGACGGCAGCCGGCACTGGTGCGTCCCGGGAAACGCAGCTTCGGCGCCGTCGTGCAGAGGAGAATCTGCCGGGTCAGCGTCTAGCACCGGAGGAAGTCATGTGGGATCAGGTCGGCCAGCTGTATGCCTATCACGAAGATGTCCCTGCCGAGGTGCGGCTGCTTAAGCTGACGGAAGAGGTCGGCGAGGTGGCCGACGCGTTCATCGGCATGCACGGGCTGAACAGGCGGAAGGGAGTCTGCCGTACTCGTGATGACCTGCTGGCCGAGCTCGCCGACGTGATCATCACGGCGGCCGTCGCGATGAGCGGTGTCACGGGAGACGTCGAGGAAGCCCGGAGACACCTTGAGCGGCGCCTGGCCTTGGTTACCGAGCGGGCCGGGCTCTGACGCGCTCAGGTGCGCAGGCCACAGCCCGTTACCTGGGGATGTCCGACTGCCGTCCCGACGTCGATGACGGTGCGGTATCTACGTTTCACGGGGTTCTCCCGGACTGGTTGACGATCTTGGTCAGTTCACGGTTGGCGGACCGGGCCGCTTCCAGCTCGTCTGTGCGTTCGCCGAGCTGGATCTTCAGGTCGAGGTTCTGCTGTTCAAGGTCGAGGATGCGGGCTTGGAGGCCATCGATGTCGGCCGGCGCGCCGATCCCCGTCCGCTGCCAGACTTGCTGGCCCAGGTCGGCGCTGAGGCGGTGCTCCATTACCCGGACCTGGTCTGCCAGCCGCCGGCAGCGGTCGTTCGCGGCGAGGAGGTCTGCTTGCAGCGAGGCCATGCTGGGCGCCGTGCCGCCCCCGGGCGGGGGCTGCACCGCCGCGGCGTGGACCTGCGCCAGCAGGTCCGGGTGCCGGTAGAGGAAGGAGCGGTCGACCCCGGCTCGCCTGGCGAGCGCGGAAACGGTGACGGCCTCGCCGTTCCGGGCCATCTCGGCAAGGGTGTTGAGGACGCGTTCCCGGCGGCGGCCGGAGTCGGCCTGGCGTCCTTTGGTCATCCGGGCTGCGGCGGCTGCCTTGCCGGTCATGCTGGCCGCTCCGGCCGGACATCGGGAAGGGGCTGGCGGACCCTGGGGATGCCCAGGAACGCCCGGCGGGTCTTGCGGACCGCGGTGATGGCGTCGTGGATCTCGGCTTGCTCCCGGGGCGGGAGCGATTCGAGGTTCTCGGAGACCCGGCGGATGAGCCGCCGCAGGCGGGTGATCTCTTCCTCGGAGGGCATCGCCTCGCGTTTGGCCCAGTCGTCGGCGGTGGTCATCGCCTGCAGCCGTTCCCGGGTCCGCAGCAGGTCGTCGAGGTAGCTGCGCAGCTCGGGCAGGTAGGAAACGTCGGTGCTGAAGTGCTCGCAGCCTAGGCAGCGGAACCGCAGCGGGCACTGGCCGCCGCCTGCGGAGACGTTGGACGGCTGGAGCAGCGGCCGAACGCCACCGCGACCTCGCCGACGGCCTGGCGGGTGCGCTGGGCGTCGAGGAGCTGCCCGGCCTGCTTCCAGGCGCGGTTGCCGTGGCGGTCGAACTGGAGCTGGGCTACTGTGTCGACTGCCTTGCGCAGCCTGGTCTGCTTGACCCGGTAATAGCCTCGCGTGGCTTCCAGAGTGTCGTGGTCGAGGAGCATTGCCAGGACATCGACCGCGACTCCCGCGTCGGCGTGGCGCTGGGCGTAGGTGTGGCGTGTAGGCGTAGAGGAAGATCCTCGACTTGTCGAAGACGGTCCCGTCGTCCAGCCTGATCTCGGGCATGGCGTCGACCCAGATCCGGTTGTTCTCGCTGAGCGAGTCGGCGCTGATCGCCTTGCGCCCGCGCGGGTTGCGGATGACCGAGGGCAGGAGCTTGAGCTCCGCGACAGGGGTGTGCGGGTAGCGGGACCGGACGCGGGCCTGCTGGGCGCGGATGTTGACACGGCCGAAGGCGCTCGGTACGGTTTTTGTGTTTTGGCCAGCACAAACATACGGCCGCTCCACGTCGGCTGCGCGATGTGGACGTACGCGCCCTGGCAGGGTCGCTGGCTGCCGCCCTCGCTGCCGCCGCGTGAACGGCTCAGCGCCTACGCGACCTGGTGCAACGCGGTGGAGGGCAACACCACCTTTTACGCGACCCCGGCCCGCGACACCGTGAAGTCGTGGGCCGGGCAGACCTCCCCTGACTTTCGGTTCATCCTCAAGCTGCCGAAGCCGATCACCCATGAGCGCCGCCTGGCCGACGTCGATGACCCCCTGCGCGCCTTCCTGTCCGCGATCGAGCCCCTCGGGGGACGTGCCCACCTGCTCGGGATCCAGCTGCCACCGTCCTTCGGCCCCGACGGCCTCGGCGCCCTTGCCGGTTTCCTGCGCCGTCTTCCGCGCGAGTACCGGTACGGCGTCGAGGTGCGGCACCGCGCGTTCTTCGAGGACCCGCGATCGGAGCGCGAGCTTGAGAGAGTACTCGGTGACGTCGACGCCGAATGGGTGACCTTCGACACCACCGTCCTGTTCGGGAGCCCCCCGTCAAGCGACGGCGAGCGGGAGGCGTGGGGGAAGAAGCCGCGCCTGCCCCGCCGGTCGCGGGCCCTCACCGCGCATCCCGTCGTCCGCTACATCGGCCGGGACGACCCGGCGCGCACGGTGGCGGGCTGGCAGCCCTGGCTCGACACGGTCGCCGACTGGCTGCGTGAGGGGCGTTCCCCGACCGTGTTTATCCATACGCCCGATAACGTCGACGCGCTTGAGCTGGCCCGCCGATTCCATGACGATGTGCGCGCGCGGGTGCCCGAGGTCGAGCTACTCCCGGAGCCGCTCCCCTCCGGACCGCCAACTCTCTTCTGAGCCGCGCTGTTCGCGCCGGGACCTGGCAGCCGGACTGGCAACGCGCGACGGGCAAATGCGACGGGTAAATATATGGTCAAGGCCGTGATCACGAAGGTTTGATGCACTTATACGATACGGATCCTTCGCCATAAAAAAAGTCTTCGTGATCATGGCGGTACGCTGGGCCGCCCGGTGTGATCCGATGTCACGCGAGCGCGCCCATGCATCACGTGCACGACTTGGCAAGCGGCATTGCGCCCGGAGCGCGCACAACGCCACCAAATCTCCTGCACTCGCCGATCTACTTCGCCCCCGAGGCCGAGCAACAGTCCACCGGCGCCGGACTCAAGCCAGGGCAGATGTGCTACTTCACCCCACTGGCGCATTTCAGCCAACTTGAGACATCCAAATCGTCGTATTGCCTGAAATGTGTTAGTTAGGTGTGCTCTGATGGCATCATAGGCGCATCTTGCCTGGTGCCAGGGGTGGGGGGCGAAAGGTGGCGGACAACGGTACGTGGCCGCGGTCAGGGGTGCGCCGGCCCGAGCCTTCATGGCCGACGGTCATCGCGACCACGGTTCGGTTGTGGCTGCAGAGGCACCCGATCGCCGGCCTGAAGGTGACCGGCTGGCGGCTGCTCGCGCTTGTCGCCTGTGCCGTGCTCGCGGTGTCGGCCGCCATCGCGGCAGTCGCCATCGGAACCTCGACCACGACCACCTCGTCTGCCCGCCCGTCCAGCCAGGCGAACTCCGGTGCACAGATCTCGGCTTCGCTGCAGGCCGCGACGGCGACCAGGACCTCGGCCGCGCGGTGGATCGCCGCGCAGGTCAGCCCGGATGCGATCGTGGCCTGCGACCCGGCCATGTGCACCGCGCTCCAGGCCAGCGGGATGGCCGCGGGCAGGCTGCTGGCGCTCGGGACATCGGCGAGCGACCCGCTCGGGTCCGACCTGGTGGTGGCGACGCCGGCCCTGCGCAACCAGTTCGGCGCCCGACTGGCGAGCGTGTACGCGCCCGTGGTCATCGCCAGCTTCGGTTCCGGCCCCGCGCGGATCGACATCCGCGCGGTCGCTGCCGACGGGACGGCGGCCTACGACTCCGCGCTCGCCGCGGACCGCAGCGCGAGGACCGCCGCGGGCCGCCAGCTGATCGATAACCGGCACATCACCATGTCGGCGGCGGCCCAGGCGGTGCTGCGGGCCGGACGGGTCGATCCCCGGCTGCTGGCCATGCTCGCCGCGCTTGCCGCGCAGCAGCCGCTGCGGATACTCGCCTTCGGCGATCCGTCGCCGGGCGCGAGCGCGGGCATCCCGCTGCGCAGCGCCGAGATAGCCCCGGCCAACGCCGGGATCCATGCGGCAGCCCGGCTGCGCACAATGCTGTCGTTTCTGCAGGCACAGCAGGTGCCGTACCTGCCGATGCGGGCAGTGCTCGTCCGCCAGTCCGCGCTGAGCGTCGAGTACGGCGCGCCTAGCCCGCTCGGATTGCTGAGCGGGACGTGAGTTAAGAACCAGCGCTCTTCTTGAGCGCCGGGTACGGGAGGGGACCCATGAGATTCAGAAGATTCGTCCGCCGGATAATCCTGCTGGCGGCGCTGCCGCTGTTGCTGCTCGCCATTCCCGCCACCGCGTTGGCCAACACCGCGTTGGCCAACACCGCCTCGGCCACCGCCGCTTCGGCCAACACGGCCTCGCCACCGCTCGCCACGGCGTCGACCGCGGCTACCGCGGCTACCGCGGCCACCGGCACCGGCACCGGCACCGGCTGGATCAGACTGGCCCACTTTTCACCGAACACGCCGGCGGTGGACGTCTACCTTTACTCGTTTGGCGACACGTCCGCCGAAACAGTGCTGCACCACGTCGCGTACGGGGACGCCTCTCCGTACGAGCAGGTGCCCACGGGGGATTACACCGTGGCGATGCGCGCCGCGGGCGCGTCGGCCACGAGCTCGCCGGTGCTCTCGGCCAGCGTGGACGTCGTGGCCGGGCACGCCTACACGGTGGCCGGCCTTGGGCCGGAGTCCGGTCTGCGGCTGCAGGTTCTCGATGACGAGCTGAACACGCCGACCGGCAAGGCGCTGGTACGGATCATCCAGGCCTCGCTCAAGCAGAACGCGGTCTCGGTGAGCTGGGGCGGGACAATGCTGAAGAGCAAGCTCGCGTTCGGGTCGGTGACCTCCTACCAGACGGTGTCCCCGGGGACCGAGACCCTGCTCGTCACCGGAAGCGGCGATGACGCGAAGGTCAGCATCCCGCTTGCCGCCGGGACCGTGCACACGCTGGTGGTTCTCGACGGCGCCAAGGGCCTGCAGGTCGATGACCTGCTTGACGCGGCCGGCAGTGCCACCGACCCGCTCGGCGGCGCGGCCACCGGGTTCGGCGGGATGGCACCGCGCGCCCCGTCATCCCCGCTGCCGTGGCTGGCGGTGATCGGCGCTGGACTGCTGCTCGCGGTGGCCGGCGGGCGGCGCCTGCGCCGTCTTCGCGCCGCCCGGTCGTAGGGGTGCTCGCGGGCAGACGGACTGCCGCGCTCCTGCTGGCGGCCGGGCTGGTCGCCGCGGGAGCCGGCGCCGCCGGCCTGGTGCTGACCCGTCACCCGGCGGTTCCGCGGGCGACCGCCGTGCAGGTGCTGCCCGCGCCGACCGGCCCGATCGAGGCCGCCCCGCCGCAGGGGACGGCCCAGGTCGCCGAGCCGGTCTCGCTGGTCATCCCGGCCATCGGGGTGCGCACCTCGCTGGTCCGCCTCGGCCTGACCAGCACGGGCACCCTCCAAGTGCCGCCGACCACGGCCGTCGCCGGCTGGTACACGGGCAGTCCGCGCCCGGGTGCCATCGGGTCGGCGGTCATCGCGGGCCATATCGATTCCTATCGGGGGCCGGGGGTCTTCTACCGGCTCTCCCAGCTGCAGCGCGGCGACCGGGTGTACGTGCGGCGCGCGGACGGCACCCTCGCGGTGTTCAAGGTCACCGACGTGCAGATGTACCCCAAGGATGGCTTTCCCACCGCGGCCGTGTACGGCGCGACGCCCGCAGCGGAGCTTCGGCTCATCACCTGCGGCGGGACCTTCGATTACAGCACCGGGTCATACCTCAGCAATACGGTCGTCTACGCGACGGAGGTCAGCTGACCACCGGCGAATGCCGGCATCCTAGGCCCCGCGACCACGCTGGGACTACGCTCGTCGCATGGCCAGGTACTTCGACATCCATCCGGACAACCCGCAGCGGCGCTCGGTCGTCGAGATAGCCGACATCGTCCGCTCGGGCGGCGTCATCGCCTACCCGACGGACTCCTGCTACGCGCTCGGCTGTCAGCTCGGCAACACCGACGGCTTCGCGCGGATCAGGTCGATCCGCCAGCTCGACGGCCGGCATCACCTGACGCTGATGTGCCGGGACTTCGCCCAGCTGGGGCAGTTCGTGGTGATCCCCAACTCGATCTTCCGGGCCATCAAGGCGGCGACGCCCGGCAGCTACACCTTCATCCTGCCCGCGAGCAAGGAGGCGCCGCGTCGGCTCCTGCACCCGGGCAAGAAGACCGTGGGAGTCCGGATCCCCCGCCACGTGGCGACCCAGGCGCTGCTCGCCGAACTCGGCGAGCCCCTCGTCTCCAGCACCCTGCTGCTACCCGGCCACGAGGAGCCGATGACCAAGGGCTGGGAGATCGCCGAAGAGCTCGAGAACGCCGTGGACGCGGTCATCGACTCCGGCGACTGCGGCACCGAGCCGACCACGGTGATCGACTTCTCCCAGCCGGAGCCCGAGATCGTGCGCCGCGGCGCGGGCGACACATCCGCCTTCGAGTGAACCAGAGGCATTAGCAGAAAACGCCTCCGGCAGCTGTTAGCCGAGATCTTCTATTCGAAATCCATGGCTAAAAAACCCATAGAGTCGGCTCCATTCTGTGGGCGGCCTGGGCTGATGCGCTCGGCTTCATCTCCGAACTGACCGCCGATGCCGACCTTCGATGATTGACAATACTTCCTACGGTCATCGGTCCTCTTTCGGACTGGTGATCAAGGGCTATTCCGGTGCTCTGTGCTGTGCTGACACCCATCAGCGCGAGCGAGATGACAGCGGGGATATGCCTTCGCCAGGCCAGCGGGTACGGGGTGCCGATCGCACGGAGTGGTCAGGTTGCCCCGGGCATCGGTTAGGAACGGGACGGGGAGTTCCACGGCGCGGTGATGTCCTGCTCGCGCAGGGTCTTGATCCTGTGCGCGAGCTCGGCCCTGGCGTGCGGCTTGGCTGCTGCCGTCCGGATGTAGGAGCCGAGGCCGCTGACCTCGCGGATCCCGATCAGGTCGGCTGCCCCGGGCCAGGCGCGAAGATCCCACCCGTAGGCACGGGCCGAAGCGTCCAGGTCGTCGCCTGCCGTCGGGAACCGGCGGCAGAAGTACGCGGCCTGGACAAGGTCCCACTCGCGCGGCCCGTAGCCGACGTGATCCCAGTCTGCGAGCAGGACACCGCGCCGGGCGTACAGCAGGTTATTCGGGTGTGCGTCGCCGTGGACCAGCCCGGCCGGGAGGACGAACCGCATCCGCCCCCATCGGCGCTGGCTTTCGGCGATCCGGTCCGACAGCCACGAGCTGTCGTCCCCGTCGAACGCCCCCGGGTGGTCGTCCAGGGCTCGCGCGACGCCATCGAGCGGGCTCGGCATGGAAGGGAGGCCCTGGGGGGCGTCTGTGAATGAGTGAAGCTCGCGCAGCAATCCCGCGAGCCCTGCCAGGGAGCGGCTTGCCTTGACGGTCTCCTCGTATTCCCAGAACGAGACGACGAGGCCTGCGCGGACGACGGCCCTGCGCACCTTCGGGCGTACCGTCGGGAACCCCTGCCGGGCGAGCCATTCCGTTGCGGTCAGCGAGGCCGCGACGCGCCTGGCTCCGTCGACGCCCGCGTTGATGCGGGCGACCGCGTTCGAGGCAGGCAGGTAGAAGACCGTGTTGCTGTGCATGCGGATCAGCCGGGCGCCAGCGGCGACCATGCCGGTCTCGGAGCACGCGCCCGCAAGAGCGTCCGTCACCTCCTGGGGAAGCAATCCGTCGCGCATGACTGAAGTGTCCGCCATTCCTGTCCTGTCCTGTCCCGAGGAGAAGGGCCATCGTTAAGCCCCGCGCATGCAGCCCGCAGAAGCTGCCCGTTGCCAAGAGCGCGTTAAGGGCTCAGCCGCGTGATCCCTGCCACGCGGACTTGCTCGGTCAGTTCCGTGACAAACCGGGTGCTCGGTATGGCGCAAGTTCCTCGAGTACCGCGTCGAGGCGGCGGATGACCCGGCTGGAATGCAGGGTGGCAGCGAGTTGCAGGAGCGCGAGCGCGCTGTCGCACGCCTGGTCGACCTGTCCCAGCCTGGCGAGGGACAGTGCCCGGTTCCCGGTGGCGAACGCCCTGTTCCTGGGGAAGCGGTCGGCTCCCCGCAGGCCCAGGCACTGCTCGCTCAGCTCGAGTGCCGCGGCGTCCTTCCCCACGTCCCTGAAGCAGTGCGCTTCCTCATCGAGGACGTACGCGCCGCTGTAGCCGTCACGGATGGTCGCGGGGACCAGCTCGTCTTCGTGCGGCTGCGCTGACTCGAACAGGGACCGGGCTTGCGATAGGGCGGCGAGCGCGCCGTCGCCGTCCCCGACGGCGGCCAGGGCGCGCGCCAGCTTTCCCCGGGCGAACGCCTGCACCAGGCGGGGGCCGCCGGCGGCGAGTCCTGCGGCGGCCTGGCCGTAGGCGCACGCCGCGGCCGTGTTGCCCAGCCAGGTTTCCAGGAGCGCGCACATGGCCATCGCCCACGAGCACACCGCGAAATCCTCTGACTCCTGCGCCAGCCGGAAGGCGTCGCGGGCGGCGGCGCGCGCCCCCGCTTTGTCGGCCACGTCGAGATGCATCCAGGCCACGCGGATCTGGAATTCCACCGCGACGGCCTTGAACTGGCGCAGCGCGCCGTCGGGCCCGGGCGCGGCAAGCCTGGGCCGGATGACCTCCAGGAGGAAGCTGTCCGCGGTCCGGCGCGCGAACCCGCCGCCGAACTGGTGATCCGCGGCGGTGAGCGATGCGAGCATTCCACGCACAACGCTGATGTCCGTCTCGCTCACCGGCATCCGGCCGGATTCCGCAGCCCACCCCCTACCGTGTTCCCCCGGGAAAGGCACGGCATGATCATTTCCCAGGAACGCCGCGAACCGCTGCTGAATGGCCTGGCCTGCACGTTCCAGCGCCGTGTCGAGAACGGCCTGCAGGTTCGCGCTGATGACAGCCGTCCCGCCCCCGGCCTCCCAGTTCGCCACCGTTCTCGGGACGACTCCGAGGAAGGCCGCGTACTCACGCTGCGACATCCGCAGGGCGGCGCGGAGCTTGCCCGCCTCGCGTCCGGTCCATGTCGGCACCGCGGCCACGTCCTGCCTGCCCATATTGTGAAATTGTATGGCGATATTGCCACTTTTGACATACGGCCGGCGGCTTCAGGACCAACTTCATTCTCTGCTGTCCCAGTTCTGCCGGTGCGGCGGAAATGCAGCGCGGTTGCAGCAGCAGGGCATTTCCAATTTCATGCATTGCCGAGATGATTTTGGAAACCGACTAGCCCCTGACTGAGCCGGAGACGACGTGAAGACCATGGACAGCACACATGTTCCACGATGAAGCCCTCGCGGGGTCAACAGCCGGCGACCATGCAATTCGTGCACTCCGGACTCTCCTGCGCGGAGAAGGCAGGACAGTGGATGAACGATGGCGTAGCTGGGCACGCGAGCTTACCGGCATGTCTAAGCTAAGCCCGCAGCTCATATCCGGTCTCTGGCAAGAGGTTCTAGACTTCGACCTTACGCTCGCTGGCTATGTGGCCGAACCGGTCCCGCTCGATGTTCCGGCCGTCGTGGTCGCCGGTAGTGGCAAGGAAACCTTCAAGACGTTCAACGTGAGCACGGCGGCGAGCATCCTTGCGGCAGCCGCCGGCGCCTACGTCGTCAAAGGCGTTTCATGCTCGGTCTCGGCTGTGTCCGGTTCCGCTGACGTGCTGGACGTGCTGGGCCTGCCGATCTCCGGTCTGCCTAGCATGGTCCGACCGACGCTGGAACGGGACCGGATTGCCTTCATCTCCTACTCGGCGTTTTGCCCGACCTACGCCGGTCGCTACGACGGCGTTTTCCCCTTCCTTAGTCCATTCAGCTTCTTCATGCCCGTCGCGGTGCTCGGCGTCCAAGCGTGCAGCTTCGTCTACGGCATCGCCCACGCCAATGTTTCGCTCGCTGCCGAGGCGATTCGAACCGTACGCCCGGACCTGCAGCGCGGTGTTGTCGTTGCGACCGAACTGTCTCAGCAGGAGATGATGGACGAGAAGGCGAGCTACGGCATCAGCCACACAGCCGTGCTCGACGGGGCGCACGCACGGGTATTTCGTAGCGCACATCATCCGGCGCCCGAGCCCTGGCGAGCAGCGGTCTCCCACCGCAGTAGCCACCAGGACAACGCGGTGCTGCTCGCGTCGTCCCTCGCGCCGGACGGTAATGGAGCGTGCGCCGAGCTGGTCGAACGGAACGCGGCGTTGATCCTGGCCGCGTCCCAGTGGGGGAAGATCGATGAAGTGAGTGCCCTCGCCCGCGTACGAAACGTGCGTCTGGCTGGTGGCGCTGTCCGGTTGCTGGACGAACTACACGATCGTCGGGAGTGTCCGCGCCGTGCTTCGTGAACTGAACGCCGACGACGCGCCGACCGCGGTCCACCGGCAACTGGGGTCGCTCGTTCGACGGTTCTCACACGCCGATCAGGCCGATGCCATCTTGCAGGCTGACGGCTCGCTTGCAATGGTCACCGGCTTCGGTCCTACGAACGCACCGACCGCCGGAACGCTCTCTGTGATGCTGGGCATCGTGGAACTGCAACGCCAACTCGAAGTCCCGATGACCGTGGTCATTTCCGAACTCGGGGCATGGAACTCTCGTAACGTCCCGTGGGCGCAGCTCGAAGCGGTCCGCGACCAGATGTTCGCATTCCTCGAAGTCATCGGCTTCGACACCAGGCGCGGCACCCTGCGGTCACATCTGGACTTCGGCAACCTCGCTCGCGCCGGAAAGATCGCACGCTTCCTCGGCCGACAGGACTTCCTCGACCACCGCGAGAGCCTGCTTGAGCTGTACGACGAACACGGCCTTCTTGGCAGCGAAGTTGGCGTCACGGTTGACTCCCTCTACACCGTCGCCGACATCCTCGGCCCCGTGGAGGACGGAGCACGCCGGGTGCTAATGGTCTCAGGGCTCGAAGAGGCGTACTTCACCGAACTGTCGCGGCTCGTGCTTGCCCGCCAAGCAGCGGCGGGCAAGTTGAGCCTTGGCTGGCACGCGGATGTCGGGGCGCTCTACTTCCGCGTGCTCGAAGGGTTGGGCGGTTACCCGAAGATGAGCAAGAGCATTCCGACGTCGAGCATCCACCTCGGCATGGCAACTGAGGCGCTGGCCGAGCGCATCTTCTCTGACGAGGAGGCTAGCCAGCCAGCCTTGCTATCGGCCATCGAGCTGAGCAGCGGATGGCGCGATGATCAGCTCAAGGAGGTCCGGACTGCCTATGCGTTCCGGGCTGCGGATCCCGATTCGTGGCTCTCGGCCAGAGCCACCTACTTGACGACCTTCCGTGGCTTTGCCAAGCAGTGGGCGAGTTGCGCGCCATGACGTGCGAGCACCGGGACACGCTGGTCATCGTCTTCGGTGCGGGCGGCAGGCTGGGGCGCGCGCTCCTGCCGATCCTGGCTGCTGGACCGTGGGTCGTCGTCGCTGTCGCCCGTAAGGAGAAGCCACGCGATCCGCCACCCACCGTTCACTGGATACAGATCGATGTCACCGAAGTTGACCTATGGGAACGGAGTCTTCATGTGTTCTGCGGCATGGCTAGCATCCACGACCGGGTGATCATCGTAGATCTGCTCCTAGACAAGACGTCGGTGGCGGCGATGCGCTGGTCGCTGACGGCGGGGACCGCCTACATCGCGCATCTCCGCTCACGGCTCGCTACTGTGAACCGACCGAGCTCGCTAGTGCTGGCCAGTACGACGGCCGTTCTGGCACCCTGGCTGTACCAGACGCCGTACGGCTTGGCGAAGCGGCGGCAGCTCAGTCACTATGCCGCAGCGGGCATGACAGGGCAGGCGATCTTGCTGCCGCAACTGGCTAATGGCGAGGCAGGCTCACCGACCACATCGGCTCGTTTGGAGTGGACGCATGCCGACGCCGCAGCCCGCCTTCTGCAAGCAGCGTCCGCCGCCAGAACCACCGCGCCTACAGGGCTGCGCCTGGTCGCCCCGCAGGTTGACCGATCGTTGTGCGGAGCAGCCGCCACGCCTCGCCTCTTGCGCCTGCGCGCTGTGGCGCAAGTGCTCGAGCTGCACGTTGCGAGTTGGACGAACGAGCGGCACTCTCCACTGGCCCACCGACTGGCCTCCCGAGGCCGACTCGAACTGACCCCCGGATGGCTTCGGCGCCGGGTGGACCACCACCTCGTTCCGTGGCGCCTCGTGCGCTTGCTTGGCCGGAAGGTTCAAGCTGAAGTAGAGGAGCTGAGGCCGAGCGGAGCGCCGCCAATCGCGGACGAGTTTCCTACTTGATGCCGGTCGCCTCACGAACGTTTTGCAGCACCACGCGGGCACGGGCACGCGCCTTCTCAGCCCCAGCAGCGAGCACGTCGTCAAGCTCGCTGCCGGGCCCCATCAATGCGTCATAGCCTGCGCGCAGCGGTCCCAACTGGTCGTTGAGCACATCGAACAGGATGTTCTTCAGGTCGCCCCAGCCCATCCCGCCGGCTTCGAGTCGCTTCCGCGTATCTGTAGTGACGTCGGGGGTGGCGAACTGCTCCAGGATCTGGAAGGCCGGCGAGCTGTCTGGGTCTTTCGGGTCCTCGACGGGTGTGCTGTCGGTGGGGATACGGCGCACCAGCTTCTTGAGCTGCGACTCACTGACGAACAACGGGATGGTGTTGCCGTAGCTCTTGCTCATCTTGCGACCGTCGATACCGGGCAGCGTCTTGCCCGTGTTGGCCTCCGGCACGACGAGCTGTGGGATCTTCAGCTTGTGGCGCTCCCCATACAGGCCATTGAACGAGCCGGCGATGTCGGCGGCATACTCGACGTGCTTTGACTGGTCCTTGCCGACCGGCACCACGTCGGAATCCATACAGGATGTCGCCGCCATCAGCACCGGGTAGTTGTACGCCCCATGTTGATGCCCGCGTCAAGGTCGTCCTTGCCTGCCTCGGAGTTCTTGTCCCGCGCCGCCTTGTAGGCGTGGGCCCGGTTCATGAGCCCCTTGGCCGTTACGCAGGACAGCACCCAGGCCAACTCGAACGTCTCCGGCACATCGGACTGGCGGTACATGGTGATGCGCTCGGGGTCGAGCCCTGCGGCAATCCATGTAGCTGCCACTGAGCGAGAGTAGTGACGCAGCAGCTCGGGGTCGCGGAGAATCGTCAGCGCGTGGTAGTCAGCGATGAAGTACATCGCTTCGTACTGCTCGGCCCGCTGCAGCGCCTGGCCGGATCGCGCCAATGAGGTTGCCAAGGTGCGGCTCGCCGGTTGGTTTGATTCCAGTCAGCGAGACCTTGCGTGCGGACGGTGCCATGACCTGATTCTACCTTTACTCGCAACTGAGATTGTATTCAGCCCCATAGCGGGTGAGCAGGCTTTCATATTCCTTCGACCGGTATTGCACAAAATCGCGCTGTCCCGCGACCTGGACGTTCTGCATCCCTGACGCTTTCTCCAAATAGCTGGCGAACTCGACGGGACTACTAAGCGCGGTCGCGGGAAACCAGACGCAAGGGTGCTCATCAATCGCAGTCTCGCTGAGCTGAGCACGGATGGTTGGCGTGTCTGGCGCAACCGCCGTAAGCCCAAGATCGCGGGCAAGTTCGAGCTGGCCAGAGTGCGTGACGCTGCGATACGGCATGACCAGCACCGTCGCGCTGCGGCACCTATCCACCAGCTCACCTGGCGACAGCACGCCATCGGTCGCCTCAACCGTCAGATCAGGCTCGACGCGCGCGACCTCCGCCAGCTCGGCCAGCTCGTCGGAGTAGCGTTGCTGGTCCGACGTTCCGAGGGATCGGAGCAGTACCCGTAGCGGCAGCCGAGCGGCGGATAGCTGCCGCCACGCGCGAATAAGCCCGAGCAGATCCCGGTTTGGCCGAAGTGCACCGAAGACGAGCAGACCACGTGCCCCGTCGCCACGCTGCGCCACCAGGTCCAGTGGCACAGCGTAGCCATGCGGAATGACTGAAGGCTCGACACCGAATCGGGCGTTGACCTGCTGCGCAGCGGCGTGAGTCAGCGTGACCAGCCTCGATGCCTCACATACCGCAAGCCGGGTCTTCTCGCTGAAGGCGGCCCTGTCGATCTCGATGTTCGGCACCAAGTCGTGCAATGTGGAAGACGAACCCCTTACCTGCCTCCCGAAGCCGGGCGGCGAGCGCAGCAAGATCTCCGCTGGCGGCCAGTTCCACAGTGTGCAGGTGCAGTACGTCGAAGAAGTCCCAGGACTCAAGCCCAAGCAGGTCCGACACGCGCAGCGGCGCACCCATTGGCGACGGCACCGGTACGAAGGTATCGCCCACGAGCTTGCTCACGTAGCTCAGATGCGATGGAACGTGGAACACCCGCTGCATCCGCTTACCCTCCAAACGTCGCCCGGAGCTCGTCATTCGTAACGGTCGGCCTACCGCTGTGCTGGTCCTCGGCGAGTCTCACCGCGCACGTGAAGAACGCGGCGAGCCGAGCGTGAACCACGTCCGGCGAGCCAGATCCCCAGGCTAGGCGATGGCCGACGACCTCCAGAATCCGCACTAGCACGGCCGGTACGAGACGCCTCAGTGGATGAGGTCGTGGCGCCACAGCTCGAAGCCGGCTGAGGTCGGCGGCCAGACGAACGCCAGGGCGAGCGAGACGACCGCCGCGGCGAGCAGCACCCAGCGCAGCCGGGGGTCGTCCATCGTCGGGTTGTGCGTGATCACGGTCACCGCGAGCAGGGTGAACATGAAGTAGGCGGTGACCGGGTTGTAGTCGAATCCGAGCCACAGGGCCAGGATCAGCGCCAGGACCGGGAGCAGCAGGCCGAGGCCGTAGGCGGGCGCGCGGCGGCGGATCGTCACCAGCAGCGCCACGCAGATGTACATCACCGAGTGCGCGAGATCGGTCAGCGCGGCGGTCACGGCGTTCCGCAGTCCCCCGAGCACGCCGTCGGGGAAGGCCAGCACGTGCGCGTTGGGCGCGTAAGCGAGACTGCCCGGCCAGTTCCCGGTGAACTTCCACAGTAGGAACGACCAGACGGCCACGGCCGCGACGCAGGGGAACGCGATCACGGCAACCACGGCGATGGACGCCTGCTGCGGCTCGCCGCGACGGCGCACCGCCCCGATGAGCGGCACGAACAGGCACATGACGACGGCGAAGAGCAGGGCGCCGGGGTCGGCAGCGTACGCCACGGCGAGCGCGAGGCCGGCCACGAACCCGCTGTGGATATCTCCGTCTGCGGCGAAGCGGATGAACCCCGGCAGCGCGACAGCCAGGAACGTCAGCGCGACGACCTCGGGCAGCAGCTCCGACGCGGAGTACCACATGGCCGGCAGGAAGGCCAGCGGCAGCAGCACGGGGAGACGCATGAGGGTGGCCTGCCGCGCCAGGACGGCCAGCACCGTACCGGAGAACAGGCAGGTGACGATGGCGAGGGCCAGCACGCCGCCGGGCAGGAGCCACGCAAGCAGCACGGGCAGCTGCGGGTACGCGTACTGCAGCTGGCGCAGTCCGGGCCCCGTCGCGACCTTGCTGGCGCGGTGCTCGAGGTACGCCAGGTTGGGGCTGATGAACCTCTCGTGGCCCGCCCAGGCGACGAGAACGATGAGCGGCAATGCGAACGTCAGGCCCAGTGCGCAGTCGCGGACGGCCCGGACGGCCCTCTTACTGAACGACCCCTTGGGCTGGGACCGAAGAAGGGGCAGGATCGGGCCGCGCGCAGAGGGCACTGATGCCATAAGTGGTTTTCTCCCAGTAGTTCGGCCGGGTGCTGAGCTGCCAGAGGGCCACCTGCGACGCGATGCTGTGCAGGATCCAGCAGAACGGGCTGAACAGTGACCACAGCACCTGTCCGTCTCGTTGGCGCAGGAAGGCGCCCAGCATGGTGACGTAGATCATCAGGGAGTTGCCGGCCAGCAGGCTGAACAGCCCAAGCCAGAGGGTCCAGTCGGGGTAGAGCAGGCCGAGGGTGCGCGCGGGAATCAGCAGCGAGGCGACCAGCAGGATCCACAGCGGCAGCAGGAAGAGCGACGCCAGGCAGCTGCCCCCGGTCAGCATCATGAGCCCGAGCGCCCGGCGGAGGCCGGCGACCCGCACCAGCGACCACGGGTTGCGGGCGTTCGCGACCGCCGTCTGCATGTCTCCTTTGATCAACGCCGAGCGCTGCCGCATCCAGTCGCCCAGGTTCCGGCTGGCCTCCTCGGCCGTGGTGCTGTTGACGACCCCCACCGTGTAGCCGAGCGCCGACGCGCGGATGCCCCGGTCAGCGTCGTCGGTGGTGCCGAACGGGTTCCACCCGCCCAGGTGCCGCAGGGCCTCGGTGCGGAAGTGGCTGGAGTTACCGCCGAGTGGGATCGGCAGCCGGAGCGCGTCGAGCCCCGGCAGCACGCAGTCGAACCAGAGCGAGTACTCGGCGGTGAACATGCGGGTGAGGAAGTTCTCCCGGACGTTCCGGTAGTTGACCGCGGCCTGCACGCACGCCATCCGCTCGCCGCCCCGGCGGAAGGCCACCACGGCCTTCTTGAGCTGGTCCAGGTCCGGCTTGTCGGCCGCGTCGTAGCAGACCAGGTGGTCGCCGCGGGCGGCGGACAATCCTGACGTTGCAGGCCCTCGCCTTGGTCTGCGGCTCACCGGGCGGCACCACGATCACCCGCATGTACGGCGGGAGCCCGGCCTCCTCGGCCGCGGCCAGCGCCTCCGCGTCCCCCGCCGCAAGCAGCAGCAGGACCTCGAGCTTGCTGACCGGGTAGTCGAGCTCCATCAGGTTCTTGATCAGCTGACCGGTGGCGTCGGCCTCGCGGAAGAGCGGCGCGAGCACGGTGTAGACCGGCAGGTCCTCCTCGCGCAGCGCCGCCAGATCATCGTCGGTGACCGGCCGGTACCGCTCTCGCCGCACTCCCGCCAAGCAGACGCCGAACTTACTCGCAGTGCCGCCGAGGAAGACGACGGCGATCACGAGGCTCGTCGCCTGCAGCGCCCCGATCGGCCAGCAGACGCAGGCGGCGACCGCCGCGGCCAGGGCCAGCGCGAGCCCAACCCGCTGCCGTGTGCGCGGGCCAGTTCGGGCCGGCTGATCCGGCGGTTCCTCGGTTGGGTCGGGCCCTGGCTGGGCCCGGGATCTCAGACGTCGCCTTCATGTGGGCGTAATTACCCACAGTAGTTACTCTTATACGCTTGGTAGGCCGTCATTGCAACAACCGTCACTGGGGCACCATCGTGGCACCGCCAAGCCATTCGATTACATTTCGGTACTTGTCGTCAATCCTAAGTGAAGTTACCCTTCGTTTATAACCGAACACAAAAGGTAAACATTGGATGGCGCCCCCATGACCATCACGCAACGCACCCAAGTCGGTATCGTCGGCGCAGGCCCGGCCGGGCTGCTCCTTTCTCATCTGCTCTCCCTCGCCGGGATCGACTCCATCGTCGTGGAGAACCGGAGCCGTCCCTACTGCGAGGCGCGGCAGCGCGCCGGGATGCTCGAGTCGACCACGGTGGAACTGCTCCGCGAGGTCGGCCTCGGTCGGCGCCTCGACGCGGAGGGCCTCGAACATGACGGCATCTACCTCCAGTTCGCCGGCGAGCGGCACCACGTGAACTTCCGCGAGCTGACGAACGGCCGCTGGGTCACCATCTACGCGCAGACCGAGATCGTCAAGGACCTGATCGCGGCTCGCGTCGCCGACGGCGCCAACCTGGAGTTCAACGTCACCGAGACCGAGGTCAGCCAGCTTGACTGCGACCGCCCGGTGCTCACGTACACCGACGAGTCCGGGCAGCGCCACGAGGTCGCGTGCGACGCCATCGCGGGCTGCGACGGCTTCCACGGCATCACCCGCCGGTCCATTCCCACCCGCGCCCTGCTGACGGTGAGCGAGCGGACTTACCCCTACGGCTGGCTCGGCATCCTCGCGCAGGCACCGCCGTCTACGGACGAGGTCATCTACTGCCGCCACGAGAACGGCTTCGCGCTGCACAGCATGCGCACGCCGGAGATGGGCCGGCTCTACCTCCAGGTGCCCGCCGACGAGGACATCGCCCGCTGGCCCGACGACCGGATCTGGGCCGAGCTGCGGCACCGGATGGCGGTGCCCGGCTGGGAGCTGACCACCGGGCCGATTCTGGAGAAGAGCATCACCCCGATGCGCGCCTTCGTCGCCGCGCCGATGCGCTACCAGCGGCTGTTCCTGGCCGGGGACGCGGCGCACATCGTGCCGCCGACCGGCGCCAAGGGGCTCAACCTGGCCGTCGCCGATGTGGCCGCGCTCGCCACCGCGCTGGTCAGACTGGTCCGCGACGGCCAGTCGGAACTGGCCGACGCGTACTCCGAGCATTGCCTCGAGCGGGTGTGGCGGGCGACCCAGCTGGCCTGCTGGATGACCGCCATGCTGCACGTCGGCCCCGGGCAGGACGAGTTCGAGTCGGAACTCCAGCTCGCCCAGCTGCGCAACCTGGTGACCTCGCGGGCGACCGCCACCATGCTGGCCGAGAACTACACCGGTTATGCCCCGCTCAGGTACGACCCCGCTACCCGGCTCGGCCCCGCCGCGCTCTGGGCCTCCTCCGTGGCGTAAGCGGTGAAATCACGGTCCGTTCCAAAAAATGCTTTTAAAGGCTTTTCGTAACGGTCCCGTGCTTCGCCATTATTTGCCAATTACCTGCCGTGCGGTGGTCGCGTTAGCGGTCCGGCGGCCCGACCTCCCCCGCTTGCGGACCGAATAGGCGAAATGTCGTGGTTCCTGTCTCGTTGCCAAGATTGACCGCTCGTGCTGATGATGGAGTCCGGAACACATCGCGGCGCGGCGCTAGGGAAGAACTTGAGGCAGACGGTCAGCACCGCCGACGGCGGCCGGCTCCATTACGCGTGGCTGCTCCCGGCGGCGCTCGGCGCCGCCGCCACGGCCCTGCTCTGCTGGGCCGCCTGGATCACCGCCTGGCCCGTCCGCTGGCCCGACCTCTACCACGCCTGGTGGTGGACGCTGCTGCGGCCCGACCAGGACGGGACGCTGCTGGCCACCGTGGCGCTCTGGCTGGCGAGCCTGGCGGTCTTCTGGTGGCCGCGCCGGTTCGAGCGCAAGCCAATCGTGCTGATCCTCATCGTGGCGCTGGTGATCATCGGCGGCGTGCTCGGCGCGGCATCGCTCCTGCCCTGCCGGGGCGGTGCCGCCCACGCAGTGATCGTCGGCTGGATGCTCGATCTTTACACCGGGAACCAGCCTTCCGCCTTCCCCGACGGGGTGTGCCCGGGTAATCAGCCGCTGGCCATGCAGCTCAGCGACATCTTCTGCCCCGGTGCCGCGATCATCGGCGTGCTGGCCAGCCTGCCGGCGCTGTGGCGGGAGCCCGTTGGCCGCCTGGGGGCCCGGTTCGCCCGCGAGGCCACGGTCTTCACCGGCCTCAGTGCGCTGACCCTGCCGCTGCTGCGACGGCTGGCCGAGACCGCGCGGAGCCCGCGCGACATCATCGTGATCGAGCCTGACGAGGACCACGCGCTTCTCGATGCGGCCAGGCTCACCGGCGCCCGCGTCATCATCGGCGACCCGTCCTCCGCACGGCTGCTCCAGCCGATCATCTCCGGGCTCCGCGGCTGCGCGCTGAGCCAGCTCTACGCAGTCGGCGGCACGGCGCAGCAGAACGAGAAGGTGGTCGCCGAGGCGGCGCGGATCCTGCGCCGGTACCAGGCCGACCAGGAGCGCCGGCCACACCTCGTCGCGCTCATCGACGACCCACGGCACGCCGACGCGTGGCGGGGAAAACACGGCGACAGCCCGGGCATCTGGTTCGAGGACGCGCTCAGCTCGGTCGAGTCCACCGCATTCTGGCTCGTCGGCCGGGTACTGAATGCCGGCGCGCGGGAGCTGCTGCTATGCGGCGACAGCGGCCTGGCGCTCGCGATCCTGCTCGAGCTCGCCCGGCGCGCCTGGGAGCTGGCCGAGCTTTCGAAGGCCGCGGCGATCGGCCGTGCGGCCATGCCACCCGCGGCTGCCGCCAACGGCGGCCAGCCGGCCGCGCCGCCCCCGATGTCAGTGCAGCGCGTTCTGCTTATTGACCCGCGGTCGGACGCCATGCTGCGCGAATACAAGGCGAGCTTGCCCTTGGCGGTACTTGAATCGGGTCCGGCCGTGGTCAGCCAGGGCGACCACTGGCATGATTACCTACTCAGAAAGCTCGATGCGACGGACCCGGCCGCCGCCCGCCAGACCGCGGTCATCATCGTCGGGCGTCTCGACTCTCATGAGAACAGTCTGCACGAAGAGGGACGGATTGCCAGGCTCCATCCGGATACCCCGGTCTTCGTGCTCACGCCCCCCGGCGCGGGCGGCCCGGCCGACGAGGGCGTCAGCCGACCGATCTTCGGCCGCATGATCCCCTTCGAGCGCGGGCTGCTTGTCGACGGCGACGTGCCTGAGGACACCTGGCGCAGGATCGCCAGGCACTGGCACGAGTGCTACCGGCTGAGCCACCCGGTAGCGCCTGGTGACCCGAGATCCGCCAGACGGCTGCCGTGGGCGGAGCTCGATCAGCCCACCCGTGATGACAACATCCTCCAGCTCCGCTCGATACTGACCCAGGTCGCGGCCCTAGGGCGCCGGTGGGAACCCGCCCGGCTAGTGCCGCCAGGCAGCTTCATCGAGCTCAGCCAGCCGGACCTGGAGCGGGTCGCGATGGCCGAGCACGCCCGCTGGCGCCGGCGGCGGCTGGCAGCCCTGCGGCCCGCGGGCACCAGCCCGCTCGCGGTGCCGTGGGCGGACCTCCCCGACGGCGAGCGAGCGCAGCGCGTGGCGGATGCGCGACAGCAGCTGGCGCAGCTTGAGGACGTCGGGTTCCTGCCCGTCGTGCCCGCCGGCGGGCCGCCGACGGCGGCCAGCTTCGAGCGCGTCGGCGTGGTGAGCGCCGAGCGGCTGGCCGCCCCGCTGCGCTGGACGCTGCCCTCCGGTGAGCGGCTGCTCGGGGACGCCGGCGACTGGCGCGTCATCGACAGCGCCGACAACCTGCGGACGGTCACCGACTCAGAGTTCCGATCAAGCCACGCCCAGCTCGACGACGGGCGGTGGCGGCGCGTCGGCATCTTCCGGGCCTGGCCGGTCCGGGAGGCCGTGGTGATAAGGACGAAGGAGGGCAACGCGACCGCCAGTCCGGGCGACTGGGTGGTCGAGGGACCGGGCGGCGAACGCTGGCCGGTCAGCGACAAGCAGTTCCGCGCGACCTACCAGCGCTACGTTTGATCTTCAACCTGTCAGTTGCGGGCGGCTCCGACATCATTCTCCCCTGCAGGTCACTGCATACCCTACATTCTCAGCGGATCATCGCACGGTCCGTGCGACCCTAACCACGATTTATGACATTTAGCCATAGGTCCGCACAACACCGCCCTTCGTCTATACACTCGGACACAATGGCGTCGAGATACCCCCTCGGCATGTCTTGTTCCACTAGTTCAACGCGCGGCGAAATTCGCAGGAGTGAATATATGGGCGTTCCGAGCTCCCCAGGCCAGGCACCCCCGCGTAAGGCAAGTCATTCGATAGTCTTCTATTTTCGTACCGGGCTAATTGTGCCGGTCAGCTGCCTGCTCGTGCTCTGGGGACTGATCACCGCGGTCGTGCTCAGCGGCAAGCTCGACAAGGCGCGCTGGCTCGGCTCGATGACCTATGGCCACCGGGTGCTCGCCGAGGTGGCGCTGGTGACCGGGACGGGGCTGGTCGTCGTCCTCGTCGCCGTCATCCTCATGGGCAGGTTCGCCGGCCGGGTCAGGCACGAGGCGGAGAGCCTGGCCGCGATCGCGCGCGGCCTGGCCGACGAAGGACTGCCCCGGGTCGTCGAGGCGCTCCGCGATGGCGCGGACGGCGGAGCCGCGGCCGCGGCGGCCGTGAACGCGCACTGGCCCGCCCGAAGGGTCAGCGAGATCGACGATGCCGCGGCGGCGGTCGCCACGATGTACCGCACGGCCGTCGCGGCGACCGCCGCCGAGGCGGGCCTGCGCACCGGCTTCCGGGAGATCCTGGTCAGCCTGGGCCGGAGGAACCAGTCGCTGCTGCACCGGCAGCTCCGCATCATCGACGCCCTGGAGCAGCAGGCCTCGAGCCCGACCGCGCTGGCGGAGCTGTTCACGCTTGACCACCTCACCACCCGGATGCGCCGTCACGCGGAGAGCCTGACGATCCTGTCGGGCGCGACGCCCGGCCGGGCCTGGAGCCAGCCCGTGCAGGCGGTCGATGTCATGCGCGCGGCCGCGGCCGAGGTCGAGGACTACACGAGGGTCACCGTCATCTCGGACGCCGAGGAAGCGATTGCCGCGCCCGTGGTCACCGACCTGATCCACCTGCTGGCCGAGCTGATGGAGAACGCGACCCTGTTCTCACCGTCGACTACGCGGGTCGAGGTCCGGGCCGAGCGCGTCGCCAACGGCTTCGCCATCGAGGTCGAGGACCGGGGCCTGGGCATCCCGCTGGAGCAGATGGCCGCGCTCAACGCCCAGCTCGCCGATCCGCCCGACTTCGACCGGGCCGACGCCGACCGGCTCGGCCTGTTCGTCGCCGGCCGGCTTGCCGCCAGGCACGGGGTGGTCGTCTCACTGTGCCAGTCCGCCTACCGGGGGACCAAGGCGGTCGTGGTGCTGCCCGACAGCGTGCTGGCCGCGCCTACGGGGATCGGTGTCACTGATCAGCAACGGGCCGTGCGCGACTCCGCGCAGCTCAACTTGCGGTCGCCCGAGATGCTCTCCACGGTCGGCACGCTCTCCGGCGGCACGGTCTCCGGCGGCACGGTCTCCGGCGGCACGGTCTCCGGCGGCACGGTCTCCGGCGGCACGGTCTCCGGCGGCACGGTCTCCGGCGGCACGGGCGTCGGCGGCACGGCTGCGGCGCCCGCGGTGGCCGAGACGCAGGCGACCCGGCCGACCGCCCTGCGCAGCCTGCCGCGGAGGATCCGCCCCGATAGCCAGCCGGCGGACGATTCGGGGGCGGCGCCCCGCCCGGACGGGCTCGCCGCCACGCGCGCGCCGGTAGACGCGCCCGGGCCCGAAGACGCGCGCAGCCTCGCTGCGTCCCTGCAGAACAGCTGGCAGCGCAGCCGGCAACCGGAGAGTGCACCAGACGGTGAGGAAGGGTTATGGCTGTGATGGCTGAGGGCGGAACTCCGGTAAGGGATCTCGCCTGGCTGCTCGACGACTTGGCCGACCGGGTGGCGGATTTCCGCCGGGCCGTCATTCTGTCCCGTGACGGCCTGCTCATCGCCGCCTCGAAGGACCTGTCGCGCGAGGAAGGCGAGCACCTGTCGGCGGTGGCGTCCGCGGTGCAGAGCCTGGCGGCCGGCACCGGGGACCGCTTCGCGGCGGGCCGCGTGCGGCAGACGATCATCGAGCTCGAGCAGGGGCTCTTCTTCCTCATCGCAGCGGGCGAGGGGAGCTGCCTGGCGGCGCTCTGCCCCGCCCAGGCCGACGCGGGCACCGTCGCCTACGAGATGGCGATGCTAGTCAAACGGGCCAGGCCGCACCTGGCTGCGCTGCCGAGGAATCCGGCAGCCGAGATCCCGGTGGAGTGACTGGGGTGTCCCCAGCCGACAGGTGGCGGCATCGAGAATCGGGCCCGGTGGTGCGGCCCTATGCCGTGACCGGCGGGCGGACGGCGCCCGCCGACGGCGACGTGCTCGACCTCATCACCGTCGTCGTCGCCACCGGGCAGCCCGCGACGGCCGAGGACGCCGCGCGGCTGACACCCGAGCATCGCAGGCTGCTTGACCTGTGCCGTCGGCAGATCACCCTGGCCGATCTCGCCGCCGACATCGCATTGCCGCTAGGAGTGGTACGCGTACTGCTCGCCGACCTGACCCAGCTGGGAGCGATCACCGTGGTACGGCAACGACCGCGCGACCAGCGAACCAGCAACGACGTGCTCCAGGAGATATTGAATGGCCTCCGCGCGCTCTGACATCACCCCTGCCAGCGCTCCGGCCGCGAACCCGGCCTTCATCGCGCACAAGATCCTCATCGCGGGCGGGTTCGGGTCGGGCAAAACCACGCTCGTCGGCGCGATCAGCGAGGTCCGGCCGCTGCGGACCGAGGAGACCCTGACCACCGCGAGCATCGGCCTTGACGACCTGACCGGCGTGGATGGCAAGACCACCACCACTGTCGCGCTCGACTTCGGCCGGATCACCCTCGGCACGCACATCGTGCTGTACCTGTTCGGCATGCCCGGACAGGAGCGCTTCTCGTTCATGTGGGACGAGCTGGCCTACGGCGCACTCGGCGCGGTGATTCTCGCCGACGTGCGACGACTCGACGACTGCTTCCCCTCCGTCAACTACTTCGAGACCCTGCGGATGCCGTTCATCGTCGCCGTCAACTGCTTCAATGACTCCCCGATGTACGACCCGGAGGACGTGCGGCTCGCGCTCGACCTGGACGCCGACGTCCCGCTGGTGCTGTGCGACGCCCGCGACGTGGAGTCGGTCAAGCAGGTGCTGATCACGCTGGTGGAGACCATCGCCGGCCAGCGTTCCGCCACCGCAAGCCAGGTCCGGTAAGCCGCGTCGGCCGGGCGATCATGACGTCTGCTGTAACTTTCTTTCAGTAAGTGCCACCAACGTGGCCGACCCGGAATGTCCGGCGATCGGCCACGTTGGCACAATTCTTACATACATCAGCGGCAAATCCGGTTGACCGCGCGGGCTGGCCGCTAGCCGGACGGATGCTGATAGTGCTTGACGCCGCGGGGGTGAGATTCCACCCGGCTACTCGACGGGCTAGCCGACCGGGGCGGCGGCCGGCCGACCGGGGCGGCTGACCTGGCGGGTGAGGGAGGCCAGGAGCAGGTAGACGCCGGCCGCGACGACCCAGCCGACCACCCAGGAGATGTCGGCGCCGCCGAGGCGGGACACCAGCGGGCCGGTGTAGTCGGGCTGGCTCGTGAACGGCCACTCGGCGGCGAACCCGGCCACCACGGCGGCGATCCCGCGCCAGGCGAACTTGCCGTAGGGGCCGCCGTTTGGATCGAAGAACGCGGCGACGTCGTAGCGGCCGTGCCGGACGGCGAAGTAGTCGGTAAGGTTGACCGCCGACCACGGGATGAACACCAGGAGCAGGTCGTCGAGGAAGTTGCTCAGGTTGGAAACGAAGTGCTGGTAGCCCAGGACGGCGACCACCACGCCGGCGGCCATGGTCACCGTGAAAGGAATGTTCCGGACGGCGGCCGACTCCGGCCGGAACCGGCGCCACATGCCGGCGAAGGAGATGATCTGGAAAGACCCCGTGTAGGCGTTGATCGTGTCCCCGTTAATCAGCGACAGGGCCATCACCACCAGCGCCCACCGGCCGGAGACCTTGCCGATCGCGGCGACCGGGCCGAGGGCGGGGAGCAGGGCGGCGAGGTAGGCGCCGACCGCGCAGGAGATGAACGTCGCGGTCACGTTCCCGCTGTAGATCGCCCAGAACAGCCGCGTCCCGCTGCCGTCGGCCGGCAGGTAGCGGGTGTAGTCCGAGACGAACGGGCCGAAGGACAGCATGTCGATGACCAGCAGCGCGACACCGGCGAGGAACAGGCCGGCGTGCGGGGCGGTCAGGGTGGTCTCGGCGGCCGGCAGCGACCCGTGCCGCAGTCCCTGGATGAGCATGACGACCAGGGAGACGCCGACGACCGCGGCGGTGGCCCGCATCAGGGCGTGGATCCACCGGTACCCGAAGAAGCCGATGATCAGCGACGGGACGGCTATGATCGGAATCCACACCGGGATGGAGAGGCCGGAGAACACGCCCTCCATGCTCTGCGCCTGGATGACGAGGATGGCGGCGATGAACCCCACGTTGAGGACGAGGACGGCGGGGAACATCCACGCCGCCCCGTAGAAGCCGAACTGGCCGCGGGACTGGATCGACTGCGGCACGCCGAGGCGGGGCCCCTGGGTGGCGTGCAGCGCGATCAGCGCCGCCCCGAACAGGGTCCCGACGGCGATCGCGATCAGCGCCGGCCAGAACGTCAGCCCGAGCGAGACGACGACGGCGCCGAGGACGACGTTGAAGACGTTCACGTTGGCGCCGAACCAGAAGAAGAACTGCTGCCACGGCCCGCCGTGGCGCGCCCCCGGGGGGATCACGTCGATATGGCGCGTCTCGACGTACCGGCGCAACTGCTCGTTGCGCGTATCGGTTCTGCTCATGCTGCCTTTCCTGCTTCCTGCGAGGGGGACGGGGGTAAGAGGGCTGACGGGGGTTCAGGGGACGCCGGCGATGAGCGCGGCGGCCTTCTCGGCGATCGCGAGGACGGTCGCGTGCGGGTGGGCGTTGGGGATGACCGGCATAACGGAGGCATCCGCGACCCGCAGCCCGGAGATGCCGTGGACGCGCAGTTCCGGGTCCGTTACCGCGCCATCGTCAGTGCCGATACGGCAGGTCCCGACCGGGTGCGAGTAGCTGCCGACCGCGTGCCTGATCCAGTCCCGCAGGCCCGCGCTGTCGCGGACTCCGGGGCCAGGCCAGGTCTCGCTGATGCCGAGCCGGGCCATCGCCGCGTCGGCGGCGGCGCGGCGGATGATGCCAAGGCCGGCTTCCAGCCGATTCAGGTCGGCGGCCTCGGCCAGGAACCCGGGGTTGATCAGCGGGGCCGCTTCCGGGTCGGCGGACGCGAGCCGAACGGTGCCGCGACTGGCGACGCCCACGGCGGAGGCGACTAGGGCGAAGCCTCCGTCCGGGGCCTGGCGGCCTCCCGTGGCGAGCGGCAGCAAGATGGGGAACAGGTGCAGGTCGGGCCAGTCCCCGGCCAGCGGGCTGCGGAGCGCGGCGTAGGTCTCCCCGTGGTTGTACCCGCTGGGGCGCAGCGGTGCTGCGGCGGAGTAGCAGGCCATGGCGAACGGGTGGTCTTGGAGGTGCTCCCCGACCCCGGGCAGGTCGGCGACGAGGTTGATGCCGCAGTCGCGTAGGTGCGCGGCGGGGCCGATGCCGGACAGCAGCAGCAGCTGCGGCGACCCGATCGCTCCCGCGCACACGATCACCTCGGCGGACGCGCGCGCCCACTCGGGCTTGCCGTCGCGGACGTACTCGGCTCCGGCGCACCGGTCGCCCGAGATGGTCAGGCGGGTGACCAGGCAGCCGGTCATGACGGTCAGGTTCTCCCGGCCCAGGGCCGGGCTAAGGTAGGCGTCGGCGGGGCTGACCCGCCGCCCGTCGTGGATCGCGAGGTCGGGCCAGGCCACGCCTTCTTGCCGGCGGCCGGACAGGTCGTCGGTCGCCGGGAACCCGGCCGCGCAAAGGGCCTCGGCGAACGCGCGGGCGACGGGGTGCCGGCCGGCCTCGGGGACCGGAGCGACCCGGATCGGGCCGCCGGTCCCGCGCAGCGCGATGTCCCGGCCGTCGCCGGCGTCCTCAGAGCGCCGGAAGTACGGCAGCAGCCCGTCGAACCCCCAGCCGTCCGCCCCGGCCGCGGCCCAGGCGTCATACACCGCCCGGTGTCCCCGGACGTGGGCCATGGCGTTGATGGCGCCGGACCCGCCCAGCCCCCGACCGCGCCAGTAGGGCAGCGCCCCGGCCTCGGCCTGCGGGACGGTGACGCTGCCCCACTCCGCGTCGCTGCCGATGAGACTGGGCCAGGCCGCGGGGACCCCCGTCGCCTCGGGCAGCTGCGCGGGTCCCGCTTCCAGCAGCAGGACCCGGGCGGCGGGGTCCTCGCTCAGCCGAGCGGCCAGCACGCACCCGGCCGTGCCGCCGCCGATGATGACGTAGTCGAAGTCCGTCATTGCCGTTCCCTCCGCACGCCTACCGGGCCGACATGTCGTCGGTGATGTCAGCGAGGAGGTCACGCAGCGACCTGGCCGCCGGGTCGCCCGGGGAAAGGACCTTGGTGGCGCTGGCGATGGCGGCCCGGAGGATCTTCACCGCGTCGCCGACGTCGCCGACCTCGTAGTACGCGCGGGCCAGATCGCCCTGGCAAGCCAGGGTGGCCGGGTCGCCGGGGCCCAGGGCCCGCTCGTAGCCGGCGGCGGCCTGCTGGTAGCGGAGCAGCGCGGCGCCCACATTCCCGGCGGCGCCGCATGCCCCGGCCAGGTCGGCGCGGGTGGCAAGGGTGTCGGGGTGATCCGGGCCGAGTGCGCGCTCGCGGCGGGCCAGGACCTTCTCGTACTGGGCGATCGCGTCCCGGAACTGCCCAGCGGCCAGGCATGCGGCGGCCAGCCGCCCTGCGGCGGCGAGCGCGGCCGGGTCCTCCCGCCCCAGGGTTTTCTCCCGGGCTGCCAGCGCCCGCTTCAGCAGCCGGACCGCTTCGCCCGGCTGGCCGGCCGCCAGGCAGGCGGCAGCGTGCTCCTCCACCGCCGACACGACGGCGTCGTCGCCAGGCGGGCAGACCCGCTCGGCGTGCCGGGCCGCCTCCTCCAGGACACCGATTGCGTCCTGCGGGCGGCCGGCGGCGGTCAGCGCGCGGCCGAGCCCGGCCCGGGCCGCGATCACGCCCCGGTGATCCGGGCCGAAGACCTCGGCGCGGGCGGCGAGCACCCACTCCGACCACGTCACCGCGTCGGCCCGCTGCCCGGCCGCCAGCAGCGCGCCGGCCAGCAGCCCACCCGCCACGACCGTGTCCTGGTGGCGCCCGCCCAGGATCCGGGCGCTGTCTTCTGTCAGCCGTTGCCACCAGGCGGCGGCCGGGCCGACCAGGCCAGCGGCGTCCAGGCTGTGCCCGGCCGTCAGCAGCACCTGGTGACACCGCCCGCCTGCCCACAGCGCATCCCCGCCTGCCTGCAGCAGGCTAGCCGCGCACGATCGCAGGACGGCGGCGAGCGGCGCCCCCGGCTGGTCTTTGGGCCACACCTCCGCTAGCGCGTCGGCTGCCGCGCCGATCGCCCGCTCAGTCAGCTCCGGGGCCGCGGCGGCGCGGACGGATGCCCGCAGCGCCGCGCTCATCCGGGCCACAGGGGGCGCCCCTGCCTCATCGATATCGAGGAGGCCCGAGTCGCGCAGCGCCCGGACCGCGGCCCAGGCCCGCTCCGCGACCGCGGGCCCGTCGCCGACGCCCAGGTACTTGCAGGCGGCCGGGGCGGTGAGCACGGCCAGCGGGATGCCGTGCCCGGACAGCAACGCCGCGAGGACCAGCAGCGGCCAGGTGCCCCCGCCCGGCCTGAGGATCTCCGCGTGCTCGGCCGACATCGCCCAGGTGACCGCCGCCGCCGGAACCCGGCCAGTCCCACCCCGCTCGAGCTGCGCCCGCCGCCGCCGGAATATCTCATGGTAATCCCGGCAGGCGAGTTCCGAGGTCTCGATCACCGCGCTGGCGTGGGCCAGCGCGGCCGGCTCGCCGCCCAGCTCCAGCGCCAGGTCCAGCTGCCCGGCCCGGTGATCAGGATCAGTCGATAGCCGCACGGAAAGGTACCCGACGGCCTCGCGCGTCGTGAAGCAGCCGACCGGCAGCACCGGCGCACGACCGCCGGCCGCCTCCGGGTCATCGGCCGTGACAATCAGCCGCCCCGACGACCCGGCCGGCCACAGCCCGTCAAGGTCAGCGGGATCGCGCAGGTCGTCCAGTATCACCAGCCACGGGCGAGGGGTCGACCGCAGCCAGGCCGCGAACCGGGCTGCGGCGGCCTCGGCATCGCCGGTGCGGTCCAGCCCCAGCCGCGAGGCGGCCTCCGCGTAGCCCGACAGCACCGACGCCCGGCTCGCCGCGGTGACCCAGGCGACCAGGTCCAGCCCGCCCGGCCAGCGCAGCGACCGCGCCGCGTACGCCGCAAGCTGCGTCTTTCCGGTGGCCGCCTGCCACTCCGGCGCCTTCGCGGCCTGCTCCGGGGCAAGGATCACCGCGCCGCCCGGGACGAGCACCCGGTCAAGGCCGGGCGTGCTCTCGTTCCGGGCGCTGAGTCCCCTGGCTAGCGGCGGGAACAGGCCCGACTGCACCGGCCAGCCAATATTTGGCCCTGCGTGATCCGCCGGGCCGGGCGACGCCGTTTGGCCACTCACGGATACCGACCCGTAACCTTCTGCGCACGGAGGCCACCATCGTTTCGCTTCGGTACACGAGCCGATGGTCGACATGGCCGACCCGACGAGGGCATGCACGAACCCGCCAGATGCGGCATGCTCAGGGCACCTCCAGATGAGCGGAGGCAGCGGAGGCCGGGGTCAGCTCTGGCGAGTGCCCGGCCTTCAAGCTACCAGGGTTAACGAGTTATAACGGCCCTCACGCTGGCGCAAGCGGTCCCGTACCGCAAGCCCGGCAGGAGTACACTAACCGTCACAAGAATATTCTTCTAGCAATCTGACAAGTTTCTGTGTTAATTCGTGCAAATCACTCGATATAACCCTTGGCTTCATACGTCCTGATTGGAACGTCCGTCGCCATTGCATTGCTTATTGATAGAAATCAATAAGCAATGCGTAAGGCCAGAATGGCTCATGGCGCCAAGGCCTAGGACCGTCGCTGCCTGACCAGCGCGAGGCTGGCCGCGTGGTAACCGCCCATGCCGTGCACGCCCGCACCAGGCGGCGTGCTGGCCGAGCACAGGTAGACCCCCGGCAGCGGCGTGGCCCACGGGCGCGTCGACAGGCTCGGCCGCCGGATGAACTGCGCCAGGCCGCTGTACCCGCCGGCGATGTCGCCGCCGACGAGATTCGGGTTATGCCGCTCCATGGCCGCGGTGTCGTGCGCGGACCGGGCGATGATCAGGTCGCGGAAGCCGGGCGCGAACCGCTCGACCTGGTCCTCGACCGCTGCGGTCATGTCCGCCGTAGAGCCGTTCGGCACGTGGCAGTACGCCCAGAGCACGTGCTTGCCGGCCGGCGCGCGGGACGGGTCGGCGACGCACGGCTGGACGGCGAGCACGTACGGCCGCTGCGGGTGCCGGCCGGCCGCGACCGCCGCCTCCGCGGCCGCGATCTCGTCCAGCGTCCCGCCCAGATGCACGGTCGCCGCGCCGGCCACCGCCGGGTCCCGCCAGGGCACCGGGCCGTCAAGCGCCCAGTCGAGCTTGAACACGCCGGGACCGTAACGGTACCGGCGCAGCCGCCGAGCGTATCCCGGCGGCAGCCGGTCGCCGCAGACATCGGCCACCTGGCGGGGGGTGAGGTCGAGCAGGATCGCCGGAGCGCTGGGGATGTCGCGCAGGTCGCGGACCGGGCGGCCGGCCTCGGCCACGCCGCCCAGCCCGATTAGCCGGGCCACCAGCGCCTCGGCCAGCCGGGCGGACCCGCCGCGGACCACCGGCCAGCCGACCTGGTGTGCGAGCGCTGCCAGCAGCAGCCCGTATCCGGCGGTGATCGGCCTGCGCAGGTCGACCATGGAGTGCGCGGCCATCCCGGCGAGCGCGGCGCGAGCACGCTCCCCGCCGAACACCCCACGGGCGACCACGGTCGCTGGGAGCACGCCGAGCGCACCGTACCGGGCCAACCGCAGTGGCGCGCGCGGCACCGACAACGGGGAGAGCAGCGAGTCGACCAGGCCGAACCCGCCGCCTGCCGCCGCGCCGACGGTCTGCCGCCAGGCGATGGCGTCCCGGCGCGAGCCAAGTCCGGCCGCGGTCCGGCCGACATCGGAGTGGATGAGGACCGCGTCCTGCCCGTCAAGCGGGTGCGCCGCCTGTACCGGCGGGAACGCCCACTCCACCGCGAGGTCGAGGCCGCGGATGGCCGACGACGCACGGGCCAGCGGCAGCACGGTCGCGCACAGGTCGTGGGTGAATCCGTCCAGCCCGGTCAGCGGCCCGCCCCGCAGCCCGCCGCCGAACTCGTCGGCCCCCTCGACCAGCAGCACCTTCCGCCCGGCGGCGGCGAGCGTGACCGCTCCGATCAGCCCGTTGGGCCCCGACCCGACGACGACCGCGTCGAAACTTTCTCCCACGCCGCCCACCCGTTCCCGCCCCGTCCGCCACGCTAGGCCAGTGGCCGACGGCCGCCGTAGATGACGTAGTCCAGGTTCTTCCAGAACACGTCCACGCCCTCGAAGCCGGCCGCCCGCAGGAAGCCGAGCTGCCGGTCGAGCGGGATCATGTACCTGACGTGGTTCTCGTAGCGGAATTGCTCCTCGGAGGTGCGGTGCTCGCGCTTGGCTGCGGCGGCCGGGTCGCGACGGTCCCCGGCCCGCAGCCACGCCTCCTCGACCACCGCGTCTGGCGGCGCGACCGGGTCGTAGTTGAGGTACCAGCCGCCGGGCGCGAGGTGCGCGAGTATCTCGGCGAACAGCGACTGCTTGCGCCCGTCGTTCAGGTGGTGCACCGACAGCGAGCTGATCACGGCGTCCACCGGCTCGGGCAGCCCGGCCGGCCAGGAGCCGACGGCGGCCAAGTCGAACTCGACATAGCTGTAACGGCCCTCGTACGGCTTGAGCTCGACCTCGCCCTGCGACATCATCTGCGCCGAGAAGTCGGCCAGGATCGCCCGCGCCGCCGTGAAGTGGTCGAGGATGACCCGGGAAGCGGCGCCCGTGCCCGCCCCCAGGTCCACGAACGTGAACAGCTCGTCCGCAGCGAACGGCAGCAGCTCGGCCATCAGCGTGCGATGCCCCGCCCGGCGCTGCTCGCGCTCATCCTGGGTCGATTTCCAGAAGCTGACGCCGATGTCCGACTTCCACACGGCGGCGTTGGTGTCCTCGCTGTCCGGCATGGCACCGATGTTAATGCCGGACAGCTCCGCCACCGCGACCATGTCACCGCCGCAACTACCTGAGGTAGCTACCTGAGGTCGAGGTTCTTCCTGATCTGCGGCGCGGCGACCCCGCGCCGGCTCATCTGCACCCGCTCGGCCGCGGTCGACGCAACCGCCGGCAGCCAGGTGATGTTCCAGGCCGAGGCGTCGAGCTTGGCCGACGCCCAGATCTCGTAACCGACCCCGCTCAACGCCCCCGACACGCCGTTCCCCAGGCCCACGCCGCCGACGCCGACCACGGCCGCCACCGTCACCAGGGATGCCCAGACCTGGCTGGCGCCGCTGAGGTTCATGATTACCAGCGCGAGCAGCCCGCCAAGCGCGGCCAGCGCGATCAGCACCAGC
The DNA here is from genome assembly GCA_963844925.1 of uncultured Actinomycetota bacterium. Classification (GTDB taxonomy): domain Bacteria; phylum Actinomycetota; class Actinomycetes; order Streptosporangiales; family Streptosporangiaceae; genus Trebonia. The sequence goes on along the minus strand of CAWJQG010000014.1, from coordinate 211,307 downwards.
GGCCAGAACCGGCGCAGGATGACCGAGCTGATGCTCGCCGTCGCCCGCGCAATCGAGGAACCCGCCTGCACCCAGGCGCCCATGGACGGCGACACGGACACGTCGGGGTCGGCGATGAGCACTGAGTACCAGACCGAGCCCTGGATGCGCAGCGCGCGCAGCACCACGTCGGCCTTGGCCGACCAGGCATCCCGGCCCGAGGTGGTGAAATTCGCCGCGTTTACGTCGAGCCAGTCGGCCCAGTTGTCGAGCGACTGGCTCACGATCGCGGCGGCCGACGTCGGCACCTGCCCGCCCGCCCCGTTGAGGAGCGACTTGACGGCGGCCAGCTGCGAGCGCGAGAAGAGGCCCATGAGAGCGCTCGGCTTGGCCGCGGCCGACTCCGGCTGACCGGCCGCGGGGATGTAAGGCAGCCACGTGAGGTCGCTGAGCGCGAGGCCGAGCTGATACGCGCTGAGCGGCTCCGGGGTGTCGGCGAACTCATCCAGGATCGCCTGGTTCAGCTCCGACACGGCAGTAAGAAGGGCGGCGGCGGAGAACGCCGCCGCGCGGTCCGCCGACGTGGCGTCTTCGGCCGCGGCGCCATCTGCCGCAGCCGCATCTGCCGCGGCGGCGGCCTCGCCCAGCGCTGCGGCTTCCGCGTCCACGGTGGCCCTCAGCTTGTCCGTCTGCCCGGTGACCGCCGCCGTCGGCGCAGCCAGCGACGGGTACCACTTCATGATCTCGGCCAGATCGGCCGCGAGAAAGACCACCTTCGGGTTCGGCTCCAGGTCAGGCACCTGGGGAAGCTGTACCGTGTCGTCGAAAGGCGGCTGGCGCACCGCCTCGCTGACCCGCCGCCTAGGGTCGAACAGCTCCGCCATCAGCCAGCCGAGCGAGAAGATCGTCCCCGGTGGCGGAACCGCCGGCTGCGTGGTCGTGCCCTTGAAAACCGGGATTACCGGAACGACCGGAACGACCGGCCCTTCATTGCTTTGGCTGCTATCCGGACATGGGCACCCAGATTAGTCCCTATTCCGGCGAACGCGGGCAACTTCTTTCCTGGTATCGCCCGCAATCTACTCCAGTGGAACCGTTATCGCCGCTAGCCGAAACGGTGCCCTGCGCCTCCGCCCGGCCGTCTTCCCAGGTGATGGCCGAGCCGAGCAGTTCCAGCGGATGGCGCGTGGAGGGGGCACCGGCACCGCCGGGGGTGGCGGCGGCACCGGTGCCGTCTGTGAGAACCAGCGTGGGCAGCCTCGCCGACAGGCCAAGCGCCTGCCAGCGCTCAGCCGCAACCGCCTGCGCTAGTTCGAGTGTGACCCATGTAACGGAGGTAAACCAGTCCCTTGGGTCCTGCTCGGCCGAACCCGCCTCCGGCCAGGCACGTCGGGTACCTGGCGGCGGCGGCCACTCGGCACGTTCTCACCGATTCGAGACTCACTCGTCGGCTACGGCAGGTGACAGCAGGATCACCGCGTGCCGTTGGCGCCGACGACGTATCGTATAGAAGAGCGGTCCTGCGGGAACACTCTGCAGTACGCCCACGACCCCCAGCACGAATCCCCTAGGAGACGGATGTCAGAGCAGGTTGTGCCACTGCGCGTGCGTGACGCCGAGGGTCGCCGGTGACTGAGCTGGCGAGCACCATGACCCCGTGCGAGGTCGCCAGCCAGGCGGCGCACGCGATCACGGTGCTGAACGAGCTGACGCACGGCGGTGGCGAGCTGACAACCGCGGACGACGTCCGTGCCATTGTGAGCAGCCTGGAGCTGATCGGTCTTAGCCTCCCGCAGCTGTGTGAGCAGCTGGCTCGGTTCCTTGTCATACAGCAGGAAGACGGCCAACTGGCGCACGAGGAGGGCCTGGACACCGGCGACACGGTGACCGAGGTGATCGAGGCGCTCGCCGCCGCCGGTCAGGCCGCGGACATGATGACGGCCGCGCTCGCCGAGACGCGCGCCGCCTCGGCCCAGCTCACCCCGGCGCGGGCGCGCGGGGCGCAAGGCAAGCGCGGCAGCGACGCCCGGTAGGATCGCGCCGCCCCACACGCCTGCCATCGCCCGCCCTTTGCCTCCGAGCGTGCGGCGCGATGTCGTTGTAAGAGTCGGCTGCGGAGCCAGTCGCACCAGGCGTCCACGCCTTCGCCGGTGCGGGCGCTCGCGAAGATGAGATCGGCGCCGGGGTTGACCTTGCGCAGGTTGTCAAGGAAGCCGTTCAGGTCGAACCCCAGGTGCGGTAGCAGGTCCATCTTGTTGACCACGACCAGCTCGCAGGAGCGGAACATCACCGGGTACTTGAGCGGCTTCTCCTCGCCCTCGGTGATCGCGTAGACCATCGCCCTGGCGTCCTGCCCGACGTCGAACTCAGCCGGGCAAACCAGGTTGCCGACGTTCTCGATGAGCACCAGGTCGAGCGCGCGCAGCGGCAGCCGGGTCAGCGCCGAGGCCACCATCGGGGCGTCTAGGTGGCACTCGCCGCCGAACCCGTTCCCGGTGTTGACCAGCGCGATCTCGGCGCCGAACCCGGCCAGCCGGTCAGCGTCGAGGCTAGTCTCGATGTCGCCCTCGATGACCCCGATGCGCAGTCGGCCCGCCAGCCGGGACAGGGTCTCGCGGAGCAGGGTCGTCTTCCCCGCTCCGGGTGAGGACATCAGGTTCACCGCGCGGACGCCGGCGGCGGCGAACTCGGCCCGGTTGGCCGCCGCGGTCCTGTCGTTCTCGCCGAAGATCGCCTCGAGGACCTCGACCCGCTCGACACCCGTCTGGTACCCGGAGTGGTCCGGCGCACCGCTCCGCGCACTGCCCGGCGCACCGTGCCGATGGCCGTCGTCACCGTCGTGCTCGTGCGCGGTCCCGTCATCGTGCCGGTGGAACCGTCCCATCAGATGCCCGCCCCCGTTTCCGTTTCTGCTCCCGCCGCCGTTCCCGTTTCCGGGTCGGCGAGCTCAAGTGAGGTGATCAGGAACTCCTCGCCGGCCACGATCTCCACGTCGATCCCGCCGCAGCCTGCGCAGGCGAACACCGGCAGATCGCCGACGTCAGCCGTGCGCTCGCAGGACCGGCAACGGATGCGGGCCGGCACCGTCTCCACGATGATGCGCGAGCCCGCCAGCGACGTCTCCTCGCAGAGCAGGCCCCAGCAGTAGACGAGCGTGTCCGGCACGATCTGGCGGAGCTGCCCCACCCGCACGTTGATGACGCTGACCTGCCGACCGGCCGCGCGCCTGGTGGCGATGTCGGCGATCGAGGCGCAGATTGACAGTTCGTGCACAGAACCACACCTACCGCCACGGGGCGGTCTCCGCAAGTAGCAGGGCCACGTTTGCGGCGCTGCCGCACACCACGACCGTAACTGCGCCCCCGGGGGCGACGCACCCATTGATTCGGAAATTGTTAGAGATACCGCAATCCGAGCATACTGTGAGGCCGAAGGGTCCATTAACCAGGGCCTATCCCAATGGTGCTTACCGGGATATTTAGCCGCTTACGCGGACGGTTCTTCGCGCCGCAGACCATATTGTTGCACGAATCTCATAGACACTTCGCTTCCGCGATAGACATCCCCGCGCCCCGGACATAATCTGCGCAAAGACGCTGCGGTGCAGATCAAAAAAAACGCCGCAAAACGTTCATCACGACGCGAGAGGGCAGCCGGCCCGCGCATGCCGACCCGGACCGGGCCGGCCAGGGAGTCATGCGCCGCCGGATCGCGACGTACCGGACCGAAGCGCTCGCGAAGATCAGTGCGAGATGCATCAAACGCGCGCCGAGCGCGACATCCCAGAACCCCTCTATGGGACATAGGTGATATCAGCAATGACTCACGTGCTGCCGTCTCCCGGGGAGGCGGACACCCCGTATGGGGGGCTGCCGATTTCCGGCCCCCCCCCCGTACGCCCGTACGGACCAGGATCACCGTCACGGGGGTGGTGCAAGGCGTCGGTTTCCGGCCGTTCGTGCTCCGGCTCGCCACCGAGCTCGGGGTGACCGGGTTCGTCGGCAACAACGCGGCAGCGGTTTTTATCGAGGCGCAAGGGCCACCACGCGCGATCGCCGAGCTCACCCGACGCCTGACCGCCGAGCCTCCGCCGCTCGCGCTGATCACCGCCATCAGCGAGGCGCCGATGCCGCCGCGCGCCGAGGACGGCTTCCTGATCGTCGCCTCCGGCAGCGCGAACGGCCCGCGCACGCTCGTCCCGCCGGATGTCGCCACCTGTGACGCCTGCCTGCGGGAGCTGTTCGACCCGTCCAGCCGGAGGTACCGCCACCCGTTCATCACCTGCACCGACTGCGGCCCCAGGTTCACGATCATCAAGGAACTGCCGTATGACCGCCCGGCGACCACGATGGCCGGCTTCTCGATGTGCAAACGGTGCCAGCAGGAGTACCACGATCCGGCCGACCGCAGGTTCCACGCGCAGCCGATCGCCTGCCACGACTGCGGCCCGACGCTCCGGTTCACCCGCGACGGCAACACCGTCAACGGCAACACCGTCACCGGGGCCGACGAGTGCATCGTCGCGGCGCAGCGCGTGCTGGCCGAGGGCGGGATCGTCGCGGTGAAGGGCATCGGCGGGTACCACCTGGCCTGCCGGGCCGACTCCCTGGAGACGGTCACCATGCTCAGGGAGCGCAAGGCGCGCGGCGACAAGCCGTTCGCGGTGCTGACAAGGAACCTGTCCACCGCCCGGCTGCTCGCCGAGATCGGCACCGGCGAGCAGCGATCGCTGACCAGTCCTGCCCGCCCGATCGTGCTGCTGCGCCGGCTGCCCGGTGCACCGGTAGCCGACGTGGTGGCGCCGGGAAACCCGCTGCTCGGCGTGCTGCTGCCCTACGCCCCGGTCCATCACCTGCTGCTCGCCCCGGTCCCTGGCAGTACCGAACCGGTACCGCACACACTGGTGCTGACCAGCGCCAACATCAGTGACGAGCCGCTCGTCTTCGACGATGCGGAAGCCGACGTCCGACTGACCTTCCTTGCCGACGCGGTGCTCACGCACGACCGGCCGATCCACGTCCCGTGCGACGACTCGGTGGTCCGGGCGCTGCCGGAGGGAGAGCTGCCCATCAGACGCGCCCGGGGCTACGCGCCGCTGCCGGTGCCGCTCGGACGCATGCTGCCGTCGGTGCTCGCGGTCGGCGGCGAGCTGAAGAACTCGTGCTGCCTCACCGATGGCGGCAGCGCCTTCTGCTCTGCTCACATCGGCGACATGGGCCACCTGGCGACGCTCCGCGCGTTCGACCGCGTCGTCACGCAGCTCACCGCCGTGCACCGGGTCACCCCCGTGGTGATCGCCGCCGACCTGCACCCCGCCTACCAGACCGGCAAATGGGCCCACCAGCACGCGGGCGGGCCAGGCGAGCCGGCGCTCCGCCTCGTGCAGCACCATCACGCGCATGTGGCGTCGCTCCTGGCCGAGCACGGGCGGCTGGGCGAGCCGATGATCGGCGTCGCGTTCGACGGCGCCGGGTACGGCACGGACGGCACAATCTGGGGCGGCGAGATCCTCCATGTCGGGGCGGACCCCACCCGGTTCGAGCGCGTCGGCCACCTGCTGCCGGTCCCGCTGGCCAGGGGTGCCGCCGCCGTCCGCAGCCCGTGCCGGATCGCCCTCGGCTTCCTGGCCGCCGCCGGGGTCGCCTGGGATCCCGCGCTGCCGTCGGTGGCTGCCTGCACCGACGCCGAGCGCGCGACGCTCGCCGCCTTGCACGCGGGGTACCCGGATCCGGACGGGCAACCGGGTCGGGCCGGGCGGCGCCTGGGAACGCATCTAGTACCGTGCAGCAGCATGGGCCGCCTCTTCGACGCGGTCGCCTCGCTGGTCGGGGTCAGGCACCGGATCAGTTACGAGGCGCAGGCCGCCTTCGAGCTTGAGATGCTTGCCGCGCAGGTCTCCGACGCGACGGCCGAACTGGCGCGCGGAACGGCCGAGCTGACGCTGCCCGTCGGCGCGGACGGGGTCATCGACCATCGGCCGCTGATCCGGGCGCTGGCCGAAGAGGCGATCGCCGGCACCCCCGCCGCCGTGCTCGCCAGAGCGTTCCACGTGGCGGTGGCCGAGGCGGTGGCCGCCTCGGCGGCGCGCGAGGCGCGCGAGCGAGCGGTCCGCACCGTGGGGCTGACCGGCGGCGTGTTCCAGAACGTGCTGCTGACCCGGCTCTGCCGGACGCGGCTTGAGGCGCTCGCGTTCGAGGTGCTCACTCACCGTCTGGTCCCGCCGAACGACGGCGGCCTCGCCCTTGGACAGGCCGCGCTGGCCGCGCTGGCCGCCGACCAGCCAAACCACCGACCGGCCGCCGACGAAGTGGGTAGGGAAAGTAAGTAGGGAAAAGCAAGTAAGGAGCGTGGAGCCATGTGCCTGGAGATATCCGCCCGGATCACCGAGGTCTGGCAGGCAGCGCAATGACGGACGGTATCACGCCGGACATGCTGGACGGCGGGCTCGCGGAGGACCTGGCGACGGCCTCGCTCGCGATGGCGCGGCGGTTCGCCGCGGGCGCGACACTCTGGTGCGTGGCCCCTTCCTGGGAGCCGCACGCGCACCACATGGCGGTGGAGTTCGTCCACCCGGTGATCGTGGGCAAGCGGGCGCTGCCCGCGTTCGCGCTGACCGGTCCGGATCTGGTCCCGCGCGCGGGGGTCGCGCTGCGGACCGGCGACATCCTCATAGCGGTCGCCGGTGGCCGCGATGAGGATGTCGCCGACCTGATGCGCCGGGCGCCGGCCTGGGGCGCGGCATCCGTGTGGATCGGGTCGGGGCCGCGGCCGGCCGCCGGAGCGGCCGACCACCTGCTGTGGATCGACGATCCGGACCCGATGGCCCCGGCCACCGGCCGGTTCGTCCTCCTTTACCACCTGCTCTGGGAGCTGACCCACGTCTGCTTCGAGCACTCCGGCCTGCTGACCGAGCCGCGGCTGGCGGACGATCAGGAACCGCAGGCCACCGCGTTCCTCTACCCGTTCATCGACGCCGACGAGCGCGAGGCGCGACCGCTGCTCGCCGAGCTTGCCACCTCCGCGCGCGCGAAGACGGCGGAATCCGCCACGCTCCAGCAGGCGACGCTGGCGGCCAGCGCGGACCAGGTCGCCGCGCGCGGCGCGGCGATGGCGGAGCGGTTCGCGGCCGGCGGGCGGCTGTACGCGTTCGGCAACGGGGGCAGCTCGACCGACTGCGCGACGTTCGCGGCGCTGTTCGCGAGCCCGCCCGCTGGCGCGCTAACCCGCTCACCGACGAACCAGCCCGCTGGCGCGCTGCCTGCCTTCCGAGCGCTGCCGGCGCTGAACCTGGCGGCCGATCAGGCCGTCGTCACCGCGCTCGGCAACGACGTCGGCTTTGACCTGGTCTTCTCCCGACAGATCATCGCTCACGCGGCCGCGCGGGATATCGCGGTGGCCTTCTCCACCAGCGGGAACTCCCGCGACCTGATGGCCGCCCTGCGCGAGGCCCACGGCCGGGGGCTGCTGACGGTCGGGTTCGCCGGCTACGAGGGCGGCGAGATGGCAGCGTCGGGCGATGTCGACCACTGCTTCGTGGTCCGCTCGCAGTCGATCCACCGCATCCAGGAGAGCCAAGCTCTCCTCGGGTACCACCTCTGGGCGTCCACCCAACGGTCAATTCAGAAGACCGTGGACAGTTGTGTACACCCGGATGTAGGCAACAGTCCACGATCAGGGCCGAGCCCTTACGGAGGCACCCCGTGAGCCCGGCCGCTGCGTCAAGCGGCGCTCAAGCGTCGCGCGGCGCTCAAGCGTCGCGCGAGGAACAGAGGTCCTGCGAGCGTCAGACTTCACGAACGCCTTCGGCGGCACCCGGATCGTCAGCTAGCAAGACCAGACGAAGCCACGGTCCGTTCAGTCAAAAGTTCTTAAGAGCGGACCTAGAAGAGCATGGTCTGCTGAGCTCGGTCGCGGCGACGGGTGCGCTGGCCGGACGCGCTGCCGCCGCGTCGGTCGAGCACGGCCGGGTCTAGCGATGACAGGAACGGCGACGGCGAGCACTCGCTTACCTCGCCCCGCAGGGTCCGCTCCGCCGCCGTCAGCAGTGTCAGCCGGGTCGTGGCGCGGGTCATGCCGACGAAGAGCAGACGGCGCTCCTCGGCGTAGTCGATCTCGGCACCGCGCCACGGCCGGAGCGGGAGCAGGCCGTCATCGCAGCCGACGATGAAAACGACGGGGAACTCGAGCCCCTTCGACGCGTGCAGCGTCAGCAGTGTGATCCGGTCGGCCCGCGGGTCCCAGGTGTCGACCTCGGCCCCGAGCGCGACCTCATCGAGGAACCGGTTCAGGTCCGCGCCGCACCGGTCCGCGAGCGGAACGAGCAGGTCGGCGGCCGAGCGGATCGCCGCGATCGCCTCGGCCCGCTTGAGCTCGGCGTCGCTCTGCGAATCGGCCCGCACGGCCGACCCAGCAGACGGCTTCGGTCCGGCAGACGCCTTCGACCCAGCGTTCACGGATGGCCCGGCAGGGACAGATATCGCGGCGGGCACGGAAGACAGAGCCACGCGGACCGCCCCCGCAAGCCGCTCGGTGACCGAGGCCCCGGCTGCGTCTGGGGCGGCCGCAGCAGAGTCCCCGGAGTCAAGCCCGTCGGCGTCTAGCGTGCCGACGTCGCCGAGCGCCGCCAGGATCTGGGGGACGCCTGGCGTCTCGGCCAGCCGAGTGTGCGACCGCCGCTGATTCGGGAACCCGCGCCTGGCCAGGGCCTCGCCGACGGCGGCAGCCTGCGCGGACGTCCGGTAGAGCACGGCGAAGTCACCGAAGGAGAGCTGGTGCTCCGCGAGGTCCCGGCCGTCGACCGCACGGCTGTCCAGGGCGTGGAACGACGTGCCGCCGAGCAGCCGCTCGATCTCCGCCGCGACGACCTCGGCCTCCTCCCGCTCGTCGCCCACCGAGTGCACCACGACGGGTCCGTCCGGGATGTCGGTCCGGGCGGGCACCAGCTCGCGGCCGGGGACCAGCGTGCCCGGGCGGATCAGCTGCATGGCGGCCCGCACGATCGTCGGCGCTGACCGGTAGCTCCGGGAGAGCTGCACCATGGCCGCAGAGCCGAAGTCAGACTGGAACTGCAGGAAGTAGCCGACGTCCCCGCCGCGGAACCCGTAGATTGCCTGGTCCGGGTCGCCGATCGCGCAAACCCGCGAGTCCGGCTGGGCCTGGGAGTCCTGGGAACCCCGTGAAGTGAGCAGCCGCAGCAACCGGTACTGCTGCTCGTCCACGTCCTGGTACTCGTCGACGAACACGTCCGTCCACCGGGACCGGTACGCCTCCGCCAGCGCCGGATCGCCGTCAAGCAGCGCCAGCGGGAGCGTGAGCAACGCGTCGAAGCCTTCCGGGGCCTCGAGATCTACCTGGTCCTCCTGGCCGAGGTCACGCAGGATGAGCAGGCCGAGGCTGTGGAAGGTGGCGACGGTGACCTGGGCGGCCGTCTCCGCGCCGAGCAGCACGGCGAGGCGCTCCCTGAGCTCGTCGCGGGCGCGGCGGGTGAACGTGACGGCCAGGCACCGCTCGGGTGGCAGGCCGTTCCCGATCCGGTGCGCGATCGCGTGGGTGAGCACCCGGGTCTTGCCGGCACCGGGGCCGGCCACCACGAGCAGCGAGCCGCCGTCGTGGGTGACGATCGCGTGCTGCTCGGCGTCCAGACCGCCGGGCGAGGGCGCGGCCGACACGGCGGGCCCGGCCGACCCACCCTCGGCGGTGTCAGGCGTTTTGGCGGAACCGCTGCCCGACGCGGCGGAGCGTGGCTTACGGGCCGGACGGGGCAGGTCGAACAGCGCCGCGCCCGCCAGCTCCCCGGGATCGAACAGCCGGATCGTCCCGTACACCCCGTCGTATCCCGCCTCGCGGCGCACGTCGCCGCGGCGGAGTCGGCCGATCGCCTCGGCCACGATCGACGGCGCCCCCGCCGCCAGATCGTCGAGCGGCAGGTCGCCGAGGATGGACAGCTCCGGCCCGAACCGCTCCACGAGCGCGGTGGCCTGGGCGGTGACGGACTTGGACTTCGCGCCGACCCCGGCGATCTCGCCCAGGATCTCCGGCAGCGGCACGAACGAAGCGAACCCGGCCGCCCCCGGCAGGCGGTAGCCCTCGGGCCGGTCGGCCAGCACGTCGACTCGGTGCTGCACGCCGATCGTCGGCGTCTTCCCGCAGACGGGGCACTTCCCGCCCGCCGCCTGCGTCTCCACCGGCGTCGTGCGCACGCCGCAGGCGCGGTGGCCGTCTAGGTGGTACTTGCCCTCCTCGGGGAAGAACTCGACGGTGCCGCCGAAGCCGTCCCCGGTCCGCAACGCCTGGTAGATCGAGAAATAGTCGGCTTCACAGGTGAACGCGGTCGCCTCGCGGCCGAGCATCGGCGGGGAGTGAGCATCGGAGTTTGACACCAGGCGGTACCCGTCCAGGCTCGACACCCGCCAGTTCATCTCGGGATCGGACGACAGGCCCGTCTCGATGGCGAAGATGTGCGAGGCCAGGTCGGCGTAGCAGTCCGCCACCCGGTCGAACCCGGACTGCGAGCCGAGCACCGCGAACCAGGGCGTCCAGGCGTGCGCGGGCACCAGGTAACAGCCGTCGCCGCCGGACAGCGTGATCTCGAGCAGGTCGCGCGAGTCGAGCCCGAGGATCGGGCGACCGTCCGAGGCCAGGTTCCCCACCCGCAGCAGGCGGCGGGTGATCTCGTCGACCGCGTCGAGCGACGGCGCGTAGAGCAGGTGGTGGACCTTCCGTGTGCGCCCGTCGCGCTTGTAGATCGTGGAGATCTCCGACGACAGCAGGAACCTGACCGGCGTCCGGCACGCGGGCGGCAGCGTGTCGTGCACCGCGCGCTCGAGTTCCGGCCGCAGCCGGAACAGACCGGGCGCGTCCGGCACCAGCTTCGTGCCGAGCTCGTCCCGCCACGCAGGGTGCGTAAAGTCACCGGTGCCGACCACCCCGATCCCCTTGCGCCCGGCCCACCAGGCCAGGTGCTCCAGATCGCAGTCGCGACTGCAAGCGCGGGAAAACTTGGAATGTATGTGCAAGTCCGCGTAGAAACGCACGCCCATCATCATTCCGAACGCACGCGTGCTCCGCCTGGCACTTCAGCTTTCTCCCTCTGCCGCCTGGCCGCCAGGCCAGGCCAGCGCTGAAGTCGGCGGCCGGTACGGGAGCTCATATACATACAAGAAGAGTAGATCTGATAGTATGTATTCATGATTGCAGTAACTGCCACTCAAGCGGCGCGGAGCTTCGCCAACATCCTCGACTCCGTCGAGCACGGCGAAACTGTCGTCATCACCCGCGACGGGGTGCCCGTCGGCCGGCTCGTACCGGAGCGCCGCACCTCAGCCGACCGACTTAAGTCCGCCCTGCGTGACAACCCAGCGGATGCAGGGTTCGCGGATGACCTTGAGCATGTGCATGATGACCTGCGGTCTGCCTTTACCGACAAGGTGCGCGGATGGCCCGGCGAGTAATACTCGACACCGGCGTTCTCATCGCGATTGAGCGCGGTCGGCTCGACGTGGACTCGGCGCTCGGCCTTGACGATGCCGCGATCGCCGCGATTACGGCGATGGAGTTGCTGGTCGGCGTCGAGCGTGCGGATAGCGCCCACCGCCAGGCCCGCGCTCTTCGCGTAGAGGCGATCTTGTCCAGCCTCCCCGTCGAGCCCTACAACGTGGGCGTCGCCCGAGTGCATGCACGGCTGGCGGTAATGGCGATGGCGAACGGACGTCCAAGGTCCTCCAATGACATGATGATCGCCGCCACCGCCGCAGCTACTAGCCGGATTCTGCTTACCACGGACGCCAGCGCGGGCTTCGAACAGCTCACGGGCGTCCGGGCTGAAGTGCTTACGCCTCCCTGAGCGAAGGACCGATGGGCCGCGACGAGGTTCCCGACCCTGCGGTTCATTGACCCAAGCCCGCCAGACCTATGTGCCGTTAACGCTTTAGCGACGACCCCGCTGACAGGTCGAGGATTGCGAAGGTGGCAGCGGGAAGGGTGACGGCGTCGGGGGCGATTGAGATGCCGGGGGCTGAGGTAATGAGCGGGACTGGCTTAACCGCGGAATTGCCCAGGGGCTTGACGGCGGGGCCGCCGTCTGGCTTGGCCGTTCCGCTCTTGAGAGGAATGGTCGCGGCGGCCGGGCCTGGGTTGGCGGCGATGCGGAGCTGGCCACGGTGGATGACCAGCCAGCAGGCGTCCTCGGCGTAGTCGACGTGGATCTGGTCGAGGCGCGGGTCGGCGAGCTCGGGGCGGGACCGGCGCAGGGCCAGCAGGGCGCGGTACCAGCCGAGTAGCGAGCGGTAGGGGTCGCGGGAGGGCTGGTCCCAGTCGAGCTTGGAGCGGAGGAACGTCTCCTTGTCCTGCGGGTCGGGGACGTCGGCTTGCCGCCAGCCGTGCTCGGCGAACTCGGACCTGCGGCCGGCGCTGGCCGCCGCCGCCAGGCGGGGGTCGGTGTGGTCGGTGAAGAACTGCCACGGAGTGTCGGCGCCCCACTCCTCGCCCATGAAAAGCATCGGCGTGAACGGCGCGGTGAGCAGGAGGCCGGACGAGATGCGGAGCAGCCCGTCCCCGTTCGGATGGTCGGCGAGCGTGGCGGGGAGGCGGTCGCCTGCCGCCCGGTTGCCGACCTGGTCGTGATCCTGGATGAACACGACGAACCGGTCAGCCGGCATGGTCAGGGTGTCGACCGGGCGGCCATGGGTCCGGCCACGGAACGTCGACCAGCTCCCGTCGTGGAAGTATGCACTGGTCAGCACCTTGGCGACGGCTGAGATCGCGCCGAAGTCGGTGTAGTACCCCTGCCGCTCGCCCGTGACAAGCGCGTGCACGCTGTGGTGGAAGTCGTCGTCCCACTGCGCGTCGAGCCCGTAGCCGCCCGCCTGCCTGCCCGCGATCAGCCTGGGGTTGTTGAGGTCGGACTCGGCCACCAGCGTGAGCGACCGTCCGGTCGCTGCGGCGAGGGCGTCCACGGCGACCGCCAGTTCCTCCAGGATGTGCACCGCGCGGTTGTCCACGAGCGCGTGCACCGCGTCGAGGCGGAGCCCGTCGAGGTGGTAGTCCCGCAGCCACGTCTGCGCGTTCTCCACGATGAACGCGCGCACCTCATCGGAGCCCGGCTGGTCCAGGTTGACCGCCGGGCCCCACGGCGTCAGGTGCGCGTCGGTGAAGTAGGGCCCGAACGAGGCGAGCCGATTGCCCGGCCCGACATGGTTGTAGACCACATCGAGGTAGACGGCGAGCCCGTGCGCGTGGCAGGCGTCCACGAACCGCTTCAGCGCGTCCGGCCCGCCATAGGGCTCGTGCACCGCCCACAGGCCGATCCCGTCATACCCCCAGCCATGACTGCCGGGGAACGCGGCGAGCGGCATCAACTCGACCACCGTCACGCCAAGATCAATGAGGTGGCCCAGCTGCTCGATGGCGGCGTCCAGCGTCCCCTCTAGGGTGAACGTGCCGACGTGCAGCTCGTAGATCACCGCGCCGGAGAGCGGCGCGCCGCGCCAGTGCCGGTCCGTCCACGCGAACGCCGCGTGGTCGTAGGTCCGGCTCTGGCCGGCCGGCCCGCCGGGCTGCCGGGGTGAGCGGGGGTCGGCCAGCGCCTCGCCGCCGTCGAGGCGGAAGGCGTAGTCGGTCCCGTCGGGTGCGTCCGCCACGTCCGTGGTCCACCACCCCGGCCGGTCGCCGGGCGACATCGGATGAGGCCGCCCGGCCACCTCCACGTCCACCCGATTCGCGGCCGGCGCCCACACGCTGAAGACAGTCACTCACCCTCCGGAACAAGCAGCGCCACGGGCAGCGCCCGCATCAGTTCGCCGAGTAGCACGCGCTCCCCGCGAAATACCGCGCCGGTGAGCGCGTCCACCCATCCCCTCCCCCAGCCGTTGAGCGGGAGAACTGTATCCGACCAGCCGCCCCGTTCGCGCAGGCCGACCGGGAGCCTGGTCGCCACCGTGACGGCCGGCCCCCCTCCGGCGGTGCCGCCCCGGGCGAAGGCAAGCACATGGCCTGCCGCGGGGCCGGTGGCCCTCATCGGGGTGTAGCCGTCGGTGAACCACTCCGGACGGGCGCGGCGCAGCCGCAGCGTGCAGGCGGTGACGAGCAGCTTGGCCGCGTCCAGGCTGAGGCCGCCGGCCTCCGCTGGGTCGTCCAGGCTGAGGCCATCCGCGTCCAGGTCGGCGAGGAGCGCGCGACGGCGGGCGAAGCCCACGTCGCGCCGGTTGTCCGGGTCGACCAGGGAGAGCCCGGACAGGTCGCAGCCCTGGTAGATGTCGGGCACCCCCGGCATGGTGAGCTGAACGAGCTTGACGCCAAGTGAATTGGCCAGCGCGTCGGCGGCGATCCCTGCGACGAACTCCCCGATGGACTCCGACAGTCCGGGATCGTCGATCGCGCGGGCGGCCAGACCGTGCACAGCTCCCTCGTACGCGGGGTTCTGGTCGGCCCACGAGGTTCGCCGATTCGCCTCCCGGATCGCCTTCGTCAGGTAATCGGCCAGCCGCTCCCCGCTGATCGGCCAGGTACCGACGAGGGTCTGCCAGATCAGGTACTCGGTGTCCGGGTCCACGGCGGCCGTGGTGTTACCGAGGAAGCGCAGGGCCATCGCCCGCTCATGCCACTGGGCGACGTGGGCGCCCCAGCGCGCGGGCAACTCGGCGAGCACCGCGAGCCTGGCCCTGACGTCCTCCTGGCGCTTGGTGTCGTGGGTGGACAAGGTGGTCATGGTGGCCGGCCAGCTCGCCGCAAGCCGTTCGGCCTCCGCGTGGAAAGCCTCGGGCAGCACGCCGAACCGGTCGGGATCGCCGCCCACCTCGTTGAGCGTTAGCAGCCGCGACCACCGGTAGAAGGCCGAGTCCTCGACCCCCTTGGCCAGCACCGGTCCGGTGGTCTGCTGGAACCGCACGATCAGCTCGCCCGCCCGGCCGGGCGGGCCGCCCACCGGCCGCTGCGTGCCGAGCGCGGCAGCGCCGAGGTCGCTGGCGAGCCCGCGCCACCGCTGTGGCAGCCGCCGACGGGCCGCCGCGACCGCGCCGACGATGGCCGCCTCCGCCTGCGCCGACGGGGACTCGCCCGGGCGCACGTACGCGCGGTAGACCGGGAACGCCGCGAGCACCTCGACGAGGACGGCGCGGGCCTCGTCCTGCGTGCCGCCAGGGAAGACGTCAGCGACGAGCCGGGCCAGCCGGTTCACCTCGGCGGAGAGTGTCTTGTCTGCGGCCTCTCGCTTGGCGGTCGCGGCAACGTCGGCGAACCGCAGGGCAACGGAGTCGGCACCCGCCCGGCGGCTGAAGCGCGCGTATTCGGCGGTGAGCGCGTCGGCCGCGCCGGGGTCGAGGAAGAGCCCGTCGACGATCCGCAGCGCGTCGTACCCGGTCGTGCCTGCGCAGGCCCAGTCGGCAGGCAGCGTCTCGCCCGCTTCGAGGATCTTCTCCACTACCACCCAGGCACCGTTGGTCGCTGACGCGAGCCTGGTCAGGTAGCCGCGAGGGTCGGCAAGCCCGTCCGGGTGGTCGATCCGGAGGCCGTCCACGAGCCCCTGGGCCACCAGCCGGACGATGACCTCGTGCGTTGCGTCGAACACCGCCGGGTCCTCGACCCGGACCCCGATCAGCGTCGTGATGTTGAAGAACCGCCGCCAGTTCAGCTCATCCGAGGCGTCCCGCCACCCGGCCAGCCGGTAGTGCTGGGACTCCAGCAGGTCGCGCAGGGGCAGCCGCGCCGTCTGCGGCCGGAGCGGCAGCACGTGGTCGAAGTAGCGGAGGGCAGGCTCGCCGTCCGGTCCGCCGTCGGGCTCGACCCAGAGGTCGCCCAGGCACGACTCAAGCGGGTCACCGAGGATCGGCAGCAGCATCCGGCCGTCCTGCGCCTGCCAGTCGATGTCGAACCAGGTCCCGTACGGTGACGTAGGGCCGTCCCGCAGAACCGACCAGAGCTGCCGGTTGAGCGTCAGGTTGGCGGGCACGGCCATATGGTTCGGCACGATATCGACGACGATGCTCAGGCCGAGGCCGCGCAGCCGCTTGCCCATGGCGCGGAAGCCCTCCTCGCCGCCAAGCTCCCCGCGGATGCGCGAGTGGTCGGTGACGTCGTATCCGTGCATGGATCCGGGGACCGCCTCGAGCACCGGCGACAGGTACACATGCGTCACACCGAGATCCGCAAGATACTCGCCCGCCTCGGCAGCCTCAGCGAAGCCGAAGTCCGGCGTGAGCTGCAGCCGGTACGTTGATCCCGGCACCTGACCCGCCGCCACATGACCCCCGTGAGATTGTTGCTGCGCCCACACCCCTTCCCAGCAATCGGCCTTCCGAACGTGCAGCCTGCGACCTGCCGTGCAGGCACACTACGACGCCGTGTAGTCTCGACGTGGCGCTTGACCGCAGACCGCGGTGTAGTCTCGATGCGGCGCCCGGCCTCACGGGCCGCGGAAGGTGGTCTTATCCCAGGTGAGCGTGGTTAACGTCCATCGGCCAGTTGACGCTGCCGCCGACGTACCCAGGCAGCGGGCCACGCTTCGCGCAACGATTGGCGCCTACGTGGCGCTCTGCAAGCCGCGGATCGTCGAGCTGCTGCTGATCACCGCGGTCCCCACCCTCTTCCTCGCCTACCGTGGCCTGCCGTCGCTGCTCGTCACCGTGGTCGTGGTCCTCGGCGGCGCGCTCGCGGCCGGCAGCGCGAACGCGCTGAACTGCTACATCGATCGGGACATCGACGAGATCATGCGGCGGACGTCCTCCCGGCCGCTGGTCAAGCACACCGTCGCACCGCAATCCGCGCTCATCTTCGGCCTTGTGCTCGGGGTGGTCTCGGTTGCGCTGTTCGCTGCCACCACGAACCTGCTCGCCGCGGGCCTGACGCTGGCGGCCATCCTCTACTACGTCGTGATCTACACCATGCTCCTGAAGCGGCACACGTCGCAATCGACGCTCTGGGGCGGCGCGTGCGGCGCGGCGCCGGTGCTGATCGCCTGGGCCACCGCCACCGGGACGGTGCCCGCGCCGGCCTGGCTGCTCTTCGGCGTGGTGTTCTTCTGGCAGCCTCCGCACTTCTGGGCGCTGGCCATCAAGTACCGCGACGACTACCGCAGCGCCGGCATCCCGATGCTCCCCGTGGTCGCCTCGGTGCGCCGGGTCCTGGCGGAGTCCGTCCTGTACAGCTGGCTGATGGTGGCCGTCTCGCTGGCGGTCTGGCCCTGGGCCGGCCCGGTATACGGCGGGGTCGCGATCGTGGCGGGGGCCGCCTTCCTTTACGAGGTGCACCGGCTCTTCCATCTGTCACGCGGGATGGACGCTGCGGTTGCCCCCGGTGCCCCCGGTGCCGTCGGTGCCGCAGGCACCACTGGCGCCGACGGCCTCGTTACGATGCGCCTGTTCCACCTGTCACTGGTGTACCTGACGGTGGTCTTCGCCGCCGTCGCGGTCGGCGCCTTCATCCACTGAGCGTCCGCGGCCTCTGCTACGGGAGCAGCTCCAGCCGCCCCCGCGTCGTTACATTGCCTGCTCAGCGGCATAGGATCAAACAGTGATCCTGATCGTCGCCGGCGTGGCCGGGAGCGGCAAGACGACCGTCGGCGCGCTGCTCGCCGGGCGGCTGCGCTGGCTGTTCGCCGATGCCGACACATTCCACCCGGAAGCCAACGTCGCCAAGATGCGGGCGGGCATACCGCTCACCGACGAGGACCGCCAGCCGTGGCTGCGCGCGGTCAACGACTGGATCGAGACCAGGATCGCCGAGGGGCGGTCCGCAGTGATCACCTGCTCGGCGCTCAAGCGCGCGTACCGGGACGATCTGCTCGACGGGCGGCCCGCGGCCGCGATGATCTTCCTCACGGTGAGCAGGGAGGTGCTTGAGCGGCGGCTGCTGACCCGGCGGGACCATTTCTTCCCCGAGAAGCTGCTCGACAGCCAGCTCGCGGCCGTTGAGCCGCCTACGCCGGGCGAGCAGCGGGTGCAGACGGTGCTCGCCGAGGGCGACCCCCCGCAGACCGCGGCGAAGGCCATCGCCGCCCTCTGGCCCTACGGCGAGTCCGACCAGGGCGGCGCGGCCGTTCCCGGCGTGCTCTGAGCCGCTGAGCCCCGACCGATGTCGGCCCTGGCCGGCAGGGCGTAGCCTGGACCGGTGAAGCTCACGCTGGACCTGCACGACATTTACAACTCAGGGCCCGAGATCGAGAAGGCGCTGAAGCAGAAGTTCGACGAGGCCGTGGCGAAGAAGGCGCCCGTCCTCGAGATCATCCCCGGCAAGGGGTCAGGCCAGCTGAAGAAGCACGTTCTTCGATTCCTTGAGCGCAAGGACATCAAACCGCTCTACCACCGAATCGAAAAAGATTCGAAGAACTTCGGGCGCCTGTTCGTGCACTTTCGTTGGAAATAGCGGCTGCCCGGGCCATCGTCGGTAAGCTAGCCATGCTGCCCTGACCAGGCCCGGACACCATGGTGACGGGATCCCCGTCGGCTCAACCGGGCATCAGCACGCGCATCTCATCAGGATCGCGACGATAACGACGGTTAATAAGCGCCAGATAAGGAACATAGCTACGGTGGCCGCAGCGGGCGTTCGGTAGAGATAGGGGCATGAAGTCCCGCATCCTGCTCGCCGCTGCCTGTGTGGCGACCCTCGTGTACGCCTGCCTGGCCTACCACCTGGATCTCGATGTCTATCGCATCGGTGGGCGCATATGGCTGGAGGGCGGCAATCTCTACGGCACGCTGCCGCCAACGGCCGAGGGCGTGCGGATGCCGTTCACGTACCCTCCGCTGGCCGCGATCATATTGTCACCCCTATCGCTGATCCCGCTGCCGCTCGCCGGCCTTGTCCTAGATCTCGGGATCCTCGCGGTGCTCGCGCTGGCACTGCGGCCGTTCTATCGCCGTCTTGGATGGAACCTGGGCTGGGTGCTGCCGACCGCTCTGCTGCTTGAACCGGTGCGCGGAAATCTCGCCTACGGCCAGGTCGACGTGTTCCTGATGGCCATGGTCATCGCGGACTGCCTAACCGGCTCGCCCCGCTGGCCGCGGGGCTCGCTGGCCGGGCTGGCGGCGGCGGTGAAGCTGACACCAGCTCTCTTCGTGGTGTTTTTTCTGCTGCGACGCGACTACCGGGCCGCCGCGACGATGGGCGCTTCTTTCGCCGCAGCCACCGGGCTGGGATTCCTGCTGGCTCCCGCGGATTCGGCGCATTACTGGACGAGCACGTTGTTCGATGTCGGCAGGATCGGCGAACCGCAGTATGCGGGGAACCAGAGCATCTACGGGGTCCTGACCCGCGCCGGTCTCCATCCGGGGACTATGCCGTTCACCTACTTCTGGCTGGCCATCTCGCTCATGGTCATCGCGGCGGCATGCGTGGGCATGCGCCAGGCGCTCTCGGCCGGCGATGAACACATGGCGCTGGTTCTCAATGCCTTCGCCATCTTGCTCATCTCGCCGATCTCATGGTCGCATCACTGGGTCTGGGCAGCGCCAGCGCTGCTGTGTCTGGCCATCAGCGCCCGACGGCTCGCGGTCACGGGCCTGGTGATTTTCGGGGTAGGAGCGCAGTGCTGGCTGCCCCGAGGCGGCAACAGGGAACTGGACTGGGCGCCGTGGCAGCAGATTCTCGGCGACTCCTATGTGCTGTGCGCGGTCGCGGTCATCGGCTGGTTCGCCTACTGTGCGCTGGCAGAAAAAGACGTGAGCCTCTCCCGTCGGCCGGCCGCACAGCCTTGTCCGGATACCACGCCGCTCGTCCACGCCTCCGGCGATGCGGCCGCAACCTCGTCTCTTTCGCGGACATATCCGGCGTACAGCGCGACCAGCTCCCATATCACCGCGAGCGAGCCCGGATAATCCCGGCAGCCCGATCATGCGCACGACGCCGCCGCGGACTTCGCGGTTCAGCCCTGCCGGCGCTCACCGAACCGGGCTATCGCGGCGGCGATCCCGTCGAGCACGCAGCCCAGGCCGAACCAGAAACGGTCACCGCTCGTCTCGGGTGCGTCCGGGTCGAAGTTCGCGTCGAGGATCCTGGTGATGTGCGGGTAGCGCCCCGAACCGCGGATCTGCTGCGCGAATTCGTCGCGCCACGCCTCTATCTCCGCCTGGGTCATCTCCGAGATCGCCTCATCGATGGTGCGGTGCCAGCGTTGCTCCTGAATGTCGCGGAGCGCGGCACCCGTGACGTAGGTGGCGAGCGTGTTCAGGATCCACATCGTGGTCTTGACGTCGAGGCCGAGTCCGTCGAGCGCCCCGATCAGTCGCTCGGCGTTGCGCGCGTCGTTGGGGCCGGACGGCGGGCCGGTGTTGACGAAATCGATGGCCCACGGGTGGCGTAGCAGCGCGTCCCTGGTGTTGCTTGCGTAGGCCGCCAGGTCCGTTCGCCAGTCCCCCGACGGCGGCGGCGCCTCGATCTCCGCGTGCACCGTCTCGAGCATGAACTCGTGCAGTTCTTCCTTGGACTCGACGTGCCAGTAGAGCGACATCGCGCCGACCCGGAGGTCGTGGGCGATCCGCCGCATGCTGACCGCCTCAGCCCCCTCGGCGTCGGCGATCGCGATCGCGATATCGACGATGTCCGCCCGGCTGAGTCCGCCCCCGCGGCGCTGCGGAGACGTCCGGCCCCGAGCCTCCCATTGCTCCTTGCGCTTGCTGGCCCGCTCGGCGATCACCCGCTCGTGCTGCCGTTCTTTCCGTTCGCGCCGGTTGCTCGGGCCGAATGGCCCGCCCGAGTAGAACAGGCGCATCGGCCGGAAGAGCCCCTCGTCTTCCTCGTCCTCGCCCACCGAAGCTCCTCGTCCGCCGTGGTCGGCGCGTCCCCCGGCCGCCGTGATTCGGTGTGCACGGTTAACCGTTTGCCCTCTCGTACACCGTACTGCTATCGTACAGCGTACTGGAATAGTACGCTGTACGAGAAGACGACGAGCGCACCCCGCGGGGATGCCTGGAGACGCCATGAGTGACAAACCCGCCATCGAGGCGGACGGCCTGATCAAGCATTACGGCAAGACCAAGGCCCTGGACGGGTTCGACCTGACCGTGCCCGCCGGCACCGTCTACGGCCTGCTCGGCCCCAATGGCGCGGGCAAGACCACCGCCGTCCGGGTGCTGGCCACGCTGCTGCGGCCTGATGGCGGGAGCGCCCGCGTCCTCGGCCACGACGTGACCGCCGAGGCCGCCACCGTCCGGCGGACGATCGGGCTCACCGGTCAGTACGCCGCGCTTGACGAGTACCTCACCGGCCGGTCCAACCTGATCATGATCGGCCAGCTCAGCCGGCTGACCGCGAAGGCCGCCAAGCAGCGGGCGGACGATCTGCTCGAGCAGTTCGACCTGACCGCCGCAGCGAGCCGGGCGGTCAAGACCTACTCCGGCGGGATGCGCCGTCGCCTCGACCTGGCGGCCTCGCTGATCGGCCGCCCGTCGGTGCTCTTCCTGGACGAGCCCACCACCGGCCTCGACCCGAGCGCCCGCGCGCTGATGTGGGACATCGTGCGCCAGCTGGTCACCGGCGGCACGACGCTGCTGCTCACCACCCAGTACCTCGACGAGGCCGACGTGCTTGCCAGCCGGGTCGCGGTCATCGACGGCGGCAAGGTCATCGCCGAGGGCACCCCGGCCGAGCTCAAGGCGTCCGTCGGCGGCCAGCGGCTGCTGATCACGCTGGCCGACGAGTCCGACGCGGCCACCGCCGCGAAGGCGCTGGCGCCGTTTACGACCACGCCGATCACCGCGAACGAACCGACCCGTTTCATCGAGGCGCCTGTTATCGCCTCCGACGGGCTGGCGACCGAGGTGGTGCGGGCTCTCGACGCGGCCGGGGTCAAGGTCAGCGAGATATCCGTGCGCAGCGCCTCGCTCGACGACGTCTTCCTGACGCTCACCGGCCACGTGGCGGAAGACAAGCAGGACTTGGAAGACCGGAAAGAAGAGCAGACGCAGCAGGAGGCAGGCCGATGACCGCGATCGCATTGGCACCAGGAGCCGCGCCCCCGGCCACCACGGCCGGCCGCAACCCGCTCGTCCTATTCATCACCGACGTCTGGGTGCTGACCAAACGGTCAATCGCCCGGATCAGGCGCGAGCCCGAGACGCTCTCCGACGTGACGATCCAGCCGGTCTTGTTCGTGCTGATGTTCGCCTACGTCTTCGGCGGGGCGATCGGCGGCATCGGCGGCGGGGGCTATCACGCCTACCTGATCGGCGGGATGCTCGGCATGTCACTCGCGCAGACCGCCCCCGGCACCGCGGTCGCCATCGTCAGCGACATGGAGACCGGACTGATCGACCGCTTCCGGTCGCTGCCCATGTCCCGCGCCGCCGTGCTGACCGCGCGGACGATCGCGGACCTGCTCACCCAGGTGATCGGCGCCGGCCTGGTGGCCCTGGTCGGGCTGGCGATCGGCTGGCGCATCAACGGCACGGCCGGCCAGGCGATCGAGGCGTTCGCGCTCGCGCTGCTTTTCGGGTACGCGTTCACCTGGGTCGGCGTCTGCCTGGGCATGGTGCTGCGCAGCCCGGAGGCCGCGCAGCAGACCGGGTTCGTTATTTTCCTCCCGCTGACGTTCATATCAAGTGCTTTCGTGCCGACCCAAGGCATGCCAGGATGGCTCCAGCCGGTCGCGGAATGGAACCCGATGTCCTCGCTCGCCGCCGCCTGCCGTCAGCTCTTCGGCAACCCGAACCCGGCGGCGGCGGTGCACGTCTGGCCAGCGCAGCACCCCGAACTCGCGGTGCTCTGCTGGTCGGCGGGGATGCTCGTGGTATTCGCCCCGCTTGCCGTCCGCCTGTACGGAAACAAGGTGCGCTGACAAGAGGTTTCACGTGAATCAGCGGCACAGAGGGAGGCGTCACCCATGCCCTTGCGGCACCCCCTGAATGCCGTCGCCGACGCGGTTGGCGGGCGCGACCGGTCGAACCGGCTCGCGCTCGCCGCGCTCTGCACGATTCTGTTCCTTACGTTCCTCGACAACACGATCGTTTCCGTCGGCCTCGGCAACATACAGACCGATTTGAAGGCCTCGGTCGCCGACCTGCAGTGGGTGGTCGGCGGCTACGCGCTGACCTTCGCCTCGCTCATGCTCGCCTGCGGCATGATCGGCGACGAACTCGGCCGCAAGAAGGTCATGCTGACCGGGGCCGGGGTCTTCTGCGCCGGGTCCGTGCTCTGCGCGCTCGCCCCGAACGCGCAGACGCTGATCGCCGGCCGCGCCATCATGGGCATGGGCGCCGCGGCCAGCGAGCCGGGCACGCTGTCGGTGCTCCGGCACATCTACACCGACGACCGCGCCCGCGCCCGCGCGATCGGGGTCTGGGCCGCGGTCTCCGGGCTGGCCCTGGCGATGGGCCCCGTGATCGGCGGCGCGCTCGTCGGCGCGTGGAACTGGCGCGGGATCTTCTGGTTCAACCTGTTCTTCGGCCTGGCGGCGCTGCTGGTCGCGGCGGTCGTCGTGCCGGAGAGCTCCGACCCCCGGCAGCTGCGGGTCGACACCCTCGGCACCCTCCTCGGCGCGGGCGCACTGGCCACGCTGGTGTTCGCCATCCTCGACGCGGAGACGTCGAGCTTCACCCGGCCGCTGGTGGTGGGCCTGCTCTGCGCCGCCGTCGCGCTCGCCGTCGCGTTCGTGCTCTGGGAACGGCGAGCCCCCAACCCGCTGCTTGACGTGAAGCTGTTCCGCTCCGTCTGGTTCACCGTGCCGAACGTCGTCGCCTTCTGCACCTACTTCGCGACGTTCGCGATCTTCTTCTTCACCGCGCTCTACCTGGACGAGGTGGTGATGGCCTCCGGCTACCGGATCGCGCTGGTCTTCGCCCCGATGACCGTCCTCATGATCGTCTCGTCGCTGCTGGCTGGCTATCTGACCAGCCAGGTCGGGCCGCGCTGGCTCATCGTCAGCGGCTGCGCCGCGTTCGCGGCCGGACTGCTGCTGGCCAACCCGCTGATCACCCCGCACCCGAACTACCTGCTCCTCGGCCTCGCCCTGGCACTGGCCGGCATCGGCATCGGCATCACCGTGGTGCCGGTCACCTCCACCGTGCTCAACGCCGTGGTGCCCGAGCGCTCGGGGATGGCCGCCTCCGCCACCAACACCAGCCGGGAGATCGGGGCGGTCACCGGCGTCGCGGTCCTCGGCGCGCTCGTTTTCTCCCAGCTCAACGCCTCCCTCACCAGCCACCTGCTGGCACTGAACGTCCCGCCCGGCGAGAAGGCCCTGATCCTCGGCTTCAAGTCGACGATTATCACGTTCATCGAGACCGGCCAGACGCCCACCAAGTACACCAGCTACGGCTCGATCGTGAACGAGGTGATCGGGGCGGCGTACGCCTCCTTCGGCCAGGGGCTGCACGACGCGCTCTACCTGTCGGCTGGCCTCGTCATCCTGGCCGGCCTGCTGACCGCGGTCACGCTCGGCGGACGCCAGCCTGGTCTCGTAAAATAGTCGCGGGAGATCATGACTCGTACTTGTCCGGGTAATCCAGGCTGCCGATAAAGTCGATGGCCTCCGGCACCGCGCCGTGGCGGCGGCGGATGACGTCGGCGATCAGCCCGGTCCAGCCGGTCTGATGGCTCGCGCCGAGGCCGGCCGCGTTGTCACCGTGGTAGTACTCGTTGAAGTAGACGTTGTCGCGCCAGTTCGGGTCGTTCTGCAGTTTGTCCACCCAGCCGTGGCAGGGCCGCCGCCCGTCCTCGCCCCGCAGGAAGATCGAGACGAGTCGCTGCCGCAGGTCGGCGGCGACCTCGCTCAGGTTCTTCCGCTCGCCTGACCCGGTCGGGTACTCCACGGTGAAGTCGTCGCCGAAGAACGCGTGGTAGGTCTGCAGCGAGTTGCACAGCAGGTAGTTCAGCGGGAACCAGATCGGCCCGCGCCAGTTAGAGTTGCCGCCGAACATCGCGGTGGTGGACTCGGCCGGCTCGTAGTCGATCGTCGCGGTCGTGCCCTCCAGGCGCAGCACGTACGGCTGGTCCTTGAGTTCCGCGCTGAGTGACCGCAGGCCGTACGGGGACAGGAACTTCGACTCGTCGAACAGCGACCGGAACAGCGGCGCGAGGCGGTCCACCTCGACCACGCTGAGCAGCAGCTTCTCCGGGCGGCCTGCGCCGTCGCGGAGCAGCCCCATCTCGCGGGCCTTGTCCGCGTCGGTCAGCCCCTGCCGGTGCAGGAAGTCGGCGAACGCCTTCTTGAACCGGAGCGCGGTGACGACCATCTGGTGGTCGACGACGCCGACGGCGAGCAGCGGGATCATGCCGACCATGGACCTGGCCTTGACCGGGATGACCGCACCGCTGGCCAGGCAGAGGTGGTCGTAGAACATCCCGTCGGCGTCGTCCCACATCCCCTGGGTCTCAAGCGCGGTGGTGATGCCCGCATAGTGCTCGAGGAACTTGAGCACCAAGTCGGCGCCGGCCTGGCGGCCGTTGCGCCAGAGAATGAGCGCGATCGTGGCCATGGACAGCGCGTAGAAGGCCATCCAGCCGGTGGCGTCCGACTGCTCGAGGACCGTGCCCGCCGGCAGGTGCGAGCGGTCGATCGGCCCGATGTTGTCCAGGCCGAGGAAACCGCCCTCGAAAAGGTCATTGCCCCACACGTCTTCCCTGTTCACCCACCAGGTGAAGTTCACCAGCAGCTTGTCGAAGACCCGGGCGAGGAAGTCGAAATCCTTGCACCCGTCGAGCGCGAACACCTCGAGCGCCGCCCACGCCTGGACCGGCGGATTCACGTCGGAGAAGTCCCACTCGTAGGCCGGCAGCGCCCCGTTCGGATGCTGGAACCACTCCCGGCAGAGCAGCACCAGCTGGTACTTGGCGAAACCGGGGTCCACATGGGCCAGCGAAACGCAGTGGAAGGACAGGTCCCAGGCGGCGAACCACGGGTACTCCCACTTGTCCGGCATCGACAGGATGTCGAAGGCGTTGAAGTTCCGCCAGCGGGCGTTCCGGTTCAGCTCGCGCTCGCGCGGCGGCGGCGGCTGCGCCGGGTCGCCGTCCAACCAGGTCGCAACGTCGTAGTTGTAGAACTGCTTCGACCAGAGCATCCCGGCGAAGGCCTGCCGCATGACCAGCGCCTCGTCGGCGCCGGCCTGCGGCGGGGTCAGCGCCTGGTAGAACTCGTCCGCCTCGGCCCGACGCTGCGCAGCAGTGAGATCAAAGTCTTTCTTATCGAACGGACCGTTGGTTCCCGTTTCCTGCTTCGGGCGCAGCCTCAGCCGGATGGTGGCGGTCGCTCCGGGCTGGACCGTCAGCTGGTACCAGAAGGCGCACTTGGTGCCCTCCTGGTCCGGGTTCACCGTCGGGGCGCCGCTGACCACGTGGTCGTTGATGCCGTCCTTCGGGTAGGGCGTGACCGGCGCGCAGTTGAAGAGCCGTTGGTTGTTGGTCTCGTTCTCGCAGAACAGCGGCGTCGGCGCGACGCTGTTGCCGCCGGTCTCGTCGGCGGTGTCCGCCACCAGTTCGAGCGGCCCGAGGAAAGGGTGGTCGATGTCGATGGCGGCGTCACCGGCCAGCCTCATGGCCGGCTTGGGCTCGCCCTTGTCCCAGGACCAGGTGTTGCGGAACCATGTGGTCGGCAGCACGTGCAGCGTGTCGGCGTCAGGGCCCGCGTTGGTAACGGTGATCTCTACCAGCAGCTCCCGCGCGTCGCCGGTCTTCGCGTAGCTGACTTCGGTGATCCAGTACCGGTCGGTGTCGAAGATGCCGGTGTCCAGGATCTCGTACTCCGGGCTGCGCCGGTCCCGCCGCGCGTTCTCCACGCGGAGCTGGTCGTAGGGGAACGCGCCTTGCGGGTAGTGGTAACGCCAGCGGTTCCAGGCGTGGCTCGGCAGCGCGTCCAGGTACCACCAGTGCTCCTTGACGTCCTCGCCGTGGTTGCCCTCCGGGCCGGTCAGCCCGAACAGCCGCTCCTTGAGGAAGGGGTCGCGCCCGTTCCACAGCGCCAGCCCGAGGCAGAGCCGCTGCTCGACGTCGCTGAACCCGGCCAGCCCGTCCTCACCCCACCGGTAGGCGCGGGACCTGGCCTGGTCATGCGGCAGGTAGTTCCACGCGTCCCCGTCCTGGCTGTAGTCCTCGCGGACCGTGCCCCACTGCCGTTCGCTAACGTACGGCCCCCACGTGTACCAGGGGCTCGACTGCTTCAACCCATCCTCAAGCCTGCCAAACCCGGCGACCCGATCGCCTTCAGTCGTCATGAGGGCACACTATCGCTGTCAGGTGATGGTGATGGGAGTGCCGACGGGTACGTGCCGGAGGCGGGCCAGGTCGGGGAGTTGGAGCCTGATGCAGCCGTGTGACAGCGCGGCACCGCTGGTTCCGATCAGGCTGGCCTCACCGAGCGGGCCGTGGATGCCTATGACCGCGTCGCCGGAGCCTTCCCAGTCGCTGATCGCGTCGGAATGGGCCGAGGTGACGAGGATGAACGGACCGTATCCGGCACTGGGGGACTGCTCAAACATGGCGACGAAATACTGGCCCGTCGGCGTCGGGTCCTGCTTGGTCCCGATCCCGGCCGGGGCGTTCATGATCTGCTTGCCGAGCCGGTAGAGCCGCAGGTGCTCGGCGGCCAGGTTGACGACGATCCGGTACGGCGTGGCGGTGATGGTCACGTCGGCGGCACGGACCCAGGCCGTCGACCCGTTGGGGCGGGTGACGAGCCGGATCCTGAACCATCCCGGCTGCTGGCCGATCACCGGCAGGGATGACGGGGCGCCGTACCAGCGGCCTGGCACGGTGCCGTCCTGCGGGCTTCCCGGGGTAGCGAAGCGCGGGATGGTGCCCTTAGCGGTGGCGATCAGGCTCCACCCGGCCGGGGCTGCCACGGGTCCGGGCGCGATCCCGGCATGCACCTGGGCGGCGACGACCGGCCGCGCGGGCGCGTCATGGCTGCATCCCGTTGTGAGCGCCGCGGCAGAGGCGGTGGCGGCGGCGGTCAGGATGCCGACCGCGATGCGGAGTCGGCATGGTCTGGATGACGCCACTGCGGCCGGCGGGCGCCGGCGGAAGGGCGTGCGCATTGCTGCTCCTTCGTCGGGAGGTCTGGCCCGGCCTGGCGGTGACGGGCTTGGATTACCGGCTGTCCGGGTGCGGGCGACGGCCCGCGCGAGTGGTGCGTGTGCCGGCGGCTGTTCCTGCCCGGCCCGGGCGGGCAGGAACAGCCGCGCGTGCGCGCTACGTCACCCGGTGACCGGCACGGGGGTGCCCCGGTGGATCGACGCCGGCGCCGCGATGACCACCGTGGATGGCGCGGATATCACCGGTGATCCAGATGGCGGGTCGCCGGTCACGGTCGCGGTGTTGGCGACGGTTCCTGCCTGCACGTCCGCTTCTGTGGTCATGTAGGTGGCGGTGCAGGTCATGTCCTTGCCCGGGTTGAGCGTGGCAGACGGACAGCCGATGCTCGACAGGCCAGGGAGCAGGTCGTTGACCTTTACGCCGGTCAATGTCACGTTCCCGGTGTTGGTGACCAGGTAGCTGTAGTGAATCGTGGTCCCGGCCGCGTCAAACGTTCCCGGCGACGCCGACTTCTTGATGACGATCGCCGGATGAGCCGGGATGGTGACGGTGGCGCTGGACGGAGAACTGGTCACCGGCGGCCCGCTGGGCGGGGCTCCGGTGGCGGTCGCGGTGTTGATGACCTTTCCGGCGTCCGCATCCGCCTGGGTCAGCCTGTACGTGTCGGTGCAGGTCTCATGATGACCCGGGTCCAGGGTCGTGGCCGGGCAGGTGATCCGCGACGGGGTGCCGGTGCCGGAGAACGAGGTGTCCTTCGGGTGCACGTCGGTCAGCGTGACGTTGCCGGTGTTGGTGATCAGGTAGCGGAAGGTCACCGTCGTGCCCGCCCCGGCCGCGACCAAGGGCCTGACCGACTTCTGCAGCGTCAACGCCGGCGTGGCGGGGGTGATGGCGAGGATCTGGGAGAATACGTCTTCGCTGGTTCCAGTGCCCGCGTAGCCGTAGTTCAGGGTCAGGTGGGTGACCGTCTGCGTCGGGGTGGTGATGTCATAGGCACCACAGCCGAACGTGCCGCAACTGCTCGCGTTCACACCCGACTTGCCCACCTCGGCGGCCGGGTCCGTGATGCCGACCGTGGCGCCGCCATTCCAGATGGACGTGTTTGGTGTTTCGGAATCTGCCGACGCGAGGCTGAACGTCCCGGAGGCCAGCGTCACCGGCGAATCGTGGTAGTCAAGAAAAATGCCCGCGTCGATCGAGCCCGTGCCGATATCGCCGATGTAGAGGACCCGCGCGATCACGGGCCGGGAGAACGAGTAGGTCATGCTTCCGCATGAAGGCTCGGTTGCCAAGGCCGCCACCTGACCGCCACACCCGGTGATTTCCGGGAGCAGCGCCTGGGTCGTGGTGGAAGGGAAGTACCCCGGAGTAGGGCCGGTGAGCACCAGGGGACCAGTCGGCACCGAGAACCAGGCGGCCGGGCCGGTGAGCGTGGCGGTCACCACCACCCCGCTCGGCGTCGTCCCGGTGGCGACGTTGCCGCGCACGGTCCAGGTGGCCGGGTACTGCGAGCCAGCCGGCGCCGGGCCAGCCGGCGCCGCGAGCGCCGGGCTGGCGGGGACGACCGCGCCCAGCGCGACTGCGCCCAGCGCGGAGCCGACCAGCGCCGTGGCGATCACCCCAGCCCGGACCCGGCTACCGCTATTGGTGCCGACTGCCCGGCACCGCCGGACAATGGCAGGCAAAGGCCAGCCTGCCGACCGTCTGTGCCGAAAGTGCATTATGGTTTCCCCCATTACGAAGATGATCCGAAATGCCCGCCAAGGCGCTCCCTCTTCGGATTAAACCCGCGCGCCGGGCTTCAGGCATTGTTAACACGCGGACGCTATCAGAAAATGATCGGCCTTGAGAGGAAACTCGCAGGTCAACGACATGTTTCGCAAGCAGTCCAGGACCCGGCTCTTTGCGCCACCAGGATCGGTCATGGCGCATAGCAGTTAATTCAAGGGCGTAGCGCGCTTGAAGATTTATCCCGCGCCGCACCGGCCAGGTCGCCGCTGTCGCGCCGCCCATAGCCTCCGGTTCCGCGGTCAGGAGACGGAGTGGACGATGGTGGCGGAGTAGGTTCCGCCGATGGCCCTGCCCGGGACCGTTACGTCGATGACGGGGTTCCAGGTGACCGCGGTGTTGCCGTCCACGTTGGTGGCGTTGACGACGTCTTGGGGGTTGTGTGACAGGTCCACTTCCGGGGTGTAGCCGAAGGTGGCGGGGCCGGCGGTGGTGGTGAGGCCGCTGATGACGTAGCGGGCGTCGCCGGCCTGCATGCGCCGGACCCTGGGCGAGCATATCGACGTCACCACCTCGTCCGCGGGCGGCCTTGGCCGGTTCTGGCCGATCCCGGCCAGATGGAGCAGGTGCTGATGAACCTCGCCGTCAACGCCCGCGACGCCATGCCCGGCGGCGGTGTTCTCGCCATAGAGACCAGCAACGTAACGGTGGACGCCGACTTCATCGCCGGGGGCTCCGAGGCGCGGCCCGGCCGAAATGTGCGGCCTGCAGGTCAGCGATGGCGGCTGCGGAATGCCCGCCGACGTTATTGAGCACGCATTCGATGCATTCTTCACCACCAAGCCGGCGGGCGCCGGCACTGGGCTCGGCCTGGCCACCGTGTACGGGATCATCGCCCAGGCCGGGGGCCACATCCAGATCTACTCCGAACCCGGCCGGGCACGGTCTTCAGCTCATGCTGCCGGTCACTGCGGAGGCAGCCATGCGGTCCCAGAGCACGTGCCTCACAGCGGTCGTCCAAGGGAGAAACCATCGGTCGTGGAGGATGGGAGGCGCGCCGAGGTGGCCAGGCGGATATTCACCCGCAACGGCTACCACGTGATCACCGCGGCGAGCGGCCGGAAGCTATCCAGATCGTCCGCGCCCATCACGGCGATATCCATCTTCTCGTCACGAGTCGTCATGCCGCACATCTCGGGAAGGAAGTGTCAGAGCAGATCCGGGCGATCAAGCCTCGCATCGAAGGCCTTCATGTCCGGCTACGCCCTCGCGTTTCCCTCTCGGGCATGCTCGACCCCGACGTCGCCCTGGTGAAGAACCGTTCACCGAAGTCGAGTTGATGGGCACGGCCGCCCAGATCCTCAAGGGATTCGGTGGCTGCCTGCGGATGGTCCGAAGGCGGATCCTGGGTTCGCAGGGCGCTCCACCCGAGTCGTCCGGTGACTCCTTCAGCGTGTCGCCGACGGCGATCCCGCGTCGGTGATCGTGACCTGGTTCAGGTCATCGCGTGCGCGCGGTTCCGCATCTTGACATGTTGAGCGCGCGGCCGAGCCCGGACCTTCCTCGATGTACCGCAGGTCGATGACGTTGTCGAACAGGAACATCAGCCCTTCCAGCGACTGGGAGGTGATCGCGCCGCCGACCGTCTCGCTGGTGGCCAGGAACGAGACCCCGGCCGCGCGGACGAGTCCCACCAGGCTGCGCATGTAGGCGGGGAAGCGGTCCCATTCACGGTCGGCCAGGACCAGTTCGGCCAGACTGTCGATGGCGATTCGGCGGATCGGGCGCTCGTCGAGGTTCATCCGCACGGAGTTGGCCAGGACGTCCAGATCCAGGTCGCCCATGGCGACGTAGGAGATGACCAGACGCCCCTCGGCTTCGGCGGCGCTGAGGTCCCAGCCGAAGGCCCGCGCCCATCTCGGTGAGATGCTCGGCGGTGTCCTGGAAGGTGACGAAGAGGCAGGTTTCGCCGTCTTCAAGTCCCTGGGTGATCCAGCGCAGCGCGAGGGTCGTCTTCCCGACGCCCGACGGCCCCATGACGAGGCTGGCATCACCCTGTCTCATCCCGCCGGGCATCAGCCGCTCCAGGCCCGGGACACCGCTGCTGATCCGGCCGGCGACCGGTGCCACGCCGACCGGGATGAGCGTTTCTATCCGGGGGAAGACCCGGACGCCGTCAGAGTCGATCTGGAAGGTATGCCTGCCTGGCACGCTACTTCCGCCGCGCATCTTGACGACGCGCAGCGTCCGCCGGTCGACCGGCTCCCTGGCCTCGTACTCCAGCTGGATGATGCCGTCGGCCAGGGAGAACTCGACGCCGCTGCCCAGCTCCTCGGCGGTGTACTCGCCCACCAGCAGCAGCACCGTGCGGGTCTCGGCGAAACGGCCGGTCAGGTCGTACAGCGCGCCCGCGCAGCTCGCGCTCGTCGGCGAAATCGCGCAGCATCTTGGCGCTGTCGACCACCACGACCGAAGGCTCCTCGTCCAGCGTCTTCCTGACGATCTCCGAGACCAGCGGCCCTAGTCCTCCTGGCCGCGCGGGCCGCAGGAAATCGCCCAGGTGGATGTGCTCGACCCGTGAGCCGAGCGAGCCCTTGTCGAAGAAGGAAAACGGCTCCAGGTGCCTGACGAGCTTGGTATCCGGCTCGGACACGGTCGTGTAGTAGACACCCTTGTGGTCGGGGCTCCCGGCAGCGAAGCAGACCTGCTGGGCGAGGATCGTCTTGCCGGTCCCCGGCGCGCCCGCCACCACCACGACCGCACCTGGCTCCAGGCCGCCACCGAGGATCAGGTCAAGACCGGCGAACTCCGGTAGCCATCCGCATCACTGCGCACCACGTCCCTCTCTCAGCAGGCCATCAGCTACTTTGGTCAGGTGCTCCCACTTGTACGGCTTGGATATGACCGCGTCCGCGCCGACGGCGAGATGCGAGTCGCCGCTCGCCGCCAGGATCGGGATGCCGGCCGTGGCGGGCTCGCAGCGCAGCCGCCGGATGAGCTCATCGCCGCCCATCACCGGCATCATCATGTCGGTCACCACCAGATCAGGCGCCGACTCGCGCACAGCCCGCAGCGCCGCCGCCCCGTCCCCGGCGTCGATCACCTCATGGCCGGCCCGCTCGAAGATCCTCCGAAGCAGGAACCGCTGGGCCGGCTCATCATCCACCACCAGAATCCTCGCCACCAGAACGGCTGCCCTTCCACAATCACTACAGACGCGCATGATCATACACTTTCCGTAATCGTTCCGGTGGGGTGATAGCGCCGGCAGGCGGGCTATTTAAATCGCGCGACCGTCACATCCTGCGATTTCTCGTCGGCCATACACAGGGCGGTCTGGCGTACCGCGGTGTTAACCCCCTGTCCCGGTCAGCGCGAGTCTGGGGCCAGTACAGCCGACGGCGTCGCCGCGGCTGCCCAGTCACACGTCAAGTTTACTGAAGTATTTTCCTAACTACTGTAGCTATTTATAGAGCCTTTCTCGCCGAACGCAGACGTTCAGGAAGCGAAACCCATAGTTACCCATTGGGCATCCGGAGACCACCTCGTCATGCCGGGAGCCGCGATCGCGATCCTTGCCGTCCGTCTACTGCTTCGCTAATCGACGCGGCCCGGCGGCTGTCGCGCCACGGCTGTACTGCCGCGCCTTTCCCGCTCCGCGGTCCTCGGGGCTGTTGGCCTACGGTGTACGAGCCCGAGCGCCATGATGATGATGGCGACGAACCACAGGAAGTGGGCGGTTTCCAGCCCGATCAGGCCGAGACCGTTACACGCAGCCCGCGGCGCGCACCAGGACGCCCCGGTGACAACGGCGTCCGGCGCCCCGCTTCTGCCCCTCCGAGTACCCGGCCGTACCACCGAGACCCCGGCTGTTCTCAGCCGCGGCACCTTCCGGATCACCGGGACGGTGACCCTCAGCGCTCAGGGCAGCTCGAGCGCCGCTTTCATCGTCAAGGCCGCTTCCTGCTCATCGACGGCTTCCGCTGCTGCGTGGCTCGTCAGCGGCGCGCAGGCCGTGAATGTCGTCTGGCTGGTCCGCATTCCGGGACCCCCAATCCCTCTCCGATTAGCGGAGAGTCAATAGCTCACCTGAGCTACTCACTCAGTGTACTCTTCCTACTCTTCCGCTCGCACGGGCAGTCACGAAGCTCTCGCCGTCGGCCGCGGCCGTCGGCGCTGCGGGCTCGCCTGACTAGATCAACACGGATTAGCGCCGAACGGACGTCACGCAAGGATAGGTAATTATTTCATTTACAAGGTGTCCACTCGAGCCGGTTACTGATCTGAAGCACCGGCTGCCCGTGGCAATGAAATGGAGACGATTCCGGCCCCGACTCCTGCGGGAGGTCCGCCCAGTCAAGCTGGGGGACCTCCCCGGAGGCGCGATCCTCAGCCGGTCACCGGGAAGGTGGTGTGGACGGGTGTAGGAGTAGGCGCCGGGCGCGGGCTCGTGGTGGCGGTCGGCGTCGGCGTGGGTGTCGCAGAGGGCGTGGTAGAGGTCGGCGTCGGCGCGGGCCTGGTCGGCGTGGGTGTCGCAGAGGTCGGGGTCGGCGTCGGTGTGTCGTTGAGGTCGTGCGGTCGGCGTCGGCGTCGGCGGTGGCGGTCGCGCAGCTAGGCGACGGTGATCGTGTCGTCGTCGAGGGTCACGGCCCCGTTGCGGGCCAGCGCGCGTCCGGCGATGGTGTCGCCGGTGTCCACCGTGATCGACGTCAGGGCGAGGATGGTGCCGGCGAAGGCGGAATTCGTCCCGAGTGTGGCGGAACTGCCCACTTGCCAGAACACGTTGCAGGCCTGGGCGCCGTTGGTGAGGATGACGCTGCTGGCCGAGTCGGTGATGAGCGTCGATGGGGCCTGGAAGATGAAGACCGCGTTCGGGTTACCGCCGCGCGTCCAGCGTCAGCGACCCGCCGACGTCCAGCGAGGAAGATGCCTTGTACACGCCGGGGGCGAGGGTCTGGCCGGCGCCGATGAAGCCGGGGACGTTCGCTGTCGGGCTGCGCCCGGCGGCATCGTTGTACGCGGTGGTCAGGTCGGACTGGGCGTCCCGCGGCGACGCCGTCGGCGCTGTGGATCGTGCCGTTGGACACGATGCCGGGCGGGAACCCGGTCACCGCGGTGCCCGGGCTCACGCCGAGGTCCCCGCTGATGGTGCTCGGGCCCGTGTTGGTGACCGTGGTCCCGGCCAGGACCGCGAAGCTGCCCGCCGTCCCTAGACCCACCGGGGCCGTCTGCGGCCAGGGCGGGCTGAGAAGCGATGAACATGGCGATGGCGCCCGCCGCGGCCACGGGAACCACGGCCAGCCAGGCGTAGCCGGGGCGCCTGCGCGGGGCACGGCTGCCGATATCCGTCATATGCGGTGCCTTTCTCTAATGGCTAATCTCAGGAAATCGGGAGCCATACGGGGCCTGATGCCCTGACACACCCGCAAGCATGGCCGAAATGCTAATTGCACGTCTGTCGTCGGCCTGCCGACGCTCATCCGATCCAGGAATTCTAGACTAAGCACGGTACACGAATTCACGGTTGATGCGTGCGAACTCGCCATCGCCGAGATAGAATTTATCAGGATCGCCATCCACTACACAATCCGGACGTTAATCAAGAAATACCTGGAAATGGCCAGTAAGCAGGCTCTGTCGCGGCCCTGGGCCTACCGGCGCCTGACGGCGTTAGCTGCCGAACGTGAAGCCGGATCCTGTAGCGTGCGTGATCCGGTACGGGGAGCTGACACCGTACTTGGTCGGTGGCTGCCGGTGCTCATCCGGTAGTTGCTGACGGTCCCGTTCATCGTCGGGATATGGGATCCGCCCGGCGTGTTGTTGTACACCTCACCGTAGGTCTGCGTCTCGGTGACGGCGCGAAAGCCGCCCCGCCAGTATGAATCGCGGATGTAGCCGACACGCTTTCCATCGTAGGTGAACCAGACCTTGCCGCCGGTGATCGTGTAGCCGAACTCGGGACTCTTTGCCGGTCGGCGGCTTGAACGAGCCGGGCTTGACCGAGGTTGATGATACGAAGCCGGCTTCATAGCCGTCGAAGTGCCCGGCTGTCCAGGCAGTCGTGAAGAGCGTGGGCCGCGTCGTCGAATTTCCCTGGTCCGAGCTGATGCCGAATTCGAAGGCGTTACCGGCCGCGTCCCTGACGAAGGTCTCCGTTATGGAGTGGTTATCCTCGATAGAGCCGGTGCGGTCCTTCAAGCTCTGGCTCTGTATCGAGAAGTTTTCCGTGATCCAGCTCGGCCCGGTACGCCCGGTGTCGAAGCCGGTGGCCCAGGAGTACTGGTGGGCCGGCGCGCTCGCGGCAGCGGCAAAGCTGGGGGCGCTCGCGGGGATTGGCGCGTGCACAGGGGGCTGAATACTGGCGGCGCTTGCGCCGAGCGCCGGGAGCAGGAGACCAGCGAGCGCGATACCGGCGCCGACCGTGATCGCGGTTACGGCCCTTTTCATTATTCATTTCCCCTGACAATTCGCGCCGGTAGCGCTGATTTCTGCTTCAGCTGCTTATAGCGTCAGTTTGCCTAGGGGAAGTGGCCGCGCGGTATGCCGATCGGTTGCCGTCTGGTCGCAGCAGTGCGGAGTGAGGTCGGGTACTCCGTGCTCATCCTTCCTGCGTCGCCAGCCAGGCGCGGATCTGCTCGCCGTGCTCGTCGAGCTCCGGCGGCGCGAGCGGGTAGCTGGCGGGGGTCTTGGAGAAGGTGACCGGGTGGCGCATCGTCGGCCGGGCTCGGTTGCCCGTCCCGGCCGTGACGATCGGCTCGAGTCCGAGCTTCTCAGCGAACTCGATGCCCTTGTCCACGGTGTTGATCGGGCCGCAGGGCACGCCGACCGCGATCAGCTGGTCGAACCAGTCGGCTGCGGATCTGGCCGCGAGCTTCTCCGCCAGCAGCGGCTTGAGCACGTCCCGGTTGGCGGTGCGCCCCGGGTTGGTCGAGAACCTCGGGTCCTCCGACAGCTCGGGCGCGCCGATCGCCTCGCACAGCTTGCGGAACTGCGCGTCGTTGCCCGCGGTGACGATCAGGTCGCCGTCCCCGGTGGGCAGCGGCTCGTAGGGGAACAGGCTCGGGTGCGAGTTGCCCATCCGGAACGGCACCACCCCGGCGGCTGCGTATGCGCTCGTCTGGTTCACCATGCCGGACATCGCCGACGCCATCAGCGACGCGTCGAGATGCTGCCCTTCGCCGGTCGCGTTCCTGTGGTTCAGCGCGGCGAGCACCGCGATCGTCGTGTGCAGGCCGGCGATCACGTCGCAGGCTGAGATGCCCGCCCGGTAGGGCGGGCCGTCCGGATCGCCGGTCAGCGACATCAGCCCCGACATGGCCTGCACCATGAGGTCATAGCCGGGCAGGTTCTGGCCGCCGCCGCTGCCGAACCCGCTGATCGAGGCGTAGATGACGGACGGGTTCACCGCGCTCACCGAGTCATAGTCCAGGCCGTACCTGGTCAGGCCGCCCGGCTTGAAGTTCTGCACGAGCACGTCGGCGCGGCGGGCGAGCTCCTGCGCTAGCGCGCGGTCGCCGTCGTCCTTCAGGTCGAGGGCGACCGACCGCTTGTTCCGGTTGATGGCGAGGTAATACGACGAGACGCCGTCCTCGGTCACCGGCGGCATCCAGGAGCGCGTGTCGTCGCCGGCCGGGGACTCCACCTTGATCACGTCCGCGCCCAGGTCGGCCAGCAGCATCGTGCAGTAAGGCCCGGCCAGAACGCGGGAGAAGTCGGCGACGAGCAGCCCGGCGAGCGGACCGGGCCGATCACGATCGGTCAAAGCCCCGCGCCTTCCGCTCGCTTGCAAATTTCCAGCCCCCGCTCGAAGCCCGCTCCTGGACACCTTTCCGTCTGACCTATTGTGCCCGATGGCCTACTCGCCCCAGATCTCGGCGGCGGTGGAGGTGGCGGAGCGGCTCGAACCCGCCGGAGCGCTCGTCGTCCCACTCGCAGAAGAAGCCGTCCACGTAGAGGTTGTTGAACAGCGAGTCCGCGACGAAGTCGTAGCCGCCTTCGGCCGCCCACATGGACTGTGGTAGTTGCCGCGGCACATGTGCGTGGTGACCGTCAGGTCGGCGGGCCGGATGCCAGCGGTACCGCTTCAAAGTGAGGCGGCGCAGTCGCTGGTTATCGAGTCGCCACATCGCTACTATGAGTAAATATAGTTGTCACATTAAGTGACTAGCAAGGGAACCGAGGCGGCTGGTCCTCACCGGGCACGCTGCCCCCCTCCCGGAGGGAGCCAGTCGTGGCCATCCTTGTTGAGCAAGTTTTCCCGGCCGCTGTCACGATGCAGATGATCGACGCCGTCACAGACGAGATGGACGTCGACGCCCATCTGCCAGCTGGCGCGCTCGTGCATGTCCACTACGAGAAGGACGGTCGCGTTCGCGGCGTCGATGTGTGGGAGTCGGCTGAAGCCTTCCAGAGGTTCACCGAGCTCACCCTGCAGCCAGCCATAGGCAGGGTTGCCGCGGCACAAGGCATCGACCTGGTAGAAGCTGGCGAGCCTGAGGTCTCGATAACCGAAGTTCATCGGCTGGTTCACTAGCCCTCTGCCGCCAGGCGCCAAAGCACCTGGCCACCCCTGCCGCTACTCCTCCTCCTACCAGCAGCAAGGCCATCTCTCACACCGGAGAAGATGGCCCTGACCTGCGGATACGTGGCGCGCTCGGAGGGACTCGAACCCCCAACCTTCTGATCCGTAGTCAGATGCTCTATCCGTTGAGCTACGAGCGCAGGTCTTTAGTTGTCCTACCTGCGGTTATGCAGGTATGTGATACGATTACCACAACAGCACAGCGTGGCTAGAGCGTTCTGATTCGCCGCCCATCACGGGCCATGCGGTACCTCGTTCAAGGGTAGGGCATGGTGGGCGCGGTTCGCACCGGTGACCGGGAGGAACCCATGTCATCCGACGCCAACTCTTCCGTGACCAGCATGCGCGAGGCGCGCGCGCGCCGCGCCCGCCGCGTCAAGGCGCTGCAGTCCGGGCCGCCGCTCACTACGTTCATCGCTTCGTGGCAGCTCGCGCTTGAGGCCGCCGCCAAGAGCCCGGTGACCGTCCGCGGGTACACCGACTCGGTTCGGTGGCTCTGCCGGTTCCTGGTCGAGCACGACATGCCCGCGGACGTCGAAGGCGTGGACGCGCCGCACATCCGCGCGTACCTGCTTCACGAGGAGCAGCGGACCTCGGCCGTGTCCGCGGCGCACCACTTCCGGAACATCCGCGTGTTCTTCGGCTGGCTCGCCACCGAGGGCGAGCGCGAGAACCCGAACCCGATGGACCGCGTCGAAGCGCCGAAGGTCACCAAGAAGGCGAAGGCGTTCTTCACCGACGAGGAACTCTCGAAGCTGCTCAAGACATGCTCGGGATCTTCGTTCGCCGACCGGCGGGACACCGCGATCATGCGCGTCTTCATCGACACGGGCATACGGGTGTCGGGTCTGGCGGGTCTGCGCTACGACCCCGACGACGAGGACACGAACGATGTCTTCCTGACACAGCGCCGACTCCGCATCCGCCTCAAGGGCGGCGACGAGACCTGGGTGCCGATCGGCAAGAAGGCCGCCGCAGCCCTGACAAGTACATCCGGACACGCGCCCGGCACCCCCAGGCGTCGTCTCCGTGGCTCTGGCTCGGCGTCCAGGGCCACAACACCGCGCGCATGACGGACTCGGGTATCCGCGACATGGTCGGGCGCCGGGGCGAGCAGGCAGGGATTCAGAACGTCCACCCGCACCGCTTCCGCCGCTCGTTCGCCGACAGCTGGCTCGCGGCAGGCGGGTCCACCGACGACCTGATGCACATCACGGGCTGGAAGACCTACGACATGGTCCGCGAGTACACCGAGGCACGTGGGATCGCTCGCGCCCACAACGCTCATGCCCAGCTACAGCCCCGGAGACCGCATCTAGCAAAAAAAAAAAAAAAAAAAAAAAAAAAAAAAAAAAAAAAAAAAAAAAAAAAAAAAAAAAAAAAAAAAAAAAAAAAAAAAAAAAAAAAAAAAAAAAAAAAAAAAAAAAAAAAAAAAAAAAAAAAAAAAAAAAAAAAAAAAAAAAAAAAAAAAAAAAAAAAAAAAAAAAAAAAAAAAAAAAAAAAAAAAAAAAAAAAAAAAAAAAAAAAAAAAAAAAAAAAAAAAAAAAAAAAAAAAAAAAAAAAAAAAAAAAAAAAAAAAAAAAAAAAAAAAAAAAAAAAAAAAAAAAAAAAAAAAAAAAAAAAAAAAAAAAAAAAAAAAAAAAAAAAAAAAAAAAAAAAAAAAAAAAAAAAAAAAAAAAAAAAAAAAAAAAAAAAAAAAAAAAAAAAAAAAAAAAAAAAAAAAAAAAAAAAAAAAAAAAAAAAAAAAAAAAAAAAAAAAAAAAAAAAAAAAAAAAAAAAAAAAAAAAAAAAAAAAAAAAAAAAAAAAAAAAAAAAAAAAAAAAAAAGCGCGACCAGCATCAGGCACAGTTTCACGGCAGCTATAACGCTTCTCCGCGAGCACGCTCGTAGGCATGCAAAACAGAGCGACTCAGCAGAAGGCGCGGTCGAAGAACAATAGTTCTTGTCACACTGCAGACGGTAAGGACAAAAGTGCTGAGGCCGCCGTCGAGATAAAAATACGAAAACGGCAAAGTGCAAAGAGCTCAGCAAGACTAGCAAGGGTGAGACGCAGGCGAAGTAATGAGGTGTCGTCGGCCCGAGTCGATACTCGCATCCGGCACTAGGTCGATGCAGCGGGTCCGGTGGTCTCGTCGCCGCAGAGTGGCAGGCCTTCTAGGTGAGAAGACGTGCCGGAGCGTTCGACTTCCGGGTAGCGAGGAAAAAGGCGTGACCTCGAAGGAGCGTAGATCGTCAATCTGCGGGTTCTTTCTTACCTACGACCTGGGTTCTTGCATCGGCAACGCCCTGTCGATCAAGGGCTTCGCTTGGCCAAACTTATCATAGCGCCAATGTGCTGGCCGGGCCTTCGGTTTAAGCCATTGTCGCCAGTGGCGAACTGCTCGAGCAGTCCTCTCTCGGTCGTCCCTGCTGGTAGTCGGCCGCGCAGATGCCGCCGCGTACCTGAGCACGTCCATGTGGCTAGGTCATCCCCGCGACGCGGCCGTACTGGACGCGGCTGTCGGTGCCGTCGCCGAGGTTGTAGCGCCAGGTCCCCGGCGCCGGGCCCTCGCGGGCCGACAGCGACAGGTGCGCCATTCCGGCGCTCAGCGTGGCGTGCACGGTCACCAGGATGAGGACCGTCGCGCCCTCGACGCGCGTGCTCATCCGCGCGCCCGCCGCGTCAGTCGGGCGCTGGCGTCCCAGGTGACGTGGTACGGCTTGAAGGGCGCGGGGCGGGTGAGGTACCTGTTCGCGGCGAGCACCGCCAGTGCGCGCCAGGCGACCTGCATCGACACCTTGTGCTCGTGTACCAGGGCAACGGCTGGTATGGGATCGCCGTGCTTGTACTCGCCGGACTCGATCTTGCCGCGGATGATCCGGGCGAGCTTGACGTACTGTGGTGAGTAGTCGCGTCGATGTCGTCCAGCATCGGCAGGTCTGAGATGGCCTCCATCGGTCATGCCTTCCCTGGTGAGGATCGCGTACACGGCCTTGCCGGGTGCTCTGCGGCTCCATCCCCAGCGCGCCGACAGCGCCTCCACGATCTGCAGGCCGCGCCCGTGCTCGGTGCCCTCTGCCGGGGCGCGCTTGACCGGAGGCAGTGGGGGGAAGCGGAAGTGATACGTCGTGGCTAAAAAGCATCAACGCCCGCGTCGCTGCGGAAATCTCATGGGCACGCACAACCGACCGAACCGACCGCACGCGTCCAGCCCGCCAAGCATTCCTTAACCGTTTTGAGCGCCAAGTAGACCCCGACGGCAAGCTTCCGGCCGACGAGCGCGCGCGCCGAGCCGAGCACGCCCTTCGCGCCTACATGCTCCACCTGCTACGGCAGTTGTAGTTCGGGATGTGGGGCGCGTCGTTGCAGGTCGCGCGCGTCCCTCGCGCGAGGGCATCACACTGGCCTGGCACGGCAGCGACATGTACCGATACACGGGAAAGCTGGCGCACTGCCGTGATCATGCCGGCTTGTGGAACGCAACAACGACCCGGCAGCCGCTGCTGCCAGCGTAGATCATGCCGAGCATGCAGGCCTGCTGGATGACCTGATGGCCCGGGTAGCGCCAACCTTTGCCCGCCGCGAGACGCGGCTGACCTGCCGTGACATGGTGAACGGGCTGCTGTCGGAGCTGGAGGATCACAACTGCTGGACGCTGGCCAAGGCCGCCGGGCACGCCGGCCCGTACCGGATGCAGCACCTGCTGTCCCGCGCCCGCGCTGATGAGCGGCAGATGCCGGGCGCCGCCGCGGACTGCGCGGCCAGCGCACCTGACCGCGGGCCAGGACGAGGACGACGTGGTGCTCATCGTCGACGAGACCGCCGACGAGAAGTCGTCAGCGGACTGCGCCGGCGCGGCCCGGCAGTACAGCGGCACCGTCGGCGGCATCGCGATGTGCCAGGTCGCGGTCACCCTGACCTGCGCGTCCCCGGCCGGGCACGCCTGATCGGCCGGGCCCTGTACCTGCCAGCGGCGCCGCCATGGAGAAATAGCCAAGCTAATCGGCGAAGAGATTTATATCGACTTTAGAGGGCTTGCGCTGGAATAGCCAACTCTAGCTGCCAATTAGTGTCTCCAATCTCTGATCGAGCGCGGATATGACCAGCAATCCCGTCAGCCTCACGTATATTGCTCGCAAGAGTCCAATAGCAGCCGCCTCCTCCCGCGCTTCATCTGAAAGAGTTGCCGACTTCTTGGTCGGGGCAGTTCTATAAGCTTGACTGGTATGCCCCAGTATTCGCTGGCGGTCTTTCTCGCTTGGCACGGGCGCTCCTCGAAAAGGAGTCAGCAATGCAAGAGGCTCCCGCACAAGCAGCCCGGACCAAACTCCTTGCAGATATGCTGACCCGGAACCGTGATGCGGTACTTTAAATACTTCGGCCTTGAGGTCGGGCCGGAAGCCGACCATGACGGCGTTCCAGCCAGAACCCTTCGGCCCTTTGAGCAGGTCAGCTCCCAGCAGAAGTCTCTTATCTCCCGCTTCAACCCACAAAGCTATGGCAAGTTCATTGGGGTCGATAGGCTCGATATATCCAGGCCTATCCGCTACAGGGAGCACCTTCCTCAAAGCACGCATTGCTCGCTTAAAGGCTTTATCTGATGGCGACAAAGCAATGACGTCCCGATGGAAATCCGAACCAATCTCTGTAAAAACATGCCGCTGCGGGTAGGCCCATTGAAGGGGACCAAAGCCATCTATTTCTCGAGCCTCTATGATATCGAATATTCGTCGATATTCACTATAGGCACGTATCGGCAGGCCGAGATGCTCCTGCTCTTCTATGTCGGTTAGAGCAAAAAACTCACCGCTTGTCAAGGCGGAGGGACATACAAAGTCGGCGGATCGGCAAGCGTCAAAAATCCTCGATATACCCGCAAAATGGTCGTCATGCGCATGCGTTGCCACAACCAGGCGCACTTGTTCCGCAGCGTCGACGCCGATACGGGAGAGATAGTCGAGTACTGGAACAGTCTTCGTCTTTTTCTCAATACATGAGTCAACGATTATCCACCTTCCATCACCAAGGTGAACTGCTATTGACTCGCCGCGCCCTGGACCGAATATCGATATCTCAACGACGCTATCGCTTGGACGACCTTCCAGCATACTTTTCGAACAACTTTGCTCGATCTCGATCACGTCGCTTCACTCCATCAAGTTCATGCGCTGACCATCGCCTCGGACGGCGCAGGCGCATTTGGGTAGCACCCTCCATGCGACCATTGTCCTCCTGAATCATACGAGTAGTGAGGTAGACGATCGTACCAGGTCTCACCAGTCGTTCATCGGGAGCCAGCAAGCGTAGCGCGAAATCGGCGGAAAGGGTAGGACCATCATGATCGAGCGGAGTAAGTTCGACATTGAATATTCCGTTTGCTACGCTCCGAACCTGCCCGACCCATTTCTGAAGACCTACAATCACGGTCGCTTGGCGGAATCGTGGAACGGGTGTCTGCACGTTCTGCGACTTCCTCTTTAGGTTGGACCACCCGGCCAGTCGTAGTTCTGACCGAATCATATGCTTTTATATCATACTCGGCTTGCCGATCAAAGGCTGGGACAAGCCCACCATCCGTCTGCTTAGTGAGCTGACGGTACTTAACCGTTACCTGTTCACCAGTCGATGAGCCAGAAAGTGTTCCCGTGCGGGATCGAGACATCATTACCCGAGTCCCCCGATCGTTCCTATCGCAGACGAGCTTATCAGAGAGGTTACGCGATTACTCATCATCTGCCTCTCTTAGCTGATCGATGGCTTCCATCACCTTATAGAAAAGGCGAGTCGATCTTGACCAATTGTCATTCAATATCTCTACGGCCGCTGAGATCTTATCTGTACTTGCAGTGCTATCGTCAGGTGCCATTTTATCGAAATCATCACGAGTTTTGGCAACGAACTTGCTCGTAGTAAGATCGTAGTGATCATTGTATGATACGAAAATCCCCGGATTGAATTGAACTGATGGTTCTACCTGAACGTTGATCCTGCCTGAGTATCCATCGTCACGAGCCCCGGTGAACGTAACTGACCTCATCCCCGGGAGATGTAGGACATTGCGCCACACTTCGTTATTTACAAGCCGATCGCCGATCGCATGCCACTCGGTCTTGTCATTGATGGTGAAATGAACCCTTCGGTTAATTCCCATCTGCGCTATC
Source organism: uncultured Actinomycetota bacterium (assembly GCA_963844925.1). Taxonomy (GTDB): domain Bacteria; phylum Actinomycetota; class Actinomycetes; order Streptosporangiales; family Streptosporangiaceae; genus Trebonia. The sequence goes on along the minus strand of CAWJQG010000014.1, from coordinate 166,921 downwards.
GGTTTTTCAGGCATAGCTAGCAGAATCCCCACAGCCAAATCGCGAAGGCGCTCGAATTCTGGCTCCTGAGCTGTCTGAAGTTCTACGGATTGCGCGTTTGCCTGGCAGCGGAACCAGTCGACGCTGAAGACTGCTGCTTCTCCCGGAACCAAGAGTTCCCACTGGGCCTTTTGAACGTCGGGAGCATCGATTAGATCCTGCTCCTTCAGCCAGTTAGGGTTTATATCAATCGGCTTAAAGCTTCCAGTAACGACTATCGACGTTGTATCAACTGCCAGGGGCGGCAGAGACATCATGAGCTCCTAGTAGGGCAACCGAGTGACTCGGCATGCTTCCTTATTACCCACTTTGAGGCGAAACGAGACTTAAGCAGGCATGGGATCGAGAATGATAGCTTTCCGTCACTGATGTGTGGCCGACAGCTATAAACCCAGCTCCTGTACCCCCTGAGCACTGATTGTAGTTGAGGCGTGAGCCTACTCACCTTAGGCACTGCAGGAGTCGGTAGTCCAGCAATCGGCTGACTCTTGAGTGCCCGAACGTCGAAGGCTCACCTAACACCCCCTCTTGCAACCGTCGCGCAACCGTCTCGTACTCCTCGTTTGAGATTCCGGGCTTGCCATCTATCATGAAGTCTCGCTGACGCACGGCCCACTCGTGCCATCGCGTGTCGGCCCCCTCAGCACTGCCGCCCAGCGCACCAGCGGCAGCGCAAGGGTTGGCGCCCGCGAGGACCGCACAGTGGATCGCCATTGGCTGCCACCGGCAGAGCCAAGTGGCTAGCGCGGACATGGCGGCAAGTTCGGCTAGCTCGTCGTACTGGGTCCGCTCGTCAATTGGCCACGCGGTGCGGTCAGCCCACAGTTGGGCGAGTTCGAACGCGCCCAGGTTCTCCGCGGCGCGGAACGTGATCGGCCGCGACGTTGTCTCGTCACGCTCGCCGGGAAGTCGTTTCATCGGGTTGTCTGTCCCCTCTGCCGAAACCGAGGACAACCCTCAAGACGAGGCCCGCAACCCCCCCGATTGTCGTCCGTGCCAATCTGGGGCTGCCGCGGCAGTTCAGGCTTGCATGCGTCGAAACGGAGGCTGTCCTGTCCATCCGTCTGACGTTGAGCGACCTGTGCGCTGACCAGCCACCCTAAGGGGCGGTCTGCGGTCAAAGACCTTCTACGGTGGGCAGCCGTCGGCACTCGATCGCGTTGAGCAGCCGCTGGTAGTCAAGCTGGTTCTGTTCCGCGTAGGCGACCGCGAACTCCTCGATGGCCAGGTCGAACCGGTCGCTGGAGCCCAGGTAACCGGAGATCATCGCGGCCCGACCGGTCCGGGCGTGCGACCGGGCCAGCGCCCAGCCGCACAGCCCCGCGTAGTAGGTGAGCTGCGGCGGGTCCATGGCCGGCACGTTCATTGCGCCCTTCATGTCGCGGAGTTGCCGGACGTAGTACTCCTTGGCCCCGGCGCCGTCCACCTGCAGCCCGCTGGTCCAGCCCAGGAACGGATCACCGGCAGCCTGCATCAGATTCTGTCCCCGGACCACCCGCTCCCCTTGGTGCTTGTACTCGCTCGGCCCGGCGAACGGGGCCAACACTGATTCCTGCGCCTCCTTGAGCTGCAGGAACAGCGGCTCGTCCGGCCGGTCGCCGAGCAGCAGGAGGATGAACGCCTCGGTGCCGACAGAGCCGACACCGACCACCTTGCGGGCGAAATCGCCGAAATAGTAGTGGCGCAGCACCTCGCGGCGGTCCGCCTGCAGCGTTTCCTGGTACAGGTCGACCGCGCCGCGCAGCTCATCGACGATGGTCGGCTCATGCTCGATGCCGAAGCGGACCACTACCGGCGGCACCGGCTTGATCCGGTACTGGCCGTCGACCAGGTGGCACAGCTTGTCCACGGCCTGCACGCTCGTATGCCGGTAGGCCTTGTGCACGTCTTTTCTGCGCCGCCTGATGGCCTTCCGCGACTGGACCGCGTCGAACAACTGGCACACCTGATCGACGTCGATCCGGGAATACCACGCGTCGAGGAACCGCATCTGGGCGAAGTTCGCCATCTCGGTGCGGTACACATGCGCGCACCGCCTGGCCGCGGTGCGCTCGGCCCGGGTATCGAAGCCGTTGTCCCGGACGGCCACGGCTACGCTCGCGGCCAGCCGCTTGACGTCCCACTCGAACGGGCCCGGCAGCGTCTCGTCGAAGTCGTTCACGTCCAATACCAGTTGCCGGTCCGGCGCGCCGAACATGCCGAAGTTAAGCAGGTGCGCGTCACCACAGCACTGCACACGGATGTCGGTACTGGGCACGTGGCCGAGATCCCAGGCCATCGGCGCGGCCGCACCGCGGAAGTAGGCGAACGGCGAGGCGGCCATCCGGCCGTGCCGGATCGGCACCAGGTCCGGCACCCGCTCCTTGGCCTGTTCTTCGAGGATGCCGACCGGGTCCGGCCGGCCTGGCGGCGGTGCCCACTCGGCGTGACTGGACCGGGGCACGAACTTGCGCCGATTACGACCCAGCTGACGCCACTCCTCCGACGTCAGCACCTCGTGCGGTTCGGACAGGATGCCCGGCGAGACCTTGCCCATTGCTACCCCCCGATGCCGCAGCTCGGCGGGGTCGTGCCGCTTACATCCCCCGCAGGCACCCCCGTGCCGACCGCCATCTGTTAGCCCCAGGGTACGCCCTGGCAGCGGTGACGGCGGGACAGCCGCCCATCCCCTTCCAGGTCGGGACCGGATGCCGTCGCGATGGTGGACGACAAGCTCAGCCGCGTCCACGACGAACTCGAGGCGAGGCGTTATGACACGTTAGCGCGCAGGACGCCTCGGACGCGGAGCGGCGCCTTTTTGTAAAGCGTATTGATTGACAAGTTACTTGACATTTGCCGGCCGGGGTGCGTAGGTGGACTGCGTGACGGCCAGCGTTCCCGATGGCACAGCTCCCGGCGGCGCTGATCCGGGCGACGATGCCAACATCCCGGCGCTGCTGCGCGGGGCGCGCGGGAGCTACGCCCACACGATCGCCGCGTTCCTGGCCGAGGCTGGATGCGATGACCTGCCGCAGAATGGGCCGTTCGTTCTCGGCGGGATGGCCAGCCACCGCGCCTCGGCCGTGGACATGATCCGGGGCCTAGGGGTCACCCGGCAGGCGGCGAGCCAACTCATCGACACCCTGGTCGTGCGGGGCTACCTGATTCGCGGGGTCAACCCCGCGGACCGCCGCCGGCTGAACATCGAGCTGACCGAACGGGGGCGGGCCGCCGCCGAGGCGGTCGCGGCGGCGATCGGGCAGGTCGACGCGGAGCTCGCCACGATGATCACTCGGGCGGAGCAGGCCGGACTGCGGGCCGGGCTAATAGCGCTCGGCCAGATCAAGGAAAGGACTAGGCGCGATGGCCAGCCAAAGGACCTATGACCTCCCGCTCGGGCGCCTGTTCAGCGTCGCGCCGGGGATCCCGACGGCCGACATGGCGCGCACGGTCGAGCATTACCAGCGGCTCGGGTTCACGTTCGCGACGCCCGGGTCGGCTGTCCCGCCCGGCGAAGCCAGCTTCGCCATGGGCGAGCGGGACGGCGTGTCGCTGCACTTCGCGCTCAAGCCGGACCACGACCCCAGCCGCACCGCCACCTGGGTCTACATCTCTGTCGAGGACGCCGACGAGCTGAGCGCGGAGTTCGACGCGTCCGGTGCCGGCCAGGGCCGGACCCCGCGCGACACGGACTACAAGATGCGCGAGCTCGCGCACATCGACCCCGACGGCAACATGCTCCTGTTCGGCTCGCCCCTGCGGGAAGACCCCGCAGGAGAGCCGATGACTGCCAGGGGTGAGCCGGCGGCAGGCCAGGATCCGCGCGCCAAGCCCGATCCGCGTGTCCTCGAGTTCACCACCGCCCTCAAGAGAGGGGACGTGGCCCGGCTGCGGGCGCTGCTCGCGGCCGACCCGGGCCTCGCGACGAGCCTCATCAACTCGCGCACGCCGCTGCACCTGTTCGCCGACGCGCCTGGCCACCGGCCCAACCCGACCGGGGTGGTGTCCGCACTCGTCGAGGCGGGCGCGGACCTCAACACTCACGCGGTCGGGATGTGGCACCACGAGACCCCGCTGCACTGGGCGGCGAGCAACGACGACGTCGAACTCATCGACGCGCTGCTCGACGCGGGCGCCGACATCGAGCACCCCGGCTCGTCCATCAGCGGCGGCCCGCCGACCGAGTCCGCCCTGGGCTACGCGCAGTGGAAGGCCCTGCGCAGGCTCTACGAGCGCGGCGCGACGATGAACCTGTCCCGCGCGGCGGCACTCGGCCTGTTGCCGCTGGTCACCGAGCTCGCGACGGCGACCCCGCCGCCGGACGGCGAAGAGCTCGCCATCGCGTTCTGGAACGCCTGCCGCGCCGGCCAGCTCGAACCCGCCCGCTACCTGGCCGGACGCGGCGCCGACATCAGCTGGCGCGCCCCCTGGTCCGGCCAGACCCCGCTCGACGCGGCCCGCGAAAAGTACGAGCGCACAGTCGTCGCCTGGCTAACCGAATCCGGCGCCGACTCTCGGTGAGGGCTTACGGTGAGGGCTTACGGCATCCTGAACGAGTCGCGAGCACGATAATGCCCGCGAGTTCGGATAGCTCGTCCTGCTGGGTGCGTGCCCTCCTCGCCGGCCCTGTGCGCCTCCGGGGGCGGTCTTCGCTCAGCCGGGCGTCTCTACATAGCTCCCGGACAAAATAATCGCTTCAATAGGCCTGAAAATGTCCGGCAGCTATGCAAAGTCGAAAAATGTCCAGCAGCTATGCAAGGTGGCCGCAAGGCGAGAGCAGGGAGGGTCTACCGGGGCTGGCGGTAAGCGGGGGGACGCGGTCAGCCCGGCGATAGCCGGGGCGGCAACAAAACGCTGCTGGAGTACTTAAGGACAAAACCGGAAGCCGCAAGAACCCTCGTTGAGGTCGTGAATAACCTGCGGGCCCTCTGGCGCGACACGAAGTTTGCCGCAGGAGGAGGTAAGGGTGATCACGGCTGCGTGCTAGCGCGGGTAGTTTGCCGCAGGGGGGCAGCCGGGGGCGGCCGGTGCCGGCTGTCCGGCCGGAGTCCGGCAACAAGCAGGAGCGCGCACGCCCCGATGAGTACAGGCTCTATGGTGAACGCGGCTCGCAGCCCTAGGTCATCGGCGAGGCTGCCGAGCAGATAGGGGGCGGCAATAACGAACATCCCGCCCAGCATCTGGATACGGGCGTTGGCGGCGTCCTCGTTTCCCGGCGCGGCGGCCAAGGCGAGGGCGAGCGAAAGCGGGTAGAGGTTGGCGACGCCTAGGCCGCAGACAAATAGCCCAGTGATCGCGAGGATGGGCTGGGTGGCGAGCCAGAAGAGCAGGAACCCGGCGATGGTCACGGTCAGCGACGCGCACAGCAGCGGAACGGCCCGTCCGGCGCGGCGGGTGAGCCAGGCCGCGCCGACCCGGCCGACCAGAATGCCGAGGTAGAAGCCGCTCATGGCGGTGGCGGCCTGGCCGGTGCGCAGTCCGTCCGTAGTAAGCAGTTCGGCTCCGAAGTAGACCGGGCAGAACTCGACCGCGATGCCAACCGCGACCAGGGTGGCCAGCAGCCAGCAGAGCAGCGGAAGCCGGGCACGGCCGCCGGCCGGCCGGGCAATGGGCGCGGGACGCAGCGGCTCATGCCGGTAGCGCAGGTAGAGCACGGCGAACACGGCGGCGGGCAGCCCCATCGCCGCCCGCCAGCCGACGGGGGTGTCTTGGAGCAGGCCGAGCAGGAGCGGTGCAAGCACGGCGCAGGCAGCCGCGCCGACGTTGGCCTCGGTCAGCGCACGGTCGCGGCGTTCGCCGTGCCGCTCGGACAGGATCGCCTGAGAGCAGGTGAGCAGGATAGTGCCGGCGAATCCGAGCAGCGCGGCGCCGAGCATCGTGATGGCGATGCTGCGGGAGATGGCGAACAGCGCGACGCCAGCGGTGGCAACTCCTGCCGGGTACCAGACCAGCGCGGCGCGGGGCAGTCGGCGCGCGAGCGGAGCGAAGGTAATCCCCGCTAGCGCGGCGCCGGCCGCCCACAGTGCCGAGTAGGTCCCGACCAGCGCATAGGAGAAGTGCAATTCGCCCCGCAGCAGCGCCAGCGCGGGTCCGAACGCGTACAACCAGAAGGCATCGCCGGCCACCGCGGCGTAGCTCAGCCGCGTCGGCGCGTCCCGGCCGAAGGCCTCGTCGCGGTAATCGCCCGCCGCATGTTTTGTGTATCGATACACACTCCCAGCGTAGGAGAATGTGTATCGATAAACAACTACACTGCACGCATGCGCCAACGACGGACCCGGCCGACGCTGCGCCAGGTCGCGGAGGCCGCCGGGGTATCGGTCATGACCGCGTCGTACGCCTACTCCCAGCCGGAACGGGTCGCCCCGGGCACCGCGGCGAAGGTCCGCGCGGCCGCGGACAGGCTGGGTTACCCCGGCCCGCATCCCGGTGCCCGGTCGCTGCGCCGGGGTCGCGTGGGCAGCCTCGGAGTGATTCTCGGAGAGCGGCTCACCTATGCCTTCGACGACCCGCAGGCAGCCCGGTTCCTAGCCGGGGTGGCGGACGTCTGCGCCGTCGAGGGCGTCGGCCTCACCCTCGTTCCGGTCACCGGAACCACCGGCGACGTGCAGCTGGTCAGCGAAGCGGTAGTGGACGGGTTCATCGTGTGGACCACCAGCGACGACGACCCGGTGCTTGATGCCGTTGCCGCCACCGGACTGCCGGCGGTCGTGCACGCCGGCCCGGCCCGCCCCGGGCTGCCCGTCGTCGGCATCGACGACCGGGCCGCCGCCACGGCGATCGGACGGCTGGCGTTCACCGGTGCCACCCGCCCGGCCGTGCTCAGCTTCCCGGTCAACCGCGAACGCACCCGGGCGCTGCTCACCGGCGCGGCTGGCCCTGCGGTCACCTACCCGGTGACGCGGCACCGGTGGGACGGCTTCCTCGAAAGCTGGCGCCAGGCCGGGGGCGCCGCAGCCGACCTGCGGCTCGCCGTGTGCCCTGCCAATGCCACCACGCACGGTGAGGCTTTCGCGGGCGAACTGTTCCGCGGCGACGACCCGCCCGACGCGATCGCCGCGATGAGCGACGAACTGGCCCTCGGCGCGCTCCGCGCCGCAGCCCGCGCCGGCCGCAGCGTGCCCGACCTCGTCGCGATCACGGGCTGGGACGACAGCGAGGCCGCCGCGTCCGCCGGACTGACCACCCTGCGGCAATCGCTACGCGACCAGGGCAGCCGCTGCGCACGCATTGCCCTCGGCAACTGGCAACCAGCCGCAGGCCAGGATTCGCTCAGCTGGCAGGTCATCCAGCGCACAAGCACACGTTCTTGACGGCCGGCCAGCGGTCTACGCCGTCAACGACCAGCCGACGCCCCGACCATTTAGCTCGCAGTCAAATGCGGCGCCAGTCAGCCGGAAGCAGTCGTGGCCGGACGAGCGGCCCGCCGGGTGGCGCCGGCCCGAGGAACGCGCGGCGCGCGAGGTTGCGGTCCTGCGGGGCGAGCCCGGCGAAGTCCTCCATGAGCGCGGCCCGCGAACCCTGGTACCGCCCGTGCCTGGATCCGGGTCCCTGGCCGCCCCGACCCTATTGGCATGACGAACGAAACCGGCAGCACCCCCATCGGCCTGCTCGCCGGCAAGGTCGTGTTCATCACGGGCGCCAGCCGCGGCATCGGCGCGGCGGCGGCCCTGCTCTTCGCACGGGAGGGCGCCGCGGTCGTGCTCGCCGCCCGCAGCGCCGACGCCCTCGACCGGGTCGTCGCGGAGGTCCGCGCCGACGAAGGCGTCGCCGATGCCGTCGCCCTGAACCTCGCCGACCGCGCGGGCATCCGCGCCGCGGTCGACCGCGTCGAGGAGCTGCACGGCCGGCTCGACGGCGCGTTCAACAACGGCGCGGCGATCCAGCATCCAGGCCCGCTCGACACCACCAGCGACGAGGACATCGACGAGCAGTTCGCGGTGAACTTCCGTGCGCACTGGACCGCGATGACCGCCGAGGCCGCGCTCATGCGGCGCGGCGGCGGCGGGGCGATCGTCAACACCTCGAGCATCGGCAGCCGCCGCGCGAACCCCGCCCTCCCCGCCTACGGCGCAATGAAGCGCGCGCTCAACAGCATCACCGAGACCGCCGCCGTGACCTGGGCCCCGCAGGGCATCCGGGTCAACGGCATCACGCCGGGCGGCACCGCGACGGAGATGATCGACGCCTGGGAGGCGGCAACCCCCGGCGTCGTCAAGCGCATCAACGCGGCGATCCCGCTCGGCCGCATGGCCGAGCCCCGCGAAGTCGCCGAGGTCGCAGCCTGGCTGCTCAGCGACCGGGCGTCGATGGTGACCGGCGCGATCGTGCCGGTCGACGGCGGCGCGGGCGCCTGAAAGGGAAATTAGCCGTAGGCGGTGAAACCACGGTCCGTTCAAAGGATCGAAAGGCTTTGTCCTGAACGGACGGTGGCTCTTACCCACCTCGCCGGCGCTGTCGTTACTACGCGGCGCGCGACTGGTCGATGCGGATCAGATTGCCGGACGGGTCACGCACGGCCCCGTCGATCGCGCCCCACGGCTGCCTGGCCGGCTCTGCACGATCTCCGCGCCCCAAGCGCGCAGTTGCTCGAAGGTGGCGTCGAGGTCGTCGGTGTGGAAGTGGACGCCGTTCATGGCGCCCTTGGCCACGAGCGCGGCGATCACGTCGCCGTCGGCCGGGCTGCCGTGCAGGTAGTTCGTGAGGACGATCTCGACGCCGGGCTGGGAGGGTGCGCCGACGGTGATCCAGCGGAAGCCTTCGCGGGCGACGTCGTTCCGCAGTTCCAGCCCGAGTGCATCGCGGTAAAAGGCCAGTGCGAGATCGGGATCATGGACTTGGACGAAGCAAGCAGAAAGAGTGAGGTCCATGCCCGCCATATTAAGGAACCGGCAGCCCGCGCTCTTCTTCGATCCTGCTCGGTCGGCGGCTCGGCCGGGTGAGGTTCTTGGCGACGCAGCCCGGCACGCTCTCGAGCGCGCGGTGGTCACGAGCCCGGTAGGCGGTCGGCGTCTCGCCCACCAACTCGGTGAAGCGCGCGCTGAATGAGCCGAGCGACGTACACCCGACCGCCATGCAGACCTCGGTGACCGACATGTCGCCGCGGCGCAGCAGCGCCTTCGCCCGCTCGATGCGCCGCGTCATCAGGTAGGCGTAGGGCGTCTCCCCGTACGTAGCGCGGAACTTGCGCGAGAAGTGCCCGGGCGACATCAGCGCAGCCCGGGCGAGCGCGGCCACGTCGAGCGGCTGCGCGTACTCGCGGTCCATCAGATCGCGGGCCCGTCGCAGGTACGCGAGGTTGGCGAGCTCTTCCGGTGTCACGCTGCCAGCATAGGAGCGTGCCAGCCCATACGGACCGGCCAGCCGTCGCGCCGGTGCCTCGCCGCGGGTGAGCGGCGGGATCTGCTGTCGCAGTTCGTGAGTCAGGAGCGGCCAGTCCGCAGTGGTATGACGTCAATATCGACGTCAACTCAATTGACTTCGATAAGGTAGTCATCTATCCTGAATTCGATATCGGAGTCAGGGGATGCAGCCCATGGCTTACACAGGCAAGGTCACCAGCGCCGAGTCGCTGGGGCGCATCCTGCAGCAGGCCCGGTTGCTTTCTGGGCTGAGCCAGCGCGAGCTCGCCCGGAGGCTGGGCACTAGCCAGAAATACGTGTGGGAGCTCGAGGCCGGCAAGCCGTCGATCGTGATGGATCGCCTTTTCGCGGCGATGCGCGAGACCGGCATGGAACTGACTGCCACGATCACGCAGCATGACGAACATGGCTGACCTAATCGTCGAACTGTACGGGACGCGGGCCGGGGTGCTTTCGGGGACGTGGCGGACCTTCGACTTCCTGCCGGATGCGGCGGCGGTTACCCGGTTCGGCCTCGACAGCCCGATCTTGTCAGTGGCGATTCCCCTCACGGCAGTAGCTACACGATCGCGCAAGGAGCGACGGCAGAATTTCTTCCGGGAACTGCTCCCCGAGGGGCGGATGCTCACTCGCCTTGCGCAGCAGGCCGGGCTCGCCGAGCAGGATGTCATCGGCCTGCTGCGCGCCCACGGCCGGGATGTCGCTGGAGCCCTCCAGATCTGGGATCCCGATGTGCCGGGCGAGCCGAGACAGCCTGCGCTAGAACCGCTGACCATGGCTGGGGTAGCCGGCATGCTGGAACACGTCCAAGGCAACCCGCTGGGAAACAAACCTCCGGGCGGCAAGACCTCGCTGGCCGGAGTCCAGGACAAGATCGTGCTCGCCCGGACCGGAGAAGCCTGGAATCGGGTGATCGACGGCTGGCCGTCCACCCACATCCTCAAGCCAGAGCCGCGGGACTACCCGACTTCGATCTACGACGAAGAGTACGGAGCCCGCTTCGCGCGGGCTGCCGGGCTCAGCCCTTTCCCGACCTGGATCGAGGAGTTCGAGGGTGTGCCTGCCGTGGTGATCGGACGCTACGACCGTTCCCCGGACGCACCTCAGGGTCGCATCCACCAGGAAGACTTCAACCAGGTTCTGGGCGCGGCGGGTAACCAGAAATACCAGAAGTACGGCGGCAAGGTAAGCCTCGAACGCATCGCCCGGGCGTTCTCCGCTCTCGGAGATCGCGACTCGCTGAAGCGGCTGTTCAAGCTCGTTGTGGTCTCGGTTTCGGTGGGAAACCTCGACATGCATGCGAAGAACCTCTCCATGCTGCACCTACTCGGCGGGGCCATGACCCTCAGCCCTGCCTACGACGTCGTTCCGCAAGCACATCAGCCCAACGACGGTGAGGTCGCTCTCGCGGTCGGCGGCGAGTACCGTCACGCGGCCATCACCATGAACCATCTCCTCGCGGAAGGACGCGCGTGGGGGCTTACAGAGGCAGCCGATCTCGCCGAAGAGACTCTCGTCACCGTTCTGCAACTGGCGGACACAGAGGCCCCCCACGAACGGGCCTACGCCGGGCTCGCTCGTGACATCTCCCGCTTCGCCTCCAACCTGCTCGCCGGGCGCGCGATCGGGGCCAACGGCGGTCGCCAGTGATCAGCCCTTGACGGGCGATGAAGGTGGCGCATCCTGGGGTGCTAGGTACGCGCCGATGGCTTGGAATATCTGCTCACTGGAGTTCGAGTAGTTCCCCTGTGAGTCGAACGCTCCCGGCAAGAAGGTCACGACCGCGGCGATGGCGATCTTCTGAGCGGGAAGGTAGGCCTCCGTTGAGCCCTCGCCGCTGACGAGCGGGTCTTGCAGCAGCCACGATCCGGACCGCACGACGCCGAGGCCGAAGTTGTATACGTTCGTCTGCTTGAAACAGGTGGGCGCGCAACTGGGCTGCGGGTGCCCGAAGCCCAGCAGGTTCGGGTCGGTCATGGCCTGGTAGCTGGATCTCGACAGCAGCGCGCCGGTGCCGACCTCGACCGCGGTTGTGGCCATGTCGTTGATGTCAGTCGTCTCGTTCGCCCCGATCGGCGTTCCCCATTGCGCGTTCCAGAACGTGGCCTCCTCGTAGAATGAGCGACCCGGAGGGATCCCGAGCGCCGCCCGGCGCTCGGAGCTGAACGAGTGCAGCACCGGGCTGGGGATATCGGAAGTCTCGGTGCTGGTGGTGTTGGTCAGGCCCATCGGGTCGAGTACCTTCTCGCGCAAGAGCGTGTCCAGCGGCTCCTGGCCGATCATGGAGAGGATCTGGCCGAGGATCATGAAGTTGGTGTGCGAGTAGCTCCAGTTCGCTCCCGGAGCGAATTGGGCGGGGCGGGCAACGGCGTACTTGAGCCGCTCGTTGAACGTCCAGATGCGGAACGGGTCTGCGTTGAACTCGGCCAGCCACGCCGGGTCGGTCTCGAAGTCGGGATACCCCGTGGTCTGGTTCGCCAGCATCTTCAGCGTGACCTTGCTGGCCTCGGGCAGCGCCGGCATCCAGCGTTCGATCGTGTCGTTGAGCGTGACCTTGTGCTCGTCGACGAACTCCATGAGCAGCGTGGTCAGGTACTCGAAGGCGACCGCGCCGTTGCGGAAGTGCATGGCCGTGGTCGCGGGCACGCCGTCCATCGAGTCGCCGAACGCCTGGGTCGTCACTATGCTGCTGCCCTTGGTGACCTTGATGACGACGGCTTTGAGATGGTAGGTCTTCATGGCGTTCTGAACGATCACGGCGATGGCCGATGCCTGCGCCGATTGGGATGTCGTAACCTGCGCCGACTGTGATGCGGAGCTCGTGCACGCAGCGACCGAGACCGTCGCCAGGCAGAGTGAAATCGCGATCGCTTTCGTTGTCACCCTCACCGCAATCCTCCCTGGACCCGCCTACGCTCCTGTATCCGGATGGGCTGGCGGCTGCGGTGAGGGGCCCGGAGGCGGTCAGCGAAAGTAGTGTAGTGTCCGCGAGCGGTGATAAGCGGGAAGACCCGCTGGGCCTCCCAGACCCCTGGGTCAGCAAACCGCGCGGATGGCTCCATCGAGGACCGACAGGCCCCCGTCAAGCTCCGCCTCACTGATGGTCAGCGGAGGCAGCAGCTTAACCACCTGGCCGCGCGGGCCCGCGGTCTCCGCCAGCAGGCCGGCCTCGAAGGCGGCGGCGGACACCTTGCCGGCCAGATCGCCGTCGGCGAACGCCAGGCCGCAGGCCATGCCACGGCCGCGTACCAGGATCGGGGTGCTGGGGACAGAATCGGCGGTCGCGGTGACGGCCGCCATGATCCGCTCGCCCTTGGCGAGCGTGCCGCGCTCCAGGCGGTCGTCGCTCCAGTAGGCGCGCAGCGCGGCGCTGCCGGTCACCAGCGCGGGGTTGACGCCGCGGAAGGTGCCGTTATGCTCGCCTGGTGCCCAGATGTCCAGGTCGGGCCTGACCAGCGTAAGCGCAAGCGGCAGCCCGTACCCGCTGATGGACTTCGACAGGCAAACGATGTCCGGGGTGATCCCCGAGGGCTCGAAGCTGAAGAACGGGCCGGTCCTGCCGCAGCCCATCTGGACGTCGTCGATGATGAGCAGGATGCCATGCTCACGGCACAGGCCGGACAGGCGACGCAGCCACTCCGCGCTCGCGACGTTGATCCCGCCCTCGCCCTGCACGGTCTCCACGATCGCTGCGGCCGGGGAGTCCAGACCGCTGCCCTCGTCCTCGAGCAGGCGCTCGAGCCACTGGAAATCGGGTATCTGGCCGTCTGAATCCAAGGATTTACCGAACGGAACCGGGGTCGCATGACTCAGCGGGATTCCCGCTCCCGCGCGGTGAAAGCCGCTGCCGGTGACCGCCAGCGCCCCGAGCGTCATGCCGTGAAAGGAGTTGGTGAACGTGATGATCTCCGTGCGGCCCGTCGCCTTGCGGGCCAGCTTCAGCGCCGCCTCAACGGCGTTCGCGCCGCCGGGGCCGGGGAACTGCACCCGGTAGTCCAGCTGCCGGGGGCGCAGGATCAGCTCGTCGAACGCCGTCAGGAATTCGCGTTTGGCGACCGTGTACATGTCGAGTGAGTGAATCACGCCGTCGTCGGCGAGGTATCTGAGCAGGGCGCCCTTTAGCATCGGGTTGTTGTGCCCGTAGTTGAGCGCGCCGGCCCCGGCGAAGAAATCCAGGTAGCCGCGCCCTTGCTCGTCGTACAGCCGACTGCCTGCGGCCCGGCCGAACACCGTTGGCCAGATGCGGCAGTAGCTGCGCACGGCAGATTCGCGTGCTTCGAAGATGTCCATCGTGTCAGGCTCCTGTTCTTGGGATATTCGTCGGGTAGAGGCACCCTGCTGAGCGGGGAAGACCGGGGGGGCACGCTGCGGCGAGGCGCGCCATCCGCGCTCGGTGGCGGGGTTGCCGCCCCAGCGCGCGTCGGGCGGCACGTGTTCGCCCTTCATCAGGAAGGAATCGGCGTCGAGCTCGGAGCCATCGCCCATCGTGACCCCGTAATGGACGAAGGCGGCGCTCCCGACGCTGCATCCGGCCCCGATGACGGTGTAGTCGGACTTGAAGGCGCCGTCCTCCAGGGAATGGCACTGGATGATGCTCCCGGCGGCGAGCGTGCAGTAGCTGCCCAGGCTGACGAGGCTCGGCTCGATGATCGAGCACCCGTCGTCGAAGACCCGACGGCCGATCCGCACGCCAAGCAGCCGCCAGATGACGCCCTTGAACGGCGTGCCGTTGAACATCGGGATGAAGGCGATCGACGGGATCTTCCAGAACCGCTCGTGCCGCCAGAAAGCCGGCTGGTACATAGAGCAGAACTTCGGCCGCAGCGCGCGGAACCCGGTGACCGCCCGGTCGATGAGCACGAAGTAGACGACGGTGAAGAGCAGGTCGGCCACGACCGAGCCTGCGGTGTCCAGCGTGCCGCCCAGAACGGCGTCGTCGCGCAGTGGCAGCATCGAGACGAGGAGGATCCCGGTGACGTACAGCCAGCGCACGAGCAGGTACAGGCTCATCGTGGCGGCGTTGTGCCGGTTCTTGGCCCGCAGCAGCCGCCGTTGGGCGGGGCCGCGGCTGAGCTCGTCGAACTGACGGTCGCGGCTGACCGAGCGGGGGATCTCAAAGCAGGGTGAGCCGAGCAGGCCGACTCCCTGCCGGACCGGACCGGAGACCGGGATCATGACCTTGGTGCCCAGCAGGCAGTTGTCGCCGGTCCGGCCGCCTGGCGGATAGGCGATGCCGTTGCCCAGGAAGTTGTTCCTCCCGATGACGACGGGCGCGACGCGGAACGAGCTGGCGGAGAACTCCGCGTTGATCATGGACAGGCCGTCGGAGACCAGCGTCCCCGTGCCGACGGCGCTGAGCGTCGGCACGTCGTGCTTGACCTCCATCCCGAAGTTCGAGCCCGTCTGGTGCACGGGCTTTAGCCGGTAGCCGAGGTAGCTCAGGTATCCCGCTATGGCGGAGCTGTCGCCAAGCAGCGCGTTGAGGAACTTGACGTTGCTCATCCGGATGACGGCGCGCAGCACGCTGTGCCGAAACCCGTACAGAGGGTAGACGCGCCCCGGTTTGAGCAGGCTGCTGAGCAGCCGTCCGGCCGGGCCGACGATGATCAGGCCGGCCAGCGTCAGGCCGAAGACCACAGCTGCGCCGGCGATCAGCGCCTCCCGGTAGTACGGCCAGCTCGTCACCCGTGGGCTGCCCAGCAGGGCGGTCAGCGCGCGCGAGTGCGTTAGCAGCAGGCTCGCGACCGCGGCTTCCACGGGCCCGGCCACGGCCAGCATCAGCAGCAACCGGGTGAGGCAGAACCAGGACCGGCGCAGCGCGCCGCCGCGCGCGGGCGGCACGACCCGGTAGACGGTGCCGTCCGGGGCCGGCTCGGCGGGGGACCCGTGCCAGATCTCGGCCGGCGGGACCACCTGGCCGGAGAGCAAGGCGGACGCGTGCCCGAGTTGCGCCCGCTCGCCGAGCGCGGTATCGATGTCGATGACCGAGTGCTCGCCGATGATCGAGCCCGCGCCGAGGATAACGTAACCAGACTCGATCAGCCCCGCTCTGGCGCGGTAGCAGCTGATGAACGTGTCCTTGGTGATGAGGGTGCCCGCGCCAATGGTCAGCAGGTCGGTACAGACCGGGATGTGCTGAGTGAGGATGGTGGCGCCGCGGCCGATCCTGGCGCCGAGTGCCCGCAGGTAGAGCGTGTACAGCGGGGTCCCGACGAACAGGCGAGCCATCGGATTGGCGACGACCACGGTCTTGACCAGCCAGAACCGGAAGTAGCCAAGGCTCCAGGCCCGAATGCCCCGCGGCTTCCACCGGCCGATGAGCAGCCACTTGACCGCAATGGGGAGCACGCCGAGGCCGAGCAGGGTGCCGCTGCCGAGTACCACGAGCCGCGCGTAAATGTCCAGGACGCAGCGCGCACCAAGGACCCAGGAGAAACCGGCGTCAAGCAGCAGCGCGCCGCCCGCGATGCACGCGGCAACCGTCAGCAGCTGGAGCGCGCCGCACAGGAAGAAATGCGGGGTACCCGACGGCTGTCTGGCCGGCTGCTGGGGTGGCTGGTACGGGTTATCCCGCATGGCAGGCTGAGGCTGCACCGCGCCGGACGGCTGCGCAGGGGTCGCGGGCTCGAGCGTTGCCGCCAGCTCGCGCACCGTCGGGTACAGGTAGATGTCCTTCATCGACACAGATGGCAAGGCGGTGCGCTCGCGGAGCGCCGCGTTGAACCGCGCCATCAGCAGCGAGCTGGCGCCGAGCTCGTCGAAGAAATGGCTGTCCACGGATACCCGGTCGACTCCAAGCACGTTGGCCAGGACAGCCGCAAGCGCACTTTCTGTATCGTTCGCGGGAGCCGCGAGAGCGCCCCGGGCGGCCTGCAGGCGTGGACCGCTCGGCGCGGGGAGGCGGTTGCGGTCAGCCTTGCCGCTGGGCATCATCGGGATGGCGGGCAGCTCCTCCAGGTAGGCCGGCACCATGTACGCGGGCAGCCGTTCGCGTAGGGTCTCGTAAACGCGGCCCGGGTCCACCGGGGGCGAGTTTCTCTGCGGGCTGTAGTAGGCGACCAGCTCCACGACATCGGGGTTGGGCCGGTGGGTGTTGACCACCGCCTGCGCGATGCCGGGGAGGCACAGCAGGACCGATTCGATCTCGGTCAGCTCAATGCGGTAGCCGCGGATCTTCACCTGCGTGTCGATGCGACCGTGATGCTCGATCTCGCCTTGGCTGTTCACCCGCCCGAGGTCACCGGTGCGGTAGATCTTTCCTCGCGCATTGCCGCGGATGCCGAGGAAGTCCGGCCGGAACGCGCGTTCGGTGAGGTCGGGCCGGTTGAGGTAGCCGTCGGCAAGCCCGATGCCCGCGATGCCGATCTCGCCCATGTTTCCCGGCGCCAACGCCACGTCTTCCGCTGGATCGAGGATCACGACCGAATAGGTCGGCAGCGGGACCCCGATTGTCACCGGCCGGCCTGGGTGCACGACAGTCCAGGTCGCGGTCACCGTGGCTTCGGTCGGACCGTAGACGTTGAGGAAGCGGCGGCCAGGCCGATGCCAGCGGGCGATCAGGTCACGCGGGCACGATTCGCCGGACACCAGCAGAAAGCGCAGCTCAGGCAGGTCATCTTCCAGCGTGGCCAGCAGCGTGGGCACGCAGCACAGCGCGGTCACATGGCGCTCCCCGAGGAACGCGCCGAGGTCCGGGCCAAGCAGCTTGCCGCCGTCCGGCTTGGGGACGAGCGTGGCGCAGCACATCCACGGGACCCAGATCTCCTCGACGGAGAAGTCAAACGCGATCGTCATCCCCTGGTACACCCGGTCGTCGCGGGTGATCCCGTAGGCTTCGGCGGCTACCCGGACGAAGTTGCAGATGCTCGCGTGGCCAACGGCCACGCCCTTGGGCCTGCCGGTCGAGCCGGAGGTGTAGATGATGTAAGCAAGCTCGTCGGGCGGCTGCGGCACCTCGTCCAGGGCGAACGGGTCGTGGCGTTCGGCGTCGATCAGGTCCTCGGCCTGGTCCACGCACACCAGCTCGACCTGGCCGGTCGCCGGCCCGAGGCCTGGCCGCGATGTGCGAGCGGGTCAGGATCAGCCGGACCCTGGCGTCGGAGGCGATGTAGGCCACCCGGTCCGCAGGGAAGCTGGCGTCCAGCGGAACAAAGGCGGTGTGCGCCTTGAGCGCCGCCAGCGTGCCGACATAGCCGTCCACGGCTACGTCGGACAGCAGACCGATCCGGTCGCCGGGCTGGACGCCCTGGCGGATCAGGAAGCGCGCCAACTGGTTCGCCCGCGCGTCAAGCTCTGTGTAGCTGAGCGAACCGCCCGCGGCGTCCATCGCGAGATGACCGGCCTGGCCCTGGCGGCGCAGCCAGTCGCAGCGCTGCTCGAACAGGTGCTCAAGCCGCTCGCCCGGCCGCCATCTGACCGAATCGTCGTAGCCGTTGCAAGTCAGCACGCGCCCATCTAGCCAGCTGCGTGATCCCGGACGATGATCCTCCTCGCCGCTAACGCCGTCCCGAGCGCTCGTATTCATGAACCCCCACATTCAGCCTGCGCTTTAACCCTTCTACGTGGCCCGGCCCCGGCGGGATTGATGTTCCTGCCTATGTGGTGCTTATAGGCTTGTACGCGCTCAGTGTCTTGTCTTTCCTGGTTTGCAATGGCGCGTGCGGTTTATATAGTTTTCCGGGCCGTCCAGTCGTCGGTCCTGATATCGCATCTAAGCGATTGCACCGTGTCGCGGAAAGCCGCACACTGCTGTGGTGAGCGCGCCGCCTGCCGAGGGAGCCAGGATCGCCTGGCGGGATGTTCCGCACCCGGTGCGCGCGGCCATCGGGCAGGTTTGCGGCGCCCCGGTAATCGAGGCCCGGGACCAGCCGGGCGGCTTCAGCCCGGGGATGGCGGCGCGGATCCGCTGCACGGACGGGACTTCGTGGTTCGCCAAGGCGGCATCGGCTGAGGTTAACCCTGACACCCCGCAGCTGCACCGCCAGGAGGCAAGCGCGCTCGCCGGGCTGGACTCGCTGATAGCTGCCGGGCGGCTGCCGGTGCCGCGCCTGCGCGGGACAGCCGAGTCCGGGCCATGGTTCGCGCTCGTCACCGAAGACGTGGAGGGCAGGCAGCCGACGCTGCCATGGCGCGACGGCGAGCTCGACGCGGTGCTGGCCGCGCTCGATCAGCTAGCCGGCGCCCTAACCCCTGCCCCAGTGGTGGTTCCCGCCATCTCCGACTACTTGGGAACTGACTTCACCGGATGGCGGGCCCTGTCCCGGGGCCCGGGAGATGACCGCATCGACCCGTGGTCGCGTGCCCGCCTGCCCACGCTCGCAGCCCTGGAGGCCACCTGGACCGCACACGCCGCAGGCGAGACGCTGCTGCATGCCGACATCCGGGCCGACAACGTCCTGATCACCAGGGACGGCGTGATGGTGGTGGACTGGCCGCATGCCTGCCGCGGCGCCGCGTTCGCTGACCTGGTGCTCTTCGCCCCGAGCGTCGCGATGCAGGGCGGCCCAGAGCCCGCGGCGCTGCTCGCCAGGTCCCGCGCCGGACGGGCAGTCAGCCGGGACGCGCTCGCGGCCGTCGTCTGCGCGCTGGCCGGGTACTTCACAGAACGCTCGCTGCGGCCACCGCCACCCGGGCTGCCGACGGTGCGCCGCTTCCAGGCCGCGCAAGGCGAGGTCGCGCGCCGCTGGCTGGCCACCCTGCTGTGACCCGACCTGCGGACGGCAGCCCGCGGACCGCGGCTCGCTGGCTGTCAGCCTTCCGGGTCGCGGCGCTGCTGCGGGACGATCACCGCATCCGGCCCGGGGAACAGCAGCCGCGTCCGCCCGTCGGCGAACCGCACCAGGTAAGGCGGCTCACCCCTCATTCCGCGGATCTCGATGATCTCGCCGGTCTTGTCCGCATGCCCAACAATGTTTCCGTGAATGCAGATCTGGTCACCGATCGTCGCTTCCATGACCGCCTCCCTCGGCGCTGCGATTTCTGGTACGCAGCGAGTCTAAGCACAGCGCCGACGCGATCACCACAGGCCAGATCCGGTAAATCGTGACACGGCCGGACAGGTCACGCGAGACGGCAGGCGTTCCGCTGCCCCGACGTGCACTCCTCTCTTTACCGCCGGAGGGCCCTCCCACACGCCGGCCGGTGATCTGCTTGACTTCCCGGCACCTTGTTTGCTTGTGGCCGATCAGCCTGCCTAATCTCAAGCGCTAGCCGGGATGAGGTAGGAGTCGAGGTGGGAGTCGAGCGCGCCTAGTCCAGCCGAGTCGGCCGGGGTCCGGAAGCCGATGTGCCCGTCAGGGCGCACCAAGACTGCGCCCCCGGCAGCAAGCCCGGCGCGCCTGGAATCGCCGGTGGCATCGCTTATCTCCACCAGCCCCCGCCACCGGCGCCGCAGGCTCTTGATGCCCGCGTCCTCGGCGCCGCCGAAGAGAAGAAGGTGATGCCCCGTGCCTGCCAGCGCGGCCCGGTCCGGGTAGCGGTCGCCAGGAGCGGGAGTCATCGGCGCCCGCGTGCCCGCAGGGTACTCGCCGACGATAGAGCTGCCCGCGTAGGAAATGTCCAGCATCGAGCGTGACTGCACCATGGCCGCCACCTCTGCTCGCGTCGGCGGAGCAGGAACGATACCGGTCCGCGCCGACTCGACGCTGCGGTACGCCAGCTCATGCAGACGGTCGGAGACCATGAGGACGTGCCGGTCGGCGGCGAGGCGCTCGGCCGCGAAGCTTTCCAGCAAGCGGGGGCGGCCGCGGCCGCGTAGCTCAAGCGCGAGCTTCCAGGCCAGGTTGGAGCCGTCGTGAATACCCGAGTTCAGGCCCTCACCGCCGAATGGGCTGGATAGGTGCCCGGCATCGCCCAGCAAGAAGCAACGTCCATCGGCAAGCTGGGGGACCAGCCGACGGTGCATCCGGAACGGGGCCGCCCAGGCGACTTCCTCGATGCGGATTCCCTGCGCGACCCGTCGCTCGATCATCGCAGCCACCGCGTCAGTCCCCGGATCATCGGTCAGCCGCCGGGCCTCGCCGTCGTCGAGGTCCCCGACGAACGTGAGCCAATGTCCGCCGGGAAGGGGCACGAGCAGGACCCAGCCCTCCGGACTGGCGATCAATGCTCCACCGTCTCGCGGCAGGCCGCATTCCATGACCCCGCTGGCAACCAGCGATGTGCCCGGGTAGGTCGTACCAGCCAGCGTCTCGGCCATCGATTCCCGCGTCACGCTATGCGCGCCACCGGCGCCGATGACCCAGCTTGCCTCGACAGTCTCTGCGGTCCCGTCTGCCCGCTTTAGCCCGATGAGCACGCCATCATCCCGCTGTCTGACAGAGACCGCCTCGACACCTCGCTCCACGGTGCCCCCGAGTGCTTTGAACCGGTCGGCGAGGATCTGTTCGGTCCGCCACTGCGGCAGGCTGCACTGGAATTCCCACGGGCAGTCGGCGCCGGCGAAGGCAATCTCGTTCACCTGGCGGAGGTGTGCGTCAAAGAGCCGGGCGAAGCCCAGGTGCACCGATTCGGCGAGCACCCGGTCTGCCACACCCGCCCTGGCCAGAATCTCCAGCGTTCCGGGTTGTATCGCGGTAGCACGGGCCTGAGTGTGCGGGCCGGGCTCACGCTCGACGACGCGAGCCTGCACCCCGTAACGCGCTAGCTCCATGGCCGCGAACAGCCCAGACGGCCCCGCGCCGATTATCAGCACCTCGATCGAAGCAGGCACGCTCATCACCACTTCTCAAAGTCCCCCGACTTGCCGCCAGCCTACGGGTATCCGACCTGGCGTTACGCATGGGGCAGCATCGAGACTCACCCACAGCCGAAACCTGGCAGCGCGGCGCGCAGTAGTGATCGAGGCATTGCGGCCGACGGCCATGACCATTGGGCATGTCGGCGGGCTGATGGCCCTAGGCGCCGCCGCATAGTCTGTCCGTCAGTCCCTTCCCATGGAGGCGACTGCCGCGGAGGTCATCCTGATGGCCGGTCCCGGCTGACCTGTATGCCAGCCGCACCAGCACGTGAGGTTCAGACTGCTCCGGCTGCCGGCAGGCGCGTTAACGTCTCGCCACCTCCCTTGAGGGCTCGCTTACCAAGCAGCTCCTGGGCGTATGCGGCGCGGTCAGGGCTGTGAGCCTGGGTGCAGGCCTCGTGCGCTACTGACCAGTCGTGGCCACAATCGCGCGAGCTGAGCGAATTCCGAGACCGCCTCGCGTACGTACGGCACTGCGCGGTGACGTTCCTCCCGCAGCGCTTTAACCCGGATCCACAGGCGGTCAGCGGTTGGCCCGGTGGCGGCCTCCGCGGCACGGGAGTAGACGTCAACGAACGCCTCCGCCACCGCCTCGGCGGGTGCGGTGTCCGCAATGAGGACGTCCGCGAAAGCCGCTGCGTACAAGTCAGGCCTGAACTGCCCGTCGTCGGCGAAGAGGCTGGAGGCGTTCGCGGTGATGGCCTCGTTGGCAGTGTTCCAGTAGTGGCGCAGGATCGCGTAGCGCAGTTCAGCCACTACGTACCAGCCAAGCTGTCCATGGTCGGCCTGCTCTGCGCGCCACGACTCGTACTTGTGGTAAGCGTGCAGCGGGTGCCAGTAGACCGGCAGGTCGAGTTGGTAGAGCAGGCCCTTCTGGAAGTGATCGGTGCCGAGCACGCCGACGGCGGGCATCTCGGGGATCCAGAGAGGTACCTCCCGCGACGCAGACACCCCGACTTGGGCCCGGCCGTAGTCCCGCTCCACGCGCATCCCTGGGCCAACCGGGATGGTTCCTTCCACCGGAGCCCGCGTCTCCTCACCGGGCTTGCGTCGTCTGCGGCTGATGGCCTCAAGCTGGGTGCCGAAATGCGCACCCGCGTCCTCAAGGTCCCGGTGGTCCTTCGTCGGCTCACCCTCAACGCTCGAGCCGACAACAAACGGTGCCGAGAACCCGCCCGCCCCTGTGGGCAACGCGGTGCTCAGTGCCGTGATCTCGACTTCAAGCGTGCTCGCGCCAGATGCTTCGTCATGGGCAGGGAACTCATCGCTGTCACGCCGGTGCAGAGTCACCGCCCCAAGGTAGGCGGCCATCAGGGCGGCCTTATTCATCCCCCCGGCGTAGGAGCCGCTGGGCTTTAGAAGGGCATTCCTGGCGACCACCGCTTCCGAGTCCGACAGTCCGGCGCCTGCGGCCAGCGAGTCGACGAAACCGGCCCACTCTAAGGTGCCCAGCCAGTTGACTACCTGGCCGGAATCTTGGGCTGTGCGCTCAGCCAGCAGCCGGTTGCCTTCCGCACGTTGCATAGGACGGTCATCGATGACCAGCAGCTGGAACGCATCGGTCAAGCGCCCACGCGCGGCCGCGATCTCGTCAAGGACGGCGCGAAGTACCTCGGCGCAGTCGCGGTGGGTGGGGATGTAGACCAGCCGCAGGGGAGCGCTCGCTGAGCGCCTGTACTGGCCGACTCGCTCCCGGAACCACGCCGGGCGGACTTGGAACTGCGAAGACTCCATGTTCATCCTGACCTGAGTGACCCTAACGGTGACTTGCGCACTAGAACGGTCTCGCGCGGCGTGCTCTAGACAGCACCCAGTTCCAAGCCGGGCACAACCGCGCTGGGGGCGAGGTTCAGCGCCTCGATCCGCGTTTCGCGGGAAGACAGGGTGAACCGGCTGAAGCATCCCGTGCCCCAACGGTACCCGCGCGTCCCCTTGAGGTCTGTGCCGAGCGCGCGTTCCACCAGCCACTGGTGCGGCCCGCCGTGCGCCACTACTAGGACCCTCCTGCCGCCGTACCGAGCGGGGAGGCCGGCGAAAAAGGCGAGCACCCGTTCGCGGGCGTCCGCGTAAGACTCGTCCTGCGCGAGTTCCACCATGTCGCTGTTGCCGGTCATTAGGAGCTCGCCGTCCGTGCCCAACTCGGCCAAGATGGCGGAAACCTCCTTGCCGATCAACTGGAGGAACGTGCGCTCGCGCAGTGCCTCAGTGGTCTGTGCCTTCAACTCCGTGCCTGCGATGGCCAGCTCGGCGGTCTCCACTGCCCGCGCGAAGTCGGAGCTGATGACGACATCCGGCTCGAACCGCTGGACCGCGGTCTGCGCGGCACGTGCCTCGGCGCGGCCGAGAGCCGACAGCCCCATGGTGAATGGGTTCGGGTAGACATCCTGCGGATAGTCGGGCTCGCCGTGCCGCATGAACAGCAGGTCTACCTCGTCGTCGCTGACCACGGACGGGCGGGTTTGCGGCCGCTGCTGTTCGATGATGTCAAGGATGTCGTCGCAAACTTCCTCGGGAAGCTTCGACCGGATTGGCAGCGCTATGCCCGCGACCTGGTAGCCGGCGTGCAGTTGTTCGAGCCTGTCCTCGTTGATCCGCTGCAGGGGATCGCGGAGGTTGTTGCGTTCCACGAGATCCGCCAGGTCAGCTATCAGTGAAATGACAATAAGGTGGCAGCCTCTGCGCTGAAAATGCAGTGCCTGGCTTTCCAGGAAAGCTACATCGGCGTAGACGCCGTCGAGGATTGGCAGGAAACCGCTATCGCGGTAGGAAATCGCGAGGTCCAGGCACGCCCGCTCGGAGGCTTCTAGCGTAAAGGAGGTGAAGTCGCGGGGCTGAGCCATGTATCGCACAGAATCGTTGGACACGCGTACCGCGGGGTTAAGCGCATCCCGCAGCAGCGCGGACGTCGTCGTCTTCCCGCTCCCTGGCAGACCGCGGATTAGCACAGCGAACAACTGGCCCACAACATCACTCCTTCGTTGGCAGGAACGTTCCCCTGTTGCCTTCAAGATCGCCTCGCAAGGTACCGGCGGTTAAGCGTAGCGCAGGCAGGCCCTGCAGTCGTTTGGTGCCGCGAATAACCGGGTCAGCCACGCTGAGAGGGCGAACAGGCGCCACTGCGACCGCCAGTCCAGTCGTGGCAGTTGACGCATAATCCCGTCGCGTAGTACCCCCTGTTTGACCAGCTGGCTACTCGCGATGACGTCAGAGAAGTACGCCCAGTTCCCGGCAATCCAGTCGGGGTACGGGAAGTTATCGTCGAAACCGACCTTCGGCTCGTCGAACAGGTGCTCAAGCGATGACCCCGCGAACACGCGCTTCAGCAGGTGCTTCGGGTTCGCGGCGTTAATCCGCTTGCCGGGCGGGCGCGCGAACGCGCCGGCGATCAAGTCGATGTCAAAAAACGGGGAGCGCACCTCGACGCCACGGAAGATGCCATTCTCGTCGCCGACCCGGAAGTTGTCGTAGCACATCAGCTGGAATAGGTCGAGTGCCTGCCCGAACAGCACTGGATCGGTATTCTCGCACAACCCGTAGGCAGCGGGCCGGTCTACCCCGTCCTGTGGCAGGTCGACGGCCGCGGTGAACTCATCGCTGAACAGCATGTCGGCCAGTTGCGGCCAACGGGCGGTGCGATTCCACCGTTCCCACGGCGACGCGGCCATCCACTCCCTGGTGCTTGACTGCTTGCCGTCGGCCAGGAGGACCAGGTAGCGGGCGTAACCGCCGAATACCTCGTCTGCACCGTGCCCCCCGACCAGCACTCGGGCCTGCGCGCCGGCCGCGGCGTGCAGCGCATCGTTATGCATCACCAGTGGCTCGGCGCACGGCAGGTCGAGCGTCGCGCGCAGCATGCCGAGCATGGCGTCGAACGGCGGGAGGAAGAAGGGGACCTCTTGCACGGTGACACCAAGCAGCTCCGCCACGGCGCGGGCGCGGCGCAGGTTCTCGTCCGTCTCCGCCGTGAGGGGGGAGAACACGGTGATGGCGGAGACCAGGTGGGCCTTTTCCAGCGCCGCCTTCAGGACAACGGAGGAATCGATGCCACCGGAGAAGCCCACCGTTACCGGGCAGTCGGCCACGAACGCGCGACTGGTGGCCTGATCAAGCAGTGCCAGAACCTCCTCGTCGCCCGGCGGGCAGGAGCCTGCGTCGCGGAGGCTGGAGACGGGTGACAGCTGCTGCCAGGCCCGGGTGCCCCGCCGCAGGTCCACCTGCAGCACCGCTCCCGGAGGCAACGCCCTGATCTCCCGGTACATGGTCCGGCCAGCCATCATGCGGCCGAGCCCGATGAATGACAGCAGGCTCACGTCGTCGCGGGTAAGCCTGCCGGCAAGCGCGGCGTCCAGGCACCGGACCTCGGACGCGAAAACGAACTCCGCGTCGCTGTCGTAGTAATACAGGGGGCGTTCGCCCAAGCGGTCACGGGTAATGGTGAGCCGCTTCCGCATCCGGTCCCAGACCGCCAGGGCGAACGGGCCGCGCAGCTCCTCGAATGCCGCCGAGCCGTGAGCGGCGAACAGTTCCAGCGCGACCTGCAGGTCCCCGGGGGACATCCGGAGCCGCCGGTCGGGGCCGAGGCGTGCGGCCAGCTCGCGGTAGTTGTACACCTCGCCGCTGCCCACGAGCACGAACTCGCCGGTAACGTCGTAGAGCGGCTGGCCGGCCTCGGCCAGGGCGATGACCGCATGCCTGGCACTGTGCAGCGAGACGCACTCGGCGGCGTAGGAGCCACGTCCGTACCTGCCACGGTGTCCGAGCGAGTCACCGAGCAGGGCGGCATCAACGGACTTCTCGGTTCCGCCGCCAGCGGTCACTACGCCGCCGATACCGCACATCGCCTCTCCCCGTCTCGCATGGGCGTAACACCCCGTCCCGCGCGTTGGCGGCAAGCAGCTGCCGGCTGGCGCGGATCGCCTTGGCGACCTGGGCTATGTCAGCCTCGGTCAGGTACTTCGATGACGGCACGCTGATAATCCGCGGCGCGAGTCTGGCCGCTGCCTCCGGCCAGGGCAGTACAGCCAGGTGCTCCTGAAACGCCCTGTCCCGCCGGAACACGCCGAACTCGGGAAAGGTCTTCTTCCACACCACCCGCGCGAGGACGTCCTCGGCGCGCAGTGCACTGGCGAACTCCAGGGCGCTTTCCGCGTCGCTTGCCAGCAGCAGGGTATGGGTCGCCGCGTCCAGATCGGGTGCCTCGCTGCTGATGACCGCCGGAGCGACTTGGTCGCCAAGCAGGTCATGCAGCCTCGCGCGGTTCGCGCGCTGCCGCGAGATGGTCTGGTCGAGAACCAGGACCTGGTCCATGACCAGTGCCGCCTGCAGCTCGGTCATGCGCAGGTTGTCTCCCACGACGGCGCGCTCGTCGTCCCAGTCGGGCAGCCCGTCCGTGCCGCGCACGGCGCCCACGTCGGCCATCCGGTAGACGTGCTCCACCACCTCCGCGTTGCCTGCGACCAGGCCGCCCTCACCCGAGGACACCTGCTTGGACTGCTGGAAGCTGGTAACGGCGATGTCCCCCAACGTGCCCGCAGCGCCGTGCCGCGTGCCCGCGCCGAGTGCCTGGCTCACGTCCTCGATCAGCGGCACGCCTAGCCGGTCACACAGGTCGCGCACCCTGCGCACCGACACGCAGTGGCCTTGGACGTGCACCAGCAGTACCGCCGCGACGGGGAACGGCGGGGCCTCCAAGAGGTCGGTGCTGCACCGCAGCGGCTCCTGCAGGTCCATCGGGACCGGCACCGCGCCGATTGCGGCGATCGCCATGGCGCACGCGATGAACGAGTAGGCGTTTACGAGCACGCGGTCGCCGGTCCCCACGCCAAGCGCGCGCAGCGCCAGCCGGAGTCCCACCGTCGCGTTGGCTACGGTGGCCGCGGCTTCCTTGCCGAAGTGGTGGGCGAAGCGGGCCTCGACGAGCCTGTTGGTGGATTCCCGTGCGCTCTCCGTGTAACGGAAGAGCTGCCCGTCGCGCAACACTGACTGCAGGCTTGCGAGCGAGTCCAGGCCCTCCCGTGACAAGTCGAAGAACTGATGCGGATTCACAACTGTCACGCGCGCTCATCCAATCTTGACGAGGAATGGGTCGGCCGCCTGCTGGTGCCGCAGACCACCCGTTTGTCGAAGCGCTGGAACATGGGGAGCCCCGACGGCGGCACCGGGTGCATCAACTGCACGGTCCCGAGCATCCGCCACAGTCGCGGCAGCTGCGCCGCCGACTCGGGCATCACCGGATACAGCGGAACCCGGGTCCACGCGGTGCTGCTGTCCGGAGGGCACTGCGGGAGCTGGAAGTACGCGGACAGCTCGCTGGAGAGGAACGCGGCGACCGCGGCCCGTCGCGCCACGACCCGCTGGTCGGCGGCCTCGATCGCGGCGGGCAGGTCGTCGAGCAGCCGAGCGGGCATGCGGGCCGCCGATGGCGGCAGGGGAAGTTCCCGGTCGCGGACGTCACCGTGGGAGACCGCCCCGTCTAGCATGCTGGACGCTCCAAGCAGCGCGCCGCCGCCGCCTAGCGACACTGGCTTCGACGGACCGAATGACGTCACCGCGAGCGTCCCCGCGGCACCTGCCGCCGTTCCCCGCACCCTGGTTCCCCACGTCTGCGCCACGTCCTCGATGACCGCCACTTCTGTCGGCACTGCGTCGGCTATGCCCCGCACGTCACACGGCAGCCCGTACTGGTGCACCGCCACCACCGCCCGGGTCCGGGCAGATAGCGCGGCGGTCATGTCGCCCGGGCCAAGCGTCAGCTCCTGGCCGACGCCAACGAACACCGGGACCGCGCCGCAGCGCACGACGGCCGCGGCGACCGAGTAGCAGCCGATGTCCGGGACGACGACCTCGTCGCCGTGACCGATCCCGAGCACCTCGAGGGCCACCTCGAGCGCGGCGGAGCCGGAGGCGGTGAACGTGATGTCGGGCTGCCCAAGTCGGCGCGCCAGCTCCGCCGCTCCGGGATGCTCACTGGAAGGCATGGCGCAGCCCCCTTCCGTCGTCGCGGGCTCGTCTGACCCGCTCGTCGAGCGCGAGCCGGTCGCGGGCGCGCTCGGCACCGAGCACCGGGTTGCCGTACCAGACGTCTACCCGGGGAACCCGGTGGGTGTGCAGCAGGTCCTTGAGCGTGTCCGGGCCGCCGAACAGGTCCAGCACGCGCAGCCGGTGATTGCCCCACGTCCGGGTCAGGCCCTCGGTAAGCAGGTAGACGCCGGGGGAGTACCGACGGTAGGACTCGTCGTAGGACCACTTGAGGCAGGTCACCCGGTCCCTGGTCCGGCTGTCGAGCCGGAACGCGACCGGGGCGGCGCCGTCGCGCAGGAAGGTCGCGCATACGGTGCCGTCCAGCAGAAGCTGGCCGTAGAGCCCCGACTGGTTGCCGCGCTGGCGCATACTCTGGCCGTGCGCTGCCTTCCACGACCGGTCGTCAACGGCCAGCATGTCACGCACCGCCGCCTCGCCCGAGGCGGCGGACTCGAGTACCAGGCCGTCCCGCTCGACTAGCCGCCGTTTGCGGTCCAGTTGCGAGGTCCCGCGCTCACGTGCGCGGGACCACAAGTCGCGGCCTCGGCTGGTCCAGTCGATAACGGAGTTCGGCGGCCGTTGCCAGGACAGGTACCCATGGTGCGCGGCAAGCCCAGCGTAGTGTTCATCGACAAGTGGCAGGTACACCGGCAGGCCGGTGGCTAGCCGCACCGCTGCCACCACTGACATCAGCTTGGCGCTACACGGCCCGGCTTCGCTCAGTGCCGGCTCGTCGCCGCCGATCGCGGAGCATGCCGTCGCGTAGCAGGCGAACGCTGCGGCGACGTCGCTGCCGATGGCGACGACAACCTGGGTGCCTGCCGCGTTCAGCGCGCGCGCGTAGGCAGGCGACTGGTGCACTCGCGTGCCCGTCCGCTCGTACATCTCCTGCCAGCGGCGGACCTGGTCGGGAGACATCCCGTCGAGCGCGGTCACCTGCACCTGGCGCGGTTGTCCAGGTGCCAGGTCGCTAAGCCCCCGCGGGGTCACCGGGGCGCCGCCCCTGCGGCGCCGTCCGGGCCAGAATCCCAGTGCAGCTGCGCGTACCCGACGGCCTCGGCACCGAATCCGGCCATGAACTGGTCAATGCTCGGGATGACGCTGCCTTCGAAGTCGAAGACGGGAACCTTCCAGTCCCGCCCGGCCAGGTCAGCTGCCTCGTCCACGAGCAGGCTCGGCACTCCGCGGGGCCCGCTGCGGTCGAACCAGGAATGCAACAGGATGGCGCTGTTGTGGTTCCGCACGACGAATACCTGGCCGCGCCGCGCGCCGTCGCGGCCGATGGCGGTGAGGCAGAAGGTAGGCCAACTGCTCGCGCAGAGCGACTTGCCTGCGGCCGTCCTGGCACTCACCGCGGCGGAATCCTGTCCCTTAATCGCGCGGCCGAACGCGAACTCATCCTCCTCTGTGCGGGTGACCATGACGTCCGCCCGCGCCGCCCGCACGTGGTTACGGGTTGCGGGCAGGTACCCAGCGCGCCAGTCCGTGCGGGGTCCGATGTCGAGGACACGGGTATGCCGGAAGACGGCGTGGGCGCCCTGAGCCAGGAAGCCAGCCGTCTCCCGGAACCGGGGGTCCATCGGAAGGTCGACCACGGCAACGACGCCGCGCAGGCAGTCGAGCAGCGAGCCGGCGACGCGGTGCCGCGCCGCTGTGTGCAGGCTCGGGTCGATCCACGGTGAGGCGTACGGCAGCAGCCGGCAGGCCCGCCTGGCTGCCCTCTCGTTATCGACCGGGCATACCCACACGCCAGCGACATCGCCCGATGCCCGCACGCACGCGAGGGTGATGACACGCCCGTACATGGCCGCGGCGAGGCTTGAGTTCCATAGCTGAACGGGCACCTGGCGCTCAATGCGGGCAAGCTCGTCCGCCGACATAAGCCGCGTCTCAAACGTCATGCGATACCAGCACTCTCGCATTACGGTGCGGCGTGCGCAAAGCACCGCGCGACCACATCGTCATCCTGAATCGTAGCGCTCGCGGGTATCTCACCCAGCGTTACCAGCTGGCACAAAAGAGAGGCCACCTGATCCGCCCCGGCCTTTCCGGAACGCTCCGCCAAATCCCCCCAGTCACGGGACTGGTCTACGACGGAGCGAATTCCGCGGGAAACCCGCCGATAGATCGGCGAGTAGGTTAGCGCGGGATCCTGCGCGGCGAGTGAATCGTCGATAAACCCAAGTGCGGCCTCTTCGCCAGACAGGCGAACTTCCGACAATTTCGCGAGGTCCAGCATGTAATCAGGCCAGGACACCTGGAATTCAGAGCCGAAGACGGAGGCGAACCGCTGCCCGTTGAACACCTGGCTGAGGTTCTGCGGCGGCAGGCACAGCGTCGGGATGCCGATGGCGCTCGCTTCAAGCAATGTGGTAAGCCCTGGGGAGGTTAGCAGCAGATCCGCGCTGCAGAGGGCGGCCGCGAAGTCCTCGTGCGACCTCGGCCCGACGCGCACGCTGCTCGCCACGTGCAGCGCGGGGTCGCCCAGTTGTGCAGCAGTGAGGTTGCCGCATACCTCAATCCGGTCGTAGTCGGCGTCCGCCAGCGCCCGGATCGCGGCCGGTCCGACCAGCGCCAGGTAGTGCGGGTTCCCGTTGGCGTTGGCGGGCGAATGCAGGCCGCCGAAATTGAGGACCGCGGTGCGACTGCCGACGTTCCTCCTGGCAGCGGACTCGGCGACCACCGCCTCGATCCACATGAGCCTGGCGACCTGGTCCAGTGCCGTCGCCGCGACCTCGGGCAGCTCGGAACTGCGCTGGGCGCAGTAGACGGTCACCTCGGTCGGCAGACTGTCCGCCGGGGTCCACAGGTAGGGGATGCTGTCTACGTAGACGGTTGGGATGCCGGCCTTCACCAGCGAGTCGGCCGCTGCCGGGTCGAGAACCACGACGGCGGCGACGACCCCGTGACGGTCAAGGACCGACCGCAGCGTCTTGACGTCCCTTGGCCATTCCTCGTACCACGCCTCGACGTTGGCCTCCGCGAGGACTGGCCGTCCCAGTTTCGTCCCGAGGACGACGGTGCGCAGTTCACCGTGCCGGGCGGTTGCCGAGAGGATAGCTGACAGCTTTCCGGCGCTTCCCCAGCCGAAATCGACACCGCAAACCGCGATCGCAGGCGTCATAGAATCTTCCATGTTGTTCCCCGCTACGATTCACTAGCACTTTCTTCCAATGGGTCTGCCGGCTCAGCGACGGTTCGCCTATGATTGCCCCCAGCCGGATATCGCTTGCGCGCGAAGCTTGTAGTTCATCATCCGGGACGCGACATCACATCGCGAACAGGTCCCGTGGACGGAGGCAGCGACATTCTCCCGCACCCGGCTGGCCATGTGGCCGGACCACACTTCTTCCATCGTGGATTCCACGATGTTCCCGATAGGCGGGTCGGAATAGGCCAGTATGTTACAGCTGTAGGCATGGCCGGACTCGGCGTCGATATATACGGCGAACTGCGGTACCTGACACGCCGCCCGGGTGCCCTGGTTAAACATGACGGCATCGGCCAGAACCTCCACGTTGCCGTCGGCCATCTCCTGGAAGACACCGGGAAGCACAGCATTCAGCCAGGTGATGTCTTCGTCCGAGGGCAGCAACTCCGGCCGGTCGCGCACTGGGATCAGGTGCCACCACCGCGGCGGCCGCGCCTGAGCCAGCAGGATCTTGGCGAGCCTGGGGAGTTCCCTGACCCCCTGACGCTGCACCACGGTGTTGACCCCATAGGACATCCGGGTGAGATTGATGCCAGAGATGCCGGCTAGGACCTGGTCGAAGAGCCACGGCGTGTTCCTGATCATGTCATGGGTCTCACCGACGCCGTCGAGGCTCACGATGATCTCGTCGCACCCGTGCTCGGCCAGCTGGCTTACCTTCCGCGGCAAGATCCTGCCGTTGCTGATGACCGATACTCGCACGCCCGTTTCTGCGGCCAGCCTGATCAGTCGCGGAAGCTCACGAAACAGCAGCGGCTCGCCGCCTGTGAACCGTATCGACCGCGGGCCAGCGGCGAGGACGCTCGTGAGCACGGCCTCGTAATGGCTGATACCCCTCCGTGACCGGGGAAGCTCCCAGCAGTCACACATGTTGCATTTAGCGTTGCAGTTGTCAAACAGCTTGAAGTAGACGACGTCGAGTCCCCGACTTATCATGCTCTCCTATCACTTCCCGCGTGGAATATGCGACGATGCATCGACCTTCCACTGCCGTACCCGTGGTCGATGCTCTCGACCGTAAGCCCAGCCTCACTGAAAAGGGCGCCGAAGTCGATAGCAGAGAAGTAGGCCCATCGCTCTTCGGTGGCGCAAAGGACATCTCCCGAATGCAGTCGGAACTCCCTGTGAATCAACAGGGCATCCGTTTCGCGTGAACAAGTCTCGATTTCTGTCACGCCCTGGCCGAGTTCCTCGCAGAACTCTGTCAAGGCGACGCTGGGCCCGGTAGGCGGCCGGTTATCAAAGCTTGTGCTGACGTCGATATAGAGGGAGCCCTCGCGTGCTAGCAGGGTGGCCGCCAGTTGGACGGTCCGTCTGCGATCCGCGTCGGTCGGCAGCAACTGAAACGCGGAATAAGGAACGATGATGTCATCGAAATCTCGGGATACCGGCAATTGCGTCATGTCACCACATATACGGGCGAGTCGCGGCGATTTGGCTATCCTGCCAAGCCGGGCAAGACTGCGGTCGAGTGCCACGACTTTGCTCACTCCGGCGCCAGCGAGGGGCACAGCAACTCTCCCTGTCCCAGCGCCGAGCACCAGAGTGCGAGTTGACGAAGTGGTTCTCTCAAGCCAATAGGCGATGTCCGCCTGCTGCTCAATCAGGCGGTGCGCATTGTGCCAGTCATAGAGAAGCGCCTCAAGATCAGCTGAACTGATCACTAAGCGACTTGATCCGTTTGGTTTGAACATTATCGACCAGACTTGGGTGAAGACAGCATGAAAGACATGTACTGGCAAAAATCTGCCATGTCAAGGTTATGAACCGGCGGAGTAGACTCACAACGCCGCTACATCTGGTCTCAATTTGCCGATGGCAGGCGTGGCGGCCATGATGAGAGGATGGGCCATCTGCAAGTCTCCCACCTCGATTACTACCTGCCTGACGGGCGGCTGCTGCTCAACGACGTGAGCTTCCGTGTCGGGCAAGGCGACGTGGCAGCACTAGTGGGACCGAACGGCGCAGGCAAGACGACCCTGCTGAGGCTGCTGTCCGGCGAGTTGAAGCCGGATTCCGGTACTGTCACGACCAGCGGCGGGCTCGGCGTGATGCCGCAGTTCGTCGGCTCGGTGCGAGATGACCGCACCGTCCGGGACCTGCTGGTGGCCGTGGCACGGCCCGCGATCAGGGCTGCGGCAAGTGCCGCGGACGCGGCGGAGCTCGCGATCATCGAATGCGACGACGAGGCCGACCAGATGGCGTACGCGCAGGCGCTGTCCGACTGGGGTGATGTCGGCGGGTACGCGGCCGAAACAATCTGGGACATGTGTACGATGGCCGCGCTCGGGGTGCCGTACGAGACGGCGCAGTGGCGCCAGGTGCGTACACTGTCGGGCGGCGAGCAGAAGCGTCTGGTGCTCGAGGCCCTCCTGCGCGGCCCCGACGAGGTGCTGCTGCTCGATGAGCCGGACAACTACCTCGACGTCCCGGGCAAGCTCTGGCTGGAGGACCAGCTGCGGCAGACGGCCAAGACGGTGTTGTTCGTCTCGCACGACCGTGAACTGCTCGCCCGCGCCACCTTGCTCATCGTGAGTGTCGAGCCGACTCCGGGCGGATTCCGACGTGTGGGTGCACGGCGGGGGGTTCGCCACATTCCACGAGGCGCGCGAGCGCCGCTTCGAGCGGTTCGAGGAACTGCGCCGCCGCTGGGACGAGAAGCACGCCCAGCTCAGGAAACTTGTGCTGGACATGCAACAGTACGCCTCGCGCAGTGACGAGATGGCGTCCCGCTACGCCGCCGCCCAGACCCGGCTGCGCAAGTTCGAGGAGGCCGGGCCGCCGCCCGAACCGCCGCGCAAGCAGGACATCCGGATGCGGCTGCGCGGCGGCCGCACCGGCACGCGGGCCATCACCGTCAAGGAACTCGAGCTGACCGGGCTGATGAAGCCGTTCGACCTGGAAGTGTTCTACGGCGAGCGGGTGGCTGTGCTCGGTTCCAACGGGTCCGGCAAGTCGCACTTCCTGCGGCTCCTCGCCGGTCAGGACGTGGCCCACACTGGAACGTGGAAGCTCGGCGCCCGTGTCGTCCCCGGCTTCTTCGCGCAGACCCATGCGCACCCGGAACTTGAGGGGCGGACACTCACCGGCATCCTGTGGGACTCCTACGCCAGGGACCGCGGCGCCGCAATGAGCGTGCTGCGCCGGTACGAACTCGACCGCCAGGGCGACCAGCTGTTCGACAGACTCTCCGGCGGCCAGCAGGCGCGCTTCCAGATTCTGCTGCTCGAGCTGGCGGGAGCGACCGCACTGCTGCTCGACGAGCCGACGGACAACCTCGACCTGGAGTCGGCTGAGGCACTCCAGCAAGGCCTAGAGTCTTACGAGGGGACCGTTCTCGCAGTCACCCACGACCGTTGGTTCGCCCGCACCTTCGACCGTTTCCTCATCTTCGGCGCGGACGGCGTCATCCGCGAGACCTCAGATCCGGTCTGGGACGAGCGGCGAGTCCACCGCATCCGCTAGTACAGGTCCCGGGCCGTTGGACTCGGTGGCCTAGCGCGGCCGAGGTATGGCCATGTCAGGGGTAGTGACCGGGGTTCTCGGCACCTGCGGGCTCACGCTAGAGCCTGCCGGGCGGGACGATGTCGTTCAGGTTCCAGACGCAGACGCTCCCAGCGCCGTCGGTGGTGGCCAGGAGGGTGCCATCCGGGCTGAAGCCGATTCCCGGGGTGATGAATCCGTTTACCGTGCTGGCCGGTTCGTGCAGGGTGGCGATGAGCGTCCCGGCGGCTGGGTCCCAGAGATAGACGGTGCCGGTGAGCGGGCTGCCGGACCCGCCGCCGGTCGTCATGCTGGTCGCGAGGATCCGGCCGTCCGGGCTGAAGGCGACGTTCAGGACGCACATGGCGCACTGCCCGCTCGTATCGTGCAGCACCCGGGTGACGTTCCGCCTGGACACGCTCCAGACATAGGTATTGTGCATGTCCGCGGTAGCAAGGGAAACGCCGTCAGGGCTGAAGGCGACGCCGCTGTGCCCCGGATCGCCGCTCTTGCTGCCCGGATCGTGCAACGTTGCATATAGCGCGCCGTTCTTGTCCAGGTCCCACAGGTAAGCGGTGTGGCTGAAGTCGGTGCTGGCGAGGAACCGCCCTTTCGGGCTGAACGCCACACTCAGGACCCGCTGGCCGTCAGGATCGCGGGAAGGCAGCAGGAGCCTGCCGCTCGCCACCTCCCAGATGTACACGTTGTTGTTGAAGTCGCTGGCGGCCAGGAGCTTGCCGTTCGGGTAAACGGCGACGTCTGACACACCTCCGCTCTGCGGGTCGCTGAATGTCCGGATCAGCGTGCCGTTGCTCGCGTTCCACAGGTGGACTTCGCCGTTCAGGTCGCCCGTGGCGATGGTGGTCGCGTCCGGGCTGAACGCGATACCAGGCGCAGCCGCGCCGCTGGGATCATCCAGGACTCTCGCGAGCCTGCCTGACGTCATGCTCCAGAGGTATGTACGGCCGGCGGCGTCGGTGCTGGCCAGCAGAGTGCCGTCCGGGCTGAACGCGACGTTGAGCACCCGTGCGCCGGACGGGTCGGCGAGGACGAGTCCCGGCCGAGCCACACGCGGACCGCTACCGCGCGCGGCACGGTCGGCTGCGGTGGGTGGAGCATACCCCTTACCGGTGCCTCCGCCGCCGCTGAGCAGGACAGCCGCGCCGGCGGCAAGCCCGGCCGCGGACGCCATAGCGGCGACGGCAACGGCGAGACGGCGGCGCCGCCTCGTCCGCGCGGGCCGCGCTGCCTCGGCGGGGAGCTTCCCGGCAGTCCTCGCGGGAGCCTGCGTCCGCGTCGCCGGGATGTCGTGTCTGGTACGACCGGTTACGACGGGCTTCGGTATCGTTCCTAGCCCCTCCGTGGTCCCGGGGCTGCCGGTAAGGCGGTTCAGCAACTCCGGGATTGGCGGGCGGTCCTCCGGGACCTTGGCGAGGCACTTGGTCACCAGCGCCTG
The DNA here is from genome assembly GCA_963844925.1 of uncultured Actinomycetota bacterium. Classification (GTDB taxonomy): domain Bacteria; phylum Actinomycetota; class Actinomycetes; order Streptosporangiales; family Streptosporangiaceae; genus Trebonia. The sequence continues at coordinate 130,634 of CAWJQG010000014.1, read as the reverse complement.
GAAGTCACCGTCGTCAGGCATTCCCTGCAGGTCAGGCGGCTCGTTCATAATCCGGTGTATGACGGTGACGATCGTCTCGCCGCCGAACGGAACCCGCCCCGTGGCGGCGAAGGCCAGCACGCAGCCCAGCGAGAACACGTCGCTGGCAGGCCCCGCGGTATCGCCCCTCACCTGCTCGGGGGACATATAAGTGACCGTGCCTACCAGCGTTCCCGCCGTGGTCAGCGCTGACACGCCGGTGGCCCGGGCGATGCCGAAGTCGATGATACGCGGCCCGTCCTCGGCCATGATCACGTTGGCCGGCTTGAGGTCGCGGTGCACCAAGCCGCAGGCCTGGATCGCGCCGAGCCCTTCGGCGAGGCCCGCGCCGAGCGCGCGCAGCCGTTCCAGCCCGAACGGCCCGCCCTCATCGACGGCTTCCTGCAGCGACTGGCCCTGAATGTACGCGGTGATCATCCACGGCGGATCGGCATCCGGATCCGCATCCACGACCGGTGCGGTGTGAAAACCACCCACCCGACGCGCCGCCTCGACCTCGCGGGCGAACCGCGCCCGGAACTGGCTAGTCCGCGAGTAATCGGAGTGGATGAGCTTCACCGCGACCCTTCGGCCGCCAGGGGAGGAGCCCAGGAATACCTGCCCCATCCCGCCGCTGCCCAGCCTGCCCAGCAGCCGGTAGCCGCCGACCGCGACGGGATCACCCGGCTGCAGATTATCCATCGGCTGAACCCACTCTTTCCGCGCCGGAGGGACTAAGAAGGTAATACCAGAAACGGCGCCGCTGTACATAGCGACAGGAAAGCCTGTTCAAGCCCACCGGGGTCCGATAGCGCATGCTGGCCCGGGACCGTGACAGGGTCACGAAAACCATGTTACTGTGAAACTGTGAAGAACATTACGCTCTCCGTCCCCGATCACGTGTACCGCAATGCCAGGGTCGCAGCCGCACAGCGCGACACCTCGCTGAGCGCGCTGGTCGTCGGCTACCTTGTGCAACTGTCCGGACGGATGGACGAGTTCGCCAGGCTAGAGGCGCTGCAGCGCGAGGTGCAAGCCGAGATCGGCCAGTTCCGCGCGGCCGACAGGCTCGACCGCGACGAGGTCCACGACCGTGCAGTTCGTTGATACCAACATCCTGCTCTACGCGATCTCGCGCGATCCCGCCGAGCAGGATAAGGCCAAGCGCGCCAACGACATCCTGACCGGTCGCGACCTAGCGCTGTCCGTCCAGGTCCTGCAGGAGTTCTACGTGCAGGCCACCCGTGCCAGCCGACGGGACCCCATCGCGCACCAGCAGGCCGTCCGGCTCATCGAGTCGTTCCGCCGCTTCCCCGTTCAGGACGTCACGAGCGCGATCTTGATGGCGGCCCTGGACACGCGCCAGCGGTTCCGGCTCTCTTACTGGGACTCTGCGATCATCGAGGCCGCGCGTGCGATGGGCTGCAGTGAAGTCCTGTCCGAAGACCTGGGTGACGGCCAGGACTACGCCGGAGTCCGGGTCACCAATCCGTTCCGCTGATCTACATCGATGGCGTGGGAGCCGAAACCTGTCGCCCCTCGCCACCGTGGTCGGGCTGCCGGGGGGGGGGGAGCCAGGACTGGGAGATGCCGGTGAAGTCGATGACCCGGCGGCGGCCGTGACCGAGCACGGCGGTGTTCCAGATGTCTTGCGCTGCTCGTCTTCCGGCGACGTCCCCGCGAGCAGCACCGCCGGCTGCAGGTCCCGCAGCAGCGCCCTGTGCCGGCGCGAACCCGCGGCCGCCACGCTGATACACGCCGAGCAGGCACTGCCGGCCTTCGTCGTAGTCCCAGGAGGACCGCGCCGCACCGGTGGCGGGCACTTACCAGTTTTCCCGCCGGATCGCAATGGTGTAGCGATCGTAGGTGCTCACGCGGCCCTCCTGTGCTAACGAAGCGGCGTGTGTCCTTCCTCCCATTACTACTTGGCAGCTTCCCGCGCGTGATCCCTTACGGCCGTACTCCGGGACCCGAGACAAGCGCTTGATTCAGAACGAGCGTCTGCTGACCGTCCCGTACATATCCCTCGTATTGGATCGTGCCGGCGTTGAGCAGGCGGGCGTTGACCAAGATGGCGGTGACGCCGTCTTGGGACGGGAATGTGAACGCGATGTCCTTCTGCCCGGCGGCGTCGGTAATGTGCTGGACCGAGACGCCGGGCACGTCAGCGAGCGCGTAGAACCAGGTCGCGTTCAGGGACGGGTAGTTCCCATATCCGGTGAGCACGTTCGCGGCCACGTTGACCGCGTTGCAGTCGCCGGCGACATCGGCACAGCCGGTGCTGTAGGTGTTGAGCTTGTCCAGCAGCGGCCGGGGGTATCCGGGCAGCGTCGGCAGCGGCTTGAACGGCTTGAACGGGCTGGCCGCCTTGATGTTATGCTGCCGATCCTGCTGATACTGCCTGATCTCGGCTTTCGTCGGGCGCGGGTACTGCGGGTAGATCAAGCTGTAGCCCGGCCCGGCCGGCATCAGCCACTGCTCCGACGCCGCGCAGGGATCCGCCCGCTTGCACACGTTCAGGGTGCCGTTGACGTACTGTGCCTGCGCCGAGTCGTCGGCGGTTGCCCAGATCTGGCGGTCCTTGCCGTCCGTGCGCAGGTCCCGGTACAGCCACTGGCCAGCCGCGACGTTGATGATCTTGGGCGGGTTGTACAGGTGCTCCTGGAAGAAGTCGATCCGCTCGGCGGCCAGTTCGGCCGCGCTCGGCGGCGCCGTCGAGGGCTGGGTGCTGCCCAGGTCGGCGACGAGGTACTCCTTCAGTATCGCTGTCTCGCTGTCTGGTGCGGGCAGGCTGGAATTGTCCCAGGACCCCTGGGCGAGCAGATGGTAGTCCGACGCGTCCAGGATGATTTCCAGCTTTTCGCTCTGCCCGGTCGGCGGCAGCACGAAGGCGATCCCGTCCCGGCCTGCGATGTCCTTGACGTGATCTTTAACCTGGACCATCGGGATGAGGGCGAGCGCGTGGAACATCTCCGCCTCCAGCGAAGGCGGCAGCACCATCCCGAACAGCATCTCCTCGATCTGGCGGAACGCCACGACGCTCTTGTTGTCGGTCTTGACCGGGTCCTGGCTCACGAAGTACGCGTCGAGCTTCGCCGGATCGCGTGGCAGCGAGCCGAGCTTGTTATACGGGAAGATGGGGTCACCGATGCTGCCGGCGTCGTAGTTGAGGGTACCGTCGGCGGTCATCCAGCCGTCCTGCACAAAGGTGGACGGCACACCAGCCGGGCGCGGGCCCGGGCGGGTACTTTCGGTCACCTCGTAGACCCACTGCCCGGCTGACGCGGCCGGGCCGGCCAGTGCCGCCGCGGCGGCACGGTCGGCGAGCAGCTGGACAGTAAGCGCCGGCTGGCCGGACGGTAGTACCGCCACCGTGACGCCGGCCGCCAGGCCGAGCGCCAGCGGCACGGCGATGGCCCGGCGCCACGCCGGCCGGTGCCTGCGGAACCGCTTGCGGGGAGGTGATTCCGATGGTCGTTCTGACGAAAGCTTTTCCGGCGCGGCCGCCGTGGCGGCAGTCGTCAGCAGGTGCCGCACCGGCCGGCTTCTCCTCGCGGGCCGTCCCCTCCTGGCCCCTGAGCAGCACCCGCGCGGCGTCCGGCGCGTGCCCCTCTAGCACCACGAACGCGGCGCGCAGGTCATCTTCTGTCCTCATCTGCGGTATCCCTCCTGAAGGAATCCGGGCGCTTGCTGTGTTATCTGGACGCGCAACGCGGCCAGCGCCCTGGACGCGTAGCCGCGGACGGTGCCTGGCGCGCAGCCAAGCACCTCCGCGATCTCGGTGTCGGAGAGCCCCTCGTAGTAGCGGAGCACCAGCACGGCGCGCTGCCGCCGGGGCAGCTTCCCGAGCTCGGCGAGGAGGGCGGCACGCTCTGCGTGAGCGAGGGCGTGGTCTTGGGAAAGGCGGTCACCGACGTCCGGGCCCCGGCCCGCGGGCACCAGCCGCCAAGATCTTCGGCGCCAGGACAGGAACTCGTTGACGATCATCTTCCGGACATACAGCTCCGGACGGTCCATGGCGCCTATCCGGTTCCAGCGTGCGTGCGTCCGGATCAGCACCTCCTGGACCACGTCCTCGGCGAGTGCCCGGTCTGCGGTCAGCACGCCCGCGAAGCGCAGCACAGCGGGCAGCCGGGCGACCGCGAACTCCTCGAATGTCATCGCGCCTCCATCGTGGGGATCTCCGGTAAGGAAACGCACCCGGGACGCCGAAACGTTGTGCAGCCGACCGTACTGATGCGCCCGCCGGCGCGCTATGCGGCGCAGGTGCGCAGCAGACGATCGGCGTGGACCCGGCCGCGGAGCCCGACAGGTACTCCGGCGATTAGGTTGCGCAGCATCAGCAGGGGCGGCGCTGCGTGATCTGACTGCCGAAGCCGCCAGCGGCGCGCAGCGCCCCGACCGTGCCTGCGGGCCTCGCCGATGCGGGCGGTCAGGTTGCCGCGGATGTCCGCGAGCCGCGGCCGGTGGCCCGGCTCGACGCGGAGGAGCGGGCAGCGAATACAGCTTCAACCGAAATGATCTTGAGTTGGGTGCGGCCTACCATGACGCCTGGCGTGACTCACAGTCAGAATTGATCTTGGCGCCGCCGGCCGGTGACGATCTCCCCGATGCCGTGGTTCCACCAGTGGGTCACGGTGTGCTCGATCGCCGCGTCGGTCTGCACGTAGGTGCCGGCGTAGTCGCTGACCCTGGCCTCAGCGGTCTCGAAATAGAGTTCGTGACCACGAGCCGGCCATCGCCGTCGACGCAAGCCGCGCCAGGGAAATGGTGTCGGTCCCGATGTGGCACTGCAGGTGCACTCCGCGCAGCCCGGACACGTCCCCCAGCAGCGGCAGGTCGAACCTGACCACATCGGACAGGAAGGCCGGATCATCGAGGAACCGCTGCACGGCGTAGTCAGCCGACGCGACGTGAGCGGGCACCCGGTCATCCCAGTTGGCCCGGTTCAGCTCAAGGTATTCCGCCACCGGGGCAGTGTTCCACATGCCAAGGCTGACCGGCGCGATGCGGGCCAGCCGCCGCTCGCGCCGCTGACCAGCGACTCAGTTCGCTGTCGGCGCAGGAGACGAATGGATACCTGAGCCGCGAGACGTGCGGCTGCGGACGCCCGGGGCGTCATCCGGGAAGGGTGCAGGTGCTCAAGAAGCGGAGCAGTTCCGACCCGCTGCGCCGGAAATGGCCCAGTGTCGTGGTCACCCAATCGGACCATTGCGCGGCGGGCGGTCTAAATGTAGGCACTACACCGAAGTAGCCAGACTGTTGAGAAACTGCCATCGCAGTTCCCAAGGGATCAATTAAGGTGCTTAGCGAACCTTGAGGCCTTTTGTTGCCTAGCGAGCCGGAGGGAGACAGATGCTCGGCCCCGAAGGTAGCTCGCTGCCCCCCCAGCAACTGGATGATCTCGCCGCTCAATTGCGTGGATACGCGCAGCAGTTGCGCCTGCTAGTCCCCGATTACGCCGCGACGCTGCGGCCGGTCCTTGCCCTGGACGACGGCGAAACCTGGAACGGCCCCTACCCGAGCCAGGCGACGGCCCAGATTCAGGGCTGGCAGGGATCCCTGGGCTCCGGCCAAGAGGCACTGCTGGCGCTCGCGAACAGCTGGGACAGCCTGGCTCAGCAGATCCAACAGGACGCGACGGCCATAGCGAAGACGGCGAAGGCGAAGTCATGAGCATCGTCGGCTTGGACCCCGAGCGGATCGGCCAGCTCGCGGGCCGGCGCACGACGGCGGCCAGCCAGGCGCACGGGATCAGGGCATCGATCGCCAGGATCGTCGCCAACGCCGAATGCGCCGCGCTCACCGGAGGCTACTCCGCCACCCCGCCCAACAGCGAACCCGACGGCGGCGCACTGCTCGCCATCACCCGCGGCGCCCCGCCGATGAGCACCGACATCAAGACCCGCCTCAAGCACCTGCTCGCCTGCCAGACCGACGGCCTCCCCATCGACCCCATCCTGTTCTTCAACGACGAGGCCCCGCCCGACCCCGCCAAGGTCAAGGCCGCCATCACGTTCTTCAACCAGCACATCGACGACTCCGGCGGCTTCCTGTGGTCCGACTCGGCCCAGGGAACGCAGGAAGTCCTCAACGACTGGAAGCAGCTCACCCCCACCGAACTCGACGCCGTCATCAACTCCCTCACCCCCGCCCAGCTCAAGAAGCTCAACGGCCAACTCGGCGAAGGCGCCTCGTGGTGGGGCGCGGGGGATGCCAACATGGGCGTCCAGCTCGACTTCGCCAACCTCATCTACAGCGAGACCGGGCCGGACGCCATCTCTAAGGTCGACGAGGACGTGCCGGTTCTCCAGCCGGACAGCTCGATCAGTGGCGTGTCAGGCCTGCAGTACCAGACCGTCTCCGGCCCGCTGTTCCCGCCGGGCGGCGTGAACGTGAAGAACGACCTGGCCCAAGGCGAGGACGGGGACTGCTGGTTCCTGTCCGCGCTGGGCACCGTCGTCATGCACGACCCCGGCTTCCTGGCCCAGCACATCCGCGAGAACGACAACGGCACCTACACGGTGACGTTCTACACCAACGGCAAACCTGTCGATATCACGGTTGACGGAACCCTGCCCGTCAGCAACACCGGCGGCTGGGCCGACGGCCTTGTCTACGCTCATTCCGGTACTACCACCGCCTCCGATGAAAACACCTCCCTGTGGGCGGCGATCTACGAGAAGGCGTACGCGCAGTTCAAAGGCGGCTACGGGGCGATCTACGGCGGCTACGGCGCCTGGGGCTTGGAGAACCTCACCGGCAAGAAAGCCACGATCAGCAGCCCGGGCAATTACTCACTCAGCCAGGTGGCGCGGATCATGGAGAACGGCGGGGTCCTCACGACCGGGACAAAAGATGACAAGTCCCTCTGGGACAAGATCTTCGGCGGTGGCCCCGAGACCGAAGACAGCTTCAATCTCGTCACATCACACGAGTACATGGTCAAGAGCGTGAACCTGAACTCACATCCGCCCACCATCACCGTCATGAACCCATGGGGCTCGGGTGGGGTCGAGGACAACCACGTGATGCCGCAGGAAGTCACGCTGACCGAGCAACAGTGGAACGAGTATTTCGGTGAAGTCTCGGTAGGGAAGTCATAACTCATGAGCGTGCTGGAGTTCGCACTCCGCAGGGATGTTCAGGTCCAGCGTTTGGGCCTGCTGTTCGGCATCGTCGCGATGAGCCCGCATCCCGAGGACCCCGCCGCGCGGCTGATGATTCGCGCCGTCAGCCGCGACGAGGGCACCGTGCAGATAGTCCGTGCGGGCGACGTCCTGCACGTCGGCGGGAAGGTCGTCCACGTCACGTCGGTCGAACCCGGACCGCGCGGCCACGTCGGACTGAGTGTGGCCGACGGGGAGGTACAGGCATGAAGCGGATCCTGATCGCGGCAGCGGGGATCATCGTGGTGGCGGTGGTGGCCGTGGTGGTGACGATCGTGGTCACCAGGGGCAGCAGCAGCGAGCAGCCGCCCGCGCTGCAGGCTTCGCCCGGGGTGTACCGGCTCACGCCGGCCCCATCGGGCCTGCCCGAGCTCCCCGTGCGCGTCCAGACCCCGGCCGGCCTGCGCTTCCTCCTCTATGGCGCCGTCATCGACGCCGGAGGGGCCGCGCAGATCTGGGTCGGCGACAGCCTAGGCGACCCTCACCCCACCCAGATCACCCTGACGGCCGGCGAGACCAAGACCGTCAGCGGCGTCCAGCTCCAGGTCGTGCACATCTGGAACATGCCCGACCCCGTACACGACGCCATCGACATCCACGCGGTCGGTGCGGAAGCGCACTGATAACGAGCATCGTCGGCCTGGACCCGGACCGGATCGGCCAGCTCGCGGCGAAGGAACCTACGCCGGCTGTAGGGGCTCACGGCGCGTGACATACCGCCCTCCGCTGACCGCGCGATGGGCAGAGGCGGCACCGGCGTGCGCGCAGGCGGACGGCAAGCCCGCCTGCGCGCCGTGAGAGCCGCGCGCGGCCCCGACTCAGCTGCCCGGCGTGCGCCACCACTCGTGGCGCCGGGCCCGCCCGGGGGGCGGCGGAACCACGGCGTCGGCGAACGCTTTGCGGGCCGCGGCCAGCTCGGGCCGCGGGTTCGGGGAGTGGCGCAGAGCCTCCGCCAGCTCCCGCAGTGCCTTGACGAGCGGCTTGTGCCATCCGACCGAGGCCAGGTCGTCGGCCAGTTCGTAGACCGGGGCGGTCAGGGCGGTGCGGTCTGCGCCCTTGGTCAGGCAGTGCTCGATGTGGGTGAACAGCTCCTCCGCGCGGGCCGTGTACGCGGCGAGGGCCTGGTTCGCCGCACTGCCGGGGCCGCCCTCGTCCCAGGACGCCTCGTCCCGGGGGTCCTGAGCCGGATCCCAGGGGTTCACGGCTGCGTGGGCGAGCGCACCGGGCGCGGGCGGGGCCTGGTGCGCCCCCCCGGGCGCGGCGGCCGCAGGCCTGGGTCTCCGCGCTACCCGGACGCTCTTCGCCGCCCCCCGTCCTCTGCCGCCAGGGGCTGCCGGTCTCGGCGCCGCCGACGAGTAAAGCACCGGCGCCGCCGCCGCCGCCCAGCCGCCGGGCAGTTCGACCGGCTGCACGGCCGGCAGCGGCTGGCCGCCGACGTCGGCGTGACGGGTCCGGTCTACCGCGACGAACGCGGTGAACCGCGACAGCACTCCGTGGCGCAATGACGCGGCGGTGATCTGGTGGGCGAGCGCGGTGTCGCCGTGCCCGGCGGCGTAGCGGTCTTCAAGGTCGCGGACCCGCGCCCGGGCCCAGCAGGTGCGTACCGCCCGGTCCGGCTCGGCCGCCGCCACCGTGACCTGCTCGCGGAACCCGCCGTTCCCGAGGACCGTGAGCCTGACCTCGGCCGGCGGGGCCGCAGCCTGCCAGCGGCCGGACAGCGTACACGGCGCGCCGGGGAACAGGTCGGGGTCGCGCGCCGGGGCGGTCTCTCCGGCCGTCAGCTCGCAGCCGGCCGTGGCCGACTCGACGCGCAGGCCGGTCACCACGGGCGGGCTGATCCGCCGGTGCAGGGACGTCATGACCTCGTCCAGCTGCCGTTCGGACTCGACCAGTTCGCAGCGGCCCGCGCCGGCCGCGGCGAGCCGCCGCAGGAACCCGGCGTTCACCGCCTGGTCGATGCCGAGGGTGAAAATCCGGGTACGCCCGGTCAGCGCGGCGACCGCAGCCAGGATCTGGTCCTCCGCCCCCACCTGGCCGTCGGTGACGAGGATCAGGAACCGGTCCCGGCCGCTCTCGTCCAGGCCAGCGTCCTCGCCCTCGTCAGGAGAACCAGCGCAGGCCAGCAGGGTGGCCGCCGTGCGCATCGGGTCGAGCATCTCGGTGCCGCCGCGGGCCTCCAGCCGGGCCAGCCACTCGACGGCGGCCCAGCGGGCCCGGTCGGTGGCCGCCGCCAGTGCCGTGAGGCCGGCCGGGCGCTCGGTGACCGTGTCGAAGGCGAGTACCGCGAACCGGTCGCGCGCCCCCAGCGAATCGATGACCCGGGCCGCGGCGCGCCGGGCCGCGACCATCTTCCAGCCGCCCATGCTGCCCGACCGGTCCAGCACCACGACGACATCCCGGCCCCCCGCCGCACCGCCCCCAGCCGTCGGCGGCACGACCGTGACCTGCCAGGTCCCGGCCGTCGGATCGTCCTCGTCCGGGGTAACGACGGCGATCGCGGCCGTGACCTCGGCCGCGACACCAAAGCGCAGCACGACGTCCCGGTTTAGCCGCTCCCCAGGGTGCAGGGCCACCGTGACCGCGCCGTCGCCGTCGGCGGTCACCGCGACCGCGTGCAGGCTGGAAGCGATCGCGTCCGGGGTGAGCCCCAAGCCGCTCAGCCTGGCGCGCAGCGCGAGCCGCACCGGGCTGTCCAGGCCGGGCAGCAGGACGGGCGGGGTGATCCGGCTCGCGTCGGGAACAGCGTCGGTGTCGGGCGCGGTCCCGGCGCCGACCGGCAGCCAGTCCCCAGGCTGCCCGGCGATGTAGCGGGGCGCGACAACCAGCGGGAAGCGGAACTCGGCCACCCCGTCATCGACGGCCAGCGGGCCGGTCAGGGTGAGCGTGATCACCGCGTCCTCGCCGGGCTGCAGGTTGCCGACCCGCGTGGTGAACACGCCGGAGCGCTCTTCCTCGGCGATGGCCGCGCGGTGCCCGGCGGTGATCGCATCGTCGTACTCCCGCCGGGCCTCGCCCCGCTCGCGCAACTCGCCCTCGACGCGGCGGCCGGCCAGGTCGGCCGTGAACGCCGTGACCCCGGCCCGATCGGGCAGCGGGAAGATATAGGTGGCCTCGATGCCGACTGCGTGGGTGTTGCGGTAGGTCTGCCGCACGGTGGTCGTGGCGACCGTGCCGCGGATCGTGGCCTCGATCTCCACGGCGGTCAGCGGGAGGGTCGTGCTGCCGTCGCCGAGCCGGCCCGCGACGGCAGGCAGGGGGGCGGCGGCGGGCGCTGCGGATGTCGTCACGGTGTGGCTCCCTGGTGATTCGGCGGGCCGGGCAGCAGCCCGGCTTCGGTGAGGTAGGCGAGTAGCGGGCCCGCGGCCGCACGCAGCGCCGCGGTGTCGATGGCGCCGACGGCTGCGCCCTCGATCAGCAGGGTCGCGCCCGCGTCGAGCGGGACCGCGACGAGCGGCTGCGGCCGCATCCCCGCGCCCCCGTCGTGCGGGCAGAGGCTGGCCGCCACCAGAACTGCAGGAGCGTGCACTGGGCTGGGCGTGCGGCTGGACTCGGGGTTGAGGCTGGACTCGGAACTGTAACCAGGCTCGGCGGTCCGGGACTCCGGGCCTTGGGCGGATGGCTCGGCAGCCGGCACTGCGGCAGCTGGGAGGGCGGGCGACGTACGCCAGAACGGGTGTCCGGCCGCCCGGTGGGCATCGCTCCTCTCCGGTGCCGCCAGCGCCGGAGGCGGTACCGCGCCAAGGGCAGTGGGCAGCTCCGGCCCGATCGCGCTCCGCAGTTCTTCGTCCGAGGCGCCCACCAGGGTCCGCTGCGCGTCGGCGAGGCTGTCACCGCGGGCTTGCACCGCCTTGACCGCCAGGACCTGCAGCAGGTGGCGACCGCCGTACCGCGCGGTGCGACCGGTCATCTCGGTCGGCGGGTCGATGAGGCCGAGCGAGGCGTAGTAGCGGATGGTGCGGACGTCCGGCCGGTCTCGCACCTGGCCGTTCCGGGCGGCGATGCCGAGCGCGTCAAGCGCCGCCGCGCCCGCGTCGGCGAGCTCGGCGATCGTGTAACGGTGCTCGCTGTCCATATACAACAGTGTCATATGACAGTGTCATCATGTCAAACGGGCTGGTCAGCAGTGGGCCGGACCCGTCGATGCCGCGCTGGTACGACGCCGTCGGGCTTGGCAGCGACGCGGGCTCTGTCCGGCTCTGGGAGCCGGCCCACGGCGAAGTTGCCGCTCAGCGGCGCCGACCGCAGCAGCACTACGGCCCGGGCAGCCGCGCGTACCTGCCCGCAGGCCTGCCCGGCGCACCAGGGTGGGTTGCCGACCGGGCAGTGGACAAGGCCGAGGACGCCGAGATCGAGCTGGACGAAGTCGAGCGACTTTACACCGAGCACGACATGTGGGACTCCGCCCTCGGCCGACATTGACTGTGAGATTACGTCATGTGGCGTGAGACCCGGCGACCTAGCTGGGCGCCATGTCGACGAAGCGGCTGTAGTGGCCTTGGAACGCCACCGTCACCGTCGCCGTCGGGCCGTTCCTGTGCTTGGCGATAATCAGGTCCGCCTCGCCCGCCCGCGGCGACTCCCGCTCGTACGCGTCCTCGCGGTGCAGCAGGATTACGACGTCCGCATCCTGCTCTATGCTGTTGTGGGCATTTATGCCATTTGCTAGGAAATTGTGTGTTTCCTTGACGGTGGCGTCGTAGACAGGTTGCGCGCCCAGCGGCTCAATGGAAACGACCTCGTCCCAGAACACATCGCTGGACGCGATCTCGCGCAGCGCCTCAGAATCCAGCACATCCGCGCAACGCATGAGCCGTTCCCGCGACGGGCAGCTCTTGTAGAGCGTCGTGCCGCAGTAGCTCGTACCGATAGCAGCCTGGAACTGGCGCTCGGTGAGGCCGGCCCGCACGCGCTCGGACTTGACCAGGTCCCACACGCCAAGCGGCACTGTGTCCACGTTGGTGTTCGCAGTGCGGTCGGCGAGCGGGGCGCCCAGTTCCCTGGCCGTCTCCCCCCGCCTGCCATGCACGCCAACCCGCGCACAGAAGGCGCGCAGGCTCGGCCCTTCGGCCACGATCACGTGGTAGCCGGGTGCGTACCCGGCCTTCTCCACCTGCCGGATGCGCGCGACTATCCCCAGCCTGGCCAGCAGGTGCGCAACCCCGTCGGCAAGCTCCCGGCTTGAAGACGCGTAGTACACCTTCGGCGCAGAGTTCGCGTGCTGCAGCCAGATGCAGCCGTCCGTTGCCCACAGGTGCTTAAGGAAGAGGCAGATCTCTTCGTCGCTTGCCGCGAAGAGCGCGCTCGGCAGACGCTTGTCGTCCGCAGCGGCCGCGGCCTCGACGAACTCCAGGTTCTCCGGGTCGTTCGAGGTGTACTGCACGCGCTGCTTCTTGATGACGCAGCCATCGCCGATGAGGTGCGCGAGGAGCCCGAGCCGGTGCTCGGACCAGCCAAGGCCGGCCGCCATCGGGGCCGGGATGCGGCGCGGGATCGCTAGGCGATCACCGATCCCCAGTTCACCGAGCGGAGTCCAGCCAGAGAAGGTGAGGAAGGGATGGTTGGCGGTTGCCTTGACCTCACGGCCGGAGGCCAGCCGAAGCCGGAACACCTCCTTGGTCCCGGATTCGAAGACGTTCGTGACCGGCGCCGGGACGAGCTGGCGACGGTCATCCAGCGACCAGACCAGGACGTCATTCCAGCCGTTCCGCATCAGCTCGTCGAAGGTAACCGGCGTGCCGGTGTCCGCCCGAAGTACGGTCGTGTCGCCGGTCAGGCAGCCCGACTCACGCAGGTCAGAAAGCATCGGCTTCTTGTCCTGGCGCTGCTCGGGACCTCGGTTGAGCTGCGAGAGCGCCACCACCGGCACCTCAAGCTCCTTCGCCAGGAGCTTCAGCGACCGGGACATCTCGGACACCTCCTGCTGGCGGCTCTCAGTCCGCTTCGGCGAGGACATCAGCTGCAGGTAGTCGATGATCACAAGCTTCAGATCATGCCGCTGCTTGAGCCGACGGCACTTGGCCCTGATCTCCATCAGCGACATGTTCGGCGAGTCGTCAATGAACAGGGGCGCGTCCGCGACCTCGCTCATCCGTTTGGCCAGCCGCCCCCAGTCGTCGTCGCTCATCTGCCCCGTGCGCATGATGTGCATCGGCACCCGTGCCTCGGCCGACAGCAGCCGCATCGTGATCTCGTTCCGCCCCATCTCCAGCGAGAACACCACGGTCGGCAGCCCGTGCCGAATCGTCGCCGACCTGGCGAAGTCGAGCGCGAGCGCCGACTTCCCGACGGCGGGCCGGGCCGCCACGACGATCATCTGGCCGGGATGCAGGCCGTTGGTGAGGGAGTCCAGGTCGGCGAAGCCGGTGGGGACGCCGCTGATGCCGCCGCCGTGGGCGCTGATCGCCTCGATCTCCTCGAGGGCGGCAGGCATGATCTCCGACAGCGGGTGGTAGTCCTCGGCGATACGCCGGTCGGTGACCGCGTACACCTCGGCCTGGGCGCGGTCGACGAGATCGTCGGCGTCGGCGTCGCCCGTGTAGCCGAACTGCACGATGCGGGTGCCCGCCTCCACCAGCCGCCGGAGGATGGCCCGCTCGCGCACGATGCGCGCGTAGTAGCCCGCGTTGGCCGCGGTCGGCACCGAGGCGATGAGCGTGTGCAGATAGGGGGCGCCGCCGATGCGGGTCAGCTCGCCGCGCCGGGTGAGCTCGTTGGAGACCGTGATCGGGTCGGCCGGCTCGCCGCGCGCGTACAGGTCCAGGATCGCCTCGTGGACCAGCTGGTGGGCGGGCCGGTAGTGATCGGCCGGCCGGATGGCCTCGATAACGTCAGAGATGGCGTCCTTGGACAGCAGCATGCCACCGAGGACGCACTGCTCAGCCGCGACGTCATGCGGCGGCATGCGCTCGAACTCCTCGCCGCGCTGCGTCATCTCGGTAAGGCTCATTCGGCGCACCCTCCCCCCGCGTAACGGCTCACCCCCCGCCGACACCTTCCTACCAGGAGGGTCTGACATCGGGGCTCTGACATTCTCGCGGGCCGAAACGCCAGCGCCAAAACGACCCTGTGGATAACTTGTTGAGAACCTGTAGCAAGCTTGTGCGCAGTCAGTGGATTACGGTGTGGACAACCACGGTGGGCACATCACAGCGCACATCCTGACCTGCAAAATCAATGTCCACGGGGTGTGCAGGAGAAAAATTCGATCACATTTTGACCGTAGGTTTTCCACAGGTAAATCCACAAGCAGCAATGACTTGCCTGTGGAAAAAGGGTGCGAGAAGCCCGTTGGCCGAGGTTTTTCCCCAGATATGGAACGGACGGTTGATTTCCGTCGGCAGTCACACTCGACCACGCCGCAGCCGACGAAAACGCAGGCAGCAGCCTCGTCAAACCGCATGCGCCCCCGGCGTCGGTCGGCTATCCTTCGCCTGTGTGTTCGAACGTGGGGGATGCAATCGATCGCGTTACGGCCGCGATTGACCAGCTAGCGAGTGATGCGCACGGCGATGCGAGCGGACCCGAGCTGGCCGCGCGGGTGGCCGGTCTCTGGCAGATGGTCAGCCAACTCGACCCGGAACTAGCCCGGCGCACGCAGGGGTATGCAGAGCAATCGGATGGCGCGCTCCCGGACTGAGAACGCGCCACCCGATCGTCACCTGTGGACACAGCGGCTTTCCTGTGGAGAACGAACCCCTGTGGAAATCGTTGTGGAAAACACAGCCGAGGGCTGTGGATTACGTGGCGGCAACCTCGACGTCGACCGAGGCGGTCACCTCGGGGTGCAGCCGGACCTGGACGCGGTACGCGCCCGCGGACTTGATCGGGTCGGGCACCACGATGGTGCGCTTGTCGATCTCCGGGCCGCCCGCTTCCTTCAATGCAGCCGCGATGTCGGACGCGCCCACCGAGCCGAAGAGGCGGCCATTCGAGCCCGCCCGCCGCTTGACCCGGACGGTCAGCTTCTGCAGTCGGCCGGCCACCGCCTGGGCGTCTTCCTGAGTGCGGATCTCGCGGGCCGCACGGGCCCGCTTGATCAGGTCAACCTGCTTCTCGCCGCCACGGGTCCAGGTGATCCCGAACCCGCGCGGCAGCAGGTAGTTACGGCCGTAGCCGGCCGCCACGTCGACCACGTCGCCGGGGGCGCCGAGGCCGCCGACTTCCTGGGTCAGGATGAGCTTCATGCGAGCCATTGGTCAGTCCTCCCCTGTCCCTAGCGAGCCGTGCTGGTGTACGGGAGCAGCGCCATCTCGCGCGCGTTCTTGATCGCGGTGGCGACGTCGCGCTGGTGCCGGGTGCAGTTCCCGGTAACCCGGCGCGCGCGGATCTTGCCGCGGTCGGAGATGTACTTGCGGAGCAGGCCCGTGTCCTTGTAGTCCACGTAGCTGATCTTGTCGTGGCAGAAGGCGCAGACCTTCTTCTTGGGCTTGCGAATTGGTGGCTTCGCCATCGTGGTGCTCCCCTTGAGAGCCCCGCGTGCTGCGGGGATGGTCGTTACTTGATTACTTGATCTTTAGAAGGGCGGTTCGTCTGAGTAGCCGGCGTCGGACGCCCACGGGTCCTCGTTCCGGCTTCCGCCGGAAGCGGCCTGGCCGCCGGACGGCTGACCGCTGTTCCCGCCGCCCTGGCCGCCGCCGCCCTGACCGCCGGAGGGGCCGCCGTACCCGCCGCCGCCGGCGGCTCCGCCGGTGCGCTGGGCCCGGGCGACCTTGGCTGAAGCGTTCCGCAGGGACGGGCCGACGTCGTCGACCTCGACCTCGAAAACGGTGCGCTTCTCGCCTTCCTTGGTCTCGTAGCTCCGCTGCTTGAGCCGACCGGTCACGATGACCCGCATGCCGCGCTGCAGCGACTCGGCGACGTTCTCCGCCGCCTGCCGCCACACGTTGCAGGACAGGAAGAGGCTGTCGCCGTCCTTCCACTCATTGGTCGCCTTGTCGAGGAAACGCGGCGTTGACGCGACCCGGAAGGTGGCAACCGGCTGACCGGACGCCGTGAATCGCAGTTCCGGATCGGCGACAAGATTGCCGACGACCGTGATTGGGGTGTCTCCTGCAGCCATCGTGGCGCTCCCGGTCGGTAAGCAGAACTAGTGGGGTTTATCAGCGGTGCTCGGGCCGCATGACCTTGGTCCGCAGCACGCCCTCGTTGAGGTTGAGCTGAC
Organism: uncultured Actinomycetota bacterium; assembly: GCA_963844925.1. Taxonomy (GTDB): domain Bacteria; phylum Actinomycetota; class Actinomycetes; order Streptosporangiales; family Streptosporangiaceae; genus Trebonia. The sequence goes on along the minus strand of CAWJQG010000014.1, from coordinate 114,287 downwards.
GGTCGAGCTCCTGGACGGTGTTCGGCTCGGCGTTCAGGTCGACGACCGCGTAGATGCCTTCCGGCTTCTTGTCGATCGGGTAGGAGAGGCGACGCTTCCCCCAGATGTCGAGCTTGCCGACCTTGCCGCCGTCGTCGGTCACGACCTTGAGGAACCCCTCCAGCGACGGCTGGACCGTGCGCTCCTCGAGGTTCGGGTCGAGGATGATCATGATTTCGTAGTGACGCATGCGCGTCCTACCTCCTCTGGACTAACGCGGTCACGGTCTTTCCGTGACAGGAGGTTGCGGGCGACAGAATGTTTCCCCACCCGCAGCCATTAACTGTACCAAGGGCAAGCCCCGCCCGGGACGAATCGGAGTTCAATCAGCCGCGAACGTGGGAACACTTCGGATGAAACCAGACGATGAAGTCCCCTGGGAGGCAGTCATGGCTGGCAGTACCGGGACCAGCAGGCCAGGACACTTTCGGCTACTGAACCTTAACTCAGACGGCCGGTCGCACCCCCTGCTCAACCTGGCCAGCGTCTTCACCCTCATCGCCGGGCTTGTGGCGTTCGTCCTCGGCATGCTGCTCAGGTACGACGCGGGCACCGGCCATAACGTGGCCATCGCAGCCGCGGCCATCGGCCTGGCGAGCCTGCTCGTGGGCCTGTTCAGCCAGATGATGTCCGCGACTCGCGAGGAGCGGATCCTCATCGTCACCGGCATGGTCTTCGGCTTCGTCGGCCTGGCCCTAGGGCTGGCGCATGGCGGTTTTGCCGGCTGAGATACCGCGGCGCGCGGACTACGCTCTAACGCATGATGCGTATCGGCGGCCACTTTCACTCGGACAACCCGCTCGAAGACGCGGTCGCGTGCGGTGCGCGGACCGCGCAGTTCTTCCTCGGCGACCCGCAGGGGTGGAAGGGGCCGGTGATCCCCGGCGGCGACCCGGCCGCGCTCAGGGACGCCTACACCGCCGCCGACGTGGACATCTATATCCACGCGCCGTACGTGATCAACGTGGCGTCCACCAACAACCGCATCCGCATCCCGAGCAGGAAGCTGCTCGACCAGCAGCTCAAGGCGGCGGCGTCGATCGGGGCGAAGGGCCTGATCGTGCACGGCGGTCACGTCACCGGCGATATCGACCCGGCGCAGGGCGTCGCGAACTGGGTCAAGGCCATGCAGCAGATCGAGCGCCCGCTGCCGATGCTGATCGAGAACACCGCGGGCGGCAACGGCGCGATGGCCCGCTCGCTTGACGCGATCGCCCGGCTCTGGGACGCGGTCAGCGCGGCGGCCGACGGCGGCGGCGAGGTCGGGTTCTGCCTGGACACCTGCCACGCCAACTCGGCCGGCATCTACCTGGCCGACGCGGTCGACCGGGTCAAGGCGATCACCGGCCGGATCGACCTGGTGCACTGCAACAACTCGCGCGACGAGTTCGGCTCCGGTGCGGACCGGCACGCGAACTTCGACGCCGGCACCATTGACCCGCAGGCCCTGCTGGCCGTGGTCCGCGCGGCCGGCGCCCCCGTGGTCTGCGAGACCCCGGAGCCCGGCCTGGCCGCCGACATCGCCTGGCTCCGCGACCAGACCTGATACCCGGCTACTTGGTCGTCACCGCCTTGGGATGTGGTGTCCGCTGTCACGGGTTTTCATTACCGATGACGCCTGGGCCCAATGCTCCTTAGCCGGGGGGCTCGTGATGCATCGGCGCGTTCGCGTGACGTAGGATAACATCGCGCGGCCCAGCGCACCGCCATGATCGCGAAGACTTTTTTTATGGCGAAGGATCCGTATCTTATAACTGCATCAAAGCTTCGTGATCACGGCCCGATCATGGCGATCGTGGCCTCGACTACGGATTACCGTCCAGCGGCGGAGGGCCAGCCTGATGGCGACGGGTCAAGTGAGGTCATCTATTCTTGTCAGCGGACCGACACCCGCTATTACACCTACGGCGGCGCCAGGATCGCTGAACTCAATGCGGCACTTACCCGTCTGGGCTGGCACGACTTCACCTATTCGCTGGACGAGACGCCATTGCCCGAAGTCAGCGCCCGGCCCGGCACGCTGGCCGGATCAATTGGCAAGATCGGCCTTGAGTACAGCTGGGCGGTGCACGGTAGTCGGATTGTCCCGGACGATGAACTTGGGGCGGTACCCAAGACTCTCCCGGTCTGGAGAAACTACTACCTGCAGGTCATCAGGCCCAGCACCAGTTCGGTCCTGGCCCATCTGACCGCCGCGAACAATCAGGTCCTGATCATCTCGCTCATCGAGTATTACGCTCAGTCAGTTCCATAGACACATCAGGGCGCCGCCGGTTAGGCCGACCACGCAGGCGCTAAGTTCGCGGCGGCTTCAGCGGGCTCGGGGGTGTTGCGGTTGTCGCGGCCCCAGACGATGACCAGGCGGTCGGGCGCACCGTTCAGGACGCCACCGGATGGGTCGTCGTTGAGCCCGGACGCTCGAACACGGTCCCGTTCGGGATGCAGGATGTCGGCCACCATCGTGCCGGCGAGCAGGCCGACCGACAGCAGCCGGGCGGCGAGTATCACGAAGTACCAGTTGGCGGTTAGCCCGGCCGGCGCCAGGTACAGGTTCACGAAGTAGCCCCAGATGCCGAAGAAGTACGCGATCTCGGCCAGCTGCCAGAGCACGTACGCCCACAGCCGCGGCCGGGCCAGCACCGCCAGCGGGACCAGCCAAATCACGTACTGCGGCGACCAGACCTTGTTCAGGATCAGGAACGAGGCCAGCAGCAGGAAGCAGAGCTGCGGCAGCCGGGGCCGGCGCGGCGCGGCGAGCGCGAGCACCGCGATTGCCACGCAGGCGACGGCGAAGGACCCCGACGACATCAGGTTCAGCGTGCCCTGCGACGAGTCGCCAAGTACCGGGATGTTGTAGTGCTCGAACAGGTACCAGACCGATCCCCAGTCGGCGCCTCGGTCCCGGCTGAACGCGTAGAAGCGGGCCCAGTTGGCCGTCGCGGGTATCGCGACCGGCAGGTTGACCACCAGCCAGGCTGCCATGGCGGCGCCGAATGCCTTCCCGAACTCGCGCATCTTCCCGGCGCGCAAGCAGAGCAGGAGCAGCGCGCCGAAGAACAGCAACGGGTAGAACTTCGTCGCCACGGCCAGGCCGAGCAGCACCCCGGCGAGATAGTGCCGCTGCGCCGCCCAGGCGGCGAGGCCGCCCGCGGCGAGCGCCATCGCGAACAGGTCCCAGTTGACGAACGCGGCCAGGATGAAGGCCGGCGACAGCGCGACGAGCAGCGCTGCTTTCCAGCCCGCCCAGCCCCCCGCCCAGCCCCCGCCACCACCCTCCCGGTCAGCGGTGGCGGCGGTCGCGAGCACGCCGGCCAGCAGGCAGACCGCGAGCATCACGACCGTGACGTAGTAGAAGTCCCTGCCGCGGGTATAGGGGTCGCTGACCGAATGCACCAGCCACGCCGCGGCCTGCATCATCGCGCCGATCAAGACCGGGTACTCGACGGGGTGCCCGTAGTAGGGCACCTTCCCCGCCGCCAGTCCCTCGTCGTAATAGAGCGGGAAGATGTCGGTGTAACAGGCGGCGCGGAACTGGCCGGTGAAGGAGTTCCACGCGCCGCCCGAGCTGCACGGCGTCTTCTGCCAATAGCCGAGCAGCGCCGCCAGCACGGACGCCCCAATGCCAGCGCCGGCGTACGCCGGATACCTGTACCGCCATCGCGGCGTCACCTTCCAGGCTCCTTCCCCCGTGCCACAACAAGTCGAACGGCCGCGGACACCCCGCAACCGTGCCGACCCTATCGTTCCGTCCCGGTGCCCGCGGAACCCGACTCGGCCCGGCGCTTGCGACGCCGCCGGGTGGCGGACGTCCAGAGCAGCGTGCCGGGCAGCACTGTGACGAGCACCCCGCCGACGGCCAGGCCGGCCTTGACGCCGCTCCCCGTCGTCGCGACGGAGTCTGCGCCGAACGGGAGTTTGGTGTGGGACGGGGTAGCCGTGGGGGTCGGCGTGGCCGTCGTGGTCGGCAGGCCCGTCGGGATCCCGGTGGCTGTATTAGTCGGAGTCGGCGTGGTCGGCAGGCCCGTCGGGATTCCGGTGGCTGTATCGGTCGGATTCGGATTCGGCGACGCGGTAACGCAGCCTGGCCCGGTACCCGGGAACTTCCTGCCATGGAACTTCAGCGGGTCGCACTTGGCGGGGGTTTTCTTATTCGGCTTCGCCTTCGGCAGCGGGCCGATCTGGTTCCACAGCTGGCCGCTGAACTGCGGGCTCGGGAAGGTCTGCGGCGTCAGGTTCGCGAACTCGGCCTGGGCGAAGGTACCAGGCGGTCAGGCGCACCGTCGAGGACGCCACCGGGGTCGTCATGAGCCCGGACGCTCGAACACGGTCCCGTTCGGGATGCAGATGTCGGCCACCATCGTCGCGGCGAGCAGACCGACCGACAGCAGCGGCGGCGAGTATAACGAAGTACCAGTTGGCGGTCAGCCGGCCGGCGCTGGTACAGGTTCACGAAGTAGCCCCAGATGCCGAAGAAGTAGCCGATCTCGGCCAGCTGCCAGAGCACGTACGACCAGACCGCGGCCTGGCCAGCACCGCCAGCGGGACCAGCCAGACCACGTACTGCGGCGACCAGACCTTGTTCAGGATCAGGAACGCGGCCAGCACAGGAAGCAGAGCTGCGGCAGCCGGGCAGGCGCGGGCGGCCAGCGCGAGCACCGCGATGGCCACGCAGCGACGGCGAAGGACCCGACGACATCAGTTCAGCGTGCCCTGCGCGGAGTCGCCGAGCACCGGGACGTTGTAGTGCTCGAACAGGTACCAGACCGACCCCAGTCGGCGCCTCTATCCCTGCTGAACGCGTAGAAGCGGGCCCAGTTGCCGTCGCCCGGATCGCGACCGGCAGGTTGACCACCAGCCAGGCGACAGCCGGCGCCGAACGCCTTCCCGAACTCGCGCATCTTCCCCGCCCGCAGGCAGAGCAGCAGCAGCGCGCCGAAGAACAGCAGCGGGTAGAACTTCGTCGCCACCGCCAGGCCGAGCAGCGCCCCGGCCAGGTACTGCCGCTGCGCCGCCCAGGCGGCCAGGCCGCCGCGGCGAGCGCCATCGCGAACAGGTCCCAGTTGACGAACGCGGCCAGGATGAGGCCGGCGACAGCCCGACCAGCAGCGCCGCCTCCAGCCCGCCCAGCCCCCCGCCCAGCCCCCGCCACCACCCTCCCGGTCAGCGGTGGCGGCGGTCGCGAGCACGCCGGCCAGCAGGCAGACCGCGAGCATCACGACCGTGACGTAGTAGAAGTCCCTGCCGCGGGTGTAGGGGTCGCTGACCGAATGCACCAGCCACGCCCCGGCCTGCATCATCGCGCCGATCAAGACCGGGTACTCGACGGGGTGCCCGTAGTAGGGCACCTTCCCCGCCGCCAGTCCCTCGTTGTAATAGAGCGGGTAGATGTCGGTGTAGCAGGCGTCGCGGAACTGGCCGGTGAAGGAGTTCCACGCGCCGCCCGAGCTGCACGGCGTCTTCTGCCAATAGCCGAGCAGCGCCGCCAGCACGGACGCCCCGATGCCAGCGCCGACGTACGCCGGATACCTGTACCGCCATCGCGGCGTCACCTTCTAGGCTCCTACCCCCGTGCCACAACAAATCGAACGGCCGCGGACACCCCGGCAACCGTGCCGACCCTACCGTTCCGTCCCGGTGCCCGCGGAACCCGACTCGGCCCGGCGCTTGCGACGCCGCCGGGTGGCGGACGTCCACAGCAGCGAGCCGGGCAGCACTGTGACGAGCACCCCGCCGACGGCCAGGCCGGCCTTGACGCCGCTCCCCGTCGTCGCGACGGAGTCTGCGCCGAACGGGAGTCTGGTGTGGGACGGGGTAGCCGTGGGGGTCGGCGTGGCCGTTGTGGTCGGCAGGCCCGTCGGGATCCCGGTGGCTGTATTGGTCGGAGTCGGCGTGGTCGGCAGGCCCGTCGGGATTCCGGTCGGCTGTATCGGTCGGAGTCGGCTGTCGGCGACGCGGTCACGCAGCCTGGCCCGGTACCCGGGAACTTCCTGCCATGGAACTTCAGCGGGTCGCACTTGGCGGGGGTTTTCTTCTTCGGCTTCGCCTTCGGCAGCGGGCCGATCTGGTTCCACAGCTGGCCGCTGAACTGCGGGCTCGGGAAGGTCTGCGGCGTCAGGTTCGCGAACTCGGCCTGGGCGAAGGTATTCCAGATGTTCGCGGGCCAGTAACCGCCGAACCCGCCGCCGCCGAGGTCGGCCAGGTTGTTCGCGCTGGTGACGGAGGAGTCCTGCTGGTTGACGAACAACCCGACGACCAGCGTGTACTGCGGGATCGCGCCGATGAAGAAACCGGACAGGTAGTTCGAGGTAGTGCCCGTCTTGGCGATGATCTGCCGGCCGCCCAGGCCCACTGCGGCGTTGACCGCCGTCCCGTTGACGGTCGTGTCCTCCATCGCGTACTGCACCTGCGAGTCCTGCGCGGGGGTGAGCACGACGTGCGAGTCGACGCTGGGGGTCTGCTCCGGGCCATCGGGCAGCTGCCAGTACTTGATGACGTGCCCCGCGTGGTACAGGCCGTTGTCGTCGATGGTGGCGAGCATCTGCGTCTGCTCGTTGACCGTCAGCGAGGACTCGCCGAGGGCGACCGCCGGGACCTGGTGGAGTCTCGAGGTTAGCCGCCAGAGGCATCGATGTCAACGCCATAGTTCTGCGCCATCTGGATGGTGCTGGCGGTGGTGGCCCGGTGATCTAGGTCGGTGAACGCGGTGTTCGAGGACTGCGCGAGCGCGTTCTGCACGCTCGTCTCCGAGAGGTTGTCCCCTTTCGGCCCGACCGCTTTGCCGACGGACTCGCCGCCGTCATTCTCGATCTTGATGGCTCCCGGGTCTTTGCAGCCTGTGTTCTGGCCCGGCTCGTCGTACACCGCGGCCGTAATCGCCTGGGAGTACGACATCGGCTGGTAGTCACTCGAGACGCAGATGTACGTGCTCGAGTTCAGGATGCTGTTCTGGACGTCCATGCCCTCCTGCACCGCCGTCGACAGCACGTACGGCTTGAACGAGGACCCGACCTGCTCGCGGGAGGTGATGGTGTTGATATGGCAGTCGTAGACCTTGCACTTCGCCGCCGACATGTTCTCGCCGCGGCCGGGGTACTCGGCGAGGATCCGCGCCGGTCTTCGGGTCCTGGAGCTCGGTGCCGATCAGCGCCCAGGACGGGAGGCCGATGTTCCGAAGGCCCTCGCTCACCTCGGTCTGCCCCATCTGCGCGATGTTCTCGTTCACCGCCTTGTACATCTCTTCTTCCATCGGCAGGCTGACCGTGAGGACGACCTTCATCCCGTCGTTGTCGAGCTCGGTCTGCGACACGTGGTCGACTTCGGTGCAGCTCGCCGCAGACCTGCGTCATGAGGTAGGACGCCCAGGGCTCGGTGGAGGTGGTCGAGCAGCCGGTCGACAGCCCGGGCGGGGTGTAGGAGGGCTAGTCGGTCAGCAGCTTCGGGAACGTCATGGAGTCCGCCTGGGCCTGGGACAGGTCGCCGATCGTCACCATGCCGTTGAGCACGTAGTGCCAGCGGGCCTCGAGGTTGGGCCGGTACTGCTCCAGGTAATAGGTGGACGGCTGCTGGATCATCGCCGCGATGACCGCGTCCTGGGCGATGGTCAGCTTCGAGACCGGCTCGCCGAAGTAGGTCTGGGCCGCCGCCTCGACCCCGTAGGCGCCGTCGCCCAGGTAGATCACGTTCATGTAGTTCTGCAGGATCCAGTCCTTGGACTTCGTCGAGGCCAGCTTCTGCGCGATGAAGATCTCCTTGATCTTCCGGCTGATCGTCTGCTGGGTGCCGACGTTGGCGTAGTAGTTCCTGACGAACTCCTGGGTGATCGTCGAACCGCCCTGCGGGTTGCCGCCGCTACTGGTCAGGTCGTCGTAGGCCGCGCGGAGGATGCCGGTCGGCGAGATGCCGCCCTCGGTCCAGAAGCCGCGGTCCTCGGCCGAGATCACCGCGTCCTGCAGGCCCTTAGGGATCTGGTTGATGTTCAGGTCCTGCCGGTCGACGGTGGCGATCGTGCCGAGAACCGTATGGCCGTCGCTGTAGTAGACGGTCGTGGACTGGTCGAGCACGTCGGCGGCGAATGCGGTCGGGATGGTCGCGGAGTTGGCCAGGTAGTAATAGACGCCCACGAGGGCGAGGATGAACACCACGAACGCGCTGCCGACGACGGCGAGCGCCTTCTTCCAGGTCCAGCGCCGCCACCAGTCGCCCTTGCGCTTGGCCCGCGGGCCGCCGGGCCGGCCGGGGCCGCCAGGCCCGCGCCCGGGCCCGCCCGGTCCGCCGGGGCCTCCCGGTCCCCCGGGGCCGAACGGCCCGCCTGGACCAATCGGCCCGCCGGGGTAAACAGCCGTCGGGCCGCCACCCGCGCCGTCGTAGTAGCCGGTCCGGCCGTCGGCCGGCGGCCAGTTGCCGCCCGGGCCGCCACCAGGCTGACCTCCGCCAGGCTGGCCGCCGGGCGGATAGGCGCCGCGCGTCGCGTCGAGCGACGTGGCGTCGCCCGGCCGCGGGCCGGTGCCGCCGGTGCCCGGCGAGTTCTCCCAACCCTTGCCATCCGACCAGTAGCTGTACCCGGGGTCCTCGCGGGGCCCCTCCGGTACCGGGCGGACGGGACTGTTAATTCCGGTCTCGTAGTCCGAGTCAATCGCCGGGTCACGCCAGAAGCCGTCGTCCCCCCACCCCTCCGGCTCCGGGTACTTGTCGTCGTTGCTACTCACACGTCCTCGCAGTGGCTGTGAGCGAGCCCTCTGGCCCGTACCTGGCTGGGACATCGTCTCAGGGCTCGGCTGGGCACGCCCGTGGCTAAGGGAGCGGGGCAGCCTGGTCCCGCCGATCCCACACGTTACATGCTGCTGTCAGCGGTCCTGGCTAGTTCGGACGTACCCGGCGTCGGCGCCCCACGGGGGGCTCCCCGGTGCCGAGCACGTACGACGTGGCGAGATGATGCCAGGCACAACTTTGACAGACTTCAACGACATACACCCTGAATTCGCCGTATTCGGCGGCCATCTCCGTCAACTCGGGACCCCGCTTGACCCGCCCCGCGTACTGTCCGAGCTCGTCTCCGTACACATAGGTGACATGTGTGACATTCGTCTTACGGCAGATCGGGCAGCGGTCCTCGGTCGGCTCGCCGTGGTGCTTGGCCGCCCGGAGCAGGTACGGGTGCGCGTCGCAGACGTCGGCGATGCGTGGTGCGCCCCGAGTGCACGGACGCGAGCGTGGCGCGCCGGGCGAGCGCGTAATCCACAACCGAACGGCGAGCGGTCATGTTTTGACGAGCGGCCATGTTTCCAGCGTACGTCGGTCCCCTGCCGGATTCGAGTCGTCCGCCCCGGGACAAGAGGCGCACACGTGAACAACCGGTTGCCGTCCGCGGAACAGTCGCCTATGCTAGGATCGGTCGTCCCGATATATCGAACCGAGATATCGGCCAGAGATATCATCCAGATACGTTCATACCCTACTCAGCGGGGGGACGCCGTGGGCCGCAACCGGACTGCCGTCCTTGAGTTCGCCGTTCTCGGGCTGCTCCATCGAGCGCCTATGCATGGCTACGAGCTCAGCAAGCAGCTGAACATGCTGCTTGGCACGTTCCGCGCGCTCTCCTACGGCACGTTGTACCCCTGCCTGAACAAGCTGTACGCCGAGGGCCTGATCACCAAGGAAGGCGATGAGGCCACCGCCGGACAGCTGGCCGAACCGTCCTCCAGGCCGGTCGAAGATCGTCTACCGGCTGACCGCCGAGGGCAAGGAGCGGTTCCAGGACCAGCTCATCAACTCGGGCCCGGCGGCCTGGGAGGACGACGAGTTCGGCGTCCACTTCGCGTTCTTCGGCCAGACCAGGGCGGACATCCGGCTGCGGATCCTGGAGGGCAGGCGGAGCCGGCTCGAGGACCGGATGGAGGGGCTGCGGGCGGCGCTCGCTCGCACCCGGGAGCGGGTGGACAGCTACACGCTCGAACTGCAGCGGCACGGCCTCGAGGCCGTGGAGCGCGATGTCCGCTGGCTGAATGAGCTGATCGCCGAGGAGCGGCGGTCGGAGGCAAACGGCGGAGCGGGCGGGCGTGAGCCCCCGGCCGACCGTGCCGAGATTAGATCCCGACAACGTTCGTGGAATTAACACTGTTCGCGAAAGCGAGAAGGAGTCATCCTGATGGGTGCTGTGCCGTCCAACAAGGTGCGTGTCGCCATCGTGGGGGTGGGCAACTGCGCGAGCTCGCTCGTGCAGGGCCTTGAGTACTACAAGGACGCTAGCGACGAAGCCCGCGTGCCGGGCCTGATGCACGTGCGGTTCGGTGACTACCACGTGTCGGACGTCGAGGTGGTCGCCGCATTCGACGTGGACGCCAAGAAGGTTGGCATTGACCTCTCCGACGCGATCTTCGCCAGCGAGAACAACACCATCAAGTTCGCGGACGTGCCCCCCACCGGGGTGACCGTGCAGCGCGGCCACACCTTTGACGGTCTTGGCGACTACTACCGGGAGATCATCACCGAGTCCGACGAGCAGCCGGTCGACGTCGTCGCCGCGCTGCGCGAGGCCGAGGTCGACGTGCTCGTCTGCTACCTCCCGGTCGGCTCCGAGCAGGCGGACCGCTTCTACGCTCAGTGCGCCATCGACGCCAAGGTCGCGTTCGTGAACGCGCTGCCGGTCTTCATCGCCTCCGACCCGGACCTGGGCGGCCAAGTTCACCGAGGCCGGCGTCCCGATCGTCGGCGACGACATCAAGTCCCAGGTCGGCGCGACGATCACGCACCGGGTGCTGGCCAAGCTGTTCGAGGACCGCGGCGTCGAGCTGCTCCGCACCTACCAGCTCAACTTCGGCGGCAACATGGACTTCATGAACATGCTGGAGCGCAAGCGCCTGCAGTCCAAGAAGATCTCCAAGACCCAGGCGGTCACCTCCCAGATCCCGCACGAGATGGCGAAGGCCGACGTCCACATCGGCCCGTCCGACCACGTGCCGTGGCTCGACGACCGCAAGTTCGCCTACGTCCGGCTCGAGGGCCGGTCCTTCGGCGACACCCCGCTCAACCTCGAGTACAAGCTCGAGGTCTGGGACTCGCCGAACTCGGCCGGCGTCATCATCGACGCCATCCGCGCCGCGAAGATCGCCAAGGACCGCGGCATCGGCGGCCCGATCATCTCGGCCAGCTCCTACTTCATGAAGTCGCCGCCCGAGCAGTTCGGCGACGATGTCTGCCGCGACCTGGTCGAGAAGTTCATCAAGGGCGAGGTCGACCGCTAGCCGCAAAGCCGCCCGGGCCGGGGCCTTATGGTCCCCGGCCCGGCGTTTTAAGCTGTGGAGTGTGACCGCAGCCACGGGGGAAGAAGGCGGTCGGCGGTCCTCGTTCGGCGCCGAACTGCGCGAGGTGCTGGCCGAACGGGACTTCCGCAAGCTGTTCGCCAGCCGCCTGGTCAGCCAGACCGGGGACGGCGTCTTCAACGCCGGGTTCGCGGCCTACGCGTTCTTCAGCGCGCAGAGCTTCCCCAACCCGGTCGCCGCGGTGGACGCGTTCGCCGTCCTCTACCTCCCGTACTCGCTGATCGGCCCGTTCGCCGGCGTCTTCATCGACCGCTGGTCGCGGCGGCAGATCATCGTCTACGGCGCGCTGATCCGCGCGGCGATGGTGGCCGTGGCCGGGTTCGTGGTGCTTTCCGGGCAGACCGGCATCCCGCTCTACGTCAGCGCCCTGGCCGTGCTCGCCGTGAACCGGTTCTTCCTGTCCGCCGTCTCGGCCGGCACCCCGCACGTCGTCAGCCAGGACAAGCTGGTGATGGCGAACGCCGTCGTCCCCACCCTGGGCACGATCCTCGGGTTCGTCGGCGGCGTCGTCGGCCTCGGCGTCCACTTCATCTCCGGCGGCGGCCTGACCGGCAGCGCGGCCGTGCTCTGGTTCGGCGGCGCCTGCTACCTGGTGGCGGGGCTGCTCGGCACCCGGATGGACAAGAACCTGCTCGGCCCGCTTGAGTCGGAGAAGGCCCGGGCGAAGACCACCGGGCTCGCCGCGGATCTCGGCGGGGTGTTCCGGGGCCTGGTGGCCGGCCTCAAGCACCTCAACCAGCGGCGCAAGGCCGCCTACGCGCTCGGCGCGGTCGGCGTGCACCGCGCGCTCTACGGCACCCTGCTGGTCGAGGCGCTGCTGCTCTACCGGAACTACTTCTTCCACGGCGGCAACGGCAACAAGGCGCTCGGTCACGTCACGCTCCTGGTGGTCGCGAGCGCGGTCGGATTCGGCCTGGCGGCCGTGGTCACGCCCGCAGGGCGTCAAGCGGGTCACCAAGGACAGCTGGATCACCATCTGGCTGCTCATCGGCGGCCTGGTGACGCTCGCCCTCGGCCCGACCTTCAACCAGTACGCGTACCTGCTGCTCGGGTTCGCGCTCGGCCTCTCCGCCCAGTGCGTGAAGATCTGCGTGGACACGACCGTGCAGCAGACGGTGGACGACCAGTACATGGGCCGGGTGTTCTCGCTCTACGACATGCTCTTCAACGCCGCCTACGTCCTCGGCCCGGCCATCGCGGTGCCGTTCCTGCCCGTGACGGGCAAGTCCTACGCTGGTGGTGCTGATCGTCGGGGTGCTGTACCTCGTCGCCGCGGCGGTCTACTCCGCGCTCACGAGGTCGGCTGATCGGGAGGAGACAATCCCCTCCCGCGCGGCCCACGCAAGCAGTTCCTCGGTAGCCCGCTCCTTGCCGACCACGCCGTCGGACATCCGCAGCTCGAGCAGGTGCTTCCACGCCTGGCCGACCAGCGGCCCCGGCGCGAGCCCGAGGATCTGCATGATCTCGCCGCCGTCGAGCTCCGGCCGGATCTTGTCGAGCTCCTCCTGCTCCCGCAGCACCTCGATCCGCGCCTCGAGCGCGTCGTAGGTGGCCGCCAGCCGCGCCGCCTTGCGCGCGTTCCGCGTCGTGCAGTCCGCCCGCGTCAGCGCGTGCAGCCGGGTCAGCAGCGGCCCCGCGTCGGTCACGTACCGGCGCACGGCCGAGTCGGTCCACTCCCCGTCCCCGTAGCCGTGGAACCGCAGGTGCAGCTCGACGAGCTTGGACACGTCGGCGATGACCTCCTTCGGGAACCGGAGCTCGGTCAGCCGCTTGCGCGCCATCTTGGCCCCGACCACCTCGTGGTGGTGGAACGCCACCTTCCCGCCCGGCAGCAGCGACCGGGTGCGCGGCTTCCCGATGTCGTGCAGGATCGCGGCCAGCCGCAGCACCAGGTCGGGGCCGAGCCCGTACCGGGGCTCCAGGTCGATCGCCTGGCGGAGCACGGTCAGCGAGTGCGTGTAGACGTCCTTGTGCCGGTGGTGCTCGTCGACCTCCATCCGCAGCGCGGGCAGCTCCGGCAGCACGACTCGGCCACTCCGGTCCGCACCAGCAGATCGAGGCCGTCCTCGGGCGCGAGCGGTGAGCATCAGCTTGGTCAGCTCGTCGGTGATCCGCTCGACCGACACGATCGACAGCCGGGACGCCTGCTCCCGCATCGCCGGCCTGCACCTCGGGGGCGACGGCGAACCCGAGCCGGGCGGCGAACCGGGCCGCCCGCAGGATCCGCAGCGGATCGTCGCAGAACGAGTCCTCCGGCCGCCCCGGCGTCCTGATCACCCGCTCGGCCAGCGCGGCGAGCCCGCCGAACGGGTCGACGAGCTCGAACGACGGCAGCCGGGCCGCCATCGCGTTGATCGTGAAGTCCCGCCGTTCCAGGTCCGCCACCAGGGACGTCCCGTACCTCACGTCGGGCTTGCGCGACCGGGCCTGGTACGACTCGCTGCGGTAGGTGGTGATCTCGAAGATCGTCGTCGCGCTTGCGCAGCCCGATCGTGCCGAACTCGATGCCCACCGTCCAGGTCTTGTCGGCCCACGCCCTGATGATCTCGAGCACCCGCTCGGGCACGGCGTCGGTGGTCAGGTCGAGGTCCGCAGCTGGCGCCCGCCGAGGAAGACGTCCCGCACCGGCCCGCCGACGAGCGCCAGCTCGTGCCCGGCCCGGGCGAACATCTCGCCGAGCTCGACCACGGCCGGTGAGGTGTTGGCCTGCAGCAACGCCGCGGCGGCCTTACGCTGGTCGGCGCTCAAGGTAGCCTTCTGGGCGACGGAGGTTGAATCTGACACGGGCATTGAGGGTAGCTAGCCCATTCCTTTCCAGCGAACGGCAATAACATGCGAAGCGTGCGCTCTGTCGTCCGTTCCCTGATCGCTGTGCTCCTCGCGCTGTCCTGCGTGGTGCTGGTCGCGGCGACAGCGCAGGCTTCCGTCCAGGAAGATTCAACAGCCATCATCCCGAACGCACCGCGGCGCCTCGCACTCGCTCGCCATCTCCATCACCGGGGTGACCCCCCAGTTCGCGACGCTCGACGACCTCGACCGTCACGGTGAGCGGAACGCTGGCCAACCATACCGGCTCGACCATCCGCGACATCCAGGTGCAGCTGCAGTGGTACCCGCTGACGTTCCTGACCCGGTCGGGCATGGACAGCTTCGCCAGCGGCGGCCCGGCCTCGCTCCAGGAGGCCAGGTCACCCTCGAGACGGTGGGCATCCCTACCAGCTGCGCCACGGCGCTGGCCAACGGCGCGAGCGCGCGCTGGACCGTCTCCTTCAACGCCCAGGCGTTCGCTCGCCGTTCGACACAGCCCGGCCCTCGGCGACTACCCGCTGCAGGTCCAGGCCACCTCGGCCACCACGGCTACCAGGCGACCAGCCGGACCTTCCTGCCGTACTGGCCGGGCAAGACTCGGCCACGCCGCTCAAGGTCGCGTGGATCTGGCCGCTGATCGACACGCCGCAGCAGGGCGCCTGCCCGCAGACGCTGGCGACGAACTCGCTGGCCGGCGCCCTCGCCGCCAACGGGCGCCTGTCGACGCTGCTCGACGCCGGCCTCGAAGTGGGCCTCGAGGGACGACCTGACCTGGGCGATCGACCCGGCCCTGCTCTCCGACGCGACCGTGATGACGCACGCCTACCTCACCGGCGGCAACGCCGAGTGCACCGACCGGACCACGAAGCCGGCCAGCGCCGGCCGCCAGAGCTGGCTGTCCAAGCTGGCGGGCACGGCCGGCGAGCCCGCCTTCCTCACCCCGTACGCCAACGTCGACGTCGGCCGCGCTCAGCCATGCCGGGCTCGACGCCGACCTGCCTCCGCCTACCAGCTCGGCGACGCGGTGGCGAGCAAGATCCTGCCGGACACGTTCGGGTCGAGCGCCGACGGCACCGGCAGCGGCACGGCGCTGGCGGCGGCCTGGCCAGCCGGCGGCACCGCCGACGCCGGCGTGCTGACCAGCCTCGCCCGCGACGGCGGCATCAACACCGTCGTGCTCAACAGCGGCGAGCTGCCCACGTCCACCCGCGCCGTTCGACAACGCGCTCGCCCGGACGAAAACCTCCACCGGGGCCAGCATGTCGGTGCTGCTGGCCGACTCGGGGATCACCAGCATCCTCGGCTCCGCCTCGGCCGGCTCGTCGGCCGGCGCCCAGTTCGCCGCCGCCCAGGACTTCCTCGCGCAGACCGCGATGATCGTCGCCGAGGGGCCCGATCGCGCCCGCCCGCTCCTGGTGGTCGCGCCGCCGACCGGCTGGGACCCGTCGCCCGCCGAGGCCGCGGACCTGCTCTCGCTCACGAAGAACGCGCCCTGGCTGCGCGTCGACCGATCTCGGCACGCTCGCCACCGCGGCCGCCAAAATGCCGGCCGAGCGGCTGCCGAACCGGCGGGTGAGCGGGGCCGAGCTGCCGTCCTACCTCGACCAGCTGCGGACCCTGGACGCGAACCTGGCCCTGTTCGAGGACCTCCTGTCCGACCCGCCCAAGTCCTACCTGGACCTCGCTGGCCGCCGCCGTCGCGGTCGCCCAGTCGTCCGCCTGGCGCGGCAGCGGGTCGCCCGGCGGCTGGCTGGCGATGACCGAGCTCACCAGCTACATCACACGACCTGGAGCACAAGGTGGCGCTCATCCCGGTCAAGAAGATCCTGCTCGCCGGGACCTCGGGCGACACCCTGGTGTCGGTGCAGAACGGCCTGGACCAGAAACTCCCCTACCTGCCGCAGCCCGGACTGGCGATCGGGGTCCGGGTGGGGGCGTCGGCCGAGCCCGGCAGCTCGCTGCAGGTGACCTCACGCCGCTCGCTGGTGGTGAATCCGGGGATGACGGGCAGCGTCAGGCTGACTATCCACTCCACGACCATCGGGACCACCACATTGCAGCTACAGTTGCTGACAAAGGATGGGTCGCCACTGACCTGGCAGCAAGCGTCAGAGCCGCTCAGCGTGGAAGTCACCAGGTTCGGGCGGACTGATCCTGGTGATCATCTTCGGCGCGCTCGGCGTGCTCGTGCTCGCCACCGTGCTGCGGCTGCGCCGCAAGCGGCGGCGCGGCGGCGGGAGCGAAGACGGCAGCGACGGACGACGATGCCAGCAGCAAGGCTGACAGCAGGGCGCACGCGGGAGGTACCGGATGAGCAGGCCGACACGGCCCCCCGGCCCGCCGTTTCCCGACGACCGGAAGAGCCGTACCCGGGCGAACCCTACCCCGACGAGCCCTACCCGGACGGCGACCGGCAGCCGCCGCCACCGCCGCCCGCGCAGCCTCGGTTCACGCCGCGGCCGGGACCGCAGCAGCAGCCGTACCCGGGGCCGCCGCGCGCCCGCCACCCGCGCGGCCGCTCGACCAGGCCGCAGCCGCCCCCGCCCCACCGCCTCCCCGCCACCGCCGCCACCCCCCCAGCGCCGCCGCACCGTCCGCGCGACGCAGCCGCCAGGCGCCCTCCCGCGACGCCCCGACCCAGCCGACGTTCACCCCCGAGCGCCGGCGGCGGGCGGCACGGCGGGTCGCCGCGCCCGAGCTTCACCCCCCGGGAGGGATACCCGCCGCCCGACGGCAGGCGGCGCGAGACCGCCCCGCCGCCGACCGCGTTCTTCTCGCCCGCGCCCGGCCGGGTACCAGCCGGTGCCGGTCCCGCAGGAGTTCGGCTACGCGCCGCGCCGCTGCCCCGCGCTTCACCCCGGTCGACCGTCATGCACAGCAGGACGACCAGGACAACCGCACCAGGATCCTCGAGCGTCCAGCCGGCGGGCGCCGTCAACCGGGCCGCAGCGGGCGGCCGACGACACGTCGCCCAACCTGGCCCGGTCGAGCAAGGCGATGGCGTTCGGCACGATCGCGTCCCGGGGGACCGGGTTCCTGCGCACGTTCGTGCTCCTGTACGTCCTCGGCACCGCCGGGCTGTCGGGCGCGTACAACAACTCCAACACGCTGCCGAACACCGTGTACTACCTCATGCTGGGCGGTATCTTCACCGCGGTCGTGGTTCCGCTGCTGGTCCGGGCGGCCAAGGAGGACCCGGACCGGGGCGAGGCGTACGCGGAGCGGATCTTCACCCTCGGCGTGATCTCGCTGCTGATCGTGACCGTGGTCGCCACCCTGCTGTCGGCTCCGCTGGTCGACCTCTACGCGGGGGGCATCACCGGAAAGCCGGGGACGTCCGTCTACGCCGAGTCCGCCGCCCAGCACCACCTCATGGTGCTGTTCGCGTACTTCTTCATCCCGCAGATCTTCTTCTACGGCATGGACTCGCTGCTCGGCGCGATCCTGAACACCCGGGGCCGGTTCGGCGCCAACATGTGGACGCCGGTCATCAACAACGTCGTGGTGATCATCGTCGGCGGGGTGTTCTACCTGATGGCCGGGAAGCACACCGACCCGCTGACGGTCTCCCCGACTGCCGTCCACGTGCTCGCCATCGGCACCACGCTCGGCATCGTGATCCAGTCGATCTGCCTGTTCCCGGTGCTGCGCCGGGCCGGGTTCTCCATGCGGCTGCGCTGGGACCTGCGGCGTTACGAAATCAGCGAGATCGGCCGGATGGCGGGCTGGATGTTCGGCTACGTGGCCAGCCAGGCGCTCGGCAACCTGGTCGTGCAGCGGGCCGCGAATGCCGCCTCGAATACCGCCCTGCGTCCACGGCGTCACGACCACCGCCTATTACACGATCTACTCGAACGCCTGGCAGCTCTTCCAGCTCCCGTACGCGATCGTCGGGATCTCGGTCATCAGCGCGCTGCTGCCGCGGATGAGCGGGCATGCCAACGAGCGGCGTTACTCGCTGGTCCGGGACGACTTCTCCAAGGGCGTGCGGATCGCCTCGGTCATCGTGGTGCCCGCCGCCATCTTCCTCGGCGTGATGGGCGCGCCGCTGTGCGAGTTCCTGTTCGCGCACGGGCACACCGACACGGCCAACGCGCGGGAGATCGGCGAGGTATTCGGCGTCTTCTCGCTCGGCCTGGTGCCGTTCATGCTCACCCAGCTCCAGCTCCGGGTGTTCTACTCGTTCCGCCAGAACCGGACGCCGGCCATCATCGGCATGGTCATGCTCATCGTCGGCGTGATCGGCGCCGTAGTCGCTGTGGTCGCGCTGCCCTACACCCAGACGGTGATCGGCCTCGCCTTTGCTTACGATCTGGTATCGCTGACCGGCGCGGTGATCGCCTGGCCGCTGCTGCTGCGCCGGGTCGGCAGCCTGGACGGCTGGCGGATCACCAGGTCGCTCGTCCGGATGCTGCTGGCCACGCTGCCCGGCCTTGCCTTCATCTTCGTGATCATCGCGGTCGTCGGGTCGTTCATGCACCAGGGCCCGCTCTACGGCTTCGTGATCACGGTGGTCGGCGGCGGCGGCGCCCTGCTGCTCTACGCGCTCTGCGCGCGGCTGCTCGGCATCGAAGAATTCCGCACGCTGATGCGGTCTGTCGGGGGCCGGTTCGGGTAGATGGCCGGAGGATGACTTTTTGCGGAACAGACATCAGACAGAGACCAACTCAACAGAATACTTCGCGGGCGACCGTGAGATATTTGCCCCAGTCGCATATAACGGTAGGGGCGTCCCTCGTCTCCGGCCAGTCGCCGACGGCGTTGGGGTCTAACATGGGGATGGCTCGCGGCGTCCGCGCCAAAGCGAGCTACGCGGTGATCGTGGACATCCAGGGGCTGGAAGGAGGCCGAGAGTCGGCCCCGCTCTTGGCTTAGGTATGAGCACGTACACCTCTGAACCAGGTACCCGACTCGCCGGGCGCTACCGGCTGGTGGACCAGGTCACCGCCGGGAACGGCTGGACCATGTGGAAGGCCATCGACGAGACGCTCGCGCGTCCTGTGTCGGTGCTGACGTTCGCGTCCGGCTTCCCGCGCATTCCCGAGGTGGTGACCGCCGCCCGGGCGGCCAGCAGGCTTACTGACCCGAGGATGGCGCAGGTCTTCGACGTCGAGGACGGCGGCGGCCAGGCGTACGTGGTGCTCGAGTGGGTGAGCGGCGAGACGCTGACCGACATGCTCACCGATGGCCCGCTCGACCCCGGCCGCGCCTGCTCGCTCGTCTCCGAGGCGGCCCGCGCGCTGGCCGGCGCGCACGCGGTCGGTCAGGCGCACCTGCGGCTGACCCCGGACGCGCTGTGCTGGACGCGGTCAAGCGGCATCAAGATCACCGGCCTCGGCATCGACGCCGCCCTGGCGGGTGACGGGCTCACCGGCGCCGACGGCCTCGATCCGGCCATCGCCGACACCATCGCGCTGGCCGGGCTGCTCTACGCCGCCCTGACCGGCTACTGGCCGGGAGAGCAGCCGGCCCGGCTGCCCGCCGCCCCCGTCTCCGACGGCGTGGTCTGCACCCCGCGCCAGGTCTCGGCCGACGTCTCCTCCGCCATCGACAGCGTCATCGTCCGCGCCCTGCTGCAGCGGACGACCAGGCAGGGGCCGCCGATCCAGTCCCCGGCCGCGTTCGCTGACGCCATCGCCGGCGTCGCGCCGCCGGTCCCGCTGCCCGAGCCCGCGCCCCCGGCCCCGGCCGGCTACACCGAGCGCGGCTACCAGGACCGGGGCGGCTACGGCGGCTACCCGTCCAACCCCAACGACCCCGACACCTGGCAGACCGGTGGCCCGCTGGGCACCGCTCCGTACCCGGAGCGCAGGCAGTCGGCTCAGTTCCCGCGCCGGCGCGGGCGCGGGGACCAGTACGCCGCCCGTACAGGCCAGCGCCGCGGGACAAGCCGGGTACTGGTGCCGGTCATCGCCGTGCTCGTGCTCGCGGCGATCGCGGTCACCGTGTGGGCGGTCGCGCTGCGTAAGTCCCGGCCAGCCAGACCGCCAGCGGCGGCACCGGCGCGAAGGCAATCCTCGGCCACCGCCTGCACCCCGCCACGGCGGCCGGAACCGTGCTCAAGCCGGTTAACGACAGCACGTTCAACATCTTCGGGAGCCCGGCCGGCAACACCGAGGACCCGACCCTGGCCGGCGACGCCATCGACGGAAGCACGACGACCGACTGGGCCACCTCCTACTACTTCGGCTCACCCAAGTTCGGCGGCCTCAAGCCCGGTACCGGGCTGCTGATCAACATGGGCAAGCAGGTCAAGCTGAGCCAGGTCCAGCTGCTGTTCGGGCCGGGCGCGACCACGGCCGGGATCTACCTCGGCAACTCCGGGCCTCGTCGGCGACGTCGAGCAGCGCGCTGTCGGGCTTCAAGCTGGTCTCGCCCTTGGCGACGGGCAACGGCAGCCACGTGTTCAACGTGAGCTCGGCCGATGCGAACACACCGGCCAGTACGTGCTGATCTGGCTGACCAGCCTGCCGAAGATGGTGAACCCGCCGTCGGCGGCGCTCTCCCAGGCAATGGGCAGCCGATCTACCAGGGTCTCATCTACGACGTCGTGATACGCGGCACCGCGGTCTCCGCCAGGCTAGCGGCGGGGCGGGAGCGGGCTGCCGTGGCCCCGGACGGTGGCACAGGCACATCCGGACCGCCGCCTGGTCCGGGCCGCGGTGGCCGACCGCGGCCGGGAGGCCTCCGACGCCGAGCTGCTCCGGCTGCACCTAGCCGGGGACCGGGAGGCCTTCGGCACGCTCTTCCTGCGCCACAAGGAGCGGCTGTGGGCGGTCGCGCTGCGCATCGTGTGCGATCCCGACGACGCCGCCGACGCGCTCCAGGAGGCGATGATCTCGGCCTTCCGGCGGGCGGACAACTTCCGCGGCGATTCCGCGGTCACCACCTGGCTGCACCGGATCGTGGTCAACGCCTCGCTTGACCTGCTTCGCCGGCGGGCGTCACGGCGATCCGTCAGCTGGTCGGGCGACCCCGACGAGCTCGCGGTGCCCGAGCCGAGGGCCGATACGGCCGCAGGCGGCGGCCAGTCGAGCCGCGCCGACGCCGTTGACACCCGGCTCGACGTGGACGCGGCGCTGCGCGCGCTGCCGCCGCCGCAGCGGGCGGCGCTGGTCCTCGTCGACATGCTCGGCTACCCGGTGGCGGAGGCGGCCGTGATCCTGGGCGTCTCCGAGGGCACGGTGAAGAGCCGGTGCGCACGGGGGCGGGCACGGCTTCTGCCCTATCTTTCGCATCTGCGCGCCAATTATCCGGCCAGAGGGAACCAGCCGGTCGCCGACGGCGTCTCATCTGAGCAGGGAGGAGGCGTATGAGCGGGCAGTGGCCACCGGAATGGGAAGACCCGGACGACGGGCTCCCCGGCGCCGGCTCCGGACGGCAGCTCCGACGCCGGGCACCCGGACCCTGAGCCGTCCGAGGTGGCCTCGTTCCTGGCGTCGGTTCCGCAGCCCCGCGCTCCCGGCCTCGTTCGAGGCGCGGATCAGCGCGGCCATCGCGGCCGAGGCGGCCGCCCGGGCAACGACCCGGCACCGGCCGACGCCGCCGATGGCCGGCTGACGCGCTGACTGAGCGGCCGCCGGAGCCGGTGACGCGAAGGGCACGGACCGTTCGGCCAATCCTGAAGAATTTTCCCCGCGCCGGCCGCGGGCGGCCGGGCGACCTCGGCCAACCGCGGACCCCGCCGGGCTCAGCGGGCCTCCCGCCGCGCGGCCGGGGAAGTCCCGGCCGGGGACTCGCGGCCGGGCGGCCGGCGCCGCCGGCTCCGGCATGCCCTCCGCCCAGGCGGTCGCGCTGCGGTGGTGGTCTGCTGCCTGGTGCTCGCCGGGTTCGGGTTCGTGGTCGCCCACGGCAGCGGCAGCTCGCACGTCTCGGCGGTCGGCCAGCAGCGGCGAGCTCGGCGGCGTCGCCGGCGCGGCCAGCCGGCACGCCGCAGCCTGCCGGGCCTGCAGCCGGAGTCGGAGCCGGAGCACGACTCGGCCGGCGTCCGTCGGACCGGCCGACCGGCTTCCTGGTCGCTCGAGAGCGGCGTCAGGTACCAGCCATCCACGCTCGCCAGCCAGGTGCGGGGCCAGCTGGCCAGCCGGCTCTACGGCGGGTCGCCACGCCCGCCGCGCGCCACCGCGTGACGCCGCCGCCGACTCCGCCAGCGCGTCCGCTGCGAGCTCATCCGCGCCCGGCAGCCCGCCGTCGCCCGCGCTCTGCGGGTGCGTGTCGCGGCTCACCGGCGGCGTCACGCCCGAGCCTGGTGGACCGGGCCAGCTACGACGGGACACCGGCCTACATCATCGCGGTGCCGAGGCGGGTGTGGGTGGTGCGACTCGGCTGCACCGCGGCCGACCCGCAACACATCACGTCAGGTGTCGCTCACGGGCTAGCCGGGAATCTCCGCGCCCTAGGATCGGTTGAGGGGTAGGCAAGTCCTGGAGAAAGGCGCATGCAGTGACCGACGTACGTGACGTCATCATCATCGGTTCTGGCCCGGCTGGGTATACGGCTGCCATCTACGCGGCCAGGGCCAAGCTTTCGCCTCTCGTGTTCGAGGGGTCGGTGACCGCCGGCGGCGCACTCATGCAGACCACCGACGTGGAGAACTTCCCCGGCTTCCCCGACGGGATCATGGGCCCGGACCTGATGGACCACCTGCGCAAGCAGGCGGAGCGCTTCGGCGCCGAGCTGCTGGCCGATGACGTCATCGAGGTCGACCTCACCGTCTCGCCCAAGGTCGTGAAGACCGAATCCGAGACGTACCTGGCCAAGGCCGTGATCATCGCGACCGGGTCCAAGTACAAGTCGCTTGACGTCCCGGGCGAGAAGGAGCTGTCCGGGCACGGCGTCTCCTGGTGCGCGACCTGCGACGGGTTCTTCTTCCGCGAGCAGGACATCGCGGTCATCGGCGGCGGCGACTCGGCGGTCGAGGAGGCGCTGTTCCTCACCCGGTTCGGCAAGTCGGTGACGATCGTGCACCGGCGCGACAAGCTGCGCGCCTCGAAGATCATGGCCGAGCGGGCGGCCGCCAACCCCAAGATCAAGTTCCAGTGGGACAGCGAGCCGGTCGAGATGGTCGGCGAGGGCAAGCTGCACGGCCTGAAGGTCAGGAACGTCCACAGCGGCGAAGAGACGGTGCTCCCGGTCGGCGGCGCGTTCATCGCGATCGGCCACTCGCCCCGCAGCGAGCTGTTCGTCGGCCAACTGCCTATCACCCATGAGGGATACCTGGAGGTCAGGGGCCGGTCCACCAGGACCGCGATCGAGGGCGTCTTCGCCTGCGGCGACGTGGTCGACCACGTGTACCGGCAGGCCATCACCGCGGCGGGCAGCGGCTGCTCGGCGGCGATCGACGCCGAGCGCTGGCTGGCCGAGCACGAGGACGCGAGCGCGTCACGCAGCGTAGCGACAGAACACAGATTTCAACAGGAAAGGTGTGATCACAATGGGTACGACAAGGGCCGTCACCGACGCGACCTTCGAGGCCGAGGTTCTCAAGAACAGCAAGCCGGTCATCGTCGACTACTGGGCCGAGTGGTGCGGCCCGTGCCGGATGATCGCCCCGGTTCTCGAGGAGATCGCCAGCGAGTACGGCGAGAAGATCGACGTCGTCAAGCTGAACGTCGACGAGAACCCGGCCGTGGCGCAGAAGTACCAGATCCTCGCGATCCCGACGCTGAACGTGTTTCAGAACGGCGAGGTCGTGAAGCAGATCAAGGGCGCCAAGCCGAAGTCTGCTCTGCTTAAGGACCTGGCGGAGTTCATCTAGGTCCTTGCCGGAGCTGTCGCGGGCGCCCTCGAGTGGTGCGCCACTCGAGGGGCGCGCTCCTGTTTGCGTCGAAATCTCGTGCTATCGCAGACCGGCTATGGTTGACTTGAGTTGATGGAGAACGCGCGGTTTCTGGAGTGTTTGGAGGCGGACTACCGAGCGGATGCGGGAGGTTGCGCCCGGGCATCTGGACGGCTCGGGTGCCTAGCTTGTCCGCAGTGGGCTGTCGCTGACCTTACGCGGCATGTGGGGACGGTGTACCTGCATAAGGCCGTGACGATGCGGGAGGGGCGATCCGAGGAGCCCGGCGATTGGCCGCCGGCCGGGCTGGACGATGAGGAGCCGGCGGCGCTTGCTTGATCGAGCGTACGCCGAGCTCGTGGAGGAGTTCAGCCAGCGGAATCCAGAAGATGTCTCGGAGACCTTGTACGAGCCGGATCAGAGCGTGGGGTTCTGGGTTCGGCGGATGGGTTTGGAGACGGTCGATCCACCGGATCGACGCTGAGCTTGCCGTCGGAGCGCCGGTGGCTCCTATTCGGTGATGATCTTGCCGTTCGACGGCATCGACGAGCTGCTGAAGGTATTCGTCGCCTACAGACGCGGAGAAGTGGGCGGAGTATTTCACCGAGGTCGCTCGGCGCTTCGCCCGAGTCGATCCTACGCGATCAGCGCACCGCTGGCGCGGTCGTGGCGGGTCGAGACCTCTCCCGGACAGCTTCGACGTGACGGGCGGGCCGGGCGTGACGGCGGCCGTTGACGGCGCGCCCGACGTCACGGTCAGCGGTCCTGCTGGCGCTGCTCCGCTGGGGGTGGAACCGGGAGACGCCGGTGACGAGGCTTCCGCGGTCACCGTCGACGGGCGACCCGGACGCGATCGCCGAGTTCCGGCGCTGCGTTGTCATCGCGACGCAGTGAGCGCATCGCGGGCCTGGCTGATCCGGCTGCTGGCTCAGCCCGGCTGCTCACTGCGGCCGGGCTTGGCCGGAGCAGGACCCGCTCGGGGCTCATCGAGCCGAGCAGTCGCTCCAGGGCCACCTCGACGTCCTCGCGCCAGGTCAGGGCGGTCCGCAGTTCCATCCGCAGCCGAGGGTTCCGGTGGTGCGGGCGGACGGTCTTGAAGCCGACCGCGAGCAGGTAATCGACCGGGAGCACGCAGGCCGGGCGCGGTCCACTGCTTGTCGCCGAAGGCCTCGATCGCCCGGACGCCGCGGCGGGTGAGATCCTTGGCCATGCCCTGAATGAGCATTCGCCCGAGACCGCCGCCGGAGAACTCGCTCAGCACGCGGGCCGTCATCAGCAGCACCGCGTCCGCGCTCACCGGGCTCGTCGGAAAGGCGACCGACCGGGGCACGTATTGCGGCGGCGCGAAAAGGACGTACGCGGCCGGGACTCCGTCGACGTAAAGGATTTTTCCACAGCTGCCCCATTCGAGCAGAACCGAGGAGATCCAGGACTCCTTTTCCAGTGCCGGGTCATTGGCGTCGGCCCGGGACTTGCTCACCGGATCCAGTTCCCAGAAGACGCAGGAACGGCAACTCGGCGGAAGATCGCCGAGATTATCCAGCGTGATGTTGACAAGTCGGCGTGACATCCCGTTCTGTTCCCCGATCAGGTCAGCGTGAAGTAGCCACTATTTTGGCATGGTACCCCGCCCACGGCAGGGAATGCTGTGACCAGTGATCTTTAGTTATTTGCTTGGAGGACCCCGATGACCGGGCTGGCAGCACGGAAGAGCTTCGGCAGCGACAACCACGCTGGCACCCACCCGGATGTGATGCGCGCCATCGTCGAAGCCAACACGGGTGACGCGGCCGCCTACGGCGCGGACCCGTGGACCGAGCGCGCCGTCGGCGAGCTCAAACGGCTCACCGGTGCGGCGGGCGAGGTGTACCTGGTCCTCAACGGCAGCGGCGCGAATGTGCTCGGACTCGGCCTCCTGCTCGGCCGGCACGAGGCGGTCGTCTGCGCCGAGACCGCGCACATCAACACCGACGAGTGCGGCGCAGCCGAGCGGATACTCGGCACCAAGCTGCTGACCGTCCAGGCACCGGGCGGCAAGCTCACCCCCGACCTCATCGCCGACCGCCTCTCCGGCCGCGGCGACGAGCACTCCGCTCAGCCGGGCGTGGTCGCCGTCACCCAGTCCACGGAGCTGGGGACCTGCTACTCCCTCGCCGAGCTCCGCGCGATCAAGGAATTCTGCGCGGCCAACCAGTTGCGCGTCTTCCTGGACGGCGCGCGGCTCGCCAACGCCGCGGCGCATCTCGGGTGCTCCGTCGCCGAGATCGCCTCATGCGCCGACGTACTCAGCTTCGGCGGCACGAAGAACGGTGCCATGGGCGTCGAGGCGGTCATCGTGATGCGTCCGGCGGATGCGGTCAACGCGCCGTACCTTCGCAAGCAGCACATGCAGCTCTCCTCCAAGATGCGCTTCCTCGCGGCACAGTTCAACGCGCTGCTGACCGACGGCCTGTGGCTGCGGAACGCCGCGCACGCCAACGCGATGGCCGCCCGGCTTGCGGTCGGCCTCGCGGAGATCCCGGGCGTGGAGGTGGTGTACCCGGTCCAAGCGGACGCCGTGTTCGCGCGGCTGAACCCCAGCGACGTCGCCGCGTTGCAGCGGGACTGGACCTTCTACCTCTGGGACGAGACCACGTCCACCGTCCGGTGGATGACCGCCTTCGACACCCGGGAAAGCGACGTCGACGCGTTCCTGTCCGACATCGCCGCAGCGACCCGAGCCTTCTCGGTCTAGCGTGTGTTCCGTCCGGGCGGCTCGTTCCAGCGCGCGGCGGTTTTGTTTCACGTGAAACATTTACGGGCCGCGATCCAAACCGCGTGCGTGGTTTCACGTGAAACCACGCACGGGGAAGCCGCTCAATCGACGACCGATTGGCATTACATTGAACTGGCGGCCACGGCTCGGATCGGGAACCCCGCGCCAGCCCCGCGCCGTCTTCGGCTAGACGGGCACGTAAACAGGAGCGATAGTGGCGCAGCAACGGCGGGGTCTCGGCAAGGGCCTCGGAGCACTAATCCCGGAGGCTTCGCGCACGGACCATGGCGCCGTCGGAGCGGTAGGCACCGCCCAGATCGCCGCGGAGGGCAGGACCTCCGACTGGCCGTTTGAACCGGTTGGCGTGCCTGCCCGGGTGACGCAGACAGCGGGCTCCGCCAGGTCGAGGGCGCCTATTTCGAGGAAGTCGCGATCGACGCGATCGCCCCCAATCCCCGCCAGCCCCGCCGGAACTTCGACGAAGACGCGCTGGACGAGCTGGCCGCCTCCATCGCCGAGGTCGGCCTCCTGCAGCCGGTCGTCGTGCGGAAGCTGGGCCCTGGCAATTACGAACTGGTCATGGGCGAGCGCCGCATGCGCGCATCACAGCGAGCCGGTCTTGACTACATCCCGGCCATCGTCCGCGAGACGCAAGACAACGACATGCTCCGCGACGCCCTCATCGAGAACCTCCATCGCCAGCAGCTCGACCCGCTGGAGGAAGCAGCGGCCTACCGGCAGCTGCTTGACGACTTCGGCGCAACGCACGAGCAGCTCGCGCAGCGCATCGGCCGCTCCCGCCCGCACATCAGCAACACCCTTCGCCTGCTCAGCCTGCCGCCCGCCGTGCAGAAGCGCGTCGCCGCCGGCGTCATCAGCGCGGGCCACGCCCGCGCGCTGCTCTCACCTCGACGATCCGCTCGCGCAGGAGCGGCTAGCCCAGCGGATCGTCGCTGAGGGACTCTCCGTCCGCACGGTCGAGGAGATCGTGCCCTGGGCGACGACGGGCCGAGGCCACGGCCACCCGGAAGGCCGTCACGACCAAGCCCGTGGCGCCCGCCCTCCGGCACCTCTCCGATCGCCTCTCTGATCTCTTCGAGACTAAGGTCAAGGTCGAGATGGGGCAGAAGAAGGGCAAGATCGTCGTCGAGTTCGCCACCATCGACGACCTCGAGCGAATCGTCAAGGCCATGTCCCCGGATACAGGTACTCCCGAGGCGTAGGGTCAAGGTCAAGATCAAGTCAAAGCAGCAATTTGACGACTGGTAACGGCTGCTCCGGGGATGGGAGACGGACATGAAGGTGCGGGTGGCTGTCGCGCAGATCCCAGTGACGTGGGACCTCAGCGAGAACCTGAAGGCCATCACAGCGGCGCTGGCTGACACGGAACCGGGCGAGGTCGTTGTGCTGCCGGAAGCCGCCGTTTCTGGCTACGCGATGATCTGTCTGGCCTGGGCGACCTCGACTCCGGGGCCATCGCAAGCGCTGGCGAATACCTGGCCGAGCTGGCGCGCGACAGGCGCATCCACCTGATCTACGGCACGCTGCAATCCGCACGCGGTGAATCGCTGGAACACTGCCCGCTACCTATCACCGGCAGGCCAGAAGCTGGCCTTCGGAAGCTGAACCTGGCCACGCCCGAACGCGGACCCACACGGAGGGCACGAATTGCCGACGCTTCAGGTCTGCCTCGACGGCGGCCCGCTAACCGTCGGAGTCCAGCTGTGCCAGGAGATCCTGTTCGCCGAGCAATGGCAGTACCTGGCTGGCGCGGGCGCCGAGATCTTCCTCTACCTGACTAACGCCGCCAACCCAGCGGTACCCACCCGCGTCTGGCGCAGTCACCTGATCAGCCACGCGGCATCCAATCAGCGCTTCATCGTGGCCGCCAATATCGCCGATCCCCGCCAGCACTGCCCCAGCATGATCATCTCTCCGCGCGGTGAAGTCCTCGGTGAGCGCCTCCCGCCGAGACTGCCATCATCCGCGCCGCCATCGACACGCAGGACATCTCGGACTGGTATCTCGCGCAGTGCCGGACTGACGTCGTCCGCCTCCGCTACCAGGGACGCTTACCCGATTGATAATCACTCCGCTGATCCAGTTCCACCATCTTGTGACCGTCTCGGCTGAGCAGATCGTCTATCGCCTTCCTCCGGGCCTCCATCTGCCCGGTCTCCTGCCTGGCGGACTCCACGCGGCCCGCACGCATGACCGGTGTCCCACGCCGGATGAGTCGCCGCTGACTTGCCGTCGGCCCGTGGCCAGTCAGCAGGTGACGCAGCGCCGAGCCGCACCACCAACTAGTGACCGCAGTCGACATCGGATTGACCAGTGCACTTATTCGACGCCGGATTCCAGGCATCCTGCCTCCTGTCCGAGCACGAGCCCGCTCGCATCTCGATGATCCGCCGACTACGACGAAGATGCGAGCCGAGAGCAGCCAAGGGCGCGTCGTTGTCGCGAACGGGCTCCCCGGCGGCGGACGGCACCGTCGGCCGACGACGTCAGTGATCTATGAAGGCCGCCGCGCTTCGTTATCCACAATCACTGTGGAAAACACCATAAACCGGCACCAAAAACGCGGCCAGCAGCTAGGCGCGCAGCCACAAGGCGTCTTTGTAGGAGTTCCGCACGGACGATACGGGGCAAACCAGTACAGCTACTCGTCAGTACTCCTACAAAGACGACAAGAGTGTCCAATGTGACAACGCCTCGACCGACAGGCGCGCACCCGACGGTCGGGCACCGGACGGGTCGGCACCGTCCGGTGTCGATCCGACGGAACGGTGAGGTGGCCACAACCGTCCGAGCGTCTCGAATCCCCAGTTAGAGACACTGGGGGGTCAGGGAAATTCTCCGTCGGCCTTCCGAAGGAGTGTCGACGGCAATCTTCCTGTCCCCCAGACGCCACGGTCGAAGGTCTTTATTTTCTAAGCCTCTGACTTTCCAGCTTTTGACTTTGACTTTGGAATCACTAGATCTTGACTTTGATTTTGAGCCTCGAGCTAGGCCCTTACTGCGCGGTATGCGAGCTCACGAGCGGCCTCAGCGTAGGCGACGGCACCCGATGAGGACGGGTCGTAGGTAATGACCGACTGCCCATAACTAGGCGCCTCGGAGACACGCACCGAGCGCGGGATGATCGTGTGCAGCACGACCTCCGCGAAGTGGGTCCGCACGTCGTCCGCCACCTGCGTCGCGAGCCGCGTGCGCCCGTCGTACATCGTCAGCAGGATGGTGGAGATCCGCAGCTTGGCATTCAGGTGCGCGCGCACCAGCTCAACAGTCCGCAGCAGCTGCTCGAGGCCCTCGAGCGCGTAGTACTCGCACTGAATCGGTATGAGCACTTCTTCCGCCGCCACCAGCGCGTTGACCGTGAGCAGCCCAAGCGACGGCGGGCAGTCGATCAGCACGTAGTCAAGGTTGGACGTGTCCAGCTGGTCGATCGCCCGAGACAGCCGACCTTCGCGCGCCACCAGTGGCACCAGTTCGATCTCCGCGCCGGCCAGGTCGATGGTTGCGGGCGCACAGTACAGACCGGGCATTTCCGGGACCGGGACCACGATGTCGCCGAGCGAGCGCCCCTCGACCAGCGCGTTGTACACGGACTCGCGCCCCACGTGGTGGTCGACGTTCAGGGCGGTGGACGCGTTCCCCTGCGGGTCCAGGTCGATGACAAGCACCCGGATCCCGTGCTGGGACAGGCTCGCGGCCAGGTTGACGGCGGTAGTCGTCTTGCCGACGCCGCCCTTCTGGTTCGCGACGGTGATGATTCGGCAGCGCTTCGGGCGCGGCCAGGCTTCCCGGTTGGTCGTACCACGGACCCCGACGGCAGCCTCGGCGGCCCGACCGATCGGCGTGTCCCCGTCGCCGACGCCGAGCGGCGCCTCCGGCACTACGATCTCCGAGTTCGGTACCGGGGATGATCCCGGCGAGGGGGGTTGCAACGGCATCTGCTCTCCTTCACTCCCGTAGGCGCGGTCCACGGCGCCGACGGTCACTACAACACTGGGTGTTCCACGTGAAACCGCCGCCTGCAGTGCGTTCCGCACCCGGTTCGAACCAGGAAGATGCAGATCCTCATGACCGTTCACCGACATAACTTCCGCGCCCCGATCGATCGAGACTTGCTCAGGGGATGGTGAAGAAGAAAGCTCAAGCCGCTCGCCAGGCCACCCTAGCCCGGGCACGCCTGAGGCCACGACCATTCCCCCGTCAGGCCACCCCACGCCGACTGCGCTGAGCACCTGCACGCTCCTCTCGGCCGTGTCCTCCCATGACGACACGGACAATCGTTGTCGCAGATACGACCCTACCGTGACCGGCTTGCAGAACCTCCGCACTCCGCACGCCAAGTCGGTCGAGGACGGGCCTGGCAGCCTCGAGTTCCTCCGCCGCGGACTGCCCCTTGATCGCTATCAGCTCACCACCGGGACGCAGCACCCCGCCGGCCCAGCCAACCAGCTTCTCCAGCGACGCCACCGCCCGGGCCGTGGCCATGTCCGCCCTTATCCCCTCGGCCGCCTTCTCCTCTACCCGGGCTCGGATCACCCTAACGTTGCGCAGATCGAGTTCCCGGACGCACTCTTCGAGGAACACCGAGCGGCGCAGCAGAGGCTCGAGCAGGACCACACGAAGCGATGGGCGCAGCATCGCGAGCACGATCCCGGGGAGCCCGGCGCCGGAACCAATGTCAACCAGCTCACCCCGTTCCGGCACGAACTCGGCGACCAGCGCGCAGTTGACCAGGTGCCGGTCCCACAGCCGCGAGGTCTCCCGCGGGCCGATGAGCCCGCGGGTCACTCCGTCGGTGGCAAGCAGCTCCGCGTAATGCTGTGCCTTAGCCAGCGCGTCCCCGAATTCCGCGACCGCCTCGGGCGACGGCGCTGGGGCCGGGATGCCCGCGGTCACAGCGATCCTCTCAGCCAGCCGGGAAGACCACCACGCGTCGGTTCGGCTCTTCGCCCTCCGACTCGCTCCGGAGCCCGGCGACCGCTACCGCATCGTGGATGATCTTCCGCTCGAACGGGGACATCGCACGCAGCTTCTTCGGCTCCCCGGTGCGCGTGACCTCCTCCGCGACCGAGCGGCCAAGGTCGACAAGCTCCGCCCGACGCCGCACGCGGAAGCCGCCCACGTCAAGCATCAGCCTCGCCCGGGTGCCGGTCTGCCTGCGCACGGCGAGCCGGGTCAGCTCCTGCAGCGCCTCAAGCACCTCGCCGTCGTCGCCGACGAGCTCGTCGAGGGTCGCGCCGACGACGGATACGACCGCGCGGTCGCCTTCCACGTCCATGTCGATGTCGCCGTCTAGGTCGGCGATGTCGAGAAGCCCTTCGATGTAGTCGGCTGCGACGTCGCCCTCTCCTTCGAGAGAGCTCAGATCGTCCTCGTCGCCTTCTCCGCCTTGTTCGGCGTCGTCCTCGTCGCCTTCATCGGCTTCGTCGGCGAGTTCGTCGTCCTCGTCTCGCTCATCGTCGGCCTCGTCGGCGAGATCATCGTCGGATGCGTCGACTTCATCCAAGTCGTGTTCCTCGCCCAGAAGGTCGCTGCCATTGATCACGCTGTCCAGCTCCTGATCCTCCTGGCCTGCGGCGGGCGCCACCGCATCCTCACGACCTACCACCGTGCCGACCCCCTCACCAGCGGGACTACAACCCACAGTCGCTCACCTCTTGCCCGCATTACCGGAACGCTTACTCCGCGCCTGCCGGACCGGCTGCTGCCGGACGACCTTGGTCTCAGGCACCACGGGCACTTCCTCCGGCTCCGGCTTCTTCTTGCCGAACCCGAGCAGTCCGCGCGCACCGCTCCCCGCCTCCGAGGAGCTGACCGTGCCGTTGTTCACCGCGCCGTTGGCAGCCGACTTGGCCGGGGATGCCTTCGCCGCCGGAACCTTCGCCGTGGCCGCCGTCCCCGGCTTGCTCGCCGACTTGGCGGTCCCGTTGCTCTTCGCAGCGGCGGCGCCGTTGCTCTTCGCAGCGTTCACACTGCCCTTGACCACTGTGCTCTTAACGACAGGCCGGTTGCTCCCGGATGCCGCTCCCGCCGCAGACGTACCAACCGTAGCGCTCCCCACGATAGGAAGGTTGCGGAACAGGATGTGCTGCTGCCCCAGCGTCCACACGTTGGTGGTCACCCAGTAGATAACGAGGCCGTACTGCCAGTACAGACCGGTCAGCGCGAAGAACGGCGCGATGTACATCATGTTCTTCGACATGCTCTGCGCCATCGCGGCACCGGGCTGGTCCGGGTCGGGCACCTGCTGGCTCATCATGCCGCGCTTGGAGCTCTGCCGCATGGTCAGGAACGTCGTGCAGGCGCTGACGGCCACCGAGAGCAGGATCACGGCCCGCACGGTCCACGACTCGCCCGTGTTCGCCCACAGGAACTTGTCGGAGAGCAGCACGCCGAAGATGTGGGCGGTGCGAGCGCTGGTGACAACCGTGGACCGTAAGCCCGTACTTGGGCGTCTGCCCCGGGACCCAGTCGGCGATGGCCTTGAGCACGTTGAACAGGGACCAGAAGACCGGCAGCTGGGCGATGAGCGGCAGGCAGCCGCCCAGCGGGTTGATCCCGTTCTCCTTGTAGAACTTCATCGTCTCTTCGTTGAGACGGGTCTTGTCGTTCTTGTACTTCTTGCGGATCTCCTGCAGCGCCGGCATGTGCGACTGCATCTTCCGCTGCGACTTCACCTGCTTGACGAAGAGCGGCACCATGATGAGGCGCATCAGCATCACAAGGAAGACGATGGACAGGCCCCAGGCCCAGCCGCTGGCCGCGCCGAACGGCACGGAGAGCACTGCATGGATGCGGCATAATCACCCATGCCACCGCGTCGAACAGCGGGTTGAGGATGCTCACTGGGTAACTCCTTGGGGCCGGGGAGGCACGGGATCGTATCCGCCAGGATTGAAGGGATGGCAACGGGCAAGCCGACGCACCGCCAGCCACAGCCCCCGCGCCGCGCCGTGACGCCGCAGCGCCTCAACCGCGTACTCGCTGCAAGAGGGGGCGAACCGGCAGGTCGGAGGGAGCAGCGGGCTGATGAACCTGCGGTAGCAGATCACACCCGCGATAAGAACCCGTGCCGCCAACGTCGGCACGACCTCGTCTGTCGAGCTCAATTCCGATGCGCTCATTCCTGGCGCAGCGCCCCAACCTGCCGCCGCAGCAGTTGTCCGAGAACCAGGTCAAGATCGGCGGCCAGATCTGCCTGGCGTGCGCCTGCGGCGGCCGGATGTGCCCGCAGCACGAGCAGGCAGCCCCCCGGTAGCCAGGCGACCCGCCTGCGCATCAGTTCCCGGAGCCGTCGTTTTACCCGGTTGCGAACCACCGCCGAGCCAACAGCACGGCTAACAACAAAGCCTACCTTCGGCCCTGCATCAGTTGGTACCGCACCGGCGCGCAGCAGCAGAGCACCGGCAACCACGGCGCCGCCGACCCGGCGACCCGAGCGCAGCGTACGCCGGAACTCATCCGGCCTTCTCATCCGCGTCTGCTGCGGCAGCACTACACCTCCTGCGCAGCCAAGGCTGCCCGCCACGGGGCCCGCGAGCCCCTCAGTGGCCGAGTCACACGGCGAGCTGCTCGCGGCCCTTGCGACGGCGCGCGGCCAGTACGGCGCGGCCGGCCCTGGTACGCATCCGCAGGCGGAAGCCGTGGACCTTCGCCCGCCGACGGTTGTTCGGCTGGAACGTGCGCTTGCTCACTGGAGCTCCAGTACGGTTCGGAGACTTACGGGTCAGGCCAGATCATGTCGGGTGCCAGGCGGCCGGATTCAGGTAGATGCACCGACCCAGCGACCGCCGCAGCCGTGACATGGCTCAGCCTGTTAACGGTAAGGGCGATCCGGGTCTAGGTCAAACCAACCACGGTCACCCGGCCCCCCGGCCAGCGCGTTCCCCATGTCTACCACGTGGGACACTTGCGATTTCCACGGCGCATCCGCCGCCGGCCACGTAGCCTGTGGAAAATCAACGTCCGCAGGCCAACCCGGGAGCGCAAGCTGTCGACGCGGGGCCGGGGAAACCGCGGTACAGCGCACGTACACACCTTGTGGACGGACCTGTGGACAACGGGTTGCGGTCGATGATCGAAATGACCGCGCTCGGGCAGTGCGGCGACGCGAGGGGAGCGCTACGGTGAGCGATTTGGATCTGGCGCAGGTATGGGCACGATCCCTCAAGGGGCTCGCCGAGATGCACGTTGGGCCGAGCCAGCTCGCCTGGCTCAAGCCGGAGCTCACCCGGCCGCTCGGCCTAGTCGAGAACACGGTGCTGATCGCGACCCCGAACGCCTTCGTGAAGGAGCAGCTGGAAACCCGGCTCCGGCCGCTCGTCATCCACGCGCTCTCCCGGGAACTCGGCCGCCCGATCCAGCTCGCCGTCACGGTGGACCCGAGGCCGACGTCCGCGCAGGAGCCGCCGCCCGGGCCGCCGAGCTCGCCGCTGTCGGTGATGGATTCGACCGGCTCGACAATGACCGGGATGCCGCCGATGCCAGCGCACCCGGGCATGTCGCAGGACGCGAACCAGCAGCAACCGCAGCACGTATCGCAGCCGGAGCAGTACCCCTACCAGTCCACCGGGTGGCCGTCCCAGGGATCCCACGAGATCCAGGGGGAATGGGGGCCCCCTGCCCCCCATTCAGGGGACCAGGTGGACCAGGGGGATGGGGCGCTCCCGCCCCCCATGCTGGGGAGTGGGGGGCGGGAGCGCCCCATGCTGGTGATCCGTCCGAGCAGAATTCAATGCCCCACCTGTCTCAGCGTCCCTCGTCGCAGCAGCACATGCCGTCCGGCGCTGCCGACCTGTCCCAGCAAGATCAGCAGCCAGGACGGCAGGACCACTCGGGACAACGGGGTCAGCAGCAGGAGCAGCCGCTGCGCCCCGCGTCCGCCCGCCTCAACTCGAAGTACACGTTCGAGACGTTCGTCATCGGCAGCAGCAATCGGTTCGCGCACGCGGCCGCCGTCGCGGTCGCCGAGGCCCCTGCCAAGGCCTACAACCCGCTGTTCATCTACGGCGACTCCGGCCTGGGCAAGACCCACCTGCTGCACGCGATCGGGCACTACGCCCAGACGCTCTACAACGGCATCAAGGTGCGCTACGTGAGCTCCGAGGAGTTCACCAACGACTTCATCAACATGATCCGCGACGGCAAGCAGGACGGGTTCCGCCGAAGGTACCGCGACGTCGACGTGCTCCTGGTGGACGACATCCAGTTCCTGGAGAACAAAGAAGGAACGCAGGAAGAGTTTTTCCACACCTTCAACACGCTGCACAATGCCAGCAAGCAGATCGTCATCTCCTCCGACCGGGCGCCCAAGCGCCTGGTCACGCTGGAGGACCGGCTGCGCAGCCGGTTCGAATGGGGGCTGCTGACCGACGTTCAGCCGCCGGAGCTCGAGACCCGGATCGCGATCCTTTCCAAGAAGGCACGCCAAGAGGGTCTCCTTGCCCCGCCCGACGTGCTTGAGTACATCGCCAGCCGGATCTCCACCAACATCCGCGAACTGGAGGGCGCGCTCATCCGCGTCACCGCCTTCGCCAGCCTCAACCGGCAGAGTGTGGACGTCAGCCTGGCCGAGATCGTGCTCAAGGACCTCATCCCGGAGACCCAGGGCAGCGGCCCGCAGATCACCGCTGCGACCATCATGGGGCAGACCGCCGCCTACTTCGGGCTGACGATCGAGGATCTCTGCGGCACCAGCCGATCCCGGGTGCTGGTGACGGCCAGGCACATCGCGATGTACCTGTGCCGCGAGCTCACCGACATGTCGCTGCCCAAGATCGGCCAGCAGTTCGGCGGCCGGGACCACACCACGGTGATCAACGCGGACCGCAAGATCCGCTCGCTGATGGCCGAGCGCCGCTCGATCTACACCCAGGTCACCGAGCTCACCAACCGGATCAAGCAGCAGGCGCGGGCGAGCTAATGACGCAGCCGCAAGCCCCGGCGACCGGGGCATCGAGCCCGCACAGTGTTTCAAAGAGCATAGAGCAATGTTTCCAAGATCAACTCACAGGTTACCCACATGAGTTATCCAGATCTGTGGACAAGCCTTGTGGATAACCTTGTGGACCAGCAGGGGATAACCGGGGGACAACTGGTGGACAACTGGGGGAAACCTAGGCGTCATCCACACCACCGGTTCGCGCGTCCACACGGCGCGCACAACCCCTGTGCACAAAAAATGGGCTGGGAACTGGGAGGACAGCGTTCTCCCCAGAATCCACAGCCCCTATGACTATGACTTTCTTAAAACTAAATAGACCTCAAAAACAAGTAGGTGCCCGGCCCGGCTGGGGAAACCCCGTCCGGCCCGCGCTCCTGCAACAGCCAAATACCCCGCTAACGGGGGACCGCAAACATTGCCGACCCCGGCAGGAGGCATCCCATGAAGCTTCAGGTTGAGCGCGACCTACTCGCAGAGGCCGTCGCATGGACCGCCCGCGCGCTTCCGGCGCGCCCCACGGCCCCGGTGCTGGCCGGCA
The DNA here is from genome assembly GCA_963844925.1 of uncultured Actinomycetota bacterium. Taxonomy (GTDB): domain Bacteria; phylum Actinomycetota; class Actinomycetes; order Streptosporangiales; family Streptosporangiaceae; genus Trebonia. The sequence continues at coordinate 77,090 of CAWJQG010000014.1, read as the reverse complement.
TGCGGCTACAGGCGGGCAACGAGCTGACCCTGTCCACCTTCGACTACGAGGTCTCGGCCCAGTCGACGATCCCGGTGCAGGCCGACGAGCCGGGCACCGTGCTCGTCTCGGGCAAGCTGCTGGCCGAAATCGTCCGCTCGCTGCCCGCCCGGCCCGTCGATCTGACCACCGACGGCACCAGGACGACGGTCAAGTGCGGCAGCGCCACGTTCACCCTGATGCTGCTGCCGACCGATGAGTACCCGACGCTGCCCGGCATGCCCGAGGTCACCGGGACCATCGGCGCGGACGCGTTCGCCTCCGCGATCAGCCAGGTGGCCATCGCCGCGGGCCGGGACGACACGCTGCCCGCGCTGACCGGCATCCGGATGGAGATCAACGACGAGACGCTGACCCTGGTCGCGACCGACCGCTACCGGCTGGCGGTCCGCGAGCTCCGCTGGACCCCGGTCACGCCCGGGCTCAGCACGGTGGTCCTCGTTCCTGCCCGGGTGCTGGGCGACACCGCCCGCGCCCTGACCAGCGGCGCCGAGGTCGCAGTGGCGCTGTCCACCGGCGAGGGCAGCATCGGCGACGGCATCATCGGCTTCGAGGGCAGCGGCCGCCGGACCACCACGCGGCTGCTCTCCGGCGAGTACCCGAGGTACCAGACGCTGCTGCCGAATGAGTTTTCCTCGGTCGCCGAGCTGCCCGCCGCGCCGTTCGCCGACGCGGTGAAGCGCGTCGCCCTGGTCGCCGAGCGGAACACCCCGGTCCGCCTCACCTTCGCTGCCAGCGAGGTGCTGCTCGAGGCGGGCACCGGCGACGAGGCCCAGGCGAGCGAGGCGATCCAGGCGTCCTACGACGGCGAGGAGATGCAGATCGCGTTCAACCCGCAGTACCTGCTCGACGGCATCGGCGCGGTCGACTCCGACACGGTGCGGATCTCGTTCACCACGCCGACCAGGCCAGCCGTGATCACCGGCAAGGGCGAGGCGCTGCCCGACTACCGCTACGTGATCATGCCGATCCGCTCGGCTGGATGATTCGCCCGACGAGCGCCGGTGTCGGTGTCAGCGGCTAACCTCTGAACTGTGTATCTGACGCGACTGGCATTGACGGACTTCCGTTCGTACGTGTCTGTCGATGTTCCGCTCGCGCCAGGTGTCACGATCTTCAGCGGCCAGAACGGCGAGGGCAAGACCAACCTGGTCGAGGCGGTCGGCTACGTGGCCACGCTCACCAGCCACCGGTCCGCCCAGGACGCGCCGCTGATCCGGGCGGGGGCGGAGCAGGCGATCATCCGGGCTGCGATCTCCACTACCCCGAGCGACGCGCTGGTGGAGATCGAGCTGAACGCGGGCCGCGCCAACCGGGTCCGGCTCAACCGGACCCCGCTGACCAGGCCGCGCGACGTCCTCGGGGTGCTCCGCACGGTGCTGTTCGCGCCGGAGGACCTCGCCTTGGTCAAGGGCGACCCAGGCGAGCGCCGCCGGTTCCTCGACGACCTGCTAGTGGCGATGGCGCCAAGGTACGCCGCGGTCCGCGCCGACTACGAGCGGGTGCTCAAGCAGCGCACCGCCCTGCTCAAGTCGGCCGGTCCGAAGGGCGGGCCCAAGGGCAACCGGCAGTCCAGGGAGGCGGTGACCGCCACCCTCGACGTCTGGGACGCGCACCTCGCCCGGACCGGCGCCGAGCTCCTCGTCGCCCGCGAGCACCTGGTCCAGGCGCTCCGCCCGCACGTCGAGCGCGCCTACCTGGCAGTCGCCGGCGACGGCCGGGGCCCGGCCGAGATCGCCTACCGGCGCTCGTTCGAGGCGCCCGATGAGATGACAGCAAGTGGACGCCCGGCCGGGGCCACGGATGCCTGGCCCGGCCATGCCGCCGGGCGTTATGCACAGGGAACGCGCGAGCATGAGCCACGGGGAACGCGTCCGCGTGGCCGAGAAGTCGCTGCGAGCCGCCCTGCTCGAGGTCAGGTCGTCCGAGCTCGACCGCGGCGTCTGCCTGGCAGGCCCGCACCGCGACGAGCTCGAGCTGAGCATCCGGGCGCTGCCGGCCCGCGGCTACGCCAGCCACGGCGAGTCCTGGTCGCTCGCGCTCGCGCTCCGGCTGGCCAGCTTCGACCTGCTCAGGGCCGGTCGCGAGGACCCGGTGCTGATCCTCGACGACGTGTTCGCCGAGCTCGACGCCGGCCGCCGCGACCGCCTCGCCGCCCTCGCCGCCACCGCCGAGCAGGTCCTGGTCACCGCCGCCGTCCCCGCCGACGTCCCGGAGATCCTGACCGGCGCCCGCTTCACCGTCGCGGCCGGCGCACTGACCCCAGTTGCCGAGACCCGCCAAGCCGAAACGCCGGCCGCTGACGCCACCGCCGCTGATGCGCCCTGACCCGGAACGCGCCCGGCTGGCGACCGAGGCGCTGGCGCGAGCCCGGGCGGACGCCTGGGCCAGAGGCGACCGGCCCGCTCCCAACGGCAGCTCGCGCCAGCAGAAACAAAATCAAAATCCCGATGTGGAACCAGGGGGTATGGGGGGCGGGCAGCCCCACCATGAGCGGGGGGGTATGGGGGGTCGCCCCCCCGGGGCAACACGGCCCCGCCGCGACGATCCGCAGCCGCTCAACGCCGCCGTCGGCGGCCTGCTCTCGGCCCGGGGCTGGCGCCAGCGCGCCGCCGTGGGCGCCGTGTTCGGCGACTGGCCGCTGATCGTCGGTCCGCAACTGGCCAGCCACACCCGCCCCGGCGGCTTCGAGAACGGCGAGCTGACGGTGACCGCCGACTCAGACGCCTGGGCCGCCCAGGTCCGGCTCATGGCCCCCCAACTCATCAAGCGCCTAGCCGAAGAACTCGGCCACGGCACCGTAACCAGAATCCGCGTCCGAGGCCCATCCGCTCCCCCGAGACAAACAGGTCGTTTCCGCGCGAGATGAGAGCCTGGCAACGTTTGCGCACCCCCCTGCGCCACCCGGCGCCCGTGCGCCACTCCGCACGCAGTTCCGCCGCCTCGCCCGGCCCTCACTTGCTATCAGTTCTGACCAGAAAATCCATCTTCCTATCACTTTTTACTAGACAAATCGGTTAAAGCGGACACAGAAATGGTCAGAACTAATAGGAAGATGAAAAAGTAGTCAGAACTGATAGGAAGATGACGGGTTCCGAGAAACGAGGGCTGCTAGGTCTGAGCGCATCATGGTGTTAATGCGACGGTTGCGCCGGATGGGGTGAGCAGGCACTGGTAGCTGGGTCGGCCCGATGACGGGGGAACTCCCCGCCAGCCAGATGAGCCACTTACGACGTTTGCGAAGCCCGCCGTGAGGTGGAGCGGGCGCGCCGGGGGGTGAGGGGGCGCGTGTTCGGCGCACCGATCGGGTCTTATCGGGGCGTCGACTCGCGCGCCACCGCACCCCCCGTGCCCAGCGCTACCGCGCCGTCTGCCACAGCCGTGCGCCACGCCGGAATACGTACCGTCAAGGGCGCCGCGAGAGTCCGTAACCACAGGTAAAATGAGGAGTAGCCACGCGGACAGGAGGGGCGGTGACTGTGGCAGCGTGAGGGCGGCGCGACCGCAGTGTGCGTGCCTTGACCGACACCGCCCTTGGACAACACCGGCTTGGCCGATCGTCTGGTGGCCGGGCACTGGTTATCGGGGACTGGCCCGCAGCCAGCAGCAGGATGGAGCTTCTTTTGGTCAGCGTTAACTCCGTCAGCGACTTTGACGGCGGCACCCTTACTGAGGTCGGCAGTTACGATGCGCGGTCTATCCAGGTGCTCGAGGGCCTTGAGGCTGTCCGTAAGCGTCCCGGCATGTACATCGGCTCGACCGGAGAGCGCGGGCTGCACCACCTGGTCTACGAGGTCGTTGACAACTCGGTGGACGAGGCCCTCGCGGGCTTCGCCACCGACGTCGAGGTGACGCTGCTCGCGGACGGCGGGGTCCGGGTCCGAGACGACGGCCGGGGCATCCCGGTGGACGAGCACCCGATCGAGAAGCGCCCTGCGCTCGAGGTCGTGCTGACCACGCTGCACGCCGGCGGCAAGTTCGACGGCAAGTCCTACGCGGTCTCCGGCGGACTGCACGGCGTCGGCCTGTCGGTGGTGAACGCGCTCTCGGTCAAGCTCGAGGTCGAGGTGCGCAAGGACGGCTTCGTGTGGTCGCAGACCTACGCGGGCGGCGCCCCGGTGGCGCCGCTGCACCGCGGCGAGCGGACCGAAGAGACCGGCACCACGACGACCTTCTGGCCCGACGGCGGGATCTTCGAGACCACCGAGTGGTCCTTCGAGACGCTGTCGCGCCGCTTCCAGGAGACGGCGTTCCTCAACCGGGGGCTGCGGATCTCGTTCACCGACGAGCGGCCGGCCAAGGTCATCGACGACGACGAGGACCTGGTGACCCAGTCGCCTGCCAAGGCGCGCACGGTCGTCTACCAGTACCCGGATGGCATCACCGACTTCGTCCGCTACCTGAACGCGACCAAGGAACCGGTCCACCCCTCGATCATCGAGTTCTCCGATGAGGGGCCGGGCATGTCGGTCGAGATCGCGATGCAGTGGACCGCCGCCTACTCCGAGTCGGTGCACACGTTCGCGAACGTGATCAACACCGCCGAGGGCGGCACCCACGAGGAGGGGTTCCGCGCCGCGCTGACCACGGTCGTCAACAAGTACGCGCGCGACCAGAAGCTGCTCAAGGAGAAGGACGACAACCTCACCGGCGAGGACGTCCGCGAGGGGCTGACCGCGATCGTCTCGATCAAGCTGGCCGAGCCGCAGTTCGAGGGGCAGACCAAGACCAAGCTGGGCAACACCGAGGCCAAGTCGTTCGTGCAGAAGGCCGCCAACGACCACCTGCGCGACTGGTTCGACCGCAACCCGGGCGAGGCCAAGGACATCATCACCAAGGCCAGCCAGGCGGCTCGGGCGCGGATCGCGGCCCGGGCGGCGCGCGACCTGACCCGGCGCAAGTCGGCCATGGAGAGCAACGGGCTGCCCGGCAAGCTGGCCGACTGCCAGTCCACCGACCCCGCCAAGTCCGAGATCTACGTGGTCGAGGGCGACTCGGCGGGCGGCTCGGCCAAGGGCGGGCGCGACCCCAAGTTCCAGGCGATCCTGCCGATCCGGGGCAAGATCATCAACGTCGAGAAGTCCCGCATCGACCGGGTGCTTAAGAACAACGAGGTCCAGTCGATGATCACCGCGCTCGGCGCGGGCATCCACGACGAGTTCGACATCGACAAGCTCCGCTACCACAAGATCATCCTGATGGCCGACGCCGACGTGGACGGGCAGCACATCAGGACGCTGCTGCTCACGCTGCTCTTCCGCTTCATGAAGCCGCTGATCGAGGCCGGGTACGTCTACCTTGCCCAGCCGCCGCTGTTCAAGATCAAGTGGACCGAGCGCGGTGTCGCTGCGGATTACGTGTTCTCGGACACAGAGCTGGTCCGGGTCATCGAGGCTGGCATCGCGGCCGGACGCCGGGACCCGCGACCGCGGGACGGCGTGCAGCGGTTCAAGGGCCTCGGCGAGATGAACGCGGAAGAGCTCTGGGAGACCACGATGAACCCGGCGCGGCGGGTGCTGCTCCAGGTCACCGTGGACGACGCGGCGCAGTCGGACGAGCTGTTCAGCGTGCTGATGGGCGAGGACGTGGAGGCGCGGCGGTCCTTTATCACGCGTAACGCCAAGGACGTGCGGTTCCTGGATATCTAGCCACCAGCACTGTCTCCGCCACCCTTAGGGAGCCGTCCCGGATTCACGTGAAACACGGGACCGTTCCATATCACCTGTTTTGATCTTGATCTTTGAACGAGAGGTTGCGAAGTGACCGAAGTGATGGGTCCGCCCGACGGGGGGCACGACCGTACCGAGCCGGTCGACATCCAGGTCGAGATGCAGCGCAGCTATATCGACTACGCGATGTCGGTCATCGTCGGGCGGGCGCTGCCCGACGTCCGCGACGGGCTCAAGCCGGTCCATACGCGCATCCTCTACGCGATGTACGACGGCGGCTTCCGGCCCGACCGCGGGTACTTCAAGTGCTCGCGCGTCGTCGGCGAGGTGATGGGCAACTACCACCCGCACGGCGACAGCTCGATCTACGACGCGCTCGTCCGGATGGCCCAGCCGTGGTCGATGCGGATGCCGCTGATCGACGGGCAGGGCAACTTCGGCTCGCCGGGCAACGACCCGCCTGCCGCCATGCGGTACACCGAGTGCCGCCTGGCCCCGCTGGCGATGGAGATGCTGCGGGACATCAACGAGGAGACCGTCGACTTCCGGCCGAACTACGACGGCCGGTCGGCGGAGCCCGTCGTGCTGCCCGCGCGCTTCCCCAACCTGCTCGTCAACGGCTCGCAGGGCATCGCCGTCGGGATGGCCACCAACATCCCGCCGCACAACCTGCGCGAGGTCGCGGCTGGGGTCCAGTGGTACCTGGAGAACTACGAGCGGTTCGAGGCGCCGCCGGCCGAGACGCCGGCCGAGACCGACGAGGGCCTGCCGAAGAAGACGCCGCACGAGGAGCTGCTCGACGGGCTGATCGAGCGGATCCCCGGGCCCGACTTCCCGACCTACGGCCAGATCGTGGGGCGGCGCGGCATCCGCGAGGCGTACCGGACCGGGCGCGGCTCGATCACCATGCGGGCGGTGGTGGAGCACGAGGAGATCCAGGGGCGCAACTGCCTGGTCGTCAAGGAGCTCCCGTTCCAGGTCAACCCGGACAACCTGGCATCCAAGATCGCTGAGCTGGTGCGCGACGGCAAGCTCTCCGGCATCGCCGACGTGCGCGACGAGACCAGCGGCCGGACCGGTCAGCGGCTGGTGATCGTCCTCAAGCGGGACGCGATCGCCAAGGTCGTGCTGAACAACCTCTACAAGCACACCCAGCTGCAGGACACGTTCGGCGTGATCATGCTGGCCCTGGTCGACGGCGTGCCGCGCACCCTCCGCCTCGACCAGATGATCAGGTACTGGGTCGCGCACCAGATAGAAGTCATCCAGCGGCGGACCAGGTTCCGGCTCCGCAAGGCCCAGGAGCGGCTGCACATCGTCGCCGCGCTGCTCGCGGCGATCGACGCGATCGACGAGGTCATCGCGCTCATCCGGGGATCTGAGTCCGCTGCCGTCGCGCAGCAGGGGCTCATGGCGCTGCTCGGGCTCGACGAGATCCAGGCCAGGGCCATCCTCGACATGCAGCTGCGCAAGCTGGCCGCCCTCGAGCGGCAGGAGCTGATCGACGAGCGCGACGAGCTCCAGACGCGGATCGCCGACCTGGAGTCGATCCTGGCCTCGCCCGCTCGGCAGCGAGAGATCGTCAGCTCCGAGCTGGGCGAGATCGTCTCGAGGTACGGGGACGCGCGGCGGACCGAGATCATCGCCTACGACGGCGAGGTGGCGGACGAGGACCTGATCGCCGAATCCGACATCGTGGTTACGATCACCCGTGGCGGGTATGCGAAGCGGACCAATACCGATCAATACCGGGCGCAGCGACGCGGCGGCAAGGGCGTGCGCGGGGCGGCGCTGCGGTCCGACGACATCGTGGACCACTTCTTTGTCACATCAACGCATAACTGGATCCTGTTCTTCACCAACAAGGGCAGGGTGTACCGGGCGAAGGGATACGAGTTCCCTGACACCAGCCGGGATGCGCGCGGCCAGCATGTGGCCAACCTGCTCGCCTTCCAGCCCGACGAGCAGATCGCCGAGGTGCTCACCCTGCGGGACTACACGGTGGCGCCGTACCTGGTGCTCGCCACGAAGTCCGGTCTGGTGAAGAAGTCCCGGTTGCCCGAGTACGACTCGCCCCGCACCGGCGGTCTTATCGCGATCAACCTGCGCGAGGACGACGAGGTGATCGGCGCCGCGCTGGTCTCCTCTGCGGAGGACCTGCTGCTCGTCAGCAAGGGCGCGCAGGCGATCCGGTTCACCGCCAGCGATGAGCAGCTGCGGCCCATGGGCCGCGCCACCTCCGGCGTGATCGGCATGCGGTTCAACGACGGCGATGAGCTGCTGGGCATGTACGTGGTGCGTGAGGGTGAAGACGTACTTGTGGCCACGGAAGGCGGATACGCTAAGCGGACGCCCGCTGACCAGTACCCTCTGCGGAACCGCGGCGGTCTTGGCGTCATCACCGCCCAGATCACCGAGGGCCGAGGTGGCCTGGTGGGCGCGCTGATGGTCCGTCCGGAGGACGAAGTATTCGCGATCACTTCGAACGGCGGCGTCATCAGGACCCGGGCGAGCGAGGTACGGCAGACCGGCCGGGTGACGATGGGCGTCAGGCTGATGAACCTCGCGTCCGGAGTCACCGTGGTTGCGCTGGCGCGGAACGCAGAGTCGGTGGCCGACAGCGATGCGGTCACCGGCGACATGGTGACTTTCAACGACATAGCCGACAGTGACAACGAACCGGGGGACACCGACGTCTGAGTACTGTCGGATAGTGTCGGCTAAAAGGTACAAATGGGCATCAGTTGGTTACCGAGGAGGACGGCGTGGACGAAGCGGGATCAAAGACGCAGTCGCCGTTCATAACGGCTCCGGACCTGCGGGAATCGGACCCGGAGGTGGATGACGACGGAGCGATCATTGACAATAGCTCTATGTCATCATCACGGACGAGGTCCGGAAGCTCGCGCTCCGGATCCACGGGGGCCACTGGTGCCGGTGGTGCGTCACGCACACAGGAGACACCGCGGGCCGGTACCAACGGGGCGACCGCAAAAGACGACGCCAAGAACGAGGGCGCGACCGATTCGGCCAGTGAGGCGGATCAGAGCGCGCCAATGCCTGCGGACGGGATCAGCAGGCCGTCGTTTACGCCGACTCTTGCGCGGACTCCTACTCCTACTCCGGCGCGGCCCGCGACTCCGGCTCCGAGTCCTGCGCGGCCTGCTTCTCCTTCCTCTCCCTCTCCATCGCCAACCACTTCGTCTCCGTCGCCAAGCACATCATCGTCTTCAGCGTCGGGGCAGCAGGGTTCGCCGTACGCAACGCCGCCTGCTTACTCGGCGCCGCTTGCTTACACAGCGCCCCCAGTGAACACAGCGCCCCCGGTGCACGCGCAGCCGAATTACTCGCGCTCGGTCTGGCAGGACGAGGCTGATTCGGCTAGTTCGGCCGGCACCAGCGCGCCGTCGGATTCTGGCTTCTCTTCGGCCGCCGCCGCTGCGGCGGCCGGGCTAACCGGTGCGGCCGCCGGGCTGGCGGGCTCCGTCTCGGGCTTCTGGCAGAAACGCAGCGAGCGCAAGGCCAGCAAGGGCAGGCAGGGGCCCACGGTGCGCCGGTCGAACAAGCGCCAGGCGATGCTGACCCTCTCGCGGGTAGAGCCCTGGTCGGTGATGAAGTTCAGCTTCGTGGCCTCCGTCGTGGCCTTCATCGTCTTGTTCGTCGCCGTGGCGGTGCTCTACATGGTGCTGTCCGCGCTCGGCGTCTTCGACTCGCTGCAGCACCAGGTCTCGTCGATCACCTCCAGCCAGAACTCGGCCGGCACGAACATCTCGCACTATTTCTCCGCGTCGCTCATCCTCGGCTGGACGGCCATGCTCGGCGCGCTGAACATCGTGCTCATCACGGCGCTGTCCACGATCGGATCGGTCATCTACAACCTGATCGCGAAGACCGTCGGCGGCATCGAGGTCACCCTGCGAGAGACGGACTGATCGCGACGCGGCCATCATCCCGGATGCGGTAGAGTAACCCAGTCGATAGGGCTGCCCTGAGGGGGTATAGCTCAGTCGGTTAGAGCGCGTCCCTGATAAGGACGAGGCCCGTGGTTCAAGTCCACGTACCCCCACGCCTATCGACAGACAGTCCCTGCGCCTGCTGCGCGGGGGCTGTTGCGTTTTGTTAACGCGGTTGCAACGGCTCGTTCGGGATCGGACCCGGTCGGCGGTAGGCTAACGACAGTGACCCGGACTTCGCGGGTCCATGACGACACACGGGTTATCGACGGAGGGACCGGCTCGGTGAAGAAGCTGTTGATCCTCATCCTGCTTGTGCTTGGCGGTCTGGCGGTCTGGCGTAAGGTCGCCGCGCAGCGGGCGGACCTCGATTTGTGGAGCGAGGCCACCGCTCCCGACGACTACTAATCCGCAGGCCCCGCTGGGCTACTTGGGTCCCCCCTAGACCCGCTACAACCGATACCGGCGCTGAATCCCCCATGAGGCGCGTGCGATGACCGAACCTCCTCCCATCTCGCTGGTCTGCCTGGACCTGGCGGGCATCGTCATCGACGACTCTGTCGTGGAGCGCGCCTATGCCGAGGCGATCGCGACCCAGGGCATCGTCCCGGGGACGCAGGATTACGTCCGATCCATGGTCAGGTTCGACCGGTCACGCGGGCGTCCGCCCGCCGCGGTGCTCCGCGAGCTCTTCGAGACGGACGAACTGCGCGCCCAGGTGGCGACGCTCGCGTTCGACCGTTCGTTCCGCGCGGCGGCGCAGCGGTTCGGCGTCTCGGTCCCGGCTGTGGTCGCCGACGCGATCGGGAAGGCGGCCGGCTCGGGTGCCTTGGTCGCCCTGATCACGGTGCTGTCCCGGTCCGCCTGCAAGGACCTGCTCGGTGGGCTCCGCGGCGTCGACCTGGTGCTCTGCGCCGACGATGTGCCCCGCAGCTTCCCCTGGCCGGACCCGGTGCTCACCGCGATGCTCCAGGTCGGCACCGGGGACGTGCATGAGGTCGCGGTGGTCAGCGCCACCGAGGACGGCGTGCTCTCCGGCTATCGGGCCGGGGCCAGCATGGTCGTCGGCATCTGCAGCGGTGCCCGCCCGGCCGAGGCGCTCCGCGAGGCGGGCGCCACGCACGTGCTCGACAGCATCGCCGCCTTCTCCGACCTGCTCGCCTAGGCGAGTTCTCCGACCTGCTCATTTAGACTTGTGGGTATGCCGGAACTGCCGGAGGTGGAAGCCCTCGTGGTCTTCCTCCGCGAGAATGCGAGTGGTCGCGTCATCGCGCGCGCCGAGGCTGCTTCGTTCGCGGTCCTGAAGACCTTCGATCCGCCGCTGTCGGCGCTTTCCGGGTGCGCGATAACCGAGGTCACTCGGCACGGCAAGTTCCTGGATCTGCGCTGCGCCGACGGTTCTGGCGCGGGTGACTCTGGCGCGGGTGACCTGCACCTGGTCATGCACCTCGCGCGGGCGGGCTGGCTGCGTTGGCGGACCGACATACCGGACAAGCCGCTCAGGCCGGGTAAGAGCCCGCTGGCCTTCCGGCTGGTACTCGAGGACGGGACCGGGTTCGATCTCACCGAGGCGGGCACGCAGAAGAGGCTCGCCGTCTACCTCGTCCGCGACCCCGCCGACGTGCCGGGCGTCGCGACCCTCGGTCCCGAGCCGCTGGCCGACGATTTCACCGTGGATGCGCTCGCCGCGATCCTGGCGGGGCGGCGCACCCAGATCAAGGGCGTGCTCCGCGACCAGCACATCATCGCCGGGATCGGTAACGCCTACTCCGATGAGGTGCTGCACGCCGCGAAGATGTCCCCGTTCAAGCTCGCCTCCAGCTTCACCCCCGAGGAGGTGGCGGTGCTGCACGAGGCGATCGTGACCACCCTCACCGAGGCGGTGAAGCGGTCGGCAGGCCTGGCGGCGGCTGACCTCAAGGGAGAGAAGAAGACCGGGCTGCGGGTGCACGGCAAGACGGGCCAGCCCTGCCCGGTGTGCGGCGACACGATCCGCGAGGTCTCCTTCGCCGATTCCTCGCTGCAGTACTGCCCGACCTGCCAGACCGGCGGTAAGCCGCTGGCCGACCGTCGGCTGTCCCGGTTGCTGAAGTGACAGCAGCTGAAGGTTGCCGCTGCTGAAGCTAGCTCAGGCGGGCTGCCTCAGGCGGCGCCGCCAACCGCCTTGCCTCGGCAGATGAGGTCTATGTAGGACGGCGGCATCCCGGCGGCGATCCCGGCTTGGAGTTGGATCTCGGCGAGCGCGGAGGCCACCAGTTCCCGGCAGTGCGGGCACTGCGGCGGGCGCCACGGCGCGGTGCCATGGTAGACCGACTCCGCGGCGGCGCGCGCCTCGGTGCAGCTCGTGTTGGCCAGCCCGGTGAAGTCGATCTGCAGGGGGATGCCCGCCTCCTGCACCGCGAGCCTGGCCTGCGCGGAGAGCGCGGTGATGACGTCGCACTGGGCGGATTCGTCGAGTTCCCGCCACAGGGTAGACGCCTCGTCGTACCGTCGGCCTGCCATCGCCGCGGTGAGGAGGTATCCCACGCGTGGCGCCTCCCATCGTGTCATTGTGGTCATGCCTCACCGCCATGCATGAATAGCCGCCGCCAAACCGTGTGGATGATGCGCTCGACCCAACCAGAGAGGCCTTTGCCAGTGGCCGGGACGGGCTGGCCCGACGCACCTTCGCCCCAGACAACGCCCACCAATGCCCCCTTGTGCTGCTGTGCTTTGGGGAGTTGAGGCACCGATGGTCGGCCCCCAGGCGGGGTCGGCCGCCCAGGGGCCGGCCCTGCGGGCACCCCAAGTAACCCCCCAGAACCCGGGATGCCCACGGTGCCACCGCGCGAGGTAGCCCGGAGGGAAATGGCCGGACTACAATGCGTAGCGCGGTGCTCACTGTAGCGCCATTCGGCGAACGTTGTCTACACGATCCGACAAGCCTAAACGTGAACGAAAAATGCCTGGTCATGAGCTGTTTTGCGCGACCGCAGGAGGACCTCAGCGACTACGAGCGGGGGCGGCCGGGCATGCTTAACCCGGGCACTCCGGTCCATGTCATCGCCCCACGCGACCGACGTCATCCATCCGCCACCGACGTGACGCTTTGAGATCGACCCGGCCGCGGTTACCGTCATCCACGTCCGGCGGTAACCGCTGGTACTCTAAACACGTATTCCTGGGGCTATGGCGCAGTGGTAGCGCACCTGCCTTGCATGCAGGGGGTCAGGGGTTCGAATCCCCTTAGCTCCACCAGCCGAAACGTCGTCCGGCCAGGCCCAGAACCGGGCATTGACCACAACGGTTGACCACAACGCCATCACTCCTCACCCCCCGCCGAGTAGTGTGTTGAGCTTGGTCAGCGCCTCGCGCTTGGCCGGTTCGTCTACATGCGTGTAGATCTGGTTTGTGGTCGTGATGTGCGCGTGCGCCGAGGATCACCTGAGCATCCTTCGGCGGGACGCCAAGCGCCTTAAGCAGCGTCGCTGTCGTGTGTCGCAGGTCATGCAGCCGGATTCGGCGCAGACCGTTGTCCTTGCAGATGCGGGCGAACGTCCGGTCAACGTTGCGCGGCTCGATCGGCAAGCCGCGCCTGGACGTGAAGACCAGACCAATGTCTGACCACGCAGCGCCGAGGCGTTCCCGGTCGAGTGCCTGAACGGCGCGGCGGCCATCGAGCGCCTTTTGCGCGAGGCTGAGCACCGGCAGGTCACGCTTGCCCGCCGTAGTCTTGACCAGCCCCAGACGAAGCTGTCCGCCGACACGCTGCACCTGCTGACGAACCTTGATCATGTCAGCGTCGATGTCAGGCCAGCAGAGCCCGAGGACCTCGCCGCGCCGGAGACCATAGAGGAGCAGCAGCACGAACGCGGGGTGAAGCGGGTCACCGGTCGCTGCCTTGAGGAACGCAAGCGCCTCAGCAGCCGACCAGGGGACGACTTCAGCCGCCTCCCACGAGGGAAGCTCCACCAGGCGGGCGACGTTGCGGGCAACCAGTTCCTCGCGCATGGCACGCGACAGGGCAGCACTAAGAATCTGCCGCATAACATGCACGTTGCGCACCGACTGCCCCGGCTTCAGTTCCTTGATCCTTTCATTCAGGAACTTCTGCACCATCGGGACCGATAGCCGCCGCAGCGGATGCTTGCCGAGTCCAGGCTTCAGGTAAAGCCGAATCTGCATTTCGTACAGTGCGACCGTGGCTGGGCGGCGCGTTGGCTTGACCACGTTTTCCAGCCAGTAATCGAGGTACGCGCCGAGCTTCCACGACTTGTCCGGAACCGGGATGCCCGCCATTACCTTTGCCTGCTCAGCGATGAGTTTTTCGCGCGCCTCATCATAGGTCCGCCCGTAGACGTAGACCCGCTTAGTAGTTCCGATGTTCGTGGGAGCGTAGAAAGCGCCGACGTAGCGCCCATCCTTGCGCGGCCCTGAAATCGTTCCCTCACCATTCCGGTTCTTGCCGGACATCACGCGGCCTCGGCTTTCTCGGACTGGAGAAGCGCGACGTAGGCCCGCATCGCGTCAGCCGGGATCAGCCGAGCGCCGCCGTCCTTGAGCGAGTCGAGGCGACCGGAGCGCAACAGGTCATACAGTTTGTCCCGACCGATGCCGAGTACCGCGCACGCTTCCTTCGGCCGGTAAAGCAGCTTATCCATGTGGCCATCCTTTCCCACACGCCGACTGAATGGTTTCACGTGAAACATCCTCAATTCGACCGTGCGTTATCCGCTGACATGAGCGCGAGGGAATGAGAATCGGAGGCGGCAAGGCCGGAACCGGCATAAGCCCAGGTGCCAAGGAACAGCACCATGGTTTCGTCTATCGGCCGTCCCCACGGGTCGAGCTCGGGTCGGGTCGTATCGCTGCGCGCGCCTGAATTCGGCGCGGTCGGCGCGGAGGCGGCCGAAGGTGACGGAGTAGGCGCGTGATTTGGTGAGGAAGTGGCCGCCGTAGCCGAGCATGTGAGCCCACTTCTTACGGCCGAGCTTCCATGCGGTCTCGATCATCCGTTTATGGTGGGCGGAGCAGCGCAGCGACCGGATTTCGTGGAGATCCCGCAAGCGGAACGATGGAAGGCCGGGGGCGTTGGCGGTCTTGGTGGCGTACTTGGCGATGTAGTTGGCGACCTGTTCGCGGGTGAGCGCGTCGCCCTGGCGGTCGAGCACGGGGCGGGTATCGACCTGATCGCCGAAGCGCAGCAGCAGAGCGCGGCCGGTGTCCCCGAGCGGGGCGAGCGCCGACGCCTGAGCAGCGGCTGACCTGACCGCCGACGACAGCCGCTCAACCGACCACTCAGGACCGGGGGGAGCGTAGGTGCCCGCTTTGGCGTGGGGCGCGGAGTCGAGGCGGATCAGCGCGTGGAAGTGGACGACGCCGCGGGCTTGGTATTCGGCGACCTTGACGAACCGGACCTTGACGACATCCCGGAAGTCCTTCAGGGTGAGGCCGCCGAGCCTGGCCAGGTGACGGGACAGGTAGGTGGTGAACCGGCGCCACAGGTCACCGGCCACGGCGTTGAACAGGACGGCGGAGCGGTAGTCGTAGCAGTCGCCGCACATCGCGCGGCCGAGGCGAGGGTCATCCTCGGGGTGGCGGGCAGAACAGGAGATGTCGCGCCCGTGGGGGCAGACCCGCTTGGAGGCGTCGCGGCGCGGACGGCAGGGGAGCACCTTCCCGCCCCGCTCACGACGGGCGTGGACCGGCCCGAACGACGGCGCGGTCAGCGTGGCGAACACGAACGGGTGAGCGGCGACCGACTCAGGGACGCCTTTCCCGCCGGACAGGCCCGACCGGACCACCTGCCGCGCGTCGCGCTTGTAGGTGGCCGAGCACGACGGGCACGCCGACTCACGGCGGTTGCCGCACGGGACGTAGATCACGCCGTCCGGCTCGGCCGAGGAGTCGAAGACAGGCACCGACTCGCCCGTCAGCAGGTCGACGGCGGCGACGCCGCCGCGCAGCCGCACCGGGTGAGAGCAGCCGCCAGCGGGCAGCAGCTCGTCCTCCCACTGGGTGAAGTCACCGACCGCTAGGGGCTCAGTCACGAGCGGCCCCGGAGGACCGCGGCGCGGCGGGCGAGCTTGGCCACCTGGGCGTCATCAAGGTACGCGGCCTTGACCCGGTTGGGGACGCGCCTGCCCTCGGCGAGCAGCAGGCCGACGCCGCGTGACTCGGTGTCGATCGCGGCGGCGCTGTAGCCGCGGGTGACCCAGCCCTTGCCGAGCACCACATCTGAGCTGTCCTCGGTGGCGCAGCGGAACGCCCACCGGTAGCCGAGCAGGTCCCGCAGCGACGTGGGGACGATGTCGTACGAGGGTCGCTGGGTGGCGACCACGTACCGGACGGCGGCCTTGCGGCCTCGGGCGACGCCGTCGCGCAGGGCGACGATGAACCGCTCGCGCTGCTGCTTGGTGCCGACCGTGGCGGTGTAGTAGGCGAGTTCGTCGATGACCACCAGGTGGATGGGCACGCCGTCGCTCTTGACGATCTTCTTGCGGCCGGTGTCGAGCAGCATCGTGCAGCGCTCGTCTATGACCCGCTGCTGTTGCTCCAGAACCCCGATCGCAGCATCGATGTCCGGGCCGACGAACTCGTCAGCGCACGAGCGCCACGCGCCGAGCTCCACCAGCGCGCCGTCAATCAGGATCAGGCGGCAGTCGAGATAGGACAGCGCCCCGTGGGCGACGATGTTGGTCAGGCCCACGGACTTGCCCGCCCCCGGCTCACCGCAAAGCAGAATGCCCACCTGGTCAGCGAAGTCCAGGTGCACCGAACTGCCGAACTCGTCACCGGCGACGTGCACCGGGTCGAACATCGACAGCGGGCGCGGCGCGGCGGAAACGGCACGCGGGCGGGCAAGCACGGTCATGGCTACTCGCCCCCGAGGGAAACGTCAGGCCAGCGCGGGGCAGACGGAACCGGGTAGCCGAGCGACTCAGGATCGGGATCGGCCAGCCAGTCAGCGACCGCGGGAACCGTCCCGGCGTCGGCCAGCAGCGAGGGCACGACCTTGCCCGGGGCGAGCGGGTCACGGCGGATGACATCGATCGTGAGGAGCTGGGAGTACCGGCGGGAAGCGGTGACCCGGACCTCGCGGGCGGCGCACGCGGCGGCCATCTCCGGCGCGGCCTTGGTGAAGTCATCAGCGCACAGGCCCGCACGGCACGCCACCCATGCCCGCTCGCCCACCGGCGTCGGGCGGATCCACAGCACCAGCGGAAGGCCGCCGGCCCGGTTGTGCAGCCGGAGCTGCCACCACGCCGACTGAAGACGGTGACGCGACACCACCGACCAGAACCGGCGGACCATGAACCGGCGCGGCCACGGCAGCGCGACGGCCAGCAGCGCGCCGCCGCCGATCGCCGCGCCCGTGGCGTCCAGGCCGACGCAGTGCCAGCATTCGAGGAACCCGGCGCCGCCGCCGGACAGCAGCCCGAGCTCCGACCGCCACCGCCACGCGCGGCCGACCAGGGTCCGCGTGAACGTGACCGCTTGGAACTCAGTTACGTTGGCCTGGCCCATCAGGTATCAACTCCAAACGTCGTAGCAGCACCCGCAGTAGCAGTCGCAGTCGCCGCCGATGTCGGCGCACTCGCACCCGCACCCGTGGCACTGGTAGTGATCACCATCAGGTGGGGTCTCTTCCGGGGTCTCGCCCCGCGGCCGCCGGGCGCTCACCAGTCCGCGCCCCACTCGAACACGCAGGCCAGCGGCCACGCGCAGCCGCAGTCATCGCAGATATAGGCGGTCTCCTCGATCCCGTCGCCGGTGTCCACCTGATCGGTGATAACGTTCAGCGACGAGCAGTCAGGGCAGACCGGCTCATGCTCGATCACCCAATGACCACGGCGGGCACCACGACGGGCCGTGCCGTGAACCGGGTTACGGACGGGGGCGCTCACCGGCGCTTCTCCTTGAAACGCGAGGTCAGCCAGCCGACGCCCTTGCACTTCGGGCAGGTCACTGGCGAGCACCGGTGAACTGAGCCGGTGTTGCACTGGCAGTCCGGCGCTGGGACTAGGCCGCCGCCGCCGCACGTGCCGCAGGGGTATGTAGAATCGGACATCAGTTGCCTTGCTCCTTCTTGCTGCTGATCACGGGAAAGGGATCGTGGGCGACAAGCCGGGGGCGAGGCGGCAACCACGCCCCCGGCACCACAGGACCGCTAACCGGCCAGGACGTATCCCAGGCCCTGGCATTTCTTGCACTTCCGCTCCGCGACGAACGGATTCGGGCCGCCGCCGGTGCCACGGCACCGGGAGCAGTCCACGTAATCGGAAGTGCGGGCAGGGACAGGCTTCGGAGCGCCGATGAACTGACCCGGATCACGGGTCGGACCGCTCCGGATAATCTTCGAGCCGCCGTCTTTGTCCACCTCGTGGAGATTGACGAAGAAATGCTTCTTTCCCATTGCGCTTTTCTCCTTCTTGCTGCTGATCACGGGAATTAGGTGTAGGTGATGTGCCGGGGTGAGGCGGCAGCAACGCCCCGGCACATCTGCTGAAATTAACCGGGCACGCGGCCCGCGCCCAGGCAGGCGAGGCACGTTTGGGGAAGTGTCTGATACCGGCTAGTGTTCGGGTTCCAGATATCGACCGGGGTCGTGCCGAGGCCGCCGCAATTGCCGCAGGTCACCATCTGCTCAGCGTTTGCCTTCACGGCCTACTTGCTTCCCGAGCCATTGCAGGTCCCGCACACGGTCCACTTCCGGCCGTACCAGTAACCGCCCCACCCGTTGCAATCCCGGCACCGAGCCCGGACCGCCGACGCGACCTGAACGGCCCGGGTCCACGTGTCGCGGCGGATCATCGCCCGCCGTCCTTCGGATGCTCGGCGTCCCACCGCTTGTTCCACGCAACGTGGAGGTCATGATGGGTTTCCGCTGTCTCGGCGTGCATCTCGTGGTTATTGATCACGTTAGACTGCTTGGCCATCCCGGACATAAGCGAGTAGCTGAGGATCTGGTTCTCGTCGCACGTCAGCGGCGCGAACAGCTTCGATCCGGGGGTTTCCTTCAGGTTCCTTTTCGCCATTTCGGCATCTCCTTCTTGCTGCTGATCACGGGAATTGACTTGACGAACCCCGGAGCGAGGCGGCAACCAGGCCCCGAGGCGGGCACGCTAAGAGGACCGAAGATCGGAATAACCGCCACGGCGAAACGGGGTGACCTCACGACCGGTACGGTCGAGGGTGGCCGCTTCGTGACTCGCCTGGAGGTTCTCCGCCATCGAGCCGCCAACACGGGCAGCCTCCACGCGCTCGGCCGCACGGGCAGCCTCACGACTGCGCTTGCCGTGCTGGACAATCGCCATCGTCAGGGCTCGCTCAGCGCTGACGATCTCGTCAACCTTCGAGCCCTCGAAAAGACCCATACCTCTTTCTCCTTCTTGCTGCTGATCACGGGAATTACTCACTGGTGCGCCGGGGGCGAGGCGGCAACCACGCCCCCGCGCGACTACGCGGCGGCGCGGCGGCCGGGGGTTTCGAGGGTCACCGCGTCGGCGCGGTAGGACCGCATGACCTTCCCCTTCGGCTTCCCTTCAACGAACTCCACAGCCGCCCACGGCGCGAAGGTCAGGTTCTGAACCGTGGCGATCTCATCCACGGACAGCTGCGGCATGTCGCCCGCAACATCCACGAAGATCTGCTCAGTCGTGCCCGCCTCCGTGTCGATGGCGCTCAGCCGCACCGACCAGATCGGACGGCTGCCATCGCTCGGCAGAGTCGTCTTCTGACGGGAATCGTTCTTCGAGATGGGACGGGGGCGGGCCGTGCCCGCAACGCGGAACTTAACGGTGGTGATGTCGATCTTCAGACGCATCGTCTTGTGCCTTCCTGGCTGTGGCCCTTGGCCTTCTAGCTCGCACTTTCCGTGCGGCCTTCATGCTGCTGACGCCAGCTTAGCACAACATCTCTAGAGAAGTACATATCATCTCTATAGAAGTTATTGCGGCAGGTCAACCCGACACTCGTCGGCGTGACTGTGACCCCGGTAGGGTAGAGGGGTCTCTAGAGAAGTTGGGCCAGTGTGAACAGTGGGGCAGGAATCGACAGTCATGGCTAAGCCGAGCAGTGGCCAGCCCAAGTACCTTCAGATAGCTGGGGAATTGCGCAACGCCATCACCACCGGCGAGTACGCGCCAGGTGCGCGCCTGCCCGGGGAGAACGACCTGATGGTGACCTATCAGGTTGCCCGCGAGACCGCCCGCAAGGCCCTTGCACAGCTCATCAACGAGGGAATCGCCACGCCTCGGCGCGGAGCAGGCGTCTTCGTGCGGGCGTTCCGCCCCGTCATCCGCAGCGGCATACAGCGGCTATCTGGCGGGTCATGGCCTAGCGGTAAGTCGATCTGGGGTGATGAGACCGAAGGTCGCAACCTCGCAGTCGACAGCGTCCAAGTCTACGAAGACACGGCACCGAGCCACGCCGCCTTGCTGCTCGACCTAGCCGAAGATGAGCGCGTGATCATCCGCAGCCGCCGCTACGTACTTGACGGAAAGCCGGTTCTTTCCTCGCGCTCCTACCTTCCGGCCGCGCTCGTGATGGGATCACCTATCGTCCAGGCCGACACCGGCCCCGGAGGGATATACGCGCGGCTCCGAGACCTCGGGCACTCGCCTACCCACTTCAGGGAAGAGCTGCGAGCGCGGATGCCGGAACAAGCCGAGATCGCGGAACTTGCGCTCCCCGCAGGAACCCCTGTAGTTGAGCTCGTGCGAACGGCATACACCGAGGACGGCCAAGCGGTCGAGGTCAACGAAATGGTGGCCGACGCAAACGCATACGTGTTTCGGTACGACTTCACCACCACATAGCCACAGGACAGAGCATTAGTGCAGAGCATTAGCCCCTGTGACAACTTTCTCTACGGTTTCAAGGTCGCGGCCTCCGGCCGCGCCGAACGCCTAGCGGCGCGTGACTGAAGTCGCAGGGTTGCAGTTATGCGCAGGTCTGTATAGCAGCGGGACACGTCATACCTCATGGACGACAGTGTTTACCGGGCGCTGCTCTCCGCTGGGGCGGCTCTGAGGCCGCCCCGCTCTCGCCGCTTGCTACGCGGCGCGGCGATCGCCGCCAGCGTCGCGCGCCCGGAACCTGTCACCCGTGGCGCGCGTCCGCAACGACCCGCAGCCAGCAACGGCGAACAGCTCGCGCCGGAGTCCTCGACCACCAGGACGACGAGCACCGCAAGCAGAGTCACAGCCCGCCGCGGCGGGAACCCCAAAGATGGCACCTGTCGGGTTTGGGGAGAAATGCACTCCCCAAGCCCCGCCATAGAATCGTGGAGGTCTCCCGGAACCCGTCAAGAGCGCTTCGCGTCGCTGCGCGATGGGCTACGCCCACTCTTGACAGAACCCGTCCGACAGCAGCAGCGATCGGCGGCGGCGCCGGAGACGGGTGACCACAACGGCTGACCACAACGCCACCGGACAAGGGCCGATATCCAGCGACCGGACAGGTAATGGATAGCCAGGTAAAAATCACTAATCGACAACATGTGTGTACCTTGCATGCAGGGGGTCAGGGGTTCGAATCCCCTTAGCTCCACGCCGAGGTCCTCACGTTTCGGTGAGGACCAGTTTCACGTTGGGTCTGACATTCCGGGCGCGAGGGTGGTCCCGCCCGAGGTCGGCCTTGTTCCGGGGTCCTACGGCTTAAGGGCAGTGGCGCCCTAGGGGATGCGGTGGGGAAGGCGGAGTCCATGGTCCGTATGCGTATCCGTACTGTCTCCGCCTCGGGCACGCCGAGCTGTTCGAAGATGTCGAGCGCCTGCCGGAATACGATCCGGGCGTTGCCGGGCTGCCGCTGCATGGTGAGTGTCGTTTCCGCGATCCCTTCGAGGATCTTGCCTTCCTCGTAGGGGTGGCCGATCTCCCGGGCCAGCCGGAGGGCGGTGTGGTAGTGAGCAAGCGCTTCGCCGTGCCGGCCGGATCTGCGGTGCATGTCGGCGATCCCGCGAAGTGCGATCACCTGTAGGAACAGGTTCTTGATCTCCTCGGCGATCAGCCGCGCCTTCTGGTGGTAGATCAGCGCCTCGTCGTAGTACTCGGACTTCTGGTAGATGGCGCCTATGTCGTTGAGGACATCGGCCTCGTTCGGCAAGTCGCCGATGCTGCGGTATATGGACAGCGCCCTGCGGCAGGCGGCGAGCCCCTCTTCGCACGATCCCTTGTAGCTGTGGACGTTTCCGATGCTCTGGTACAGGATGGCCTCGCTCTGCGCCCCGCCGATCTCACGGAATATCTCCAAGGACTTGTGGAGGCTGTCGAACGCGTCCTGGTGGTGGCCGAGGTACTCTTGCGTCTTTCCGAGGTTGTTCAGGGCTTTCGCCTCGCCTCGCCTGTCCCCGGCGTCACGGTAGAGCGACAGCGCCTCCCACAGGTGAGCCATTGCCTCGGGGTATCGCCCGAGGCTCCCGCAGGCGATCGCCGAGTGGCTTAGCGTATTGGCCACGCCATGCCCGTCGGTGGTGTCACGGTAGGCAATCCCTGCCTCGCGGAAATAGGCGAGTGCCTCACGGAAACGCCCCGCGCGCTGGTGGGCCGTGCCTATCTGGTCGAGGGCTTCGGCCTCCCCCCGCCGGTCGGCCAGGGACCGGTAGATCGCCGCGGCGTCCTCGGCTAGGGGAAGCGCCGCCTCGTAGCGGCCGGTCTGCTGGCTCACCTCGCTGAGCGCCAGTGATGCCTGCGCGATCCGGAGGGGATCGGCGAGGTCACGGCCGGCTTGCAGGGCCAGCGTGTGGGCGGCAATAGCCTCGTCCCAGTACGCGTTGACTTCCATGAAGCCGGCCAGCGCGTGGATAAGGTCTGCGCACTTGTCTTTCCAGTTGTGACTGGCCGCGTGCCGCGCAGCCTGCAGGATGTTGCGCCACTCCGAATCTAGCCACCGCGCCGCGTCGTCGCGGGTGCCCACGGCCGGGACCGCAGTAGGCGCATGGGTGACCACCGCCGGCCTGCGGCGCCGGAACAAATGCAGGACCCGGTCAGCCTGATCGGCTGCGTGCAGGTAGTAGTCGATGAGCCTGCCGACTGCCTGCCGCTGCTCGTTCCGGGGGTCATCGGCCGCGGCGTGCATCGCCGCATAGCCGCGGATGAGGTCGTGGAAGCGGAACTGACCGCCGGGGACCCGTGCCAGCAGGTGGCAATCGAGGAGGGTGGCGAGGGCCTTCTCCGCCTCGGCGAGGGTGCAGCCGCCTAGGGCGGCCGCGGCATGCGGGCTGATGTCAGCGCACGGGCTGAGGCCCAGCCACCGGAAGAACTGCTGGTGGCCGGGTTCCAGTGCGCGATAGGACAGCTCGAAGGCGGAGATCCATCCCGGGCTTGCCTCGTCTGCGCCGCTCGCCAGGACAGGAGATTCCGACAGTTCCTCGATCAAGGCGCCGAGCCTGGGCGGGCGGGCCTGCGCCAGCCGGCAGGCGGTGAGCTGGATCGCCAGCGGGAGCCGTCCGCACAACCGCACGGCCGCAGCGACCTCGTCGTCCTCGTGGGCACTGCTGTGCCCCGCGACCCGTCGGAACAGCGTGACCGCGTCGGCGACCGGCAGCACGTCCACGGTCAGGACGCGAGCACCGTCAAGGCCGACGAGCCTTTGCCGGGTGGTTATCAAGATCAGGCATTGGCCTGCCGTCTGCATGAGCGGGCGGACCTGGTCGGGCCTGGCGGCGTCGTCGAGGATCACCACGACGCGGCGGCGGTTCAGCAGTGCCCGCCATAGCGCGGCTCGCTCGCCGATGGCGTCTGGTATCTGCGCGGACGGCACGCCGAGCATCTGCAGCAGGCGGTTCAGAGCCTCGGGCGCGTCGAGCGGAGGGCGCCCGGGATCGTGGGACTGCAGGTTAAGGTAGAGCGTCCCGTCCGGGTACTGGCCGGACGCGATGCGGGCGGCGTGGACCGCCAGCGCGGTCTTTCCCACGCCGGGCATGCCCTCGATCACGCTGACCAGCGGGGGGTCGCCACCCCCAGTGAGCAGCCCGAGCTCGTCCGTGCGGCCCACAAGCTCGACCGCCTGCTGCGGCGTGCCGGGGCCTGGCATCCGGACCGGGTCCTGGTCTGCGGCCCTGACGGCAAGCTGGGGGTCACCGCGCAGGATGCGCTGATGGAGCTCTGACAGCATGGCCCCGGGCTCCGTGCCCAGTCCCTCGGCAAGGCGGCTGCGGGTCTCCCGGTAAAGGCCGAGCGCGTCACCCGGCCGGCCGCTCCGGTAAAGCGCCGTCATCTGGTGAGCGATGAACGTCTCATCCAGCGGGTAGGCAGCCAGCAGATGGCGAAGCTCGCCGACCAGGTCCGCATGGCGGCCAAGCTCCAGCTCGCACCCGACACGCTCCCGGATTGCTGCCCGGCGCTCCTCTTCGAGGGTGTCCCGCATCCGCGCTACCCAGTCGCCGTCGATCCCCGCCAGTGCCTGGCCGCGCCAGAGCCCGTCCGCCTCGCGCAGCAGCACGGCTGCGTGATCGTAGTCCCCGGTTGCGGCCAGGGCACTGGCTTGCCGGCGGAGCCGACGGAACCGGTGCACGTCGACGGTCTCGGGATCGTCGTCCAGCACGTAGCCGCTCGCGCGGCCGACCAGCCGGGCGCTGTCGCCAAGGGCCTGCCGCAGTGACGCCCGGAGCCTGGCGACGTAGGCCCACAGGCTCTCCCTGGCCTTCGGCGGAGGCTGGGTACCCCACAGCCGGTCAATGAGGGCCTCGGCCGGCACCATCGTGCCCGGCGACAGCAGGAGAATAGCCAGGACGCAGCGCACCCGGGCCGCCCCAAGCTCGCGTTGCTGCCCGCCCGACCACAGCTCGACCGGCCCGAGCAAACGGAATTCATGCATGATCGCCTTGCACCTCCGACGAACGGGGGCAAGCCCCCGGCAACGGAACAGGGCTCCCAGCGCATCGACGATGCCCGCGGGCCAGGGGGTTACGCACCGACCAGAAGGTATTGACGCGCACCCGAGATCTCTGGTAACAGACATGCATATCGGTTAGGCATATTATCAGGTAACGGGTCATGTGCCTGAAATCGTTGTGATTTGCTCAGGCGGCGGCGTGCATCCAGGCCCGGCCCTTCGGTGAGCATGACGAGGGCGTCGAAGAGGCCGAGGCCGTGTTTGGCGGCGGTGGACAGGCTTGCGGGGCGACGCCGACGACGGCCTGCAGACCGGGAAGATGGCCATGGAGTGCTGGCGGTGAATAACCGAAAGGTACCCCCGCACGTTCGCGAACTGGGCATGGACTCCATCGGTCCCGCGCGTCTGGTGATCAGAGTGACAAGAGCCGTATAAGCCGAGAGGCTTACGCACGGAATCTGTGGGAGTCGGCGAGGCCACCCCCCCAACGGCCGGTCCGTTGTCGCCGGGTCACGGTGCCAGGTCGGCGCCTCCCGCAGCGGTTAGGGGAGTGGCAGTATCCAGTGCTCGGCTGCGCTGGCGTCGCAGCCGCCGTAGAGAAGCGCAATTCCGTTGGGTGCGCTCCGGGCTCCGAGGCATGAATTTGTGCCGGGGAAGCCGGGGGTCTGGCCTTTTCATATCCGAACTGTTCGGGCGGGCGGCCGACGCTGGCAGCGCCCTGTCGCGCGAACCGCGCCTGCCGCCCGCCTTGGCAGACTGCTAGCAGATCACTTGCGGCCCAGCAGCGACGCGGCCCAAGCCGCCCGCGGCCTTAGGCCGCTGACGACCTACAACTTTATGCACACCTTGCCGATGAGATGATCGTCTATCGCTCCTTTTTTCTCAACGACACGGTACGTATAGCCGCAGTACTTGCCGGGGGGCACGGTGGCGAAGGGATTCCAGGGGAGGGTGTTGCAGGACCCCGGGCTAATCCAGTATCCCCAGGCGTTTGGGTTCTCAACTATAGCCCCCTTCGGTCCGCCGATGCCCACGAACAACTCGCGCCCGGAGTGAATGACGCAAGCGCTGATCTTCATTTGCAGCACGTAACGGCCTTTGTGGTAGGTGGTGAGGCATGTCTTGACGTTGCCACCGGACGAGCCGAACGTGCATCTCCTGGTCTTGGTGAGCTTCGCCGCAGCCGGCTGCTGGGCGGTCGCGTAGCTGGTGAGCTGGGCCTGGCCAAGGCTAGGCGCTGCCTTCGCCGTCATGCTCATGAACGGGGCCAAGGCGAGCACCGCAGCGAGAACTCCGGTGACGGCGAGCTTGCGGGCGACAATCATCTACTGTCACTCCTTTCGGGGGGCCGCCACTACTCCATTTTCGTGGGGCGCCACTATTCCACGCGCCCCCCGTTGCACTTTCCTTGATGTGCGCCTTGCACCGCAGGTCAGGAGTCCGCAGTCGGCGATCCGCGCTCGACGACGGTGGATCGCCCCGGCTTCCTTGGAGGGTGTGACCCCACGGAAGGATGTTTCTCATGGCATCTGGGAAGGCGCACCCAGCGGAGCTCCGGGAACGAGCGGCGAAGATGGTCTTTGACCTGCTGGAACAGGACGGGAACGCGCGGGCCGGCGAGCGGCTGGGCATCAACCCAAGCCGCGGTCGCCCGGCCCGGCGGCCCTGGCCCGACGCGAGCCGCAATCGCGCCGGGCCAGGACGACTCGGGCCTGGCTGCTCCCGCGCGGCTGGAGCGGCGCCCTTGTGCTGCCAGGCTGGGCCGTTCATCTTGCACCCGCCTTGACGCTCACCTTGCATCCCAGGTCACGGGGGCAAGCCCTGCGCGTCGACATCGAGGTGTTCACGTTTCGGTGCGGACTAGTTTCACGTTTAGCGCTGGTGGGTCCCGGTTGCCTCCGGGGAGGGGGCAGCTATCCCGGTGCCTGCCTGTTCGGTTCCCGCAGCGTCGCCGAAGATACGCCAGCCGCCGCCTCCGGCCTGCTTCGCCTCGTACATGGCCAGGTCGGCGTGCATGAGCAGGGTGGTCAGGTCTCCGTCGGGCGAGCATTCGGCGATGCCGATGCTGGCGCTGTAGCCGAGCGGCCTCCCGTCGCTGCCGTGGAAACGGGTGACCCGGCGGGTTAGCTGGTCCGCGAGCTGGATCGCGCGCAGGCTGGTAATCCCTGGCACCATGATGATGAACTCGTCGCCGCCGTAACGTCCCACGATGTCCTCGGGCCGGACGTGGTCCCGGCATACCTGGGCCAGCTCGGCGAGCACCTGGTCGCCCGCGATGTGGCCGTGCACGTCGTTGATCCGTTTGAAGTTGTCAACGTCGATCATCAGCGCGGCGAAAGGCTGGCCGAGCCGCTGGGCATGTGCGAAGGCGGCCTCGGCGGTTTCCATGAAGTGGCGTCGGTTGTATAGGCCGGTAATGCCGTCGATCGCGGCCAGCTGCTGGTACCTGACCGCAAGCCGGCCGTAGTCGCGCAGAGCGATGTACTGACGGATGCTGACCATGAAGGTCAGCACGAGGGCTCCGAGCAGGATGCCTCCCAGCGGGTTGAACCCGACGCTGCGCAAGCCGACGAAGGCCAGCAGCAGGTAGCTGCTCACGACAGCCGCGTAGGGCAGGAAAGAGGGCCGCCCGGGGACGTGCGGCGGCGGCGGTGCCACGGCGCCGGTGGGCGTGGTGCGCAGTTGGCTGGCCGCGGAAATGCAGACGGCGGTCAGCGCGAGCATCCACAAGGTGTCGACCGGATCGCCGCCGAGGTAGGTCGAGTGCGCGGTGATGTAGTCGTAGCTGAGGTCGGCCGCGATCAACATCAGCAAGCCGCCAGCGAAGATCCGCAGCGCCGTTACGTTTGACTGGGGGACGCCGCGCCACAGCAGCGTCAGGATCCCGAACAGGAGCAGCAGGTCACCGACCGGGTACGCATATGTGACGAGGTCGAACAGGTCGAAGTGCAGGCCCGACCCGAAGGCAGGGCCAAGCGCCAGGTACCAGACGAGCACCGCACCGCCGGTGAATACCGTGCCCAGGTCAAGCAGCAACCGCAATCGCTCCGGTCCCGACCGCCGACGGGCCGGGAAGGAGACAAGGCCGCAGAAGGCGACCACGTAAAAGCTGAGGTACGCCGCGTCGGCCCAGGTCGGGTAGGCCCGGCGGTGCAGCTCGTTCTCGTACCAGAACTGCACCAGGTCGCCGAGCAGGTACAGGAACATCGCGACCGACAGCAGGCGCCACGCGCGGCAGGTACGGGAACCGAGATCCGCGCGCCGCGACACCCTCCAGGCGAGCACCACCGCGACCCCGTTCACCGGGACGAACGCCAGGTCGCCGATGAGCGCCTGGTGCTCGCGCCCGCCCCAGCGGAACACCTGCCACAGGCCGTAAACCGCCAGTGTCAGCGCTGCGAACGCCAGCGTGCCGCCTCCTACCCGCTGCACCACTCGCCGCAGCCCCCGGCCCGCGCGGTCGGCGGGCCCGCTGACCAGCCCGCCGGGATCCGCCCTGGGCGCCGGGGGAATGTGCTGCGGGTAGCCGGACGCTTCCAGCCGCACCGCGAGCCTGGCCGGGTCGCGCATCCACTCGGTGAAGGCGGCTGCCGACATCGGCCGCCCGAGATAGAAACCCTGGCCGATATCGCACCCGAGAGCCCGCAGCTCGGAAGTGATTGCCGCGGACTCGACCCCCTCGGCCACCACCTTCACGCCGAGCTGGTGCGCGAGGTCGATGGTGGTCCTGACAATCGTGCGAAAGCTCGTGCTGCTGATGATCGGCCGCACGATGGACCTGTCCAGCTTGAGCTCGTTGATCGGCCAGCCGCCGAGGCTCTCCAGGGAGGCGAAGCCCGTGCCGAAGTCATCAAGGGAAATCTGGACTCCGGACTCGGCCAGCTGCGCGAAGAACCTAGCGCTCGCGGCCGTCGTCCCGGTTTCCTCGCTCACCTCAAGCACGACCAGCTGGCCGGGCACCTGCTCCTCGCGCAGGAGCCGGGAAACGGCGTCGGGGAAGTCAGGGTCAGTCACGCAACCGGGCCCGATGTTGACCGCGACGGGGACCAGCCATCCGTCGGCGGCCCAGGCCCGGTGCTGGACGAGCGCCTGCCTGAGCATTTCCAGGCTGAGCTCTGTCATCAGCCCGAGCTCCTCGGTGAGCGCGATGAACAAGCCCGGCTCCAGGGTCCCGAACTCTGGGTGCTCCCACCGGGCAAGCAGCTCAGCTGCCACCAGCCGCCCGGTCGACAACTCAACCTCAGGCTGGAAGTAGCCGACCACCTGCCGGTCTCGCATTGCGCGAGGAAAATCGGCACGCAGCCGCGCCCCTATATCGTCGGCTTCGGACGGCATTCTTCGCTATTGCCCCCTCGGCACATCAGCACCCATCACTTCACACAATGTAACCGCGATGCGACTTTTTGTAACTTGATGTTACGCGCTTGGGCTGGGGCGGGGGCAGACGGCTTCCATGCACCGTGAACATGAACCCGGCGATGCTTCTGGTCAGGCGGGGTACCGCTTCGGTTCCTGGGTGTAGGTACGGCCTGCGGGCGTCTTCCATTCGTGCCAGCCCGGTCTCGGCTGGGTGACTTGCCAGCCGGGCGACTGCTTGACCCGGCCCGCGTCCGTCTGCCACGCCACCGCGAGACGTCCCGTCTCACCCCGGGCCCCGGCTGCCCCCCTGCGCCCCTGCCCCACTCCGCACCCGGTTCCGCCGCGTCGGCCGGCCCTTCACTTGCTATCAGTTCTGACCACGCCATCCATCTTTCTATCACTTCTGACCAGACAAATCGTATAAAAGCGGACATAGAAATGGTCAGAACCGATAGGAAGGCGAAAAAAGTGGTCAGAACTGATATGAAGCTGGCGAGTTCGGGGAGGCCGGGCTGTTACGCCTGAGGCGGCATGTCGTTAGTGCGACGGTGGCGCCGCATGGGGTGAGCAGGTGCTGTTAGGATCGCCGACTTACTGCTGTTGGAATCGCATCTGTCCCCCCGCGAGGCGCTGGATAAGGTGCCCGACGCAATGCGGTACACGTTCACCTTCAGTCCCGATGACTACGCTGATGGGTTCCGAGCTGACGTCGAGCGACTCAAGGCGGCCGGATTCGAAGAGATAAAGGTTAAGAACCTCTGGTCGAGCAGCCAATACAAGGGCATCAACTCG
Source organism: uncultured Actinomycetota bacterium (assembly GCA_963844925.1). Classification (GTDB taxonomy): domain Bacteria; phylum Actinomycetota; class Actinomycetes; order Streptosporangiales; family Streptosporangiaceae; genus Trebonia. The sequence goes on along the minus strand of CAWJQG010000014.1, from coordinate 47,461 downwards.
TAGCGCGGATCCGGGATACGGCCGGACCCGAATAGCTCATCCGCGCTCAGGCCGGCGTTGCACGCCACGCTGCATTCCCTGCCACGCCGGCGAACTCGTGTGGCACAATACTCTCGGCACTGGGTCCGCTGACGCGGGACGCGAGCCGGTCCTTTGGCATTGGAGCGCGTGATGAGTACTGCGGGGCCGGGTGGCGAGCAGCTATTTTCTGGCTTGGACGACCCCTCAGTCGACGCGACTGTGCTGCGCATGCTGCTCGGCAGCCAACTGCGGCGCCTTCGCGAGGCCGCCGACATCACGCCCGAGCAGGCAGGCTATGCAATCCGCTCGTCCCGGTCCAAGATCAGTCGGCTGGAGAACGGCAGGGTCGGGCTAAAAGGCCGTGACATTACGGACCTGCTTACCTTGTACGGCGTGACCGACGAGGTCCTGAGGTCGAGGTTCCTTGCGCTGGTCAGGCAGGCCAACAAGCCGGACTGGTGGTCAACGTACAGCGACGTCCTGCCCGACTGGTTCGAGACGTACCTCGGGCTCGAGGCCGCCGCGGCGACCATCCGCAGCTTCGAGGTCCAGTTTGTGCACGGGCTGTTCCAGACCGAGGACTACGCGCGGGCCGTCACCCGCCGCGGGCGCAATTCCGCGTCCGACGAGATCGAACGCCGGGTCGCCCTGCGCCTCAAGCGCCAGGACCTGCTCAGCAGGCCGAACCCGCCCAGGATCTGGTCGGTCGTCGACGAGGCCGTGCTGCGCCGGCCGGTTGGCGGTCCGGCGGTGATGCGCGCTCAGTTCCAGCGCCTCATCGAGGTAGCTGAGTCTCCGCACGTGACTCTCCAGGTCGTACCGTTCGCCAGTGGCGGCCACGCCGGCGAGAGCGGGTCGTTCACGGTGCTGCGCTTCGAGGAGCAGGACCTGCCTGACGTGGTTTACATCGAGCAGCTCTCCGGCGCTATCTACCTGGACCAGCGCCGGGACGTCGAGCAATACCTGGAGGTCGTGGACGAGCTCAGCAGCGAAGCCCTAACCCCGGCGGAGACGACGCGCTTCATCGAGCAGGTCGCCCACGAGACATGACCAGCACCCGAGAAAGGCGCGGCGTTCCAGCGGCACGCGGCCAGGATGCCGGGGACCAGGATCAGGGCGGCTGTCCAGCAGCCGAGTTGGAGCAGCGGGGCGGCGAGCGGTCCGCCGCTGGCAAGTGACCTGATGACGGCGGCCGCGGCGGTGACCGGGCTGATTCGGGCGACCGGCTGCATCCAGCCGGCCAGGTCGGTGACGGGGGCGAAGGCGGAACTGACGAAGGCGAGGACGATCGCGGGGAAGAACAGCACCCGCTCGGCCGTCTCCGGATCGTTGATCAGCAGCGCGAGCCAGGCCGAGAGCACGGCGAAGCCGACGCCGAAGGCCGTCGTGACGGTCGTGATCGCGGCCATGGCGGCCAGGCCGTGCCGCACGTGAAAGCCGAGCAGCGTCGCGAGGGCGAGGAGCAGCACCGCCTGGACCGCGAAGACGATCGCGTCCGAAGCCAGCCGGCCGGCGAGCACGGCGGCGCGGGACATGGGCAGCGAGCGGAACCGGTCGGCAAGGCCGCTACTGGAGTCCCGCAGCAGCGACAAGCCGGTGGTCGGCGCTGTGAGCGCCGCGTTCTCGATGATGATGCCAGGGATGAGGAACTCACGGTACGTTCCTCTGGCCCCTCCGGCATTGCCGGAAATGGCCAGGTCGCCGAACACAGACACGAACATGACCAGCAGGACTAGTGGCTGCACCAGCGGATAGATCAACCGGCCGGGGTTCTTCCGCAGGACCCGCAGGTTCCGGTCGGCGATAAGGGCGCTGTCCCGTAGCGCCCGGTACTGCACGTTTGCGGTCGTCATGACGCCACCGCCGCGGCGTCGCCCGGCTCGGTGCCAGCCTCTGCGAGGTCGTCTTCCGTGCTCCGGGTTAGCGCGAGGAAGGCGCCGTCGAGGGAAGTACCCTCGCTGCCCGCCCGGGACTTGAGCTGCCCCGGGGTACCGGAGGCGATGATCTTCCCGTGGTGCAGGACATGCACGATATCGGCGAACCTGTCGGCTTCTTCCAGGTACTGCGTGGTGAGCAGCATCGTGGTGCCTGCCGCCCTGAGCCCGCTGAGGACCGCCCAGAGTTGCCGGCGGCTGGCGGGGTCAAGCCCGGTTGTCGGCTCGTCAAGCACCAGCAGGTCGGGGTTGTGCATCAGGCTGGCGGCTAGGTCGAGGCGTCGGCGCATGCCACCGGAATAGGTCCGCACCATCCTGCCGATGGCATCTGTCAGGCCGAGCGCGGCCGTGAGCTCCGCTGCCCGGCTCGCCGCCTGTCCACGGTTCAACCCGGCCAGACGGCCGATGAGGATGAGGTTATCGCGGCCGTTCAGCGCGTCGTCGAGCCCCGCGTACTGGCCGGTGAGCCCGATGCGGGCCCGTACCTGGCGGGCTTGCGTCGCCACGTCGTACCCGAACACGCGCACCTGCCCCGCGTCTGGCCGGGCCAGGGTCGCGATGATCCGCACCAGGGTGGTCTTGCCCGCGCCGTTCGGGCCGAGAAGCGCGACGAGCGTGCCGGCGGTGACGGTGAGGTCAATGCCAGCGAGGGCCGTCACCTCACCAAACGCCTTGCGGACACCGGACACCTGGATGGCAGGCGTGGTGGCGGCTTGGGGCGTGCCTGGGGGAGCCGTAAGATCGACCATATCGTGAGGCTAGCAGTTAGTGAGGTCACCGGACAATATGGTCGACTCAGCAAATCGGGCGTCGGCGATGGCCGACGATGTCGAGGCTGCCCGCGGCTCCGTCGGCGCCGACCCGCTGGCCGCAGACCTGGCGGTTAGCATCGTCGGACACCTCTTCCGGCTCGCGCCGCAGCTCACAGAACTGCTGGATCTCGGCGCGCGCGAGTACGGTATGGGCTTCGCCCGGGGGCGCGTGCTGTGGGCGCTGCAGGAATCGGGACCGGTGGTCATGCGGGCGCTGAGCCAGCAGCTGGGGATTTCCCCCCGGACGGTGACCGGCCTGATCGACGCGCTCGAGGCCGACGGCTGGGTGACCCGCTCGCCGCACCCGGACGACCGGCGGGCGACGATCATCGCGATCACGCCCGCAGCGGAGGCCGCCCTGTCAGTGCTACGCGAGTCCTACGAGGGACTGGCCCACGACCTGCTCGATAATGTCGACGCCGACGACCTGGCGCGCTGCCATTCGGTTCTCGGCACCATCCAGACCCGGCTGGCCGACGTGATAGAGACCCGAATGGCCTCCGCCCCGCCCCCTACCAAGCCGCCGGGCACGTCCCTCCGTTAGAAGATCAAAATCAATGTGCCCGAACGGTCCCGTGCTTCGCCCCTTACCCCACCGTTCCTCATGACGATGGGAGGTTCCTGACGAATTTCGCTGCCGACCCGACTTCCAGATTTCTGGAAAGGGCATTGGCGACACGTCTGGGTAAGCTTCTTCGCGGAGGACGACCAAGGTAACCGCCATGCGGTCGCTTGGCAGTATCCACGTTTTTTAACGACGATGCTGACGGAGGTCCAGATGCACATTGGATCGTTGCTGCTTGTCATCTGGCTGGTCATCGGCGGTATCGCGGCTGGGCAGCGCGGCGATTACAGACACCCCGTTGACTGCAGCAGCGTCAGCACGGCCGCGGTGACGATGCTGGCAGGCCCGCTCAACTACGCTAACGTGGACCCGCACATTAACTGCACCACGCCGCAGCCGAAAGTTAGCCGGTAAATCCCGCAGGTCCGGATTTCCGTCCGCCATTTATTTGCTCTTCGGGCGGTAGCGGACCCGCTGCCGGGCCGTCTCGCAGACGCCATCGCGTTTATTCTGCTCGGCGACGAGCCTTGCCTCGTTCAGATCGGCCGGCGTCAGCAGGCCGTTCGCGAGCAGGAATCCGGTGAGATCTCGCGCGTGACCGCGTTCGGACCAGATGAATCCCTGAAGCAGCTTCTTGTAGTCGGATACCGCGCCCTCTCCGCTCAGGTTGAGGGCGATGACCACATTGAGCATCGGCACCGTCTGCGGCGCGCTAACGCCGAGAATGAACTCCTGGTAGTAGTAGGCCATCGCCAGCCGCGCCGTCGTGTTGCGCTCGAAGTAGCCGCGTACCCGAGCTACCGCATCCTTCCTGATCGCGCCCGCCGCAGCCCCCCGCCGAACGATCTCACTGGTCTGGGTGACTGCTTCCTGATCACCGTCCGGGTCGGCCGCATCAACGCCGGCCTCGGTCGGCATGTCGAGCCGTAGCCGCAGAACCCAGGCAGCGACGCTGACCACCCACAAGCCCCGATCGAGTACGACCGGCCGTGCCTCGTAGCTGTCCGGCGCTACCGGCAGAACATGACGGGCAGTGCGCCGGACCGCCTCATCGCTGAGCGGTGCCCCGGCTGTATCTGGCGCCAGGTAAACCTGATGGGTCGTGTCACGGCTGAACAGTTCCCAGCGGTGCTGGACGTGACGAAGCCCCGCGCACCGCGGGGCGCGGTGCAGGGTCAGATCTTCGTTGTCGCTGAGCGTGCTCCGGTCCAGCCAGGTGATCTCGTCGGGCGGGCAGCTCACCCACTCGTCGCATGCAGTTGACCAGAGGAACAGTCGCCCTGCCACTACTCAGTCGCACTCCCCCGAACGACGGCCCGCACGCTTCCCGCGGCCGACCCAAGTCTCGCCTACGCCTGGAAAGACAATAGCCGCAGTTCGCGACTTCAGCCGATCTCTATCCGGGACAGCGGCGCGTCTGACATCTTCCCCCAGCGAATCGAGTCCCCGTCGCTCAGCGGCTGCTTGCCCGAGACCGGGACACCGTTGACGGAAAGCCCGTTCATACCCTGGTTTGTGACCCACCAACGGCCTGCGGAAAACGTGAACCTCGCGTGCTCCCTGGACACCGTCGGCACATCGGGCAGCACCAGCTCGACCGGCCCGCGACCAGCCCGGGCGCCGGACATCGAGGTTTCGGTTACCGATGAGCCCGTCACCAGCCGCAGCACAGGAACCGCGGGGCGGATCTGCTCCATGACTGTGGCCATGCCGTCCGCGATCGTCCGACCCGGGTTGACCTGATACTCGGCGTATCCGCCGGGCCCAGCGCCGGCGGGCTCAGCGTAGCCAGGGCCGGACGTGGGATCCTGCGCGGTAGCGGCGAATTCCTGGGCGACGTGCGTGAACCGGCGATCGATGAGGTCCGGCACGTCAGGCAGGTCCGGAGGGCCAGGCGAGGGACGGGCGCTCACCGGGAGGCCTTGCCGAAGACGGTAGCGGCCCTGCGGGACCGAATCGTCACCGGCGACGTACACCTCTGGCTGACATGACCCGGCAAAGCGAGCCCCGCGCTCGGCCACTCGGTCTTCGTAAACCTCGGTCACGCTGGTGCTGACCACGTCGAGTTCCATCCGCTCGCACAACGAGGCGAGATCATCGGGGTTCATCTGCAGTTCGACAACGTCCGGCGCGATCAGCGATCCGCTCGGCATGACGATGAACACATCGGACAGATGGCGCATGGCGACGTCCAGCACGTCCTGCCCATCGCGCCACGGCCGGGCGGCCAGCTGCCGCAGCCAGGGATGATCCCGCGTGATGCCCATGGCCCGCAGGCCCGCCACGCCCGCCACGCCGAGTCCGGCGATGGCCACCAGCAGGACCGTGGCAGTCAAGGCGGAACCCGTCATGACCTCCGCGACCAGCCAGCACATCGCCACCCCGCCGACGATCGCCCAGCGCCGCCGACTTCGCCGCCGCAGCGGAGCGCGTACCGGACGACGCGCCGCTTCCCCGCTGTCAGTCATCGGGCACCGTCCTTGACCTGTCCGTCACAAGGATGCTCGCCAAAAATCCGCCCCTGCCTGTTACCGCAGTGTTGGTCTCGTCACCGAGGATGCGGGTCCGCGGGCCAGCAAGTCAACGAATCACGGCTAGCTTCCAGATATCTGGAAGCTAGCCGACGCCGGATCGGCGGCGGGCGCCCAAGATCGTCGCACGCGGACGCAAAGGGCCGAGAGCCTACCTCTGCATCTCCTACAGCGGCTCTACCAACGCGCTTTTTGGCAAGAAATTCAAAATCGATCAATTCGAACGGTCCCGTGCGCTTCCTCGCACCGCAAATGTCACTAAGAAGGTTCATCGGCGTCATGGCGGAGGCTCCTCAGGAAGGGCGGAGGCTCCTCAGGAAGGCGGCCGCCAGAGCGGAGGACTGCAGTTCAGGGCCGGCAAAAGGCAGCAGCCGTAACCGTTTCGAGACAACCGCGCACGATCCCCGTACGTCTTTAGGGGAAAGCAGCTACTAAAGGAGCATGCTTCATGCAAAATATCCTAATACGTACCGGTGTCATCGGCGCGGCGCTGATCTCCGTCGTAGGCGTCACCTCATTTGCCCTGGCTTCCACGTCGGCGCCAGCCCGGTCAGCGGCACTGACGGCTGCGGCGAGCGTCCCGAAGTGCACGGCGGCTACCCTCGCCGTCTGGGTCGCCGCTGACGAGGCGGCCTATGGCGTGACCGATTACTACCCGCTGGAGTTCACCAACACCGGCGGGCGAACCTGCACCCTGTACGGGTACCCGGGCGTCTCGGGCCTCAACGCGAGCGGTAAGCAGGTCGGCAGCCCGGCCCAGTGGGTGAAGTTCGCCGCGCCCCGCACCGTGACCCTCGCTCCGGGCGCGACCGCCCACGCCCAACTCGCGTACCGCGTCCAACTCATCGGCTCCGAACGCCAGTACATGACGCCGGTCACCGAACTGCGCGTCTACCCGCCCGGGCAGAAGGCCGCGGCGCACGCGTTCTTCTCCGTGGAGGGGATCACGATCGACCGGCCCTACCTGGAGATCGGTCCGGTCGAGCTCGGCTTCTAGCCCTGCGAGGGCTTGTTCGGCGCGTCGCGAGGCCGACGGCGGTACCGACGTCCCACATGGTCCCTCGGGACTTGAACCGGATGCGGCTCAGAGCCGTTGCCCAGGGTGAGACGTATCCGAGATTGGGTGCCGACGCTGGGAGGTGAGCAGTGCCAGTCGACCGCCCCGACCCAGCCGACGATCCCGATGAACCAGACCACCCCAGGCCGCCCGACGGCCCCAGGCCTCGTGACACCACCCCATCACTGCCGCTAGACCGAGCCGACCTCGACGCCGTCCACCGCGCCAACCGAGCTCAAGTCGACCAGATATATGCCGCCCACCGCGAGACCGCGCACAATGGCGCCCGCGGCGCTCCTGCCGACGCTGACCGCGCCCCCTGGACCGAGGCGCTCCTGTCGTTGCGGGCCGCCTGGGAAGAACTCCGAGACCGGTATCCAGAACGAGAGCGGGCTACCCCCCGCACCCACACCGACGGCTCCTGGTCCTCAGGCGAAACCCGCAGGCTAACCCCCGAGCAGAACACCGAAGCCACCAAGGCCTGCGCCGACGTCCACGACGAGGGCGAACGAGTCGTCCTCCCGGCCATGCTCCAGATCGAAGCCGCCGACCCCGGCCGCGATCTGGCCGGCCTGGAACACAGGCTCAAAGGCGAAGACCGCCTCAAGGAGAAGATCGCAGAGCGGCTTCGGTACAACCCAGACTTGTCGCCTCGGCAGGCCGCCGCCGATGTACCGGATGCCGTGCGATTCACGCTCGCATACAGTGAATCGCATTACACCGATGGTGTTCTGGCAGATGTCGAACGCCTGCGGGGAGGTGGCTACAAGCTCCTGAAGTTGAAGAACCTGTGGGCGAAGGATCAGTACAAGGGCATCAACAGCCAGTGGCTCAGACCAGAGACCGGTCTGCGCTTTGAGGTCCAGTTCCACACGCCGCAGAGCCGGGAAGCCAAGGAGTTGACTCACCAGGCGTACGAGCGTCTCCGCGACCCGCTCACCAGCAAGGCCGAGGAGACTGAGCTTGAGGCCCATCAACGTCGGGTGAACGCCTTTGTAAGGCGCCCGCCTGACGTATTCAGGATCGAGGACTATCCCCCGGAGAAACGTGATGGCTGAGAAGGTTACGTACTACGCAATCGTCGATGACTACACGAGCAGGGAGGAGCCCGCGGGCGTCCTCCGCCGGTTCGACGACGGTGAACGGCGGGACGAGTCGTTCGGACGCGACTTGCAGTGGCAGTTCTCGTCGCTACTGCACTCAGCCGAGCGCGGCGACACCCAGTATGAGCTCATCCCGATCAGCGAGGACGAGGCCGACCTGATCGTAACGCGGATCCGGGAGGCGGCCGGCCCGGCAGAATAGGTCGTCCGCGCCCGGCTCTCCGCTGAGAGCGCGCTACCTACGGACGCCAAGCGCGGCCACGACGCCGACGGCAGTCCCTGGGCCCAAGTTGATCTCTACTGGGCCCCCTGCTCTGCGGGCTGGTCACTGATCCACGAACGGTTCAGTGGGTCCCATGTCTTGTGGACCGCTTCCGTAGTGAGCGCTGGGTCGGCGAAGGCCGTGACTCTGGCGAGGACTTCAGCGAAGTCCCGTGGGACGCCGTCGAGCAGTTGGTTGCGCCGCCACGTTACCCAGGCTGACGGGGGAGTCTTTTGCCAGTCGCGCAGCACATCGGCAAGTGGGCTAGGTGCGATACCTCTGAATTCCGCAACGCGCGCGATGGAGCCAACAAGCTCATGACCGTGGACCGGATGCCGTGCTGACAGGGCATAGATATCTGCGAAGTCACGCCACCGCGTCGTGGCTGGTCCTCGCTCGACTGCCGTTACGATCTTCTCTGCGTGGACCATCGTCAGCGGGTATCCAGTGAGAGTCACGTCGCGCCCCAGCAAGCCAGGGATGGTGATCGCCCGCGGTGCTGGCCAAATGGGGTCGCCTACGTTCACGTCGACGTGCAGACTGATCCTCGCGCTGACCAACGAGCACACGAGACCGACTCGCACCCCTTGGTAGGCATCGTCTTGGCGGATAGCGTGTGCCGCGGCGGCTTCGGCCGCGTAGGTCAAGCCATCATCGATAGTGATCCCGGCTATCTCCCGGATCATGGTGAGCACGGTTCCGAGTTCATTCGTTACCTGCCGCGCCTGCAGGTCGATGTCCCGGGTGGCTCGCCGCGTGCCATAAGCGGCCAGCAACACTCCGCCCTTGAGAACGAGTTTGGCGGCATGCTGCGAAACAGCAAGCCGCGCCAGGAGTCCCTCCAAGGCGTATAGACGCATCAAGTCGTCTGTGCTGCGCCTTGTTCTTCTAGCTAGCGACTGCAGGTCAAGATATGCTCTGCCGTCACTTGTGGCACGAGTTGGGCGATCACTACTCATAGGTGAATGTTTGCACGGCCTTGAGGACCACGGGGAGTGCTTGTGGAAAATTTCTGGCTATTTCATAAAGTGCTGCCGGTTTGCTTCCCTGTCGTCCCAGCCAGCGACGCAGTGCGATATAGGCCAGATCGTCTCCTTCTGACCAGGTGAGACGGAACGCATCGACGATGCACCGCTCGGCGCTATATATGCCAATCTTGCGCTCACCGTAAATCGGCAACAAATTGCGCCCTATAGCGAAAGTGTCAGCGCTAAATCTGTGCCACTTGACCGGTGGCGAAACGGCAGGTCGATGCGAGCCCGCCGGTATCGCGACATCGATCGCCGCCGGATTCGCGTCGATCAGGTGATGCCTTACCAAGGCGCTCGTCAGGCACAGCGTGGCCCTCGGTGCGCGGATCGCTATCTCGGCCAGGTCGAGATCGATCAGTTCGTCAGTGTCGGAGCGCATGAAGATGCCCCGCGCGACCTGTTCGATCTGTCCAGTGGTTCGCATGGCGTAAAGGTGTCGCTTCGTTATACCTGCCTCGATCGCATCATGGAAGGTAAACAGTGTTGGCAGCAGGTCCAAGTCGCTGTTCGTCATGCCGACCCCCATCTTCCATTAGTGGGAACAATCCTACCAAGGTCTACCGCATGTTGGTAGGATTGTTCCCCTGTTCCCGCTCGGCGTCGCCGGCTAGCAGCGGCTAGCAGGCGCTGGTCCGGAACCCTGGGAATCCACCGCCAACGACAAGCCATCCTGGAGCGGCTCCGCTGGACCTTCTAGCGCATCCGAGGCAGCGCCCACCACCGTGACCCAAACGGCCGCCCTCATCGGTCTCTGGGATCGCCTGGAAAGCCTGGGGATCCGCCCAGTCAACGACTGAGAAGGTCACGATCTCAAACGAACTACTCCACTCGTCGTGCCCTTGCTTTGCGGCTTCGAGAAAGACTGGGCGGAGTTCTTCGCGGGTGCGCCCGCGGGTCTTGATGGCGTGGCAGTTCGGGCAGAGCGCGATCATCTGGGCCGGTTGGTCGGGACCGCCGAGGGCCAGGTCATGTACGTGATCGATCTCCAGGATCGGTTCGCCCCCGACGGTGCGGTCTTGGACGTCCCCAGCTCGGCGGTGGTTCGCTCAGCTCGGACTGTGTCCCGGTTCCGCCAGAAGACGTCGGCCCATGTGCAGAGGTGCGTGTAGGCCGCAGACAGTGCCGCGAACGACGCTTCGGCGGACTGACGTATCGGAAATATCACTCAGAAGGTTCATAAAGTGACTGAAGGTGGATAATGACTCGGCTCGCGCGGGTATGCCTAAGTTCGGCCGGGCTGTAAATGGAAAGCGGCACTGGTTCGGAGGGGCTTGCTGAACTCCACGCCGAGGAGTTCAGCAAGCCGCCCGCTGCGGAGCCTGCAAAGGCCCGCAAGTGGACCTTCGTCGCGCGAACGACCTCAGTTGGTACTGGCGCTGCTACAACCCGGCCTGCCCGGACCGCGGCAAAGGCAAGTACAAGGCATGGACCCGCGCAGTGATCTTCAGATCACCCCGTAACTGACTCAGCCTCCAACTTCCCTCAATACCAATCAGACCGCGGTGTTGGTGTTCAGGTGAGAGGGAAGCGAGCCGCGACCCGCTCTGCGAGCTGCATGGTGCGCTTGTCGACCTATGGGGGCACAGTCCGGCACGAGGGCGCGACGAAGGGCATCATGATCACCACCTCGGGCTTCAGCCCTGACAGCTACGAGTTCGCGGCTGGCAAGCTGATCAACCTAATTGACGGCGGTGGTCTGCTCTCAATCTGCCAAGAGCACACCATTCCCGCCAGGATCCTCAAGATCCGGGTGTAACCTTATGGGGCATCTGTGCAAGGCGCGTCGGCCCCGCTGGCGGCATCTTGGCCAACTGGCGTTCAGAGTGTATGGAACCAGGTCTTGATCTTTTGTGCCATGAGGAAGCGGCGCTGGTTGAGAAAGTCCTCGTAGCTGAGGTCCTTGCCGTCGAGGAGTTCCTGCGGGACGCAGTTCATCTCCAGGTTGGCGCGCATCTCGCCATCCTCGGTGATGGCGCCATACTTGCGCGGGCCGCCGTTGCACTGTTTAGCCAGTTCCTCGAAGTAGCCAATCGGTGCTTTGTCGCCGATGGCGATGTTGATCTCGCTCTGCGTCAGAACGAAGTTCGCAATCTGGTTGTAGCTCCCGCGGGCGAGCCCATGCTTCTTCAGGTGGTTGCGGGGGTAGACGTGGTGGACGTCGGTCCGGTTCAGCAGTAGGTCGCGAACGGTGATGTCGCGCGACAGAAAGCCCTTGTCGCCGAGCTTGACCTGGGCCGCCTTGTAGGCCATGAAGTAGGGGCTGATGGAGGAGGAGGTGTCCATCAGCTGCGGGAGCATCCCGGTCCAGGCGCTCGCCGGGAGCTCGGACTCTATGACGGCATCTGTGTACTCGCCCAGCCCACGGGCCTCGATCTGCCTGATGTCGAAGTCGAAGGAGGTCTCCGGGTTGCCGGTGTACCGGCCGCGGATGACGGACATCGCGTACCAGCGGCGTACCAGCCGCTCGAGGTCGGCCGGGTTCATATGTTCCGCGCGGCCCCGCAAGTAGACGATGTAGGCGAAGTTGACCGCGTTCTGGCCTCTGATGAGGTCGCTGGTGACGAAGCCCGCCGACCGCAGGATCATCGTGAAACGCTCGAAATGAGTCTGGTTGATGAAGGCCAGGATCCCGTCCTTCAGCCGGGCGAACGCCTCCTCGGCAATGGCATCCTCGTACTGCTTCGTGACGAAGTTACGCCCGGACAGGAGCGCCACGAGGTCGCCCAGCTTCCCCCTGCGGAATTCAGAGGTAAACGCGACGCGCAGCATGTCGGTGTAGGACGGGTCGTAGATGTCGTCCTTGGCGTCCTTGAGCCAGCGCATCTTCGGGTAGAAGTCCGACTTGGTGAAGGCGGGATCCACTTTCTCGATCTGAGACAGGAAGTCCGGGGCCACGGCGAGGTGGCAGAAGTAGTCGATGGCCTTGCGCAGGACGTTGCCGCCGTAGGACTCGTTGGCCGCGATCTTCGACATAGCGAAGTCGGCCTGGGACAGCTCGGCGCCAGCAGAGTTAACTCGAATGAAGATCTCGGTGACTGTCTCCACGTCCAGGTCCTCGGCAAGATCGATGACGCCCACGTGGTTGTTGACGATCCCCTTGACTGCTTCAAGCGTCTGGGCGATTGAGCCACTGTCGGCTGCGGGATTCGCCTTCATGTAAGCGCTCGTAATCGAAAACAGGCTCGCGCCAGGCGCGAACAACAGGGAGACATCGGGAATCCAGGTCTTGTCCTTCTGGATCGCCGGGTTTGACACCTCAAAGCGCTCTTCCACCGGGTGGAAACCGATCCTCATCCGGATGGCCACGTAATCCTTCGTCAGAACCTCGTACCCAAGCAGAGCCGCCATGAGAGCCGTAACGCGCTGCTGGCCGTCAATGAGGATGCGCTTGCCCGCCGACGAAGTCCCGTCCTTCAGCCTCACCGTCGGGTTCCGCCAAGCGATGAGGTAGCCGACCGGGTACCCGCGGTAGAGCGAGTCCAGCAGATTCCGGACCTTGGTTGCATCCCAGACGAACGGTCGCTGGATCTCCGGAATCGCCACCTCACCGGACTTCACCCAGGTCAAAAGAGTCTCGATCGGGTGCGGAGTAACGGAATATCGCTGCGACGGCATAGGGCATTTTTGCATAACGTGCGTGCGCTCCGTCGGTGAAAATGTGAACGCCTAACCCATCAATTAGTGGAATCTCGGTACGAAGACCCGCCGCAACCGCGAATAACGCGGGCGTAGGATGTCCACCTGAGTCGCAAACGCGTGCCAATGGTGAACCGGGCGAGCGCAGAGCGTTAAACCGAGGACTGGGGAGGGTGGTCCATGACGGCTGTTTCGGCCGAGGTCTCTGGCGCGCGGGGCGCCGGCCTCAGCGAAACCCGGACGATACCGGAAGCCGGTCAGCTCGTCCGGGTCCGCGGCCAGCAGTGGGTGGTCAGCAGCGTCAGCACCAGCCACCAGCCGCAAGACGAGCTCGCCGCCACCCGGCATCCCCGGCCGCACCCTCGTCACCCTCACCAGCGTCAGCGACGACGACCTCGGCGAGGAGCTGACCGTCGCCTGGGAGATCGAGCCCGGCCGCGAGATCGTCCCCGCGACCCAGCTCCCGGCAGTGACGCCAGCGAACTGGGACGACCCGCAGCAACTCGGCGCCTTCCTCGACGCCGTCCGCTGGGGCACCGTCGCCAGCGCCGACACCCGGACGCTGCAGGCCCCGTTCCGGTCCGGCATCACCATCGAGGAGTACCAGCTCGAACCGGTCGCCCGGGCGCTCGCCATGCCGCGGGTCAACCTGCTCATCGCCGACGACGTGGGCCTCGGCAAGACGATCGAGGCCGGCCTGGTCGTCCAGGAGATGCTGCTGCGCCACCGGGCACGGCGCGTCATCGTCGTCTGCCCGGCGTCGCTCACGCTGAAGTGGCGCGAGGAGATGGAGGCCAAGTTCGGCCTGGGCTTCACGATCCTGGACACCGCCCAGCTCAGGGAGCTCCGCCGCTCCCACGGCCTGGAAGCCAACCCCTTCGCGGTCTACCCGCGCACGATCATCAGCCTGCAGTGGCTGCGCACGCCCCGCGTGCAGCGCATGCTCGACGAGGTCCTGACGAACGACAAGCAGGTTCCCCGGCTTCTTCGACCTGCTGATCGTCGACGAGGCCCACCACTGCGCCCCCGCCGAGCCGCCGAAGCCCAACGGCTACCCGGTCGAGAGCAAGCAGACGCAGGCGGTCAGAAGGCTGGCCGAGCACAGCCAGCACCGCCTCTTCCTGTCCGCGACCCCGCACAACGGCTACTCGTGGTCGTGGCAGGCGCTGCTGGAGATGCTCGACCCGCAGCGCTTCTTCAAGGGCCGGGAGCCGGACAAGGCCATACTCGACCAGGTCATGATCCGCCGCCTCAAGACCGACATCAAGAACCCCGACGGCACCGAGCGCTTCCCCGCCCGCACGATCAGCGCGGTCGACATCACCTACACCGACGCCGAGCGCGAGGCCTACGACCTGCTCCAGCTCTACACCGCCGCCCGCCGCACCAAGCCAGGCGCGGCCCAGGCCCGCGCCGGCGACCTGGTGACGCTCATCCTCAAGAAGCGCCTCTTCTCCTCCCCCGCGGCCTTCGCCCTGACCCTCGAGGCCCACCTCGAAAGCGAAGATCAAAATCATCATCCCGAACGGACGGTGGTTACTCCGAGCACCGCCGATGACCTGGACTGGATGGACGACGTCCTCGGCTGGGACACCGAGCCGTCCGACGACGACCCCGGCAGCGACGACGAGCGCGAGCTCTTCGGCCGCGTCGCCAGCCTCCCCGGCATCCTCGACGACGTGCGGGAATCCGGCGGCTCCGTCATGGAGGCCGCCTACCGCCGCCAGCTCGCCGACTGGGCGCAGCGCCACGCCGAGCCCGCCGACAGCAAGGCCAAGGCCCTCGTCGCCGAGCTCAACCGCATCTGCCGCCCGGACGGCGACTGGGACTGGGCGAGCGCGTCATCGTCTTCACCGAGTACAAGGCCACCCAGCAGTGGCTGGCCGGCATCCTGACGGCGCGCGGCCTGGGCGGGGACCGGCTCGGCCTGCTGTACGGCGGCATGGACGAGAACAAGCGCGAGCACCTGAAGGCGGCGTTCCAGGCCGGCCCGGACCGCGACCCGGTGCGCATCCTGCTCGCGACCGACGCCGCGAGCGAGGGCATCGACCTGCAGCGGCACTGCCACCGGGTCATCCACTACGACATCCCGTTCAACCCCAACCGGCTCGAGCAGCGGATCGGCCGCGTGGACCGGCACGGCCAGACCCACGAGGTAGAGGTCTCCCACTTCGTCGGCGCCGGCTGGGACAAAGAACCCGAGGGCTCCTACGCCGGCGACCTGGAGTACCTGTCCCGGGTCGCGCGGAAGATCGCGACCGAACGCCAGGACCTCGGCAGCGTCAACCCCGTGCTCGCGCACGCGGTCGAGGCCCGGATGCTCGGCCGGCCGCGGCTCATCGACCCGCTCCAGGTCACGCCGAAGGCGTCCACGAGCCTGCTGCGCGCCGAACGCGACCTGCGCGACCAGGTCCGCAAGCTGCACGACCAGCTCGACGCGAGCATCCGGGAGCTGCACGTCGCCCCGGCCAACGTCCGCCGCGTCGTGGACACGGCCCTGGCCCTCGCCGACCAGCCGCCGCTGGCCGACGAGCCGGGCGGCCTGATCGCCCCGCCCGCGCTGCGCGCCGGGTGGGAGCGGACCGTGACCGGGCTCGCCGATCCGCTCGACGGGCACCTGCGGCCGCTCACGTTCGACGCGAAGGTCGCCGAGGGCCGGGACGACGTCGTCCTCGCGCACCTGGAGTATCCGCTTGTCGCCCAGGCCACGCGGCTGCTCCGCTCGGCGATCTGGGGCGGACGCGCCGCCCTCAACCGGGTCGCCGCGCTCAAGTTCACGCCGCCCGCGGACGCTGGGGTCAACGGGCCGCTCGTCGCCGTGTTCGCCCGGCTCGTGCTGGTCGGCGCCGACGGGCGGCGGCTGCACGAGGAGATCATGCTGTCGGCCCGGATCGTCCCGCCGGCCGGCCGGTCCCGGCGGGTGGAGCTGGAAGAGCGCCGGCACGAGGCGCTGCACGCCGCCGTGGAGGCCGCCCTCGAACCGGACGCCTGCCGCCTCGCCCCCGAAGCAGCGCGGCTCGACTTCGCCGACCGGTGGACCGAGCTTGAGCCGCTGCTCGCCGGCGACGTGGAGCAGCGCGCGAAGGAACGCAAGGAGCGCCTCCAGCGCACCCTCGACCAGCGCGAGGCCACCGAGCAGCGCAACGTGGACACCGTGTTCACCCAGCTCAAGGCGAACCTGGACAGCGCGCTCGACGGGCCGGGAGCGGTGCAGCTCACCTTTGACCAGCTCGATGAGCTTGAGAAGCACGCCTACGACCGGGACCGGCAGGCGTGGGCAGCGCGCCGCGACGGGCTCGCCGAAGAGAAGCAGCGCGAGCTTGACGCGATCAGGCGGCGCTACGAGAACGTCCGCGAACTGGTCTTCCCGTTCGCGGTCGCCCTGTGCGTGTCCCGGATGAGGTGGCCGAATGAGAGCGCAGGGTGTCAGCGAGGAGGTCCGCAAGCGCCACGCGTGGCTGGAGCTGCTGCAGATCTCCGGGCCGTTCCTCACGCTGCCCGTGGCGCACCGGGTCTTCCCCAACGGGCTGCCGGAAGTGCCCGTCCAGCAGCGCGCGGCGCGTCCGCGCGCTCGTCGCCCAGATGATGGACGACCGCGGCGCCAGCAGGCACGCGGTCATCGCGACGTGCTGCGCGACGTCTTCGACTGGCAGCAGCACCTCGTCATCGACGACGCCATGCCGCAGACCCTCGCCGAGATCGTGGCGGACCACGGGGTCACGCTCCGCCCGGACTTCGGCTACTTCGACGAGACCGAGGACGACGCGGCGAGGACGCGGACACCGGCGATGAGGACGGCTCCGACCTCTCGGATGCCTCCGACGATGAGGAGCAGGAGGACGACGGAGACTCCGAAGGCGACGACGCCGAGGCCAGCGGCGGCGGCACGAGCAGCGGGCCGTGGAAGCTGCTCGGGCATGGTCACCGCCTGGGGAACGCATCCGCTGACCCGGACCACGACCGGGACCTGGACGGCGAACGCCGTCGAGCGGCTGGCCGTGCTGCTCCGTGCCAGGGACGTGCCGGTCGGGATCGTCACCGACGGCCGCTGGTGGGCGCTCGTCACCGCGCCGCGCGGCGGCGCGACCGGCGCCGCCGTGTGGGACGCGTCCCTGTTCAGCGAGGAGCCGGAGTCCCTGGAGGGCCTCGTCGCCCTGCTCACCCGCTCCCGCTTCCAGGCCGCGCAGCCGAAGGACAAGCTCCCGGCCCTGTTCGCCGAATCCCTCGAACGCCAGGAAGAGGTCACCGAGCAGCTCGGCCGCCAGGTCCGCGAGGCCGTCGAGCTCCTCGTCACGACGCTCGACCAGCTCGACCGCGAATCGAACGGCACGCTCCTGGCCGGCGTCAGCGACGACGACTTCTACGCCGGCGTCGTCACGATGATGATGCGCGTCGTGTTCCTGCTGTTCGCCGAGGAACGCCGCCTGCTGCCCAGCGACGACGACCTGTACGTCACCGCCTACAGCGTCGGCCACCTCGTCGAGCAGCTGGAGCAGGCCGACAGCCTCGGCGCGGTCCTCGGCCAGCGCACCGCCGCCTGGCACCGGCTGCTCGCCGTCACCCGCGCCGTCCACTCCGGTGTCGCCCACGAGGACCTGCGGCTGCCCGCCTACGGCGGCGGCCTGTTCGACCCCGACCGCTACCCGTGGCTCGAAGGCCGCCCCGACGCCGGCACCCCCGCCGCCGCGGCCCGGCCGCCCGCCGTGGACGACCGCACCGTGCTGCGGATGCTCCGCGCCGTCCAGTACGTGGTCATCGGCGGCGAGCGCCGCCGCCTCACCTTCCGCGCCCTGGACGTGGAGCAGATCGGCTACGTCTACGAAGGCCTCCTGGAACTGGAGGTCCGCACCGCCACCGAGACCGTGCTCGGCCTGGCCCGCCCGTCGAAGTGGCCGCAGAAGATCAAGGAAGACGCGGAGATCACCCTCGCCAGCGCCGCCGACCTGAAGGTCAAGGACTTCACCGACCGCACCGGCTGGTCGGCGAAGCGGGTGCAGGCCGCGCTCGCGAACCCCACCGCCGATGCCGAGCGGGTCAGCGGACTCCAGCGGGCCGTCGCCGACCCCGAACTGGCCGATGCAGATCACGCCGTTCCTCGGCCTGCTCCGCTTCGACGAGCTCGGGCTGCCCGCGATCTTCCCGCCGGGCAGCCGGTACGTGACCCGGTCGCACCGCCGCGCCGCGACCGGCACCCACTACACGCCCCGGTCCCTCGCCGAAGAGGTCGCCGAAGGCGCCCTGCAGCCCCTCGTCTACCGCCCCGGCCCCCTGGAGACGTCGGACACGTCGCAGTGGCGGATCCGCCCGTCCAAGCAGATCCTGGAGCTGAAGGTCGCGGACATCGCGATGGGCTCCGGCGCGTTCCTCGTCGCCGCCTGCCGCTACCTCGCCGACCGCCTGGTCGAGGCGTGGCTGGACGAAGGTGACGCCGAAGCCCTCGCCATGGACCTGCACCGCACCGCCGGCCGCGTCGGCGCGGACGCCGAAGCCGACCAGCTCCTGCTCAAGGCCCGCCGCGAGATCACCGAGCACTGCCTGTACGGCGTCGACATCAACCCCCTCGCCGTCGAGATGGCGAAGCTGTCGCTGTGGCTGATCACGATGGACACCGAACGGCCCTTCGGCTTCCTCGACGACCGCCTCGCCGCCGGGGACTCGCTGCTCGGCCTGGTCAGCCTGGAGCAACTGGAGTCGCTGCACGTGGACGCGAAGGAGGGCCGCCGCCTGCACCACGGCACCCTCGACTTCGCCTCGGAATGGCGCGACAAGCTCGCCCAGGCCGCCGACCTCCGCCGCAAGATCACCGCCACCGGCGGCGTCACGATCCGCGACATCGAACACAAGGCGCGGCTGCTCGCCCAGGCGGAGAAACTGTCCGGCGAGATCACCACGGTCGCCGACGCGATCACGGCGGCCGGCCTCGCGAACGCGAAGCTGAAGGGCAAGAAACTCGACCAGGCGTTCCTGGAGCTGTACGTCTCCGTCAGCAACGAGAAGGACCTGACCCCCTACGTCGAGAAGAACCTCCAAGACCCGCGCCCGGCAGGCACGGTCGAACGCGAACCCTTCCACTGGCCGCTGGCGTTCCCCGAGATCTTCGCCGACACGACGACTCCCGGCTTCGACGCCATCATCGGCAACCCGCCGTTCCTGGGCGGCAAGAAGATCTCCGGCACGATGGGCGATGACTACCTCGCCTGGCTGCAGCGCTGGGACGGCAACGACGTCAAGGGCAACGCCGACCTCGCCGCCCGGTTCGTGCTCCGCGCCGACCGGCTGCTGTCGCGACGCGGCCAGCTCGGCCTCGTCACCACCAACACCCTTATCGAAGGCGCCACGCTCGAGTTGGCATGGAGCAGGTCGAAGTCGTCTGACCATCCGCGCTGGACGCTCACCTCATCCGTGGCCGACGAAGAGCGCCAGCCTGCAGATCGTTGAGTTCTGGGCCAGCCGCGCAAGCCCTCGCAAGGCGTGCCGTCTACTGGCTGGACGGCGAGGAAGTTCCAGCGATCGGCCCTGACCTGGAACCATATGGCCGCATCGCGGGCGCCCACAGCGACTCCGCGAGAACGAAGGAATCGCCTTCCATCGGCTCAATGGTGCTCGGACTGGATTCACGCTCACCGCCGAGCAGAAGGATGAACTGATCGCTCACGATCCTCGCAACGCCGATGTCATCCAGCCATACGTGATCGGCAAGGATCTCAACCAGCGACCCGACTGCTCGGCAAGTCGCTGGATCATCAACTTCCGGACTGGTCGCTTGAACAGCGCAGAGGAGTATCCCGACTGCATCGATATCGTTCGCCGCCTCGTCAAGCCCGAACGCGACCGCAACAAGACGGACAGACGACCGAGAAATCTGGTGGGATATACGCCGAGCGACGCCCTGAACTGTACGAGGCGATCGATGGACTCGACCATGTGCTCGCGATCTCGCTCGTGAGGCAACGCGGTCATGCCAGTTCGCGTGCCCACTGGCCAGGTGTTTGCTCAGCAAGTGCGCAGTCTTCGCGCTCGACGACTTCGCCAGCCTGGCGATGCTTGTCTTCGAGCATTCATTCGACTTGGGTAATTCGCTACACCTCGACGATGCGGACCGACATCAGCTACGCGCCGTCCGACGTGTTCCTCACGCTGCCGCGACCGCAGCCGACGCCGGAGCTTGAAGCGCTCGGGCGGCAACTCGACGACGACCCGCCGGGACCTGATGCTCTCCCGCGCCTGGGGGCTCACCAAGACCTACAACCGGGTCCACGACCCAGACGTTCACGAGCCCGCGATCCAGGAACTCCGCGACATTCACGTCGCGATCGACGAGGCGGTCATGCGGGCCTACGGCTGGGACGACCTCGATCTCAAGATCGGGCATCATCCGACGAAGATCGGGATCCGGTGGACGGTGAGCAAGGAGGCCCGGTTCGAGTTGCTTGACCGGCTGCTCGAAGAGAACCACCGGCGCTACGCACTGGAGAACCCGTCGTGACCACGCCAGACGCCACGTCGTTCCAGGTCCGGGCCGAGCTGGAGGACCTCCTAGAGCGCGACCTGCTCGGCCCGTGGGACGGGCCGGAAGAGGAGCTTCCGCCGGGAACCTCGCCCGCCGAGCGGTACATGCTCGGGCGGCTCGTGCCGCGGCAGCAGCCGGAAGAGCCTGCCGACGACGAGCAGCTAGAGCCGGAGCTTGTCGACCGGGAGGTGGCCTCCCCGGCGTCCGGCGACGACGGAGAGGAAGAGGGCGCCGAGGCAGACGCCACGGTCCGTTCGGGATCCATGTCTGCCTCAGCCATCGGACTGGCGTTCAGCGTGCCGGCGACCGTCGACGTGATCAGCGTGACCGCCAAGTGGGGCCGGTACGAGCGGTCTCCTTCGGAGACGCACGAGACGCCGACCGGGCGGGCCGCGACCACCTGGCACCGGGTGCCGGCGGGCGGGTCCGTCGAGGTGCGGACCGACGCCGAGGGGTCGGACTCGCTCGTGCCGGACGACGAGCAGCCGGGCGTGGTCGTCCGGTACACGGTGCGGCACCGCGGGGCGCGGCGGGTCGTCGAGCTGGCGCTCGTCAACGGGCAGCGGACGCCGGCGCAGACCCAGGACACGGCGCGGCTGTACCAGGTGGGGCTGACCGTGACCGCGCTGGACGGGAACGCGGCGATCTTCCTCGGGCACAACGACCCGGACATCGCGGAGCCGCCGCCGGGGTCTGACGACGAGCGGCTGCACCTGGAGCTGCTGCACCGGGCGACGCGCAAGTACGCGAACGGGCGGCAGTGCGCGGTCGACGCTGCCGTGCGTGACGGCGAGACGCGGGCGTGGCAGCTTTCCACGACGTGCTTCCCGGCGGCGGAGGTGCAGCTCGTGGTGCCGGGGAAGGTGCCGGGTCTGGTGCTCGACATGGCCCGGCTCGGGTCGCCGGAGCTGGGGCGCGATGACCTGGTGCGGGCGCTGCGGCCGCTGGTGACCGGGTACCGGAAGTGGCTGACCGAGCAGGCGTCCCGGGTGGAATCGGATCCGGAGATCGCGCGGTACGGCGACGCGGGGCAGCGCGCCGTGGCGGCGGCGCGCGACGTGGCCGGCCGCCTGGAACGGGCGATTGAGCTGCTGCGGACCGACGGGATCGCGCGGGAGGCGTTCCGGTTCGCGAACCAGGCGATGGCGCTGCAGCGCGTGCGGTCGGAGGTGGTGCGGGCGCGGATGTCGGCGCCCGGCGCGGACGTGGCCGGGCTGCTGCGTCGCCTGGACGTGCCGGAGAACCGGTCGTGGCGGCCGTTCCAGCTCGCGTTCGTGCTGCTGTGCCTGCCGGGGCTGACGTCGCCGTCTCATGCCGACGCTCACCGCGGTCTTGGCGACCCGGCGGACGCGGAAGTGCAGCTGCTGTTCTTCCCGACCGGCGGTGGCAAGACCGAGGCGTACCTGGGGCTCGCGGCGTACACGTTCGCGATCCGGCGGCTGCAGGGCGTGGTCGGGTCGGGTCCTGACGCCTATGACGGGACGCGCGGGGTCGCGGTGCTGATGCGGTACACGCTGCGGCTGCTGACCGCGCAGCAGTTCCAGCGGGCCTCGGCGCTGGTGTGCGCGTGCGAGATGCTGCGCCGGGAGCGGGTCGAGGCCGGGGACTCGCGGTGGGGCACGACGCCGTTCCGGATCGGGCTGTGGGTCGGCTCGTCGGTGTCGCCGAACTCCTTCGAGGAGGCCGAGCGGCAGATCACCGAGTCGCGGGGCTCGGAACGGGTGCTGGGCGGCGTGCTGCAGTTGCCGGTGTGCCCGTGGTGCGGGTCGCGGCTGTCGTCCGGCGAACGTGGAGACCAACCGGCTGCGGCGGCGGGTGCTGGTGTACTGCTCGGACCCGGAGGGGGACTGCGCGTTCTCGCCGCGGAACTCTCCCGACGAGGGACTGCCGGTGCTCACCGTGGACGAGGAGATCTACCGGCTGACTCCCGGCCTGGTGATCGCCACGGTGGACAAGCTGGCGCAGCTGCCGTGGAAGGCGTCGACCGCAACCCTGTTCGGGCTCGTGGACACGGAGTGCACGCGGCACGGGTGGCAGAACCCGGATTTCTCGTCTTTCTGCGGGCCGGGCGGGCATCCGGCGCGGGCGGACCTGCCGCGCGGCGTGATCCAGCCGGCGATGCGGCTGCGGCCGCCGGACCTGATCATCCAGGACGAGCTGCACCTGATCAGCGACGCCCTCGGGCTCGATGGTGGGCCTGTACGAGACCGCGATCGACCGGCTGAGCTCGCGTGGCCCGATCCGGCCCGTGCTCGTCGCCTCCACCGCGACCGTGCGGCGGGCGCGCGACCAGGTGGAGCAGGTGTTCGCGCGCGGGCTTACCGTGTTCCCGCCGCCGGTGCTCGACGCGGGCGAGACGTACTTCTCCGCGACCGTGCCGCCGTCGCCGTCCACGCCGGGGCGGCGGTACCGGGGCATCCTCGCGCCGGGCGAGCGGCTCAAGTCGGTGGAGATCCGGGTCGCGTCGGCGCTGATGGAGCACGCCCAGTTCCTCTTCGACCGGTACGGCGCGGCGGCCGACCCGTACATGACGCTGGTGGACTACTTCACCGCGACCAGGGAGCTGGCCGGGATGCGGCGCCTGGTCGAGGACGACATCACCGACCGGCTGCGCAGCCAGCAGGTCCGCACCCGGCGGCGGTCGCCGATCGTGCAGGAGCTGACCGGGCGGATGCCGTCCAGCCGGATCGCCGAGAGCCTGGCCGACCTGGAGCACCGCTTCGACCCGCAGTTCGACTCGACCGCGGCCCTGGACGAGCTGCGCCGGGACCCGGACGGGTTCCGGGCGCGGTCCGAGGGACGGGCGCGCCCGATCGACGTGCTGCTCGCCACGTCCATGCTCCAGGTGGGCGTGGACGTGCAGCGGCTCGGCCTGATGGCCGTGACCGGGCAGCCGAAGAACACGGCCGAGTACATCCAGGCCACCTCCCGCGTCGGCCGCTCGCCGTCGCGGCCGGGGCTTGTGGTGACCATCTACCAGTGGTCGCGGCCCCGCGACCTGGCGCACTATGAGTCGTTCGGGTATGACCACGCGACGTTCGGGCTGCGGGTTGAGGGGCTGACCACGACGCCGTTCAGCGACCGGGCGCTGGACCGCGGGCTGACCGGGGTGCTGGTGACGTTGCTGCGGCATGCCGGGGTGTCGTCGCTGCCGAACGTCGCGGCGCACTCCGTGCCGCTGTCCGGGCCGTTCGCCGCCGCGCTGCTCGACGCGGTCGGCGCGCGGGCCGAAGTCGTCACCCACGAAGCGGAACGCGCCAGCCTCGGTCCGGGCCGAGCTGCAGCACCGGCTGGACCGGTGGTACGCGCGGCGGCAGGCCGTGCAGACCGGGCGCCTCGGGTACAAGGAGGCGCCGGACGTCAACGGGCTGCTGCGCGAGCCGGACGAAGGATCGTGGGATCTGTGGTCCGCGCCGATGTCCATGCGCGAGGTCGAGGCGGAGATCCTGCTGCAGCTCGACCGGGACGACCGCAGCGTCGCTGACGCGCCGGCCTGGAGCTACGAGCGTTCGACCTCTGGAGGTCCCGCATGACCATTCCGGCGGCTGCCGCGTCCGGCGTTTCTGGCGTTTCCGGTGCCGGGCAGCGCAGTGCTCCCACCCGGATCGGGCAGGCACGGCCGAGTCATCTCATCACGACCACCGGGGTCGGCGCGACCGTCGACCTGCCGTCGATGAGCGTGATCGTGCGCGGCCTGGACGCGTGGAACCCCGAGCACCAGGATCCGGTCGACGAGCCGCGCCTGCTGGAGGCGGTGCAGCGGGTACTCGGACCGCAGGTCCGGGCGCTGCGGCACGCGCCGTGGGATCCGGATGCCAACGATGACCCGCTCACGCGTACCGGCGTGCCGGTGACGCCGTTCCCCCGGTGGATGCGCTGCCCGCGCTGCTACCGGCTAGGCCCGCTGGACCCGCCGGGCCAGTTCGAGCTGATCCACCGGTGGGGGCGGCGCCCGGACCTGGCCAAGTACGTGCACGCGCACTGCCAGCGGCAGGCGTCGCTCCGCGTGGCGAGCAGGCGCGCGTGCGTCCCCGCGCGTTTCCTCGTCGTCTGCGAGGACGGCCATCTGGACGACTTCCCGTACGTGGACTTCGTCCACGCCACCCGGGCGGAGGGTGTCTGCGACGGGCCGCAGCTCACCATGTCCGACGCGGCGTCCACCCTGGGACCACGGGTGACGGTTCGGTGCGTGACGTGCGATCACAGCCGGTCCATCCAGGAGGCGGCGGGCAGCGACGGCTGGCAGAAGCTGCCGGTCTGCCGGGGCCGCCATCCCCACCTGCAGCGGTTCTACCAGTGCGGCAAGCAGCTGAAGCTGATCGTGCTCGGCGCGAGCAACCTGTGGTTCGCGGTGTCGGCGAGCGCCCTGCACCTGCCGCAGGGACAGACGGTCGAGGACCTGGTCGCGGCGAACTGGGAGATCCTGGGCGTCCAGCCGTCGGCTGCGGTGGCGCAGATGATCATCGAGGGCATGGACGCGCTGCGGGGCCTGCGCGGGCACCCGATCGAGGAGGTGTGGGGATGCATCGAGAAGCTGCGCGGGCAGGGCGGCCCCACTGTCCCGGAATCGCCCGACAACCTGCTGGACGCCGAATGGCAGCTGCTGTCGCGCCCGACGACGGAGCGGCAGGACGCGGACTTCCGCGCGGTGCCGACCGACTCGCCGCGCGGTTATGACAGCCTCATCGACCAGGTGGTCCTGGTGTCGCGGCTGCGCGAGGTCCGCGCCCTGCTCGGGTTCACCCGGCTGTCCGCGCCGGAACGCGACGAGCTGCGGCCGGTCCGCCGGATCCCGCTCGCACGAGGCCCGGCGGAGTGGGTGCCAGCCGTCGAGCAGCGAGGCGAGGGCATCTTCCTGGAGCTACGGGAGCAGCACGTCGCGCGATGGGCGTCGTCCGTCGCCGAGCACGAGCACATCACCGCGCTGGGGCGGGCCTACCGGCAGTGGGCGCTGGACCGGGACCAGACGCCGACGACGGGGTTCCCGATCGCCCGGTTCCTGCTGATCCACACGCTGAGCCACATGCTGATGCGCCAGGTCGCGCTGGAGTGCGGGTACTCGTCGGCGTCGCTGCGGGAGCGGATCTACCTCGGCACCCCGTCGTCGCCCGCAGCCGGCGTGCTGATCTCGACGGCGGCCAGCGACAGCGAGGGCACGCTCGGCGGGCTCGTCGCACTTGGCGAGCGACGGTACCTGGAGCGGATCCTGCGCCAGGCGCTCGACGACGCTGCCCACTGCTCGTCCGACCCGCTGTGCGCCGAGCACATCCCGGAGTTCCCGTCCGCCGCGCTGCACAACGCCGCCTGCCACGCCTGCCTGTTCGCATCCGAGACGAGCTGCGAGGCGGGCAACCGGTGGCTGGACCGGGCGGTGCTTGTCGACCTGACCGGCGACGGCCTCGCCTTCCCACTGCGGTGAGCGGACCTGGCGGCGCTTCGGCTCCCGGACCCGCCTGACGCTGGCGGACTGGGCCTGCCGGATCGCCGAACGCCTGCCGACCGCCGATGTCCGCCGACTCGCCGAGGCCGCGGCCGCGGGCGAACCCGGCGTCCGGCAGCTGCGCGCGACCGCGGGCTCCGTCGATCCTGCGCGACGCGTGCGACCAGCTCAGCACCGGCTCGCCTACGCCGAGCCGGCCTACCTGTCGGGGCTGCTCACCGGCGCCGCCCACGCCGTCGAGCGGGCACGGCAGCAGCAGTCGGTTTCGGTCGTCTGGACCGGCCCGGAATCCGGAGTTTCATCGTCACGGCTGACCGCGGCGGCCGTCATCGACCTGATCAACGCGGCGCGGTCAGAGATCCTGCTGGTCAGCTACGCGACCCACACCGAGCCGTCGATCAGCACGGCTTTCGGCCGCCGCCGCACGGGGCGTAGCAGTCACCCTGCTGGCTGAACGCCACGAGGACAACCCGTCCTACACGGCAGCGGGCACGCCCTTCCCCGGCCTCAACGCGCTTCGCCTGCACTGGCCGGCCAGTTCGCGCCCGCCCGGCGCGGCTCTGCACGCGAAGATCATCGTGGTCGACGACCAGGTCGCGCTCGTCGGCAGCGCGAACCTCACCAGCCGCGCCATGGAATCCAACCTCGAATGCGGCATCCTCATCCGCGGCGGCCCGCAGCCCCGTGCCATCCGCGACCACATCACCGGTCTGCACGCAGCAGGACTACTGTCTCGAGCGTGATGCCTTAGCCGGATACCTAGATGGGTGATGAACTACACCAGATGCTACGTCCTAGCCGTTACAGTGATCCTGATCCCGAAAGGAGGTGTCATCATGCTGACCGGACTCCGTCTGACCAACTTCAAGAGCTGGGATGACACCGGCCAGGTCCGTCTAGCTCCGCTGACCATCTTCTTCGGCCGCAACGGCTCCGGTAAGTCCAGTCTGATCCAGTCATTGCTCCTCATGAAGCGGACGGCCAATCGCTAGACCCACGCCAGGTCTTGCAGTTGGGAGGACGCGAGACATATGTGGATCTTGGCACCTATCTAGACCTCGTTAAGGATCACGATGGCCATCGTGACATAGGGATGACCTTTAACTGGCGACCCGAGAAGCCGTAAGGCTGCGCAGGGCCAGCGCCAGCAGCGATGCCCTTGAATCAGATGTCTTTCGGTTCTTCACAAATATCGCTCAAGAAAGCGGAGTGCTCGGCGAGATCATCGTTCAGCGCATGGATTATGCGATCGGTATCGCTGGCGATAGGACCGTTGGCATGCGCCGCCGCAGAGGGGAGTTCTACGAGGTCACGTCCCATGGACTAAGCCTTCGGCGCCGAGCGAAAGTGCCCGACTATCTGCCCGAACCTATTAAGTGCTACGGATTTCCTGACGTGGCTTCTTCAGTCTTTCAGAACGCGGATTTTCTCGCCGAACTGTCACATCAGTTCGATGAGCTAATGTCGAGCATCTCATACGTTCGTCCGTTGCGTGATCGTCCTCGTCGGCGATACCAATGGCAGGGCAGCAGTCCCACGTTCGTAGGTCCACGCGGAGAGAACACGGTTGCGGCGATTCTCGCTGCGCGCCGTCAGAATCGGGTGATCAAGGCGCGCAGGTTCGAAGAGAATCTGGGTTACTGGCTTCAGCACATGGGCCTAATTGATCATTTTGCCGTGGTAGAGATCGGCAGCGGAACCAATCTGTACGAGCTGCGGGTCTCTGTAGCTGGAAGCTCTACGAGCGTGTCAATCACAGATGTCGGCTTCGGCGTATCCCAGGTTCTGCCGGTACTAGTCCAGGTCTTCTACTCGACGCCTGGCACGCCCGTAATCCTGGAACAGCCTGAGATTCACCTTCACCCCGCCGCCCAGTCCACACTCGGTGACATGCTGCTCGGTGCTGTCAAGGACAACGGAACCCAGCTGATCGTGGAAACCCACAGCGAGCACTTGCTGCACCGCATCCAACGCCGGATCGCCGAAGAGGAGATCTCAAGGACGATGTGGCGCTCTACTTCATAGACGCTGAGGATGGCAGGTCCGAGATCCACGACCTCAAGGTCGATGTGTACGGCAACATCACGAACTGGCCGCAAGATTTCTTCGGCGATGAGATGGGCGATCTGGCCGCCATGACCGAGGCTGCAGCCGAGCGTCGTAGCCGCCATTCATGAGCCAACCCTGGGTTATAGATACGAATGTCGGCGTCGTCGCCAATGACAGGATTGACGATCGCCCGGAGCCTCCCCATCTTCCACAATCAATCAGCTCTTGCACTAGCTTCCTCAGGGAAGTCATGCAGTCAGGTTGTGTAGCGATTGACGATACCTGGGAGATCATCCGCGAGTATCAGGCCAGAATGCGATCATCGGGCCAGTGGGGCCCCGGCGACGAGTTCCTCAAATGGGTCCTGGTGAACCAGGCAAATCCCGCTCGTTGCCGCCGTGTTGACATAAGCGGCATCGCCGTACCTGAGCAGCTTGAAGGCTTCGACCCTGCCGATCGCAAGTTCATCCGCACCGCTCTTGGCTGCTCTCAGCCCCGTATCGCTGAGGCCGTTGACGGCCTCTGGTGGAAGCGCCGCGCCGATTTCGAGGCCGCCGGTATCGCTGGCAATTTCCTCTGTCCCGAGGAAATCAAAGCCAACAGCGACCGCAAGCACGGCCCAGATAACTCGGAGTAGACCGCTCAGCGATCTGAACGTCATCCGGGTGGACAGCTGGGACCAGCACGTAGCTTCCCGTTATCTCACCGCTGCGGGCTGCTGGTGGCGCCTTCAGATCTGCGCCGATGTCCTCCCGCCGGGCTATCTCCATCCATACGTTGTTGGCCAGCGCAGGCTTCCACACTTCAGCCCGAAACGTGATGCAACGTCAAGAGGGTGTGGGTGTTCCCGGCTAGCTTCCCGTCTTTAGCGACGTGTTGCCAATACGATAACGTGTTGCCAATACGATAACGTCGACCAGGAGGCCGACCTTCGGAGCTTGGTCCGCCGCCTATGCCGCGTCACGGGTACTGGCAACGGGTTGCCAGCCCGACGGCTGCGGCGCGTCAGTTGGGACGGGACTGCATGGCAGGGGACTGGACCGAGGCCGAGAACAGGGCCATCGTCGATGACTACCTTGCGATGCTTGCACTGGAGTGCGCGGGCAAGCCCTACAACAGACCGAGCACCGCAACGCGCTTATCGAGTCGATGGGCGGTACCCGGAGTGACAAGTCGATCGAGTGGAAGCATCAGAATATCAGCACCGTCATGCTTGAATTCGGCCTGCCGTACATCAAGGGCTACAAGCCGGCGTCTAACATCCAGGATGCCTTGCGTCCTGAGGTGAAGCACCGCCTGGAGGCCAATCCGGACTGGTTCGCCAAGCTGCAACCACAGCAGCAATCGCCGGCCGAAGCCCGGTTCGCCGCGGCCCTGCGCCAGGTGGCGGTACCTGAGATGCCGCCCGAGGCGCGCGGGAGGAAGGTGGACTATGGGTTGCTTCAGAAAGAGAGCAAGCGGGTTGGGGACCGGGGGGAGGAGTTCGTCTTTAACCTCGAGAAGGCGACCCTTGAGAGGAAAGGCCGAGCTGACCTGGCTGCGGACGTCCTCTGGGTTGCCAGGGAATTTGGAGACGGGACCGGGTATGACATCCGGTCGTTCAGTCTCGATGGGCGGCATCGCTACATCGAGGTGAAGGCGACGAAGCTTGGTGCGCTGACGCCGTTCTACATCACCTCCGCTGAGCTGGACTTCGCTCATCGGCATCACGGGGAATACGCGATCTACCGCGTGTTCGATGTCGATGGCGACGCACCCGAGTTTTACGTTCTGGAGGGGGACCTCGACACTCTGCTGGCTGTGGAGCCTGTCACTTACCGCGCCCGTCCTGCGTAAAGCGGCATCGACGTGATCGGCTTCTGTCTCAGTTGGCCATTTTTGAGCGCCGCGTCACCGGATCGCTGGGACCGCGGGTACTACCTGAGCGTGGCCGTGAAGCGGAGCCATGCGTCGGGAGAGATGGTGAGGACCACGCCGCCGCGGTTGGTCGTGTCGCGGACCAGAATGCTGCCTGCCACGTCGGCCGCCTCGACGCAGTCGCCGCCGTTGGTGCCGGAGTAGCTGGACTTGCGCCATGGGGCGTTGTCTATGGTTTCCATTTCTCTGCCATCTCTTCGATCAGGGTCAGGGACTCGCTGCGCCGGTGCGCGTCTGCTTTCAGCGCGTCGAACCGTGTGCTCGCTTGAGCCACGATAGCTGGACTGTCGGTCATCAAGCCGTCTGCTATGTGCTCCAGGTGAGCTACGAAGGCGTCAGCCGTCTCTGCCATGGAGAACGCGCCTGTCAGGCCGACGTGCGCTTCCTCGCGGGGAATCAGCTGGACCGTGATATTCGGCCGCCGCGCCACCGCGGCGAGGTGCGTCAACTGGTCCTGCATGATCGTCGCGCCGCCGACCTGGCGGTGCAACACGTTTTCGTCTAGCAGCACCCATAGCAGCGGCGGGTCGGCCCGTTCCAGCACTGACTGTCGGGCCAGCCGGGCGGCGAGCCGCTCGGCTACCTGCTCGGTGGTGACGTTCGGGTGGCGCTCCAGCACGGCGCGGGCGTAGCCCTCGGTCTGGAGGAGGCCGGGCACCAGGGAGTGCTGGAACGTCCAGATGGTGACCGCCTCGGCCTCGTAGGCGGCGAACTCCCGGAACGCGGCCGGGAACGCGGCGCTCCAGGTCTGGCAGTCCTTCCAGAATCGCGTGAAGAACCCGTCCAGGTGCGGGAACGCCACGTCACAGGCTCGGGCGAACGCCTCGTCCGCCTGGACCAGGCCTGCCTCGATCCGGCTCACGACCGACTTATCGCACGGCACCAGCGCGCCGAGCTCGGCCTGCGGCATGCCCGCGGCTTCGCGAGCGCGCCTGACTTCGCTGCCGAAGAAATGCGTGGGCGACGCGCCGGGCGTCAGCGTGCGAACCCGCGGCATGGCCGGACTCCTTTGTTGTCCCGTTGTCGAAGCTGAGCGTGTTGTTGTCGACGCGCATCGTTGCATATCCAACCTAATCCGGCGAGCGCATCGTTGTCCTCACATCCCGCCGTTGCCGAATAACCGCCACCCGGTGGCGGCGGGATGCGCCAGCCGTGACGACCGACCACCGAGGCAGATCATGAGCATCAGCGAGGAACCCGACTTCAGCCAGCTCGACGACCCGGCTCTGATCCGTTTGCGGGAGCAGATGCGCGGCGAGCTGGAACGGCTACCGCCGCGGTCCCCCGGCCACGAGGAGCTCGTCGTACGGTACGACCTGACGACCGCGGAGCTCAACGAGCGCGCTCGCGCGGCGTGGTCTAGGGCGATCTAGGAGGACAGCATGCAATATGACACGCGAGCGCGGCTGCAGGCCGTCGAGGTCCTCCTCGCCGACCCAGAAGCTCTAGGCAACGACGCGCTCGAGACCGATCTGTACCTGCTGCGAGACCAGCTCACCGGCACCGACGATGAGCCGGCCCCGCCTTTCCGGCCGGCGTAAGGCTGCGGGAGTGGTGGACTCGATTTCGCGGACGATGCGTGTCACGGTGGGCCTGAGGTCTTCGGCGGTGGGGAGTGCCTGGCGGACGTTGGCGGGGAGGCGGCGCCATTCGGTGACGGCGAGCGGGGTGCTAACGCCGCGCAGGGCGACCTCCACCGTGACGTCGTCGCGGCCGACGACCAGGAGCATGCCCAGGGTCGGGTCGTCGCGTGCTTGGTCGCGCAGGTGGTCGTCG
The DNA here is from genome assembly GCA_963844925.1 of uncultured Actinomycetota bacterium. Lineage (GTDB taxonomy): Bacteria > Actinomycetota > Actinomycetes > Streptosporangiales > Streptosporangiaceae > Trebonia. Next base: position 15,817 of record CAWJQG010000014.1, on the reverse strand, counting down.
ACTAGCTGGACGTAGAAGTTGAGCTTACCGACGTACTCGGGCTCGAAGCGGCCCAGCTTCAGATCGAACACCACGTACCTGTGCAGTCGGCAGTGGTAGAAGAGCAGGTCCACGAAGAACTCGCGGTCACCGGACGGGATCGGGACCTCCGCGCCGACGAACGCGAAGCCAGTGCCGAGCTCGCGCAGGAACCGGGCGAGGTTGTCGGTCAGCGACGATTTCCCGGCCGATCTGCCAGTAGGTCTCAACGAGGACGTGTTGACGGCCCGGGCCGCGCGCACCTGACCGGTCACGAGGGTCTGCTTGATGGAGTCGAGCAGCTCGTTGTACTCGGCGGTGGCAGTGATGGAGTCGCTCATGAGCACTGTCCGAATCGGTGTCCGTCTTCGGATGTCAGGTTAGGACCGTGGTGCAGTTCATCTCCGCCGATTCCGAGTAGGCATTTCTTACGATTCGCTTGTCTCGCTTATCCGGTCGCCTTACCGAAAAGTGTATTTTCACACATGCCACTGGTGCCCCGTCAGATTCTGACGGGGCACCGAATGCGGTACGGTGCGCGGTTTACAGCCGCGGTCTAGAACTGTGTCTGCGGGTCCTCGGAGAGGCGCCAGGTCACCGCGGGGGCGTGGCCTGGGTCGTAGATCTGCTGCTCGCCGACCGTCGTGCCGTCGCCGGCGTAATGCTGCCAGGCGAGGCCTCGTTCCATAAAGATGCCGACGTTGCCGCCGCAGGTTGCGCAGACGGGCTCGGCTTCTCCGGTGGCGCCGGGCTCGTCATCGTCGGACTGGGCCACGTCCATCGCGTGGTCGAAGGCGTCTGCGTCGAAGACGCTCAGGAAGATGAGCGCCGCGCTCAGCTGCTCGAAGGTGGCCGCGGCGATCCGGTCTAGGCGCGGGTGCGGGCCGAGGGCCGGGATGGGGAGCGCGGACTGTCCGGCTTCAGACATGATTGACCTCATGGTCATCCCTCCAGGTGATGCTGGTTGGGGTGGTCTAGGGTCGCCGCTGGTGTTGACGCACCGGCGGCGACCCGCTCGCTTTTGCGGGCTGTATGATTGATATTAGGCGAATTTCAGTTTGATGGCAATGGACGATCGGGCGTGTCGTCGTACAGAGGTTCCTCTGGTTGGGGTTCCTTGTGGGCGCGAGATGGCGGCTCAGTGTGGACTGCTTGCTCCAAGTCCACTCGTAAGTACAGTTATGATAGGTAGAGTTATGAGAACTTCGCCTAATGTGCTGCCGGACAAGCCGGATGACATGTTCGACCGTGACGTGGAGTGGATGGAGCTTGCCGCCTTCGCGGCCGACGAGAGGCCAGGTGCGACCCTCGGGATCGTTTCTGGCAGGCGTCGGCAAGGCAAGACCTTCTTGCTGCGGGCGCTATGCGAGGAGACGGGAGGCTTCTACTTCGCGGCCGACGAGGCGACCGACAGCGATTCCCTGCGCCAGATCGGAGCGGCGCTCGGGGCGCATCTCGGGCTGACGTCTGGGCTGCGCTTCGACAGCTGGCATGAGGTGCTCGACGCGCTGCTGGCGCTGGGGAACGATCAGCCGACGACCGTGGTGATCGACGAGTTTCCCTATCTGGCCCGGGCGAACCCGTCACTGCCGTCCATTTTTCAGAATGCGCTCGCGCCGCGCCGGGCGCAGCGCGAGGGCAGCCGCAGCCGCCTGCTGCTGTGCGGCTCGGCCATGACCTTCATGGGCACGCTGCTGGCTGGGAACGCGCCCCTGCGCGGAAGGGCGGGGCTTGAGCTCGTCGTCCCGACGCTTGACTACCAGCTGGCGGCGCAGTTCTGGAACGTCACGGACCCGGCGCTCGCCATCAAGGTGCACGCGATCGTCGGCGGTACGCCCGCCTACCGGCGTGAGTTCGCCCGGGACGACTCGCCGGCCGATGCCGGCGACTTCGATGGGTGGGTTCAGCGAACAGTGCTGAACCGGGCGAGCCCGCTGTTCAGGGAGGCGCGCTACCTGCTCGCCGCCGAATCCGAACTGCGTGACATGGGGCTCTACCATTCGGTCCTGGCCGCCATCGCCGACGGCAATACGACCAGGGGCGGCATCGCCAGCTACATCGGCCGGAAGTCCGGCGACCTGGCCCATCCGCTCAACGTCCTGATGGACTGCGGTCTGGTCCACCAGCAGCCGGACGCGTTCCGCGCCAACCAGTCAACCTACGAGATCGCCGAGCCGCTGATCACCTTCTACCACGGGGTGATGCGCCCGATCTGGTCCGACCTGGCGCACACCAGGAACCCCGCGCGCCTGTGGGAGCGGAGCGAGCCCCGCTTCGCCTCCAACGTCCTCGGCCCGCACTTCGAGCAGTTGTGCCGGTACTGGACCAGGTACTTCGCTCCGGAGGAGATCACCGGAGGGTTCCCAGCTCGGGTCGAGCCCGGCACCGTGAACGACCCGGCCAGCAAGAAGACCCGGCAGATCGATGTCGCGGCATTCGCAGTCGACGACGACGGCCGGGAAGCCATGTTGGCTATCGGCGAGGCGAAATGGCACGAGACCATGAGGCTCGCGCACCTAGAGCGGCTACGCCACATCCGTGGGCTGCTGATCGCGCAGGGCCGAAATGGCGCGGCAACGGCCCGACTGCTGTGCTTCAGCGGCGCCGGGTTCACCGCGGAACTCAGGGACGAGGCAGCCCAGTCAGGAGACGTACGTCTGCTGACCTCCGCCGACCTTTACACCGGCATCCTGTTACAGCGGACAGATCGCGCCTGGTTTAACGAGCCCTCGATGCCGGCGCCCAGGCCACAGCGGGCCTAGACGCTGCGCACGCTGAGGATCACCCCGGAGCCGACAGCCAGCTCAGCCGTGGTCAGTCCCGGGTCGGACACAAGGGCCTGGTGGACCTTGTCCTGCGAGGCCCGGTGGCTCTCCGTCCAGTCCGGCTCCGGAGTCATGTCATCGACGATCAGCAGGCCGTGCGGGTGCAGGGCGGCGACCGAGCGGTCGAGCCCTTCCCACTTGCCGCCGGGAGCGTCGGCGAAGACCAGGTCGAATGCTTCGCCTTCTGCGAGAACCTCCAGCGCGTCGTCGCAGCGCAGATCGACGAAGGACGGCCAGTAACCGCTGGCTGCCGCCGCGGCGGTCCCGGGGTCCTTCTCGACTGAGGTCACCGTGACATCCGTCCTCGGCAGCAGGCCCGACACAATCCAGGCCGTGCCCACCCCGGTCCCGGTGCCGAGCTCTAGCACCCGCGCGCCCTCGGGCAGGTGCGCGGCCAGCGCCGCGAGCAGCCGTCCCACTGCGGGGTCGCACGACATCGAGAAGTCGGCCTGGCCGGCGCGGGCCGTAGCGGCCGCTACCAGCGGGGGCACGGGGACTTCAGCTGACATGGCGATGCCTCCTTCCGTCGAAGACGGCCACGCAATGGGCGCTGTCGTCCAGCTCGCCCGGAGCCTCGCCGTCGAGCTCGCGGGAACCCGCATCACGGTGAACGCGCCTGCTCCCGGGGCCATTCCGCACGCCGCTCAACGACGGAATCGATGACGATCCGCACGTCCGGTGCTTGTCAGCTGCGATAAGCGTCGCGCCTGTGATCGATATCCAGGATGTGGATCTGCTTGCTGCCGGAATCGATCGTGTACCGAACGCGGTACTCACCCCGGCGTGCGCGCCAATGCCCTTCGAAAGGCGCACGCAAGGGGGCTCCGACCCTCTGCGGTTCCTCAGCCAGTGGGCCGCGGATGAACTCGTAGCAGGCCCAAGCGACAGCCTCAGGCAGCCGTTCCCGCAGTTGCCTGGAGGCCGCGGGCGACACCACGACCTGATAGGTCATGGTCAGCGTTTCCCGAAGCGCTCCGCTAGGGCTTTCTCGAGCTCGTCAAGCGTCAGGCCTTCCCCGCGCGCGATCTCCTGCTGGGACTGGGCTATCCGCTGTTGTGCCGCAGGGTCGGCCAGCAGCTCAAGCGTTGCCTCGATGGCCTCGAGATCCTCGGCCGCCACTAGGACAACATATTCGCGGCCGTTCCGCGTGATGTGGACACGCTCGTGTGTGCGGTCTACTTCCTCGGCGATCTCGGACAGCCTTGCCTTGACGTCCGACAGCGGCAACATAACCATAGACCAAGATTATAGTCTAATGCGGGATGGCGCAAGCTGTCGTCCAGGAAATGGCGGTGCGGTCGACGAGTAACCACGGATCCGTTCGGGACATCGGGAAGGGGCGGCGATCGGATCGGCGCGCCGGCGGGACTGCAGCAACGGCGGAGACCTGTCGCTTTCTCACCGACGGAACCGGAAGCAGCCGCGGGCCGAGGTTATGACGGTGTCTGTAACGTTCCGCCCGTCTCGTCACATACCTGTCACCAAACGGCAAAGTGCTGGAAGCAGCGCCGACGGACGCTAGTGCCAATTATCTGTCGTACGACAGATATTAGGGTCCGCTAGCCATCCAGGGGCAGCCATGACGTCCACCGTCGAACAGCCAGTCGAGCACGCCGACCTGGCGCGCTTCGGATACAACCAGGAACTGCACCGCCGGGTCGGCAGCTTCGCCTCCTTCGCGGCGGGGTTCTCCTACGTCTCCATCCTCACCACCGTGTTCCAGCTGTTCTTCCTCGGCTTCGGCTTCGGCGGGGCGGCGTTCTTCTGGACGTGGCCGATCGTGTTCTTCGGCCAGATGCTCGTCGCGCTGAACTTCTCCACCCTCGCGGCGCGGTTCCCGATCTCGGGCGCGATCTTCCAGTGGTCGTCGCGGCTGGCCGGGCAGACGTTCGGCTGGTTCACCGGCTGGGTCATGATCATCGGGCAGATTCTCACCGTGGCCGCGGCGGCCATAGCTCTCCAGGCCGTGCTGCCGTCGATCTGGTCCGGCTTCCAGTTCCTCGGCGGGAACTCCTCGCCCACCTCCGTGAGCGGCGCGCGGAACGCGGTGCTGCTCGGGGTCATCTTGCTGGTCGTCACGACCGCGATCAACATCATCGGGATCCGGCTGATGGCGATCATCAGCAGCACCGGCGTCGTCCTGGAGATCCTCGGCGTCATCGCCATCGTGATCACGCTGTTCGCGCACGCCAAGCGGGGCCCGTCGGTGGTGATGCACTCCACCGGCGCGGCTCCCACTCCCGGCTCGCCCTACATCTGGGCCTTTCTGGCCTCCGGGCTGATGGCCGCCTACGTCATGGTCGGCTTCGACTCCGCGGGCGAACTGTCCGAGGAGACCCACGCGCCGCGCCGCATCACGCCCCGGACCATCATCCGCGCGCTCACCGTTTCCGGCGTCGGCGGGGCGCTGCTGCTGATCGCCGCGCTGATGGCCGCGCCCAGCCTCACCGACGGTAACCTCGCCAGTGTCGGCATGCCGTACGTGGTCGAGGCGGTCTTCGGCGCGACCGCCGGGCGCATCATACTGGTCGACGTCGTGATCGCGATTATCGTCTGCACGCTGGCCTGCCAGACCTCCGGTGCGCGGATGATGTACTCCATGGCCAGGCAGAAGGCGCTGCCGTTCCACGGCGTCCTCGGCAAGGTCTCGCAGCGCACCGGCACGCCGATCGTCACCTCGCTCGTCGTCGGCCTCGGCGCCGCCCTGGTCCTCGTCGTCAACCTCGGGCAGAGCGCCGTGTTCACCGCGCTGTCCAGCCTGTGCATCGCCATGCTGTACCTCGGCTACCTGGGCGTCACGGCGCCGCTGCTGCTGCACCGGTTCGCCCGCGCCCGCGGCCAGGCGAGCGCCGCCACCGCCGAGGGTACCGACGAGCACGGCAAGCGGCTGTTCAGCCTCGGCAAGTGGGCCATCCCGGTCAACCTCGTGGCGGTCATCTACCAGGTCGCCGCCGTCGTAAACCTGGCCTGGCCGCGCAGCTCCGTCTACGACCTGACCGGGCACACCTGGTGGCTGAAGTGGAGCGCCGTGCTGTTCATCGGTATCACGCTCGTCGTCGGCTACCTCGTTCACCTGCGGCTGCGCGGCGGCAAGTTGCACATCCCGCACGCCTGGCATCACCAGCCTGCCGCCGAGCCGGCCGTCGCGCTCGCCGAGCCGGAAAGCGCCTGAACGAGCCCGCGACCAGCCCCACAGGCAGCAAGCCCGATGGGGAAAGGCGGGCGACTGCGGCTCGTGGGGCTGAAGGCGGCTAACGTGTATGGCTGCGAGTTAAATAGTAGGAAATGTTTAGTTTTGAGACTAGCGCATTTAGTAGTCAAGCGGTTACTTTCTGCTTATGCACGACTCGCTAGCCTGGCTCCGCGACCCGGAGACCGAACCCGCCCTTGGCGACCTGCTGTGCGGGCTGATCAGGGATATACGCCTGATCCTGGTACACCCGCACCTCGGTAGCGCGGCGAAGCTGGGCGCGATCACCCAGACCGTCGACCAACTGGCCCCGGCGCCGGGGCCGCAGGCCAGCGCCGCGCCGGCGGCGGCCTCGGTCGCCGCGCTGCTTGCCCGCGGCACAGGTCCGGCGACGGTGCTTTTCGAGGAACTGGCCGGCGAGCAGGTCCGCATCGAGCTGACCGGCCGCGCAGACCGCCCGCTGACCGCCGCCGAGTGCCTCGAGCTCTGCACGAGCCCGGGCACGCACGGGCATCAGCGCACAGGGACGCTGCGCACCGTGAGCTCCGGCCTGGTCGCAGCCGAAGTATCCTCGGTCGTCGTGCCCGGCCGGCTTCCCGCGTCCGCCCTCAGGGCGCTTGGCATCCCCGGGCCGGACGATCCGGCGCCGCCGCCCTCCGCCATCCCGCTGGGTAAGGTGCTGGCCGGCCTTGGCGTGCGCCGGGAACCGCTCGGCGCACGCCTGCTGCGCGACAGCACCCGCATTCCAGGCAGCCGCGTGCTTGTGGAGTCATCGGCGCGGATGTGGGTGGACGGCGAGCCGGTCGCACTGGCCAGCGAGCGGGTAACCGCGGAATTCTGCCAGCAGGTCCGCAGCCGCCTGGCAAGCGCGCGCGACGCGATCGTCCCGGGACTGCGGGCTTCTTAACGTCCGCCCGCCGGGCGAGAGGGTCGGCATCCGGTATGACAGCCTCGCCGATATCATTTCGTTACAGATCGCGCCGTGGCGGGCGGTGACGGAGAGCGCTTACAGATGTGGCGTCGCGGGTATGACCGGAAACGTGATTGTTGTTCATATTTGATGTGCGACCTTCAACCGAGGCTGACCAGGAAGGGACAGCACTGGTGATCGAGAGCGATCTGGTCCGTTCTCCGGGAAGGCCGGGAAGGCCGGGAAGGGCGGTGACGGCTGGCGTCGCGGTCATTGCCGTTGCGGTCCTGGCGGGGGCGGCGGCGGCCGAGCGGTCCCGGCTGGCTGGATCTCTCACGGTGCTTGCCCATCTGCGCTGGACGTGGCTCCCGATAGGCGTACTGCTCGAGGCAGTGTCCATGGCGGCCTTCGCCGCGATGTTCCGCCGCCTGCTCAACGCTGGCCGCGTGCGATCCGCGCGAACCTCGATGCTCGCCACCGTCTACGCGGCGAACGCGATGTCGGTCTCCGTCCCGCTGGCCGGCCCTGGACTGGCCGCCGCCTACCTGTTCCGCCGCTTCACCCGGTTCGGGGCTGCCAACCTGCTGGCCGGCTGGGCCCTGCTGGCGGGAGGGGTGATCTCCTCCGTCACCTGGGTACTCGTGCTGGCTGGCGGTGGCCTGGCGTCCGGCCGCGCACTGGCCTTCGCGATCACCGTCCCGTGCGTCGCACTGGTCATCATCGCGGCAGCAGTGATCGCGGTCGCCGCTCGCCGGCCACGGCTGCGCGCTGCCCTGCTGAAGTACCTGACGCTAGGGCTTAAGCACGGTGCAAGGCTGCTGCGGTGGCCGGCCACCGACCCGCAATTGGCTCTGCGGGCATGGGCCGGACGGTTCGGTGCGCGCCGCCTTCCCCTATCGAGCTGGGCGCTGGCGACCGGCGACTCGCTGGTCAACTGGCTCGCCGACGCCGGGGTGCTGGCCGTCAGCATCCTCGCCGTCGGCGCCGCCGTCCCGTGGCGCGACCTGCTCCTTGTCTACCTGGCGGGGATCGGCGCCAAGAGTCTGTCCCTCACCCCTGGCGGGCTGGCCATCACCGAGGGGGCGATCAGCGTGGCGTTGGTCGCATCGGGGCTGCGCGTCGGACAGGCCGTCGCTGCGGCTCTGCTCTATCGGCTGGTCAGCTTCTGGTTGATAGCCGCCGTGGGGTGGCTGATCCTGCTGGTGCGGGCACGCAGGCCCGCGGCGGAATCCGCGCCGGAACCCGAGCTCGAACCGGTACCAGGGGACCCGCCCGCAACGGCGCCAAGCGCTCACGAACTAGTCCTGCTGCACGGGCAGCCGGGGAGCGCCGCGGACTGGCAGCCGGTCATGGCGCGGCTGCCGGCCCAACTGCACGCGGTAGCCGTCGACCGGCCGGGCTATGGCACCAGCCAGCGCCCGGCCGCCGGGTTCTCCGCCAACGCCCGGGTAGTGCTCGAGGATTTGGATGAACGGAACGTGGACTCCGCGGTCCTGGTAGCTCACTCGTGGGCCGGGGGCATAGCGCTGCAGGCGGCGGCCCTGGCACCGCACCGGGTGAAGGCGGTGGTCCTGCTGGCCGGCGTCGGCCCGGGCTCCGTCAGCATCTTGGACTGGCTGCTCGCTGCGCCGGTCATCGGCCCGCTGAGCGCACAGATCATGTGGCGCTGGACGCCGTGGATCGCCCGCGCCCGGCTCGCCTGGCTGAGCAGGCGGCAAGGCAGGCCGTTGTACCCCGGCGAGCACATCAGCCTGCAGGTCTGGGGGCAGCAGGGCGGCGGCGTCGAGCCGCTGTGGCGTGCCTTCCTCACCGAGCAGCGCGCACTGCTCAGCGAGCTCGCCGAACTGGAGGATGCGCTGCCGTCGATCGGCGTCCCGGTGCTGCTGCTGGCCGATCCGGCCGACCAGATCGTGCCCATCATGACCGCGGAACGGCTGGCCGACGAATTGCCCAACGCCCGGCTTCGTCTCGTCGCGCACGCTAGCCATCACCTTCCGCGGCGCGCTCCTGATGCGGTCGTTGAGGCGATAGCGGGGTTCCTGGCGGCTCAGGACGAGAGCCAGGCTGCGGACAAAGTCAGCTGCTCGGGCTGACGGTCCGGGCGGGACGCGGGTTCCGGTCGTAGCGCCTCTTGACCGGGGTCTCCTCGGGGTTCATGATGCGTCGGCCGCCGTCCATTCGCCGTCGTCGACCCAAGCGCCGTTCGGAGTAACGCACGCGGCTTACTCCACCTGCCCCATGACCGCTCCAGCGACCCCGCCTGTCAGCGGTTGATTTCGGCCGCAGCGTTCCCCGGGGTGGCCGGGAACGGTGCGGATGGCGCGGGGGTGGCGCGATCGATCGGCGGCCAGCCGGTTTCGGCGTCATGGTAGGCCCGCTCGGCCTTGCCGCCGCCGCGCAGGCCGAACAGCCGCTTGGCGATCAGCAGGTACGCGACGACGGCCAGGTTGAGCACCAACGCCGCCACCTTCAGCGCGGAGACGCCCTTGGTCAGCTCATAGACCTCATAGGGCACGAAAATGATCGTGGCGATGAAGGTCAGGTATTCGGCCCAGCGACGCCCGAACCACAGCCCGGCCGCCTCCACGCCCTCCAAGAGGGCGTACGCCGCGATCGCAGTACCGGCCAGGTACAAGTTTGCGATGCTGAAGCCGAACAAGCGCTGCAGATCGTGCACGATGCCGTGGTTGGTATTGGTCATCGGGCCGCCCAGCCCGCCCTGCACGAACTTCAGCGCCCGGGTGAAATCCGTGTCCAGTGCGGCCTTATTGCTGGCGAACAAGAACACCGCCGCCGCCAGCGCCGACAGCACCACGAAATGCAGCACCCGTTCCACGGCGACCAGTCGCAGCACGTACCGGTCGCGCAACGGCCGGCCCCGCAGCGGCAGCTGCACCTCGGACCGCTGGGGCGGATACGGCCGGGCCGGGTGCTCAGGCGGGCTCAGCGGGATCCAGGAATCACAGCGCAGGCACCGGTACCAGCGCAGGCCGCCAGACTCCCGCGCGAAGATCGCATCTTCGGGCCGCAGAGCCGCCGCATCGGTACCTAGCAGCTCGTGCCCGTGCAGCCCGCAGCCGATCAGCTCATACCGCAGCTTCGGCCGGAACCGACGGGGCCGTTCACTGCCCGGTGGCGGCGGCACCGCCGCCACCGGCGTATCACCGTCCATGGTCCGCAGCGTTACCCACAGCCAGGCGACAACAAACACTCGCGTCTGTCCCGGTTTGACCAGAGTCGCAGCAGTTGCAGGATTGGTGGGCTGCAAACAATGTAAATGCGCCGGCGCGGACTGCCCGGCTTAGACTTCGAGACGTGAGCGAGATGCTGGCTGACGGGGTCGCAGGGCTGATGACCCTGTTTGACCCGCACCGAGTCGCTGATCCCTACCCCACGTACGCGTGGCTGCGGGCGGCCCGGCCCATCTGGCGGCCGGTCGAGCGTGTGTACGTGCTGAGCCGCCATGAAGACTGCGCCGCGGTGCTGCGGGATCCTAGGTTCGGGCGGGCCGAGAGCGGTCGCCTGGGAATGCGCCGCGTTGGCCAGAATGCCGAGGTGGCCGCGGAACGCCCGGCAGTGCGCTCATTCCTCGCGCTGAACCCGCCGGACCACACCCGCCTGCGCCGGCTGGTGTCGCGGGCCTTCACTCCCGCGCGGGTGAGAGACCTCGGCCCCCGGATCGAGGCGATCGCCGCCGAGCTGATCAAGACGGCCAGCGCGTCGGGCGGATCGGTGGACCTGATCGAGGCGCTGGCCGCGCCGCTGCCCGTGACGGTGATCAGCGAGCTGCTCGGCGTGCCGTCGGCGGACTACAACCGGCTCGTCGGCTGGTCCGATGCGCTGGCGCGCGGCCTCGACCCTGCGTTCCTCATCTCGGACGAGGACCGGGAGCGACAGCAGGCGGCCCGAGCCGAGTTCGGCGACTACCTGACCGATCTGATCGCGGAGCGTCGGCGATCCCCTGGCCACGATCTGCTGTCCGCGCTTGTCGGCGTGGCCGACGACGGTGACGCGCTCAGCGAGGAAGAGCTGATCGCCACCTGCATCCTGCTCCTGGTCGCGGGACACGAGACAACGACGAGCCTCATGGGCTCCGCGGTCCTCAGGCTGATTCAGCACCCGGACCAGCTCGCCCGGCTGCGCGCCGAGCCCGAGCTCATGGAGGGCGCGGTCGAGGAGTTCCTCCGCTACGACCCGCCCGTCCAGCTGACCGCGCGCGTCGCGCTGACCGACGCGAGCATCGCCGCGGTGCCGGTATCGGCCTGGCTCCGCCGCCTTGATGCTCGTCGGCGCGGCCAACCGGGACCCCAGCCTGTGCGCCGACCCCGAGCGCCTCGACATCACGCGGCCGCCAGCCCGTCACCTGTCCTTCGGACGGGGCATCCACTTCTGCCTAGGCGCGCCGCTCGCCCGCCTGGAGACCCAGATTGTCCTCCGCCTGCTTCTGGAGCGGCCGGGCGAGCTCCGCCTAGCCGGTGAGCCCGCTTGGAAGGAGAACACCGTCCTCCGCGGCCTCCGCTACCTCCCAGTCACCCTGACCGGGGACTTACCCGGCGTAGAGCCGGTCTAGGCCTACCAGGTGGATATCAGCATCAGCATCCTGGGCTGATCGGAGCTCCGGGCTGAACCCAGCGCCGGAGTAGCAGTGCAGGCGCGCGCCACGGGTGTCGAAGCCCTTGACCGCGAGAAGGTCCCTGGCGCGCCGCAGGCGCTCCAGGTGCTGGACGTCCATGACTCTGTCCCACTTCGCCTCGCCAAGGGAGAGAACCCGACGCGGATATCCGTGCTCGGCTGGCGCCAGTACCGCGACATCGATCTCTATCTGGGCGCGGTTGGCTGGATCCGCGACGACGCCGGAGCCCACCTCGCCCGGCGGGCCGCCGAACACCTCGGGATTGGCCCTGATCGCGTAGTCGCGGCAGAGCGATTCGAAGTGCGGTCCGACTACCTGGGAGAGAAATCGGCCCTGCGAACCGCGCCAGACCATCGGCCCGTCCCCTAGTTCGAGCCGTGCCCAGTCGCGGCTCATGATCGATTGGTAGAAGGTGACCAGTGGCTCGACGATCCGGTACGTCGATCGCCCCGATCTGAACAGGTCTGGTTGCTTGATGAGCAGTCGGCAGTCCTCGAGGACACGGAGCGGATGCGATATCTCGTTGGACTTCCGGCCAACGTAGCTGGCGATTCCGCCAGAGGTGGCGTTGCCCTCGGCGACGGCGGCGAGCACGGACTGGTAGAGCGACGGATCACGGATCTCGGTCTCCTCGGCGAGGAGGTAGCGGGCCTCACGAAAGAGCGGGGTCTGCGGGTTCAGGACCGCCCTGATCACCCACGGATCGAAGTCGGCGAGATCCGCAGGGGAGTCCTCCCGCAGGAGTTCACGCCGGTAGGCGGGGGTCCCGCCGACCACCGAGTGTAGAAGGACAGCCAGCTTCGGGTCGGAGATCTCCCAGAAGCGGGCGGCGTCCCGATAGCCAAAGGGATGCACGATCAGCTCTAGTCCGGCCCGGCCCCGCAACGGCGCGTGACCGGCAAGCAGGCCGCCCATGACTGACATGGCCGAGCCGCAGAGCAGCAGTCGCACCCTGCTGTCCTGCCCGCTTCCGCCGGGGCCCAGTTCCCGCTGGATGATCGACGGCAGGGACGGGGAAGCGCTGACCAGGAAGGGGAACTCATCAATCACCACGGGGAAGGCGCGGTCCTTGGACAGCCCGAACAGGAACTGCATTGCGTCAATCCAGTCCCGTAGCGGCGGGACGGGTGACCCGGTGAAGCGGATCAGTTCATCGGTGAACAGTCGCAGTGAGACCGCTTCCGTCAATTGCAGGGCCGGGAAGTAGATGCCACCCAGAGCCTTCGCAAGCGCCTGCAGGAGATAGCTCTTGCCCTGACGGCGTCGTCCGCTCACCACGCCGAGGGTCGCAGCGGCCCGAGTGTCGGTGGCGAAGGACACCAGTCCTCGCCACTCGGCATCCCGGTCGAACAGATGACCCGGCTTGGGAACCTCAAGTCCCTTCGTGGCACTCATAGTCGAAGTATAGTTGACCGAATTACAGTGTGCCGAACTGTAATTGACCGACACGAGAACCCTAGCTTAGTTAGGGCAGGAAGCTTAGTTAGGGCAGGACCACCGTGCGGTTGCCGTTCAGCAGGACGCGGTGCTCGGCGTGCCAGGTGACGGCGCGGGCGAGGACCTGGGTCTCGACGTCGCGGCCAGCCTCGACCAGCCGGGCCGGTGAGTACGTGTGGTCCACCCGCACCAGGCCCTGCTCGATGATCGGGCCCTCGTCGAGGTCGGGCGTCACGTAGTGGGCGGTCGCGCCGATTAGCTTCACGCCCTTGGCGTGCGCCTGGTGGTAGGGCTTGGCGCCCTTGAAGGACGGCAGGAACGAGTGGTGGATGTTGATCATCCGCCCCTCGACCCGCTTGCACAGCTCGGGCGAGAGGATCTGCATGTAGCGGGCGAGCACCACGAGCTCCGTCTTGGTCTCGTCGATTAGCGACAGCAGCTCGGCCTCGGCGGCCGGCTTGGTCTCGGGCGTCACCGGGATGTAGTGGAACGGCACCTTGTAGGTCTCGGTCAGGCCGCGGAAGACCTCGTGGTTGGAGACCACGCCGGTGATGTCGATGGGCAGCGAGCCGGCCGACCAACGGTAGAGCAGGTCGTTCAGGCAGTGCCCGAGCTGGGAGACCATGAGCAGCGTCTTGACCCGCGCGGACTTCTCGTTCAGGTTCCAGGTCATCTGGAACGACTCCGCCACCCAGGTGAAGTCGCGCTCAAGCTCGGCCGCCTGGCGTCCGGGCTGCGGTACCGAGAAGTGCACCCGCATGAAGAACAGGCCGCCGTCCGGCTCGCCGAACTGCTGGCTGGTGATGATGTTGGCCGAGCGCTGCACCAGGAAGCCGGACACCGCGTACACGATGCCGGGCTTGTCCGGGCAGGAAAGGGTCAGGATGAACTCCAGCCCTGTTGGTTCCTCCGTGCTCATATCACCACCATTCGGGACGGCCGTGCGCTACGTCAAGGATCGCGTGGGCACTGCTCCGCACGTATGTCCGCAGCGCCAAATGTACGTGGGCCGCTCCTGTGCCGTGACCTCAGAGCTGCCACCGATGCGGCGTCCGACGCTGGGATAATCGTGGTATGCGGTTTCACCGGGTGCGCGTGATGCGGCGGATGCCGCACCCTGGGAACGGGTTCACCCAGGGACTGATCGCCGAATGGGGCGGTCAGGGCGGCAGCAGCTCGGTGTGGGAATCCACCGGGCAGTACGGTCAGTCGACGCTGCGGCGGTACGAGCTCGGCGCGGGCGTCGCCGCAGCGCAGACGGAGCTGCAGGCCGAGCTCTTCGGCGAGGGGATCTGCCGGGTGGGGGACGGGATCTGGCAGCTCACCTGGCGGGAGCGGGTCGCGCTGTGCTGGGACGCCGCGACGCTCGAAATGCGAGAGAAGGTTCGCTACAACCGCGAGGGCTGGGGGATGTGCGCGGTCGGCGGCGCCACGTCTGCGCCGGAGGTGATCACCAGCGACGGCACCAGCGAACTGGTCCGCCGGGACCCGGTGACGCTTGAGCCGCGCGACGTTGTGCACGTCCGCTGCGGGGGTCAGCGGGTGCTCGGGCTGAACGACCTGACCTGGGCCGGCGGCCTGGTCTGGGCCAACGTCGCCGGCACCCACTGCCTGGCCGGGATCGACCAGGCGTCCGGCGAGATCACCGACGTGGTCGACGCCCGCTCCGCGGCCGAGCGCCACTGGGGTGATCCCCAGGCGATCATGAACGGGCTCGCCGCCCTAGCCGCCCCAGGCGAGTTTTTGCTTACCGGCAAGGGATGGCGCTCAATCCGTCAGGTGCGCCTGGTCCCCGACCGCGACCGAGGCCACATCGACCGCCTGCTGTCCGGCCTCTCACGATGATCATCTAACGAGGTGATGCACCTTTCTATCAGTTTTGACTAGACAAATCAGTACAAATAGGACATAGAAATGGTCAGAACCGATAGGAAGGCGAAAAAGATGGTCAGAACTGATAGAAAGCTGGCGGGTTGCGAGAAAGCCAGGCTATTACGTCTGAGGCGTCATGTTGTTGGTGCGACGGTGGCGCCGGAAGATGACGAGGAGGTAGTAGCCGGGTCGGCCCTGGTTGCGGAGGGCGGGCTGGCGGGGCTGGCGGGGAGGGCTGGGCGTCCGGGCGGGAGGGTGGGTCGGCGGATTGGGCGGGGGGTGTAGCCGCCGTCGGTTAGGCCGGCGGCGCGCTCGAAGGGGTTCCAGGCGCCGAAGTCGCCGGAGACCAGCCAGGACGCGCCCGCGGCGGCGAAGTAGAGCGGGAGCATAAGGAGGCCGCCGCACCAGGCGTACTGGGTCGCATGCCTGGCCTCGTGCCTGAACAGGGCGCTGTCCGCCTCGAGCGACGGCCGCCGGGTGATGATCACGTTACCGAGGGTGAAGGCGGGCGCGGTCGGCACCGGCAGTTGGTAGCCGGTGCCGGCCAGCAGGCCGTCTGGGCAGCGCGCGAGCCGTGCGGAGCCGATCCTTGCCACGGCCAGCCCCGCCAGCGTGGACCCGTTGACCAGGTTCGCCGCTTGCCGGACCCGGTGCCTCAGCCGCAGCGGCCGCAGCTGAGGCGTGTCCTGCGGATCGAACGTTCCGGTCATGACCTTTGCGGTTCTATGAACCGTCGGCGGAGCCGTCCGGCCCGTGCGACCCGTTCCCGTTTCCGAACTCGATGACGTCGCCGCCGCCGGTGCCGGTCCCGTTGGCGGTACCAGTTCCCGTACCGGTACCGTTACCGTTGCCGCCGTAGCTCCCGTCGAGGAAGCTCCCCGTCCCGCTCCCGTTGACACCGTTCCCGTTGGTCCTGTACAGGTCGCCCCCGG